>NZ_JBHTFQ010000005.1:0-389556 GCF_042666235.1 Halodurantibacterium daqingense | reverse complement strand
CAGACAACCAACCAGAGCAACCGCTCCAACCCGCTACCGTCCGTCTCGGTGAAGCGGTATTTACGAACCACAACAAATATCCGCAAGAGGAAAAATGCAGCAGCCTGTCGATTTTTTGCCGGATTGCCGTGCAGCGGCCGGATCGTGTAGTCGCGGCGGATCATGCTACCAGATGTGCCTCTGCGCCGAAGCGTCCGCGGACCTCCCGGCCGGCGGGTCACGACGCCCCTGTCCCTGTTGCGGCGACTCGGGGATCCGGACGATTCCGGTTCTCCGGAGCACAAGCAGCCAGGCTGCTACTGGTTGCGCAATGGCGGCCCGGCCCCAGCAGCCAGGACGCAATCCGCCCCGAGACCGGCGGATCGGCAACGGCACAAGTCCGGATGCGCCCGGGAAAACCTGCTACCGTGGCTCATCGGACCTTCGTCGCAGAACCCTCGCGGAATGACCCGCAGCCGGATCGGGCCAGACCGCGCCATGGAATGCAGGCGGTCGCCCGCGCATCCCCCCGGCCGGACTGGCCCTTCTGGCACGTCGCGCCGTGCGGACCGGCCGCAGACTGGAAGCACGCCCAAGAAGCGGGGGCGGATGTGCTGCCTGCGCAGGAAGCTGAACGCGACCGGCCTCAGGGCCGGACAAGGATGATGCGAGGGTCGGTGGCGATCGCCGCGACATCCTTCTCGTAAAGTGCAGTCAGATGGCTGCGCTCCGGCGGACTCCAGGGGTCATAGGCGGCCCATCGGGCACCGCGAGGGAAGCGCTCCTGCAGCTCGCGCCACTGCTCCAGCGCAGCACCCGGGCCCTGGACACGCGCGATCTGCAAAAGCTCCTGCACAGCCCGGCCCGATGCCGAGGGACGCTTGTTTTCAGTCCCCGGCGACTTGAACCGCCCCACATCCACAGTCGGACCGCAGAGGTTCGCCATGATGACGGGCTCGATCTGTCGAAAATCCTCGTAGCGCCAGACATGAACGCGGGCCGCAGGGAAATGCTCGATGCAGGACGTTATCGCGGAATGCCAGCCTGCCCCCTGATCCAGAACCTGACGCTTCATCACATCGTCGGCCAGGAACGAGTTAGCCGAGGCGGACCGCAGGAACTCGATATAGGCAGAGGAAAAGAAGTCGGCGTAATTCCGGATGCCAAGATGGACCTCGCGCACGGGGATCGGGACGACACCAGCGAGCGCACCAAGCAAATGATCCCGGAACGGGTAGAGGCTCCCGTCGCGGATGCAATGTCCGCAATGGCCGGCAAAGTTCTCATCCGACAGGATCAGGCGCGGCGCGGCGGCATCCATGACGCGGCCGAAGAATTTGTCCGCCAGAGCCGCAAGCTCTGCATCGTCGATGACCGGCTTCCAGCCGATTCCCACCTTCTGATAGGCATTCGACATGCAGGGAATCGTCAACTGCTTGCGCGTGTGACGATGATGTACATAGGTCACGCCCCTGCGGTGCAGGTGCTTCACGTTCCGCATCAGCAGCGACTGGATGTGGCTGGTGGCCGTCTTGTGAAAGCCGCCATGCAGAACGATGTGGGGGTCGCTCATCCTGCGGCTCGGTCATTCGTCCTGGGCGCAGGCATCTCGCCGGGCGGATTGATCGCGCGGATCGCGGCGCGGAACTCGGGCCAGCCCTCGCGCGCGTTCAGATCCTCGATCCGGCTCCGGTGCCATGCGACCGCAGCGGCATGAAGATCCGCCAGCACCGGATCCTTCAGCAGGCGGGCGAACTCGGCCTCGGCCCGCGGCAGGCGCGACAGGATCGTCTCATCGATCTCCACGTTGAGATTCATGTCGATCCAGTAGTCCAGGCCCTGATCCTGCCGGAAATGATTGGCGCGGCCCCGATCCCGCTTGACAAGGAAACTGTCGATCGACCGCACGGCATAATGGTGAAGGCGGGCATGGCTGTGGCTGAAATCGCGCGGCGCCGACCAGCCGTCCGCGATATAGCGCTGCGGCATCTGCTTGCCGCCAGCATCCTTCCACAGCACATCCTGTGCGTCCTCCCCAAAGCGCGGCCGGTGCACGCCGAGCTTGTTGACGCCCGAATCCGGGCGAAACAGGGTCTTGAACCCGCTCGCGCGCTGGCTTGTGAAACCGATCTCGGGCGCAGCCCAGGTGAACTGCCGGCTGATAAAGCGATCCTCGTAGGTCTCGATCCCGCCACAGCCGAACATCTTCCAGCAGAGCGAGATCGCGTCGGCCGGACCACAGGCTTCGAAGAGATCGTCCAGCGTTCCGTCACCGGCACGGATGTTGAGAAACTCGTCGCAATCAGCGTTGATCGCCCAGTCGGCTGTCCGGTAGAGCGGGTGACGAATGGCATGGTTCAGGGCGACACGATGCGGGCTTTGCTCTGCCTTGGCAGGGTTCTCCTGATGAACGGCAACCCCCAGCTCCTGGAGCCGTGACGCCATGTGGTCGGTGCCATCCGCGCAGTCGTTGGTGTAGATCAGAAAGTCGGTGAACCCGATCGACCGGTTGTAGGCCACCCATTCAAGCATGAACGGGCCTTCGTTCTTCATCGTCGTGATCATCAGCCGGCGGTCGTTCTTCTGGCCGCTGCGGTCACGCAACACCGCCGGCGCTGCCGCAACGGCACCTGCTGCCCCCTGCCGCGGGAGTCTGAGAGCTCGTATCCGCGCAGCCATCTCATCGCGGCCTTTGGCGCGGAAATGCCCGGCGAGGACGTTACGAAGCCAGGGCAGGCTGCGGCGGTTCCTGTAAAGGCGGTAGAACTCGGCCTCGGTCAGTTCGCCAAAGATCATCCGTTCCATGAGAGGTTCCAGAATTCCGGCACGACGCAGGAAGCCCTGAGTCTTGTTCCCGGAATGCCGGCAGTTGAACAGCCGGATGTTCTTGCCGCTGAAACGCGAGACATGCCGCTGGTCGGGCACATGATAGGGATCGTAGAAGATGCTGACCTGGCCATGCCCCGCCGTGACCGCCGCCGCATCCGAGAGAGGCAGCGTCCAGTCCTGGCTACGTCCCTGCGGAAAGCGATCCTCCCAAGGCACAAGCGTCTCGTCCAGCGTGGACTGCGGGTTGATTGCAATCACATGGGCCCCGGGAACCAGCGCCGCGAACGACAGCGCGGCGAACGCCCCCATCGACACTCCGGCGAAGACCACGCGTTCATGGCCGGCAAAGAAGCCGTCGGCCGCCAGTTTCTCGAACCGGGCCAGCAACGCCGCGTCGCGATACCAGTTCGCCGCATGCGTCATAACGCCCAGATGCGACAGGCCATGATCCCGCGCAAAGCTGTAGGCCCAGGGTTCCCGGTCTTCGGATGTGTCGCCCGCCTTCGTCAGATTGTCGAAAGTAACAAGAAGGATCGGCCGGGCGCGTCGCACGAAGACCAGGGTCTGCAACGGGCTCTTTTCGACAAAGCCCACTCCTTCGGACTTCGTATGGAAATCACTCAGCCAAATCGATTGCTGCGCAGGGGCACCCGCTGAAACCATTTCATTCGTCATATGCTACCTCGGCGGGTCGGGCGACCCGAACCCGGTTATCTTCAATGAACCGAGTATTACCGATGGCCTGCCCCCATGCAAGCGAACCATTCGCGGCGGATTTCCTGCGCTCAGGCGCGTGCCAGGGCACGCTCCGGGCCAGCGGGCAGATCCACCCCCAGTTCAAGCGCGAACCATTCGGCCGTTCGCTGCAGCCCATCGCCCAGCGGGATCTTCGGCTCCCAGCCCAGAATCGCCCTTGCACGGCTGATATCGGGGCGGCGACGCTGCGGATCGTCCGCCGGCAAGGGCCGGTGCACGAGAGCCGAGCAGGTGCCGGTCATCGCGCGGACGAGCTCGGCCAGTTCCATGACCGTGAATTCGCCGGGATTGCCCAGATTGACCGGCAGACCGGGGTTGTCCTCGACCTCCATCAGCGCGATCAGGCCAGCCACCAGATCCGAGACGAAGCAGAATGAACGCGTCTGCTCGCCACGTCCATAGACGGTAATCGGATCGCCGCGCAGCGCCTGAACCAGAAAGTTCGACACGATCCGCCCGTCATCGGGCTGCATCCGCGGCCCGTAGGTATTGAAGATCCGCGCGACCCGAACATCGCCCTTGCCCGCGCGCAGCCAGTCGAAGCACAGTGCCTCGGCCGCACGCTTGCCTTCGTCATAACAGGCGCGCGGACCCGTGCAGTTCACATTTCCCCAGTAATCCTCGTGCTGCGGGTGCCGCTCGGGATCGCCATAGACCTCGCTGGTCGAGGCCTGAAGAAACCGCGCCCCGTGCTCGGCGGCAAGATGCATCAGATTGCCGGTGCCGCTGATGCAGGTCATCATCGTATGCACCGGATCCGCCTGGTACCGCGGCGGAGAGGCCGGGCAGGCAAGGTTGTAGACCCGGTCCAGGGGCTGGTCGATCACCGTGGGCACGCAGATGTCCTGCTCGATCAGCGAGAAGCGCGGGTGATTGCGGAGCGGCTCCAGATTGCGCATCGATCCCGTCAGGAAACTGTCGAGGCAGATCACCCGGTGTCCCTGCGCCAGCAGCGCGTCGCACAGATGCGAGCCGACGAATCCTGCGCCGCCCGCCACCAGAATGCTCAATCCCGCCATCGTGTCTCTCCCATTGGTAATGCTCATGCCCGGGCTCCGGCCACTGCTGCGCGTCGCTCCATGACCGGTGCCGCCAGCGCCGCGACAAGGTCGCGGGCGCGGGCCTGGCCGGTATGATCCTGCCGGACGATTGCCGCCGCGCGTCGGGCAATGTCTTCCCGATGGCTGTTGCTGAGCGCGGTGAGGATCGTCACCACATCGCCGGCATCCCGCGCGATCAGCACCGCTTCGTCCTCGGGCAGAAGCTCGTCCAGGCCGCGCCAGAAGTCACTGATGATCGGGGTGTGACAGGCTGCAGCCTCGAACAGGCGCACACTGGGCGACCATCCCGCGGCAACCATGTCGGCCCGGGTCACGTTCAGTGTGAACCGCTGGCTCTGATAGAAACCGGCGTGCAGATCCGGCGGCAGATGCTCGATCCGCTCCACATTGGCGGGCCAGTCGATGTCGTCAGGATACTGCGACCCCGCCACCACGAAGCGCATGTCCGGCAGGCGCCGGGCGGGTTCGATCAGCAGTGCCTCGAGCTTGGGCTGCCGGTCATCGCTGTAGGTGCCCAGATAGCCAAGATCCCATTTCGGCGTGGGATCGGCAGCCGGCGCATGGCGTTCCGCATCCACCGAACAGTAAAGCGCCACCGCCCGCTGCGCGCCGAATTCGCGCTCAAGCCGCTCCAGCACCTCGCCCCCCGCGAACGAGAAGTAGATGTCGAACAGCGGCACCTGACGGCGGGCAAGGCAGTCTTCCTCGCCCCGGAGCAGCAGATCCATCGTGACCGGCGTGTCAATGTCATAGAAACACAGCTGCGTCGGCCCGATGGCCGCAACTGCGTCGATGACCTTGCGCCCCTCGGGAACATAGGAGCCGACCACCACCGTGCGGGCGGCGAAGAGCGTTTCCCCATGCCCGGAGACAAGCTCATCAACGCTGTCATAAAGGCGCAGGTCGCAGAAATCGGGCACGGCCAGATCGCGGTTCGCGGCATACCAGGGCACATCGCGTTCCAGAAACAGCACCCGCTTGCCCTCGGCCTTCAGGCCACGCAGCAGCGCGCGATAGGTTGTGGCATGTCCATTCCCCCAGGACGAGGACAGCGACAGGCCGATGAAGACGAGATCATAGCGTTGGGTCATGAGGGGATTCCGGCGCCAAGGGCATGGGTGCGAAACAGTGCGCAGGCATCTGCCGCACGGTGGTCATAGGTGTGTTCCCGCAGCACGCGGCCAAGTGCACGGGCGCCGATCTCGCGGGCCTCGCCCGGGCGAAGGGCCGCAAGGTGTTCGGCTACGTCCTGCCCGTCACGGGCCACGAGGATTTCCTCGTCCGGCTTGAAGAACTGCTCGATCCCCTGCCAGTAGTCGGTGATGAGGCAGGCGCCGGCGCCGGTTGCCTCGAAGACGCGGGTCGCGGGGGAAAAGCCCACCTCGGCCATGCTGTCGCGCGCGATGTTCAGCACCGCGCGCGGCGTGGTGTTGAAGGCATTGTGATCGGCGGTGGGCACATGGCCGAGGCTGCGCAGATTGGCCGGCAGCGGATAGTCATGCCAGCCGGACCCGCCCAGGATGAACCGCTGGTCAGGCAGGCGCAGGGCCGGTCCGATGAAGAACTCGGCCACACGCGCCTCGCGGTCGGGCAGCCGGTTGCCCAGAAAGCCCAGATCGGCCGCAAAGCGCGGTTCGGGCGGCACGGGGTGGTGGGTGGATGGATCAAGGGCATTGTAGATCGGCACACAGGCCCGCGCCCCCAGCCCCCGGTAGGCACTGACCACCGGATCGCCGCCGCCATAGGTCAGCACCATGTCAAGATCCGGCAGCATCCGGCGCAGCGGGTGGTCGGGCGCGGCACGCAGTTCGGCCAGGGTCGCCGGCGCATCCACATCCCAGAAGATCCGCAACGCCCCGGGCCGGGCGGCTGCAAAGACCTCGGCCAGCAGCAGGTCATCCTCGAACCCGACGCCGCTTGCCTTGACGACGATGTCGGCATGGCGCGCCTCGGCTGCGGCGGCCTTCAGGGCCGGAACGGTCCCGTCATAGACCACGACGCGGCACCAGTCGGGCGGGTCGATATCACGGTGCTTCTGGCGGTCATAGACATCGGGTTCGTAGAAGGTGATCTCATACCCCCGCGCGGCCAGCGCCCGCAAAAGCCCCCGGTAATAGGTGGCCGCACCGTTCCAGTAGGACGACAGAAGGCTTGATCCGTAGAAGGCGATGCTTTTCATTCCGCAGGCTCCGGCTGTGCGATCTGATCCGAGAGGGTGGCAAGGATGGCAAGAAGCTCGTCCACACGGTGGCGGCAGGTATGACGGGCGCAGACGGTTTCCATCCCTGCCCGGGCGAGGTCGCGCCGCGCGTCAGGATCCGCCGCAAGCATCCGCAGATGCTGTTCCATTTCGGCACCATTCCGGGCCTTCAGATAATCGCCGGGGCGGAACAGACCTTCCACATCTGACCAGGGCGCACTGACCAGCGGGATCCCGCAGGCCAGGGCCTCGAACATGCGGATGGTGGGAATGCCGGCCAGCGCCTCGACATAGGGACGACGCGGGACATGCACGGTCATGCGGTGGCGGGCAAAGGCTTCGGGCACCCGCGCATTTGCAACCGATCCGCCATAGCTGATCCCGGCTTCCTTCAGCGCGGCAAGGGCCTCGTCCGGATAGCGCACGCCGCGCACAACGGCCTGCAAACCCAGCCGCGCCACCGGCCCGATCAGGAATTCCTGCAGTTCGGCGCTGCGTTCGTCATCCCCCCAGTTGCCGATCCAGATCAGGTCCGAGTCCGGCTCGCGCCCCGTGAGGGGGCGGAACAGGATGTCATCCGCAGCCTCGTGCCACGTGAACACCCGTCGCCCCCAGCCCGCCGCAAGGTAGCGCTCGCGCAGCGCCTCGCCAAAGGCCAGGACGGCATCATAGCCCGACAGATCCAGCCCGGCGATTTCGCCCTCGGCGCTGACGGCGCGGTGGTGGGTGTCGTGGAACAGCAGCAGGAACCGCCCCCCTGCCGCCCGCGCCCGTCCGATGCGGGCGATCAGGGCGGGATCGGTCCATTCGTGCACGATCACCACATCGGCGGCATCAAGCGCCGCCTCATGGTCGAAACCGGCATCGTAGATGTCGGACTGCAGTTCCGGGAACAGGGTTGCGAACTCGTCAAGCGCAGCGCGGCCGCGATCCTTGATGAGGTTTTCACGGCTCCAGGAGTCGCGCGGTTCCAGGGCCCGGGTGTCATGGCCGCGGCGGATCAGGTCGCGCATGATCCCGCGCAGGAAATGGGCATTGCCGTGATTCCAGTCGGAAATCAGCGAATGGGTATAGAACAGGACACGCATGGCTCATCGCTCCGCCGAAGGGGTGGTGACGGCGCAGAGATCGCCGTAGATGCGCAGCATCGCCTCGGTCTGCTGCGCGGGCCGGTAGCGCGCCGCCCGTTCCTGGGCCGCGGCCCCCAGACGCTGGCGCAGGGCGCGATCGGCCACGAGCCGGTTCACCTCGGCGGCCAGGGCCTCGGGCCGGTTGGGGGCGAAGAACAGCGCGGCACCATCCCAAAGCTCGCGGTAGGTCGGGATATCGGACAGGACCAGTGGCAGACCGCTCCGCGCCGCCTCAAGCACGGCAAGGCCGAAGGGCTCGTAAAGCGAGGGGGACACGAAGATGCCCGCGCGGGACATCAGGCCGACAACCTCGGCAAAGCCACGCTCGCCGCGGTGGTCGGCGTGCTGGATCTTCACGCCATCACCCTTGGGGGACCGGTTCGCGCCAGCCATGACCAGGGGCCAGTCCATGCGGGGCGCGGCCTCGTCCAGAACGGCGGCGTTCTTGCCGTCATCCCACCAGCGCCCAGCGGCCAGCACGAAAGGTTCGCCACTGGTCTGCCGCTCGGTCAGCCGTGACGCGTTGTGCACCACATGAATCCCCCGGATCGGGCCATAGCAGCTTTCCAGCAGCGCCGCATGGCTGCGCGACGGGGCGACCGAGATATCGGCTGCGGCGAAACCCTGCATGTTGCGCCGGGCCTGCCATTCCCAGCTGCGCGGCACGCCGGCCTGGCGCACGGCGGCAAACCAGCTGACGACGCAGGAATGCGACACCACGACCACGGGCACCGGAACCTTCAGCCCCACCGCCTGTGACGGCAGGTTCAGATGCACCAGATCGACGCCATGCAGCGCGACAAGCCGCGCGATCACGTCGGGCACCACGTCCAGTCCGGCCTCGTCGTCCAGCATCCAGTCCAGCGGCGCGTGGCACCACTCGACCACGCCCAGTGCCTCGGCCTCGGCGCGTTGCGCGGCCGATGGCTCGGGGCCGAAACCGGCAAAGACGAGTTCGAGCCCCGCCGCCCGCAGCCCCGTGCCCAGATCCATCGCATAGCGCCAGACGCCACCCACGGCATCCACGGTCATGAGCAGCCGGATACCCGCCATGTCATGGCTCTTTCTGAAAGGGGTGGTTATGTTCATGCCCTGATCTTCCGCTTTTCGGGCACAAGACCGCGCTGCTGCAGCCGGTTTTCGGCCAGCCAGACCGCCAGGTCTCGCAGCCCTTCGCGCCAGTGCACGCGCGCCGACCAGCCGGTGGCGGCCTGAAGCTGCCGGGTGTTGGCCACGAAATACAGCTGATCCCCTGCCCGCCAGTCGGCATACTGCACATCCGGCGCGCGTCCGGTCAGGCGCCCGATCTCGTGCAGGACCGACTGAAGGCTGACGGCGTTCTGGACGCCGCCGCCCAGATTGAACACCCGGTGCGTCAGACGCGCCGAATGGTCATGCAGCGCGCGATAGGCGGCAACGGCATCGTCCACATGCAGAACGTCCCGCACCTGCCGACCGTCGCCATAGATCGAGATGGGCTCGCCCCTGAGCGCGCGGATCAGGAAATGCGCGACCCAGCCCTGGTCTTCGGTGCCGAACTGGCGCGGGCCATAGATGCAGCTCATGCGGAGCACCGCCGCCTGCATGCCGCGCGTCTTGGCGTAATCCAGCACATATTGATCGGCGACCCCCTTGGAACAGCCGTAAGGCGTGCAGAAGTCCAGCGGGCGCGTCTCGTCGATGCCGCCGGCGCTGATCGCGGCATCGGCGGGCAGATAGCGGTCGTTGAGCGACTGCATCTCCAGATCCTCGAGCCCGCCATAGACCTTGTTGGTGCTGGCAAAGATCACCGGCACCGTGCGTCCCGTCGCGCGGACCGCCTCAAGC
Organism: Halodurantibacterium daqingense; assembly: GCF_042666235.1. NCBI lineage: Bacteria > Pseudomonadati > Pseudomonadota > Alphaproteobacteria > Rhodobacterales > Paracoccaceae > Halodurantibacterium > Halodurantibacterium daqingense. Next base: position 379,774 of record NZ_JBHTFQ010000005.1, on the reverse strand, counting down.
ACATTCAGCGTGCCCCGGGCGTTCACCTCGAAATCCTGGATCGGATGCTCAAGGCTCGTGGTGACAGCGGTCTGGCCGGCCAGATGAAAGACCGCCGACGCATCCTGCATCACGGCGCTCAGCGTCGGTTCATCGCGCAGGTCGGCCAGAACCGCATGCACCCGTTCGCCGTGGCGTTCCGACAGCCAGTGCAGGTTTTCATCCACCCCGGGACGGCTGAGATTGTCGAGGATGATGACCTCCTGCCCCTCGGACAGGAAGCTATCGGCAAGGTTCGATCCGATGAACCCGCTGCCGCCGGTGATGACGACAGGGCGTTCTGCGCGGGCCAGTTCCGGCACGGCAAGCTGTGCGGTCTCGGCTAGGCGGGGCAACCCCCCTGCCATCAGCAGCCGCGCCAGAAGCTTGGGCTGATTGCCGGAATCCACCGCGCCCAGATGATAGTGGCGGGGATCGAACCAAAGCCCTTCCTGCACCGCCACGTCCGGGGCCAGATCGCGCCAGGCGTACCAGTACATCCTGTCGGCCGGTACCTGCAGCGCCGACACGAAGCGCCGGGCCTGCTCCATCTCGTCGCGCCGCCAGGTGGAATAGCCGGTTTCGGTGATCCACAACTCGTTCTGCGGGTTGTGCCGGTCAAGGATGGCGCGCATCTCGCCCAGATGCAGATCCCATCCGCCCCAGGTCGCCGCCTCGCTGTCCCAGGTGCCCGGAAAACCGTGGAAGCCCACAGCGGCACATTCGTTCAGAATGCCGCGCTCGCCCATCATGTTGAGCCAGAGCGGATCGAAGGGGCACGGCCCGCCCAGAACCGCCTTCCAGCCACGCTTCTTCACCCAATAGGCCGCGCCGCCGACCATTTCGCAGAACAGGTCAAAGTTCGGATCGGCGCGCCAGTCCCAGTCCAGAAGGTTGTTGGGCTCGTTCCACAGTTCGACATGTTCGAAATGCTCGCCATGCAGCGTCAGGACATGGTCGATGAAATCGGCATAGGCCTTCAGGTCATGCGGCGCCCCCGTGCACTTGCCGTTGCGCGAGATCGACGGCGGCGTGTAGTGGACACAGGGCAGAAGGTCGAAATCGCGGCCCAGCTTGGGCAGAAGCCAGGCAAACCATTCCGCCCCGCCCGGCGCCAGATATTCGGCCCAGGACAGATGCGTGCGCAGGTATTGCGCGCCCGAAGCCCGCAGCCCGGCCAGCGTCTCCTCGGTCCGCTCATATTCTCCGGGACGGAACCATTCGACAAACCCATAGGCCGCATCGGGCCTCAGCGCCGGCCGTCCGGTCATGATACGAGCCCCCGCTCTTCGAGCTGGCGTTTCATCTCGGCGCCGCGGTCGATCACCGTCATTCCCCGCACCCAGTCCACGAACTCGGTCAGCGAATCCTCCAGCTTGAACTGCGGCTCGAAGCCCAGCACCGCCCGCGCGCGGCCGATATCGGCAAAGCAGTTGCGGATATCGCCCGACCGGGCCTTCTGCAGGATCTCGGGCGCGATGTGCGGCACGCCCATCGCCTCGGCCAGCAAGGTGGCCACGCGGGAAATCGGATAGGCATTGCCCGACCCGATATTGAGCACCTGCCCCGCTGCCTCGGGCCGCTCCAGAGCGAGGCGGAAGGCGCGCGCCACATCGCGCACATGCACGAAGTCGCGGCGCTGTTCGCCATCCTCGAAGATCATCGGCGCCTGGCCATTCGCCAGCCGCGAGGCAAAGTTCGCAAGAACCCCGGTATAGGGGTTGGAAAGCGCCTGCCCGGCCCCGAAGACGTTGAACAGCCGCAGCGCAACCGCATCGACGCCATAGGCCTCGCCCCAGATCAGCACGGCGCGTTCCTGGAAATACTTGGTCAGCGCATAGATCGAGGCCAGATCGACCGGCTTGGTTTCGTCGGTCGCAATGGCCTGCAAGGCCCCGCCGTCGCTGTCGGTCGGGTTCCAGCGGCCGGCGCGCACTTCCGCCGGGCTGCGGCGCACCGCGTTCAACTGCCTGCCATCGGCGGCCTCGTAAAGCCCCTCGCCATAGACGCTCATGGACGAGGCGACGACGATCTTGCGGATCGGCAGGCCGGCCATCGCCTCGAGCAACACCGCCGTTCCCAGGTCATTGCCGCCAACGTAGCGGGCGATTTCGTACATCGACTGGCCCACGCCCACCTCGGCGGCCAGATGCACCACATGATCCACATCCTTCAGCGCCCGCCGCACCAGATCGCTGTCGCGCACATCGCCGCGGATTACCTGCGCGCCTTCGGGCAGCGCGACCTCGGCCCCGTCATGCACCTGGTCGATGAAGGCATCGAGAAGGCGCACTTCATGGCCGTGGGCCAGCAGATCCTCGGCCACGTGGCGTCCGATGAACCCGCATCCGCCGGTAACGAGCGTAGTTGGCATATGCGTCCCCTGTTCCTGTTCTGGATGCTGATGATGGCCACCCAACGGACGGCGGCAGCAAATGTTCCATGGAAATCCGGGGGGATGGCGCCGACGCCGGCATCAATGACATCATCAGCAACTTCCCGCCCATCCCAGCCTCTACTTCTGGAACCAGCCGGGTCTGCCGCCCGTTAAGGGCTGGTCCGGCAGGCGCCGGCATCCGGAAAGAGGAGAACGGAATGAACATCGTGATGATCGGGGCCGGCTATGTCGGGCTCACAACCGGTGCCTGTCTTGCGCACCTGGGCCATTCCGTCACCTGTGTCGAATCGGATCCGCGCCGTCTCGGCCCGCTGCGCGCCGGAGACATTCCGATCTATGAACCCGGCTTGGCCGATGTGGTGCAGGCGTGCCGGCTTTCGGGCCGGCTGCAGTTCGCCGATCCCGATACACCTGCGCTTGGCACGGCCGATGTGGTGATGCTTGCCGTGGGCACGCCATCCGGTGCCGACGGCGACATCGACCTTGCACAGATTCACGAGGCCGCGCGCCAGATCGCCCCGCGCCTGCGCCCCGGCGCGGTGATCGCGATCAAGTCCACCGTCGTCGCCGGCACCGCCCGGTCGGTGGCGGCCCTTGTGGCGAGGGCGCGCGGGGCCGGCGATGTGGCCGTCGTCTCGAACCCCGAGTTCCTGCGCGAAGGTTCGGCGCTCGCGGATTTCCTCACGGCAGACCGGATCGTGGTCGGGGCCGACGATCCGGCCGCCGCCGGGGTCATGGCGGCCCTCTATGCCCCGCTCACCGAACAGGGCGTTCCCTATGTCCGGACCGGGACGATCGATGCGGAACTGATCAAATATGCCGCCAATGCCTGCCTTGCGTTGCGCATCGGCTTTGTCAACGAACTGGCCGATCTGTGCGAGGCCGCAGGCGGCGATATCGCACGTGTGACCGAGGGCATCGGGCTGGACAGCCGCATCGGCCCCCGGTTCCTGCAGGCGGGGCCCGGCTTTGGCGGATCCTGCTTTCCCAAGGACACCCGCGCCTTTGCCGCCACCGGGCGCCGTCTGGGTGCGCGCCAGACGGTGATCGAGGCGCTGATCGCGGCCAACGAGGCGCGCAAGACCGCGCTTGCCGGGCGCATCCTTCAGGCCCTGGACGCCCGCCAGAACGGGACCGAGCGGCGCCCGCGGCGCGTCGCGGTCCTGGGCATGGCCTTCAAGGCCGGCACCGACGATGTGCGCGACGCGGCGGCGCTCTCGGTCGTGCCGGCGCTGACGGCGGCCGGGGTCACCGTAACGGGCCATGACCCCAAGGCCCGCGACCAGGCGGCGGCGCTGCTGCCGGGCGTCGGCTGGGCCGATGATCCCTATGACGCCGCAGCCGGCGCGGATGCGGTCGTCATCCTGACCGAATGGGAAGAATATCGTCGCCTCGATCTGGGCCGTCTCGCGCAGCGGATGTCGGGCAAGCTGCTGTTCGATTTCCGCAACCTCCTCTGCCCAGATGCGGCCGCCCGTGCGGGGCTCGATTGCATCGGCATCGGCCGCGCCGCGCCCCCCGGCACCACGCCCGCGCAGCATGGCACCGCCCCCAAGGGCAGTGGCGGGCATGCCCGGGTCCGCCGCGGTACCGGCTGGCTTCAGGTCGCGGCCTCGCCATCCTGACCCGTCAGATCCCCTCCCAACAAGCGAGAGTCTTCGTGCGCGATATCACCGACACCGTCCAGACCATCCCCGCCGCCGTCCTCTCGGCCCCCGGCGAGATCAGGATCATCGAAACCCCCTTGCCCGAACCCGGCCCGCACGAGGTTCGGGTGCGGCTTGAAGGCTGTGGCGTCTGTGCCTCGAACCTCGGGCCGTGGGCCGGCCCGGACTGGATGGAATACCCCACCGCCCCCGGCGCCATGGGCCACGAAGGCTGGGGCGTGATCGACGCGCTGGGGGCGCAGGTCGTGGGGCTGCGCCCCGGGCAGCGCGTGGCGATCCTGTCGCAGAACGCCTATGCCACCCATGACATAGCGCCGGCGAATGCGGTGGTGCCGCTGCCCCCCGCGCTTGATGGTCAGCCCTTCCCCGGCGAGCCGCTGGGCTGCGCGATGAACATCTTCGCGCGCGCCGCGATCCGTCCGGGGCAGTCCGTGGCGATCATCGGTGTGGGCTTTCTCGGCGCGCTTCTGGTGCAACTGGCCGCGCAGGCCGGCGCGCAGGTCATCGCGATCTCGCGCCGGCAAAGCTCGCTCGACTTGGCGGCGCGCATGGGGGCGGCGCATCTGGTGCCGATGCAGGACCATTGGGACATCATCGACCAGACCCGGGATCTGACCGGCGGGCAGTTCTGCGATTGCGTGATCGAATGCGTGGGCAAGCAATGGCCGCTTGATCTTGCCGCTGAACTCGTGCGCGAACGCGGCCGGCTGGTGATCGCCGGATATCATCAGGACGGCCCGCGTCAGGTCAACATGCAGCTGTGGAACTGGCGCGGCATCGACGTCATCAACGCCCATGAGCGTGACCCGGCGGTCTATATCGACGGGATGCGCGCCGCGGTCGAGGCCGTGGTCGCCGGCCGGCTGACGCCGGCGCCGCTTTACAGCCGCGCCTATCCGCTGTCGCGCCTGGACGAGGCGCTGGACGACACCCGCGACAAGCCCGGCGCTTTCGTCAAGGCATGGATCCGTTACGAATGACTGTCACGTTGCTTTCCCCCCGCACGTCGCCGGCCGACCTCCGCCGCCCGCGCCTCGGCTTTCTGGGCCTTGGCTGGATCGGCCGGCACCGGATGGAGGCGCTGAGCGCCACAGACGGGATCGAGATCGCAGCCCTCTGCGATCCCTCGCCCGAAGCGCTTTCGGCTGCGCAAACCCTCGCACCCGGCGCCTGGGCCTCGGCCGATCCCGAGGCGCTTCTGGCGCAGGATCTGGACGGGCTCGTGATTGCAACCCCCAGCGCCCAACACGCCGCGCAATCGATCGCGGCGCTTGAACGCGGCATGGCGGTCTTCTGTCAGAAACCCCTGGGACGCAATGCCGCCGAGGCTGCGGCGGTGGTGCAGGCCGCGCGCCGCGCCGACCGGTTGCTTGCGGTGGACCTGTCCTACCGCCATACCGCCGCAATGGCGGCGATCCGGCCCCTGCTGCGCGATGGCGCACTGGGGCGGATCTTCGCCGTCGATCTGACCTTCCACAACGCCTATGGCCCCGACAAGGCCTGGTTCCACGACCGAGCCCTCTCCGGGGGTGGCTGCGTGATGGATCTCGGCGTGCATCTCGTGGATCTGGTGCTCTGGGCGCTGGACCATCCGAAGGTGGTCGATGTGCAGGCCCATGTGCTGGCCGGCGGAGCACCGCTTGATCCCGAAGGCGCGGCGGTCGAGGATTTCGCCGCCGTCACCCTCACGCTTGCCGGGGGGACGGTGGTACGGCTGGCCTGTTCCTGGAACCTGCCCGCCGGCTGCGACGCCGACATCGGCGCCGCGTTCTATGGGACGGCGGGCGGAGCCGCGCTGCGGAATGTGAACGGGTCGTTCTTCGATTTCACCGCCGAACGCTTCAACGGCACGCAGCGCGACTGCCTTGCCGCCCCGCCCGACCAATGGGGTGGCCGCGCCGCCGTGGACTGGGCGAGGCGCCTTGCGGAAGGCGAAGGATTCGATCCCGATGCCGAGCGTCTTGTCACCCTGGCGCAGACGCTCGATGCGATCTATGCTGCTGCCGGAGCTGCACCCGTTCAGGAACAAAGCCCGCTCGCCTCGGTTCTCTGACAGACAGGAACCAAGGAGACCGCAGATGACGAACCGCATGCCTCCCGTCCCGCCCGAGAACCGCAGCGACAAGGGGCCGGGCGATCCCGGCACCGCTGCCCGCGACACGACCCCCGACAGGGACGAGCGCGACCGGAACACCGCCCAACAGGGCCGTCAGGGCGATATCAAGCAGAACACGACCAATCAGGGCTACCAGACGAACCGCTGAAGCCCTGCGGCCGGGCGGTGCGATCCCGCCCGACCGCGCGCCGGTGCACCCGGTCCTTCCCCTCGCATGGATCCCCCGCCCGCCGGCGCCGCGCGTGAATCGGCTTCACCCCCGGCGGCGGGATCTTGAACGCCGGCAAGCACCGCCCGGGCGCGCCTGCCGCGCCTCGCGTGTCCGGGGTCTGCAGATTGTGCTGTCGATCAGCGCAGAACCCTGTCCGGATCTGCACCGCGCCTTTCGGGACTGCACCCAGTGACGGCATCGCCGTCCCAGGCACCCGAGCCCCGTCCCGGCCGAGTGCGCAGACTTCGCCACAATGGCCCTGCGCGCCATCCACGGCACGGATTGCGCAAGCAAGCGGGCGTTCGGCCACCCTTGCCTCATGACCCTTCCCCCGGAAGGCGCTCCGCCGGATCGGGCCTCGATCCCGAACCAGGCCGGGCGCACGACTCCCCTGGATCAGACAGGACTCAGCTGACCTTGCGCGACAAAATGGCTCTGGACAGCATCGGAACAAAGCCGCAGCATCAATGGTTGGAACCGTGATGCCAGCCGGGTTCCCATTCTTCCGTCGGGCCTGACCCGGCGCGCGGGGTCAGGCCCACACGGAATCCCGCCACGTCCGATGCTGGCGCGAAGGAATGACGCGATGATCGAAAACCTCGACGCCCTCCTGCTCGCGCGGATCCAGTTCGCCTTCACGGTGTCCTTCCACATCATCTTTCCCGCCTTCACCATCGGCCTTGCCAGCTACCTCGCGGTGCTCGAGGGGCTCTGGCTCTGGACCAAACGCGAGGTCTATCTGGAGGTGTTCAACTTCTGGAAAACGATCTTTGCCCTGAGCTTCGGCATGGGCGTCGTCTCGGGCATCGTGATGTCCTATCAGTTCGGCACCAACTGGTCGGTTTTCTCGGACAAGGCCGGGCCGGTGATCGGGCCGCTGATGGGCTATGAGGTCCTGTCCGCCTTCTTCCTCGAAGCCGGCTTTCTGGGCATCATGCTCTTCGGCCTGAACCGCGTCGGCAAGGGTCTGCACTTCTTCGCAACCATCATGGTCGCGGTCGGCACGCTGGGATCGGCCTTCTGGATCCTCAGCGTCAACAGCTGGATGCAGACCCCGGCGGGATTCGCGATGAACGATGTCGGGCAATTCGTGCCGGTTGACTGGTGGGCCGCGATCTTCAACCCCTCGTTCCCCTATCGCCTGCTGCACATGGTGCTGGCCGCCTATCTCACCACCGCGCTGGTCGTGGGCGCTGTCGGCGCCTGGCATCTGCTGCAGGGGCGGGCACGCGAACGCGCGGGGATCATGTTCTCGATGGCGATGTGGATGCTGACCGTCGTGGCGCCGCTGCAGATCGCCGCGGGCGACCTGCACGGGCTCAACACGCTGGAACACCAGCCGATCAAGGTCATGGCGATGGAGGGGCATTACGAAAGCCACCCCGAAGGCGCGCCGCTGATCCTGTTCGGGATCCCCAACACCGCGGAACAGCGTATCGACTATGCCGTGCAGATTCCCAAGCTTTCCAGCCTGATCCTCCTGCACGATCTCAACGCCCCGCTCGATGGGCTTGATACGATCCCGCGCGAGCTTCATCCCCCGGTGCCGATCGTCTTCTGGTCGTTTCGCATCATGGTGGGCCTTGGCACCGCGATGGCGATCCTCGGGCTCTGGAGCCTTTGGGCACGGCGGCGCGGGCATCTGTTCACCAATCGCCCGCTGCTGCGCATGGCGCTGGTCATGGGGCCGATGGGTTTTGTCGCGGTGCTGGCCGGCTGGATCACCACCGAGGTGGGCCGGCAACCCTGGACGGTCTACGGGCACCTGCTGACGGCCGATTCCGTCTCGCCCATCGCGGCGCCGGCTGTCGCGGCCTCGCTCGTGGCCTTCATCGTCGTCTATTTCGCCATTTTCGGCGCGGGTACCTTCTATATCCTGCGGCTGATGGGGCGCCTGCCGGATGATCCCGACGAGGATCTGAAGGACGCGCCGCTGCGCACCGCCGGCATCACCCCCGGCCCCCCGAACCCCCGCCGGCACGAGGAGGCACTCCATGGTCGTTGATCTTCCCTTCATCTGGGCCGGCATCATCGCCTTCGCGGTGCTGGCCTATGTCATCATGGACGGGTTCGACCTCGGGGTCGGCATCCTGTTTCCGTTCTTTCCCGAAAAACACGACCGCGACGTGATGATGAACTCGGTCGCGCCGGTCTGGGACGGAAACGAAACCTGGCTGGTGCTGGGCGGCGGCGGGCTGCTGGCCGTGTTTCCCCTGGCCTATGCGACGATCCTGCCCGCGCTTTACGCTCCGCTGATCGTGATGCTTCTGGCGTTGATCTTTCGCGGTGTGGCCTTCGAATACCGCTGGCGCACCAAACGGGCCGAACATCTGTGGGATCTGTCCTTCATCTTCGGATCCACCGTCGCGGCCTTTTCGCAGGGGGTGGCCCTGGGGGCGCTGGTGCAGGGCATCCCGGTGGTGGACCGGGCCTATGCGGGTGGCTGGTGGGACTGGCTGACGCCGTTCTCGCTGCTTACGGGCGTGGCGCTGGTGGTGGGTTACGCGCTTCTGGGCGCGACCTGGCTGGTGATGAAAACCTCGGGACGGCTGGCGATCAAGGCGCGCCGGATCGCGCTGCGCACCGCCGGGGCAACGATCCTCGCAATGGGTCTCGTCAGCCTCTGGACGCCCTTTCTCAACCCGCTGTTTCTGGAACGCTGGTTCGGCTGGCCGAACATGCTTTACAGCGGCATCGTGCCGTTGGGGGTGGCCGGCTGCTTCTATCTCCTGCTGCGCGGCCTTCTGAAACGGCGCGACGTTCTGCCGTTCGTCGCAGCGCTCGGCCTCTTTGTTCTGGGCTTCATCGGCATCGGCATCAGCTTCTATCCCTATATCGTGCCCACCTCGGTCACGATCCACGAAGCCGCCGCCCCGGACGAAAGCCTGCTGTTCCTTCTTGTGGGGGCGGTGGTGCTGGTACCGCTGATCCTTGCCTACACCGCCTATGCCTATTGGGTGTTCCGCGGCAAGGTGGATCCGCACGAAGGCTACCACTGATGCATTCAGCCTACTGGCGCCGCATCGTCTGGTTCCTGCTGCTCTGGGCAGGCGGCGTTGCGGCTCTTGGCCTTGTCGCCTGGATCATCCGCCTCGCGCTTGGCCTCTGACGCGCCGCGCAGCGGCGCCCGGCCCAACGGGATGAGATGTCGGGCTAGGCCCGATATCGAAGACGGGCGGGAGCGCCCCGGCCGCTCCGTTCGCCCCGGCGGCCCTGCCGCGCCGGCGCCTAATGCACCGTCTCGCCCAGTTCGGCCATCAGCATGCTGCGGGCACGGTTGATCCGGCTCTTGACTGTGCCGATCCGGCAGCCGCAGATCTCGGCCGTGCGCTCATAGCTTTCGCCCAGCATGACCACCAGAATCAGCGTCTCGCGGTAATGGGCCGGCAACCTTGCCACCGCCTCCATCAACTCGCCTCCGCGCAACGACCATTCCTGCGTCGGCGCGACCGAGATTGCGTCGGCCACGCAATCGGCAGCCCCGGTCTTTTCGCGGGCCGCAACCTTGATCCGCGTATAGAATGTGTTGCGCATGATCGTGAACAGCCATGCCCGAAGCTGGGTGCCGGGCTGGAACTTCTCTATGTTCGACAGCGCCTTGAGAAGCGTCTCCTGAACCAGATCATCCGCTTCCGTCGTCTCGCGGCACAGGCTCCAGGCAAAGGCGCGCAGGGCCGGGATCAGCGTAATCACTTCCGTGGTCACCGGCTCGTTGCTCGGCTTTGAACTCATTACCAGCGATCCTTTGAATTGAGGCGCCAACGGCTTTGGTATAACCGTCGCCCTCAGGGGTGGTTCCGCCTGCCGCGGGCAAATCTGTGCCGCAGCGCGGCGCCCTTGCGTAAACTCTTTCCGGAAGGCGCTCATGGCCGCAGATCAGCCCCCTCTCTCCGACGCACCGGCGCAGGACCATGCGCTCGACGCGCTGCTGGCCGCGCTTGCGGCCGAGATCGCCCGCGCCAAGCTGTCACCGGAAACGACCGCACTGGCGCTGCGGCTTCAGGCGGCGCTGGACGCGCGCGCAGCCCGTGCGGCACAGGGTGGTGCCCCGTCCCATCCGCAGGAAGATCCGAGGCTGCCGCCCGGCCCCTGAACGGATCCCGCCCCCCCCCTTCCCCCCACACGCACACGCACGAGCCGCCCGGCATGGCACGCCGGGGCGCGCGCGGCAGCAGAGGGGCGACGGCCATGCAGTGCCGACGCGCGAAGGCTGCGGGAACCGATGCTTGCAGGCCGCGTTGATGCTGCACCGCGCCCCGGCGTGCCATGCCCAGGTTCCCCCATGCCCGACACCCGACCCGACACCACCACCCGGACAGGTCCCGGCCTCTTTGTCCGCTTCGCGAATCTGGTTGCCGAACTTGCCGGACGCCCGCTGACCTTCCTGATGGCGGTGATGCTGATCATCGCCTGGGCGCTGACCGGGCCGGCCTTCGGCTTCTCGGAAACCTGGCAGCTGATCGTCAACACCGGCACCACGATCGTGACCTTCCTCATGGTCTTCGTGCTGCAGAATTCCCAGAACCGCGACGGACGTGCCCTCCAGGCCAAGCTGGACGAACTCATCCTGCACAGTCAGGCCGAAAACCGCTTCATCGGTGTGGAGCGCCTGGACGAAAAGGAACTGCGGCGCCTGAGCGAGCTTCTGCATCGTGAAGCCGAGGCGGCCAATGAGGTTGCCGAACAGGTCGAGGATGACCGGAAGGCCCAGTCGGGGTGACCGGCACCGCCACGCCCCTTCTTGCCGCACCACGAGCCTGCGGACCAAGCCGCAACAGGAGCATTGACCCGCGCGGACTGTCGTGTAGCGTTCGGTAACCTTGGGCACGGGAAGGCAGCGCATGGATTTTCTGGCACGAGCAACCGCCATCGTCGGCGGCGCGATGGTCCTGATGCGGCGCGCCGGCGCGCCGCGCACCGCCGCCGTGGGCAGCACCCCCGCGATCCCGCCCGCGCGCAACCAGGGGATCATGACCCTGAAGATGCCCACGGCCCGCGGCTGGGCGCCAGGGCAGCGCCCCATGGCCGCGCCCGGCCTCTCGGTCAATGCCTTTGCCTCCGGACTGGATCATCCGCGCTGGATCGAGGTTCTGCCCGATGGCGGCGTCCTGGTGGCCGAGGCGCTGCAGCAGGCGCGCCCGCCCAAGGGGTTGATGGACCGCGTGACGCAGGCGACGATGCGCCGTGCAAAGGCGATCGGCATCAGCGCCAACCGGATCTCGCTCTGGCGTGACAACGATGGCGATGGTGTGGCCGAACAGCGCGAGGTGTTTCTTGACGGGCTCAACCAGCCCTTCGGCATGGCACTGGTCGATGACCGCTTCTATGTCGGCAATACCGACGGGATCATCGCCTATGATTTCAGACCCGGGATGCGCCGCCCCGAAGGCCCTGGCACCCGGCTGGTATCCTTCAAGCCCGGTGGGCACTGGACGCGCAGCCTGATCGTCTCGCCCGACCGGCGCCGCATCTATGCCGGGGTCGGGTCGCTGTCGAACATCGCCGAGGATGGCATGGAGGTCGAGGAGGGCCGCGCGGCGATCTGGGAGCTGGATCTGGCCACCGGCGCGGCGCGGATCTTTGCCTCGGGGCTGCGCAATCCGGTCGGCATGGCCTGGGAGCCGCAGACGGGCACTCTCTGGACCGTGGTGAACGAACGCGACGGCCTGGGCGATGAAACGCCCCCCGATTACCTTACTTCGGTGCAGGATGGCGGCTTTTATGGCTGGCCCTATTGCTATTGGGGCCAGACCATCGATGACCGCGTGCCGCAGGATCCCGAGATGGTCGCGCGGGCGCTGACGCCCGATTATGCGCTTGGCGGCCACACCGCCTCGCTTGGCCTGTGCTGGATGCCGGCGGGAACGCTGCCGGGGTTTCCGGACGGTATGGTGATCGGGCAGCACGGGTCGTGGAACCGCTCGACGCTGAGCGGATACAAGCTGATCTTCGTGCCCTTCGCGAACGGCCGGCCCTCGGGTCCGCCGCGCGATATCCTCTGGGGCTTCCTGTCGCCGGACGAACGGGAATCCTATGGCCGTCCGGTGGGCGTGGTGGTCGGACCGGATGGAAAATCCCTGCTGATGGCCGATGATGTGGGCGATGTGATCTGGCGCGTGACGGGCGAATGATCGGCGCCTGAGCGCGCTGCTCCGGCATCCCGGAGGGGCCGCGCGCGCCTTTGCGGGCGGTCGCCTCCCGAATCCCGGCACACGCGCGGCCGTCCGTCCTCAGGCGAACCCGAAGAAACGCAGGGCGATCAGGGCGCAGGCGCCTGCGCCGGCAATCCAGAGGATATCACGCAAAGCAAAGGTCATGCTCGATCCTTTCGCTGAAGCTGCGCCGGGGGACAGCCCGGCCACGCGACAAGCCCGCCCCGCGGCCCGTGCGCGGCGGGAACTGCTGAAGAACCCGCGCGCCGTGCAGATGTTCCCGAAACGCCGGCGGGATGATCGCCGCTTCCTTCGCAACTCGCGCGCGCAATCGATCTGCTTCATCGCGGGCAGGAACAACGCGCCCCACGGACAGTTGGCAGGGCATACATCCCAAAAGGAGTCCGTGATGTTCTATGTTGATCCGAACCTCCAGCATCCCGTGCGCGTCGAAACCCCCGATCCGTTGTTTGCCCGCGCCCTGCAGCAGGCAATCGGCGGCGTCGAGGGCGAGATCCGTGTCGCCATGCAGTATTTCTTTCAGGCCTGTGGCGCGCGCGGCAATGACGCCCGCTATCGGCAACTCCTGATGAATACCGCCGCCGAAGAGCTGGGCCATATCGAGATGCTGGCCACGGCGGTGGCGCTCAACCTCGAAGGGGCGCCGCTGGAACTGCAGGAAGAGGCCGCGGCCGATCCCGTGGGTGGGGCGATCCTTGGCGGGATCAACCTCAAGAACCTGCTGTCGACCGGGCTTGCCGCAATGCCGGTGGACAGTGACGGCGTGCCCTTCGACATGTCGCATGTCTATGCCTCGGGCAATCTTGCCGCCGACATGATGGCCAATGCCACGGCGGAATCCAGCGGGCGCGTGCTGGCGGTGCGGCTTTACAACATGACCTCGGATCCCGGGATGCGCGACATGCTGTCCTTCCTGATCGCCCGCGACGCGATGCACCAGAACCAGTGGCTTGCCGTGATCGAGGAACTGGGCGGGGCGCAGAACGTGTTCCCGATCCCGAACAGCTTCCCCCAGGATCAGGAAAAGACCGAGTTTTCCTATTCCTTCCTTGGCTTCCAGCGCGATGGCTCGGAACCGGTCCAGGGCCGCTGGTCGGAAGGCACCACAATCGATGGTAACGGCACCTTCACCTCGCAGCCGATGGAACCGCTGGGCGAAGAGCCGAACCTTGGCCCCGCCCGCCCCGGCAGCGGTGCACAGACCGAACAGGAGTAAGGAGGAGTGCCCATGGATCGTCGCAATTTCATTGCGGCGGGGCTTGCCGCGGCGCCTGTCGCCGTGGCCACCCCGGCATTCGCGGGCCGTGCAGCGCCCGCCGGTGTCGCGGGGGCCGGTCAGGGCTGGAAGGTGCTGACCACCCGCGTCGCGAACCGCGACCAGTTTGCCCCCGCGACCCCTCCGGCCCCGGGCGCGCGCCTCGCGCTCGTGCGGCAGCGCGACCGGCGCTATGATGCCAACAGCATCCAGGTGCAGGCCGCCGACGGGCAGCCGCTTGGCTATCTGCCGCCGCTCGGCGCCGCCACGCTCGCCGCGCTGCTGGATGCGGGGTTTCGTGCCCATGCCCTCCGGGTGCCTGCCGAGGGCGATGCCCTTCAGGTCGAGGTCTGGCTCGAGGGCGATCTCAGCGGCGTTGCCGGTCTGACTGATGTCGCCTGAACGGCTGGGCGGACCTTCTCCTGCCCCCCGGGCCCATGTCGTCATTCTTGGCGGCGGGTTCGGGGGGCTTGCCTGTGCGCAGGCGCTCGGTAACACCGATATCGACGTGATCGTCATCGACCGGCGCAACCACAACCTGTTTCAGCCGCTGCTGTATCAGGTGGCCACGGCCGCACTGTCGCCGGCCGATATTTCCGAGCCGATCCGCCGCACGCTCGGCCGCTATCGCAACATCCGTGTGATGCTGGCCGAGGTCAGCGGCATCGACACCGCCGCGCGGGCCGTTCAGATTTCGGATGGCGGCCGGGTGGCCTATGAGCATCTCGTGATCGCCACGGGATCGGAATACAACTATTTCGGCAATGACGGCTGGCGCACCTGGGCGCCCGGGCTCAAGACGATCCACGAAGCGCGGCTGATCCGTCAGCGCCTGCTTCTGGCCTTCGAGAAGGCAGAGCTTTCCGACGATCCGCTGCAGAAGCGCGCCCTTCTGACCACCGTCGTGATCGGCGGCGGCCCCACAGGGGTGGAAATGGCCGGCGCGGTCAGCGAACTGGGCCGGTTCATGATCGCCCGTGACTTCCGCAGCCTCGATCCCGCAGATCTGCGCGTCGTGCTGATCGAGGCCGGTCCGCGCCTTCTGTCCGGTTTCCCGGAGAACCTGTCCGACTATGCCGCCGACTATCTGCGAGGGATCGGCGTGGAACTGCGCACCGGTGCGCCCGTCAAGGACATCGGTCCGCATCACGTCACCGTCGGACAGGACCGGATCGAGACCGGCTGCGTTGTCTGGGGCGCGGGCGTCAAGGCCTCGCCCGCCGCCGGCTGGCTCGGCGTCGAGCCCGGGCCGGGGGGGCGCGTGGCCGTGGGCCCCGACCTTGCGCTGCCGTCGCATCCGGAAATCAGGGTGATCGGGGATACGGCGCTTGCACAGGATGCCGACGGCTCGCCCCTTCCGGGCCTTGCGCAGGTCGCGCGCCAGCAGGGCTTCTATGTCGGCAAGGCGCTGCGCCGGAAGCTTCTGCACAATCAGGACAGCCCGCCCTTCCGCTTTCGCAACCGCGGCAACACGGCGGTGATCGGGCGCAACGCCGCGGTATTCGACTTTGGCACCTGGCAATTGCGTGGACGGCTGGCCTGGATGCTCTGGGCCATCGTCCATGTCTGGCTGCTGGTGAACTTCGAGAAACGGCTGCTGGTCAGCCTGCAGTGGATCTGGCGCTACACCACCCGACAGCGCGGGGCGCGGGTGATCGACGAATCCACCCCCCAGGTCCCCGCCACCACCCAGAGGAGCGAGACATGAACACCGCCAATCCCCAGCTCGAAGGGCTCTATCTGGCCCTGTCGGGCGTTCTTGACCTGCTTGTGCAGAAGGGCGTGCTTGAACGGGATGAACTGAGGGCAGCCCTGGCCGATGCGGAGGCCCTGGCCCTGGACGGCGGCGCGCTGGCCAGTGACAGCGAATCCCACCGCAAGGCGATGGCCTTTCCCGCGCGCGTCCTGATGATGGCGCTGGAAAGCCATGCGAGGGGCGAACAGGCAGATTTCCGCGACCTCGCACGCCGGGTCGGCCTTTCCACCTGAAGACCCGGGAACATCGGCCGCTGCGACGGGTTCAGTCCGCAACGTCCGGCCCGCCCAGGCGGCCCGCCGGAAAGCCACAACCGCAGACAGGAGCGACCATGACGGATCAGCCCGAACCGCCCTTTGCCGAACAGAAACAGCCCATGCCCGGCGAAACCGGCCAGATGGACCCGATCCCCGATCATGGCGAGGAAAGCTATGTCGGATCGGGCCGGCTGAAGGACATGAAGGCGGTGATCACCGGCGGCGACAGCGGCATCGGCCGCGCGGTGGCCATCGCCTATGCCCGCGAAGGCGCAGATGTGCTCATTTCCTATCTGGAAGAGGATGAGGATGCCGAAGAGACCGCCCGCTGGGTCGAGGAAGCCGGGCGCAAGGCGGTGCTGGTGCGCGGCGACATCCAGGATGCCGCCCATTGCCGCAGTATCATCGACCGCGCGGTGCAGGAACTTGGCGGAATCGATATCCTTGTCAACAACGCCGCGCATCAGGCCACTTTCGACGACATCCTCGAGATCCCCGACGAGGAATGGGACGTGACCTTCCGCACCAATATCCACGCGATGTTCTATCTGACCAAGGCGGCGGTGGCACATATGAAGCCCGGCGCCTCGATCATCAATACTGCCTCGATCAATGCCGACAAGCCGAACCCGGGGCTGCTGGCCTATGCCACCACCAAGGGCGCGATCCAGAACTTCACCGCCGGCCTTGCGCAGATGCTTGCCGAACGCGGCATCCGCGCCAATTCGGTGGCGCCCGGTCCGATCTGGACGCCGCTGATCCCGGCCACCCTTCCGGCCGAGTCGGTCGCGAGCTTCGGCAAGCAGGTGCCGATGCAGCGCCCCGGCCAGCCCGGCGAACTTGCCACCGCCTATGTGATGCTGGCCGATCCCCGGTCCAGCTACACCTCGGGCACGATGATCGCAGTCACCGGCGGCCAGCCGATCATCTGAGGGCACCCCATGGGCCTGCATCCGCCTCCCGTGCGGGCCCGGCGATCCCGAAGGCCGCTGCTTCATGGCTACGGCTTTCGGGATCGCTGCTTTACCGGCAGCCGATGCTCCGACCCGGCAGATCAGCGGGGCCGCGCGAGAACCGCCCCCAGCGCAAGCCCGGCTGCCATGCCGGCAAAGCCAAGCGCAACGCCGCGCGGTGATACCGCATGTTCCCAGCCCGGGGTCAGCCGTCGGGGCACCAGCCCGTAATCCACCACCGCGGCAAGGGCCGCCACCGTCACCGCACCGCCGAGTATTCGGCCGTTGCCCGGCCGATCCCGCCGGCCCAGCCAGGCGCCATAGATCATCCCCCAGAACAACCCGGCAGCGTGATGGGTGACCGCGCCCAGCCCGGTGTGGCGCAGGTCCAGATCCCGCCGGCGCCCCGCCCCGGGACCGCGGGCCCAGTGGCTGGTGCCATTCAGGGGCTGCCAGGGGCGCTTTCCCTCCTGCCGCGCGGCGCAGGCCAGCGCCAGCGCCGCGCCCGGCCCCGCCAGCGCGCCCGCAGCCAACATGTAACGAAGTCGGTTCATGACATTTCCTTTCTGCTGTCCTCTGCAACAAGGCGCAGGCCCCGCGGTTCCCGGCCCGCGCTGCCGGCAGCTACGGAACAAAAGCCGCCGTCGCCGGTTTTTGCCCCATACACCTCAGCCCCAAGCGGAGCGGACCATGAAACAGAAGAACCTCGACGCGCTTTTCTTCGACGGATTGCGCGACATCTACTATGCCGAGCGCAAGATCCTCAAAGCTCTCAACAAGATGGCGCGCGGCGCCGAGTCTGACGATGCGCGCATGGCCTTCGAGGCCCATCGTGACGAAACCGAGGGCCAGGTGGCCCGGCTCGAACAGATCTTCGAGATGCTCGACAAGCGTCCCCGCGGCAAGACCTGTCCCGCCATCGACGGCATCATCGAGGAAGGCGAGGAAATCCTGGAAGAGTTCAAGGACATGCCCGCGCTTGACGCCGGGCTGATCGGCGCCGCCCAGGCCGTCGAGCATTACGAGATCGCCCGCTATGGCACGCTGAAACGCTGGGCCGGCGTTCTGGGCATGAAGGATGCCGTCAAGCTTCTGGACGAGACGCTGAAGGAAGAATACGCGACCGACGAGAAGCTGACCAAGCTTGCCGATGCGGATGCGAACCGCCACGCCGTCGCGGCCGAGTGATCTGCCCCCCGAACTGCCCGGAGCGGTTCCGCCGGGGCCGCCCCTGAAGGCCGCGCCCGCCTCCGCTCTGGTTGTGCGGGCGCGTTCATGCTAGGTCCGCACCGGACCAGGACTGGAGGCGTGATGATGATCCCCCGCACCTTTGCTCGCGGGCTTCCACCACGGAGTGACTGTTTGATCGCCTTGATCGGCATTTCCAACTGTCCCGGCTCGCCATGCCGGGCGGCGCCCCTTAGGCGCGGGGTTTGTCCATGGGCCGGCTGATCGTCGTCTCGAACCGCGTGCCGGTGCCCGACCGCAACGGCAATCCGCCTGCGGGCGGGCTGGCGGTGGCGGTCCATGCCGCGCTTCAAAGCGACGGCGGCATCTGGATGGGCTGGTCCGGCGAGACGACCGAGGGCGAGCCCGGTCCCCCCACCGTCCGGCAGGAAGGCAACATCAGCTATGTGCTCAGCGATCTGAGCCAGACTGATGTCGATGAATACTACAACGGCTTTGCCAACCGGGTGCTCTGGCCGATCTTTCACCTGCGGCTGGATCTGGCCGAATATGCCCGGCGCGAAATGGCGGGCTATTTCCGCGTCAACCGGCTGTTCGCCGAACGGCTGGTGCCGATGATCCAGCCCGACGACGTGATCTGGGTGCATGATTACCATCTGATCCCGCTTGCCGACGAATTGCGCAAGCGCGGCGTCACCAACCGGATCGGCTTTTTCCTGCATATCCCCTGGCCGCCCGCGGATATCATGTTCGCAATGCCGATCTACGACACGATCCTGCGGTCGCTGGCAAGCTATGATCTGATCGGCTTCCAGACCGATTACGATCTCGAGAACTTCATCGGCTGCCTGCGCCGCGAAGGCTGCGGCGATCAGATCCGCGGACCCGATGGTGGCGACATTGCGGTCGGCAACAATACCGGCGCCGGAAGCTGGATCAGGGCCTGCGGGCGCGACTTTGCCGCCGCCGCCTTTCCGATCGGCATCGACACGGCGCGCTTTGCCAGCCTTGCCGCCCGCGTCACCGCCCGCGGGCAGGTGCGCGACATGCGCCGCAGCCTCGAGGGGCGGGCCCTGATCATCGGCGTGGACCGTCTGGATTACTCCAAAGGCATCGCCCAGCGGATCGACGCCTACGAGCGCTTCCTGCAGAACAATCCCGACGACCGGGAACGCGTGACAATGCTGCAGGTCGCGCCCAAGTCGCGATCGGACGTGCCCGAATACCGGGCGATGCAGGATGCGATCGCCACCCAGTGCGGGCAGGTCAATGGCCGCCACGGCACGATCAACTGGGTGCCGATCCGCTATGTGAATCGTTCGCTCAGCCGCGCGATCCTTGCGGGGCTATACCGCGAGGCCCGCGTCGGTCTGGTGACACCGCTGCGCGACGGGATGAACCTTGTGGCCAAGGAATTCGTGGCGGCCCAGGACCCCGAGGATCCCGGCGTGCTGGTCCTGTCGCGTTTCGCCGGCGCCGCGCGGGAACTGGCCGGCGGCGCGGTGTTCTGCAATCCCTATGATACCGATCAGACGGCCTCGGCGATCGCGCAGGCCCTGTCCATGCCGTTGGCCGAACGGCAGGAGCGGTGGCAGCGGATGATGGGGCGGCTGCTGGATTACGACATCACCCATTGGTGCCGCGATTTCATGACGGCGCTTCGGCAAGGCACCGATCGCGCCTGAAGGCGCGGTCGCGCGCCGCGAACCAACCGTGGAACAGCGCGATCGCCAGCAGCAGTTCGGCGATGTCGCCGCCGTAATACATCCACTGCGCCGCCGCCTCGATCTCGGCCGCCGTGGCCCCGGTGCCCCGGGGGAAATGGTAGCCATACATCAGCTTGCCCAGAATCGCGTGCCCCGCCGCATGGCAAATCAGCACCGCCAGACGCAACGCGGGGCCGGGGCGGTGCGGCGCCGGGTCGGGCCCGGCGATGGCCCAGGCAAACAGGCAGCCCGCCACCAGAAAATGCACATGCAGCCACAGATGCAGCGCCCCGTTCTGCAGGCTCGCCGCATAAAGCGGTGTCAGGTACAACGCCGCCATCGGCAGAAGATTGAGGCATGCCGCCGTCGCCGGATAGGTAACGAAGCGGATCGGCACCGACCGCAGCAACCTCATCAGCGCCGCCGCGGTCCGGGCCGGCAGGGTGCGCAACGCAAGCGTCACCGGCGCCCCGAACACCAGCCCCAGCGGCGCGAACATGCCAAGCGCGAGGTGCTGAACCATATGTCCGCGCAGATCCGCATGCGCCCAGGCGGCGACGGGCGGCGCCACCGCCGCCACGACAAGCGCGATGCCCAGGGCGAAACTCGCGCTGCGCCAGGGGTTCCAGCTGCGATGAGGGCCCGGACGGCGCGCGGCCCACAGATACAGGAGCAGCGCCAAGGCGGGCAGGATCGTCAACAGCAGCGTGTCGGCGCCCCAGACCGCATGGTGATGGCCCCCATGCATCGCCCCGTGGCCCGGCTCAGCCATGGGCCCGCCCGTGCCGGCGGGCGAGCAGCGCGCCGATCGCCAGCAACAGCAGCGCCGAGGCGATCCAGGTCAGGTCATAGGGCCAGAGCGGCTCGACATAGCGGATCTGATGCAGGCGCAGGATCTTGTGGTTGACCACGCCGTCGAACAGCTGGAACCCGCCCGCGCCCAGAAAGCCGCCGGCCCAGGCCGCGCGCGGCACCAGCGTGCCCCGGCCGCGCAATTCGTTCAGCAGGAAAAAGCCCGCAACCAGCATCACCAGTTCCGCCGCATGCAGAAGCCCGTCCGACAGAAGCCCGATCGCCGGGGTCGCACGGTCGTAGAAATGATGCCAGGCAAGGATCTGGTGAAAGACGATCTCGTCGATCCCCGCCATCAGCCCGATGCCCACCAGCGCCCCCGCGCCAAGCGAGCGCCGGCGGTTTCCGCCATGCTGCCGTTGCTGCGCCATCGCCTCCTCCTGCCAGGGTTCCCGCCAAGGAAGCGCCCGACAGCAGGAAAGGTTCCTCAGCGCCGCGACATGCGCACCGGGAAGGGCATGAGATAGCTGCTTTCGGTCAGTTCGGCCGGCGCGGCGGGAAAGCGCCCCGCCGATTGCACCGCGCTCAGCGCCGCCGCATCCAGCTCCGGATGGCCGCTCGATTGGGTGACGCGGACCGCCAGCAGGCTGCCATCGCGGCTGACCTGAAGCGTCAGATGCACCGTCCCCGAGGCATTGCTGCCGCGGGGATAGCTGATGCGCCGTTCGATCCGCGACCGGATCGCAGCCCCCCAGGCGGCCTGCGCGCTTTGGGCGGCGGCGCGCGTTGCAGCCTCGGCCGCGCCGCGATCACCGGCATCCGGCCCGCCACCGGCCCCGGCCGCGACCTGCCCTGCCGAAGCGGCCGAGGGCGGCGGCGGTGCGGGGGCGCGGTTCTGCGCCGGTTGGCGCGGCTGTTCGCGCACCGCCCGCTGCGGCCGTTCGGGGCGCGGCTGCGGGCGCACATCGGGAATCTCGGCCACCGCTTCGGAGGTCTCGTCCGCCGGCTCCGGCGCCGGCTCCGGCTCGGGCGTCTCCTCCGCCGGCGCGGGCTCCGGCTCGGGTTCGGGCGGCGGCGGCGGCAGGTCCGCCAACTGGATATCCGGCAGGTCGGGCACCGTCGGAAGCGGAACCGTCGGCGCCACCGGCGCGCGCGGCGCCTCGGCGGGCACAGGCATCGCCGGGGGCGGCGGCGGCGGGGGCGCGATTTCGGGCGGTGCCGTTTCAGGTTCGGCGGGCTTGGGCGGGCGCTCCCACTCGGCCACGAGCTCCGAGATCGAGGCAGACGAAGCCTCGACCGACACCAGCGCGTCGCCCCCTGCCCCGGCCGAAACCGCCCCGGCCGCCGGCTCGCCTCCCGCGAAGAACGCAAGATGGATCAGGACGGCCGCGACAAGCGCAAGAAAGGCCTCGACACCCCGCTTCATGGCAGCGCCGTGACCAGATGGACCTGGGAAAAACCAAGGGCGCCAAGCTCGGGCATCAGCGCCGCAAGCCGCGCCGCAGGGGCCTGGGCATCGGCCCGCAGCACCAGCGGCGGGCGCTCCTCCGCGCAATCCGGTCCTCCGTCGTCCATGCGCAGGGCACAGAACTCCACGCGCGCGGCTGCAAGGGCCTCAAGCGCGGCCTCGCCGGTGATGTCCCGAAAGCCCAGCTCGCCGTCGGCCGCCAGGAACAGGGTCAGTTCGGCCTCGGCACCCTCCTCGGCTTCCGCCAGCGGCGGATCGACGGGGAACGGCTCGGGCGGGGCCAGCTGGGCCGAGATCAGGAAGAAGATCAGCAACAGAAAGACCACGTTGATCATCGGCAGCATGTTCTCCGATGGCGCGCGCCGGGGCGGATCCTGGAAATTCATCGCATCACTCCAGCAGCACAAGCCGGCTGTGCCCCGCTGCGCGCAGCACCTCCATGACGGCGATCACGCGCTGCAGCGGCGCCTCGTCGCGGGGGCGCAGGATGATCGCATCCTCGGGCGCCTCGGTCAGGCGTGCCAGCTCGGCCAGTAGCGCGGTTTGGTCAAGCTCCACACCGTTCAGGCGCAGCCCCTCCGGCGCGATGTCCACCAGCCGTGGCGGCCCGGAATAGCCGCCCCCCTGTCCGGCCACACTCAGCGGCAGGGTCATGTCGGCCCCGAACCGCGAGGCGAGCATGAAGAACACCAGAAGCAGGAACACCACGTCGATCATCGGCGTGAGGTTGGGCCTGCGGCGTGGCCGGGCCTGGGCGAAGCTGAACATCACTCGGCCGCCGCTGCCAGGGCCGCGCGGCCCTTCGCGCGGCTGCGCAGGAAGATCCGGGTCGCGGCATCTTCCATGTCATGGCGCAACCGGTCCACGACCGCTTCGAACCAGACCAGCGAGACCGAGGCGGGAATGGCCACTGCCATGCCGGCTGCCGTGGTCAGAAGCGCCTCCCAGATCCCGCCGGCAAGGGTGGCGGGATCGGCCCGCGCCCCGGCTTCCTGCAGCGCCTGAAACGCGGCGATCATGCCCAGAACCGTGCCCAGAAGGCCCAGAAGCGGCGCGATCGTGGCGATCAGCTCAAGCCCGCGCAGCCCGCCCCGCGCCTGCGCCAGAAGCGCGCGCGCCACCCGGGCGGTTTCGGCCTCGGCGGCCTCGGTGCTCAGGCCGGGATCCCGGCGCGCCTTCATCGCCGCCCGCGCCAGACGGGCGCGCAGCGAATGACGCCGCTCAAGAAGCGCCAGCGCCTCGGCCTCGCGCCCCTGGTCCCACAGCGCCACCGCGCGTTCGGTCTGGCGCCCCCCGGACCAGGCACCAAAGGCCAGAAGCCGCGCGATCTTCCACAGGATCAGCGCCACCATGATGACGGAAACCGCGCCGATCGCCCAGATGGCCGGGCCACCAAGCACCAGAAACTGCCATGCGCCACTGACGGCAGAGGCAAAGCCCGAAGGCAGGTGATCGACAAGATTGAACATTCCGAACTCGCTTTCCGGCACCTTGGGGCGGTGCTCTTTCGCCTGCTATGAAATCCGACTGAAATTGTCAAGGATTGAGGTCCACTTCCGGCCCTTGCCTTGTTGCCCGCGATACCCTATCTAGCCAGTTAGCTAGACAGTGAGACGCCGATGTGGACCCTGCAGGATGCAAAGAACCGATTCTCCGCCGTGGTTGACGCGGCGCTGTCCGGCCGTCCGCAAGAGGTGAGCCGGCGCGGCAAGCCTGCGGTGGTGGTTCTTTCCGCGGCCGAGTATCAGCGCCTGCTCAGGGCTGCGGGTGGCGAACGCGGGTCGTTTCGCGCCCATCTTCTGGCCTTCCCGGCCGGCCCTGCCCTGCCCGAGCCCCGCGCCACAGCCCGGCCACGCGACGTCAGCTTCTGATGCTGCTGCTTGATACCAACGTCCTGTCGGCCCTGCGCCGCCCCGATCGCGCCCCCGCCGTCGCAGCCTGGATCGGGGCGCAGGACGAAAACCGGCTGTTCCTCAGCGTCATCACCCTGGGCGAGATCGAGCGCGGCATCACCCGCGAAAGCCGCAACAACCCCGGCTTCGCCGCCGATCTGCGCGACTGGATCGACCGCACGGTGCTGCTGTTCTCGGACCGCCTGCTGCCCTTCGGCGCCGAAGAGGCCCGGATCTGGGGCCAGCTCACTGCCCGGATCGGCCATGGTGGCGCCGACCTGCTGATCGCGGCCACTGCGCTGCGCCACGGCGCCGTGGTGGTCACACGCAACACCGCCGATTTCGCGCCCACCGGCGTGACGCTGGAAAATCCCTTCGACTGACCGTGCGGCGAAAGGGCATTTCCTTTTGTCCTCGGCCCGTGTAAAGCCCCCGCCAGAAGACCGGTCGCAGCCTACCCGGACAAAACAAGGACACCCTATGAACACACTTGTCATCTGCTCAGGCGGATTGGATTCCGTGTCGCTGGCGCATCGCGTCGCGGCCGAGGGAAACCTCTCCGGACTTATCTCGTTCGATTACGGACAGCGCCACCGCAAGGAACTGGGCTTTGCCGCAGCCTGTGCGGACCGTCTGTCGGTTCCGCACCGGATCATCGACATCCGCGCCATCGGGGCGGAACTGTCGGGATCGGCCCTCACCGATGCGATCGCCGTGCCGGATGGCCATTATGCCGAAGCAACCATGCGTATCACCGTGGTCCCGAACCGCAATGCGATCATGCTGGCGATTGCCTTCGGACTTGCCGCTGCCGAGGGCGCCAGGGCCGTGGCCACCGCGGTGCATGGCGGCGACCACTTCATCTATCCCGACTGCCGGCCTGATTTCATCGACACCTTCCAGGCGATGCAGGACCGCGCGCTTGACGGCTATGCGCAGGTGACGCTGCACGCCCCCTATGTGCACCAGCCCAAATCGGCCATCGTCGCGGATGGGGCCCGCCACGGCACGCCCTTTGCCCAGACCTGGTCCTGTTACAAGGGCGGCGCGCGGCATTGCGGCCGCTGTGGCACCTGCGTCGAACGGCGCGAGGCCTTCCACCTCGCCGGCGTCCCGGACCCGACCGCCTATGACGACCCGGATTTCTGGCGGGCTGCCGTTGCGGGGCGCGCCTGATGTTCCGGATCACGAAGGAGTTCCACTTCTCCGCCTCGCACCAGCTGTGCCGCCTGCCCGACAGCCATCCCTGTGCCCGGCTGCATGGTCACAACTATATCGTCGTGGTCGAACTGGCGGCGCCGGGGCTGGATGCGCATGGCTTCGTCCGCGACTATCACGATCTGGGCGCGCTCAAGGCGTATATCGACAGCCGTTTCGACCATCGCCACCTGAACGATGTGCTGGGCAGCGACATGGTCACCGCTGAACGTCTTGCGCAGCATTTCTACGACTGGTGCCGCGCACGGTTGCCCGAAACCACCGCCGTGCGGGTCAGTGAAACCCCCAAGACCTGGGCCGAGTATCGGCCATGATCCGCATCAGCGAAATCTTCGGCCCCACCATTCAGGGCGAAGGCGCCCTGATCGGCCAGCCGACCGTCTTCGTGCGCACCGGTGGCTGCGACTTCCGGTGCAGCTGGTGCGACAGCCTGCATGCCGTCGACAGCCGCTTCCGCGACGACTGGCGCCCGATGCACGCGACGGAAATCTGGGCCGAGGTCACCCGCCTTTCGGGCGGCGTGCCGCTGACCGTGTCGCTGTCGGGGGGCAATCCCGCCATTCAGCCGCTGGGGGATCTGATCGCGCTTGGTCAGGCCCAGGGCTACCGCTTTGCGATGGAAACGCAAGGTTCGGTCGCGCGCGACTGGTTTGCGGCGCTTGATCTGATCGTGCTGAGCCCCAAGCCGCCCTCGAGCGGCATGGACAGCCGCGCCGGTGATCTGGCCGCCTGCCTCGCCGCAGCCGGGGCAGCGCGGGCGGTGCTCAAGTTCGTGATCTTCGACGAGGCGGATTACCTCTGGTCCCGCGCCATGGCCGCCTCCTTCCCGGGCCTTGCCGTCTATCTGCAGCCGGGAAACCCCCTGCCCCCGCCGGGCGACGGGCCCGAACCCGACCCCGACACCCCTGACCTGCTGGCGCGGATGCGCTGGCTCATTGACCGCGTGGCCGCCGACCGCTGGTTCAGCGCCCATGTTCTGCCGCAACTCCATGTCCTTCTGTGGGGCAACCGCCGCGGCGTCTGAAAGGACCAAGATGACCGATATCTACAGCAATCTCACCCAGCTTGGTGGTGCAACCGTGTTGCCCGCCTCGCCCGAAACGGCCGTGCTGGAACGCGTGCCGAACCCGCAGGCCGATACCCGTGCGATGGTCCGCTTCACCGCGCCGGAATTCACCTCGCTTTGCCCGATCACCGGGCAGCCCGATTTCGCCCATCTCGTGATCGACTATGTGCCGGCGGGCTGGCTTGTGGAAAGCAAGTCGCTCAAGCTGTTCCTGGGCGCGTTCCGCAACCATGGCGCCTTTCACGAGGATTGCACCATCTCGATCGGCCGGCGGCTGGTCGGCCTGCTGGATCCGGAATGGCTGCGCATCGGCGGTTACTGGTATCCGCGCGGCGGGATCCCGATCGACGTGTTCTGGCAAAGCGGGCCGCAGCCCCAGGACCTGTGGATCCCCGACCAGGGCGTGCCGACCTATCGCGGCCGCGGCTGAAGCATGTCCAGCGGCACCGGCGCCGCGGCCTTGGTGGTCTGAAGCACGATCTCGGAGCGCACTTGCAGAACCTGCGGGTGCGGCAGCAGGTGGCGATGGATGAAGGCCGCGAAATCGGCCAGATCGCGGACATAGATTTCCAGCACATAATCCGCATCGCCCGAAACCGAATGGGCCGAAATCACCTGGTCGTGGCTGCGCAGGAAGGCTGCGAAGGCGTCATCATCGCTTTCGCTATGGGCGCGCAGGTTCACCCGGGTGATGGCGCGCAGCCCGAAGCCAAGCGCCGCGCCGTTGATGCGGGCGCCATAGCCCTCGATCACGCCGGCCCGCTCCAGCGCCTGCCGCCGCCGCGAACACTGCGAGGCCGAGAGGTTCACCAGCACGCCCAGTTCGGCATTGGTCAGCGCCGCATCGGCCTGCAGCGCACGCAGAATCGCGTGGTCGAAGCTGTCCAGAGCCATTTCGTGCATCCCGTCCCGCCTTTCTGCATCGCCCGTGCATATCCTTTGCGCGTCGCCCCCAGATTGCAAGCACCTTGCGGCCGCCCCCTGCCATACTGTGCCCCCGCATGTAAGGGAGGACATCATGGGACCATTTCCGCACGACGCCCCGAAGGCCACGATTTCCGAGGCGAACCCCGCAGGAACGGACGGGTTCGAGTTTGTCGAATTCGCGCATCCCGAACCTTCGGTGCTGGACCGGCTGTTCCGGCAGATGGGCTTTGTGCCCGTCGCCCGCCACCGCAGCAAGGCGATCACCCTCTATCGTCAGGGCGACATCAACTATCTGCTGAATGCCGAGCCTGACAGCCACGCCGCAGGCTTCGTCGCCGAACATGGCCCCTGCGCCCCGGCAATGGCCTGGCGCGTGGTCGATGCGCAGCATGCGCTGAAACGTGCGCTGGCGCTTGGCGCGACCGAATATGACGGGCCGGGCAAATCGCTGGATGTTCCGGCCGTGATCGGCATCGGCGGGTCGCTGCTCTATTTCGTCGATACCTATGGCGCGCAGAGCTGCTATGAGGCCGAGTTCGACTGGCTGGATGCGGTCGATCCGCGCCCCGAGGGGTTCGGCTTCTACTATCTCGACCACCTGACCCATAACGTCGTGCGCGGCAATATGGACACCTGGTATCGCTTCTACCACGAAACCTTCAACTTCCGCGAAATCCGGTTCTTCGACATCAAGGGCAAGCAGACCGGGCTGACCAGCCGCGCGCTCACCTCGCCCGATGGCAAGATCCGCATCCCGATCAACGAAAGCACCGACGATCACAGCCAGATCGAGGAATATCTGCGCGAATACAAGGGCGAGGGCATCCAGCACATCGCCATCGCGACCGAGAACATCTATGATTCCACCGATGCCATCGCCGCGCAGGGGATGGAATTCATGCCCGCCCCGCCCGACACCTATTACGAGATGTCGCATCGCCGCGTCGCCGGCCATACCGAGCCGCTTGACCGGATGCGCAACCGCGGCATCCTGATCGATGGCGAAGGCGTGGTCGGCGGCGGGCAGACACGCATCCTTCTGCAGATCTTCTCGAAAACCGTGATCGGCCCGATCTTCTTCGAGTTCATCCAGCGCAAGGGCGACGACGGCTTTGGCGAGGGCAACTTCAAGGCGCTGTTCGAATCGATCGAGGAGGATCAGATCCGCCGTGGCGTGCTCAAGGTCGATGCCGCGCGCTGAGGGTGACGGATGGCCTGGACCGATTATGCCTCGGCCCCGCCCCCGGGCACGGTGATCTGCGCCGCGACGGGGCTGGCCGGGGCGCGCTGCCTCGAGGTGGTCAGCCCCGCCGGCCGCTTTCCCCTGATCCTGGTGGCGACGGCGCAGGGCCCGCGGGCTTATGTGAACGCCTGCCCGCACCAGTTCCTGCCGCTGAACTACCGCAGCGACACGGTGCTGTCGGCCGATGGGACGCGGCTTCTGTGCAGCGCCCATGGCGCCCGGTTCGATGCCGGAACCGGCGCCGCCCCCGATGGCCCGGGCCTTGACCCGGTGCCGATCGAGGAGCGCGACGGGATGATCTGCATCGGGCCGGCCGCCTGACCGGCCCCTGCACCGGGCCTAATGGCCCGGGGTTGCAGCAAGGGTCTCGGGCGCGGGGCCCTCGGGTTCGCCCGGCAACTCGCGGCGCGAGATCAGCGTGTAGAACATCGGCACCACGAACAGCGTGAACAACGTGCCCACGGTGATGCCGCTGAAGATCACCAGCCCCATCGAATAGCGCGCCGCCGCCCCCGCCCCGTCGGCCGTCATCAGCGGCACCACGCCAAGCGCGGTGGCGGCGGTGGTCATCAGGATCGGGCGCAGGCGCAGCTTGGCCGATTGCACGATCCCAGCCTCGCGGCTCACGCCCTGGGTATGGCGCACCTGGTTGGCGAATTCGACCAGAAGGATGCCGTGCTTGGTGATCAGGCCGATCAGGGTGATCAAGCCCACCTGGGTATAGATGTTCAGCGTCCCCAGCCCCAGGTTCAGCGGCACGATCACCCCGAAGATCGAGAGCGGCACCGACATCAGGATGACGAACGGGTCGCGGAAGCTTTCGAACTGCGCCGCCAGCGCCAGATAGATCACGACGATCGCCAGCGCGAAGGCGACAACGATCGTGTTGCCTTCGGTCACCTCAAGGCGCGACTGACCGGAATAGTCGATGAAGAACCCGTCCGGCAGCAGCGGCCGCGCGATGTCAACGATCGTGGCCAGCCCGTCGCCGGTTGAAACTCCCGGCATCGGCAGGGCCGAGATGGTGGCCGAGTTGAGCTGGTTGAACTGCTCGATCGCGGCCGGGGCAACGGTGGTCGATACCTCGATCACCGCCGACAGCGGCACCATCTCGCCGGTGGCCGAGCGGATGAAGAACTCGCCCAGCCGCTCGGGATTGTCCCGATACTCCTGCGGCACCTGCATGATCACGTCGTAGCTGTTCGAATCCCGGTCGAACTGCGCGATCGCCCCGCCGCCCACCAGAAGCCCCAGCGTCGCGCCGATCTGGTTGGCCGGAAGGTTCAGCGCCGCCGCCCGGTCGCGGTCGATGCTGACCACCACCTGCTGTGCGTCGAAGGCAAGCGAGTTCTGCACGATGATGAACCGGCCCGAGGCCTGCGCCTCCTGGCGGATCTGTTCCGCCACCTCATAGACCTGCGAGGCATCGCCCGTGGACTGGATCACCACCGAGATCGGCAGGCCGCCCCCCGCCCCCGGCAGCGACGGCGGCGCAAAGACGAAGGCCTGCACGCCCGCCACCTTGTTCAGCCGTGCCTGCAGATCCTGCTGGATCTCGGCCTGGCTGCGGTCGCGCTCGGCCCAGTCGGTAAAGGCCCAGAGCGCGATGCCGGAATTGGTGGCCCCGCCAAAGCCCACGACCGAGAAGTTGGCCGAAAGCTCGGGCAGATCCTGCGTCAGGGCGCGCATCTGGTCCACATAGGTCTTGGTATATTGCGAGGTGGCATAGGGCGGCGCGTTGACGATGGCAAAGAGCGCGCCGCTGTCCTCCTCGGGGGCCAGTTCGCTGGATGTCTTGAAGAACAGATAGCCCGTCACCGCCACCAGCACGATCACCATCAGCATGGTCACCGGGCGATAATCAAGCGAACTGGCCAGCCGCCGTTCATACCAGCCCTCGAGCCGGGTGAAGCTCCGGTCGATCCAGTTCTGGAACCGGCCGTGCCCGCCACGCTTGAGCAGCCGCGCCGACATCATCGGCGAAATGGTCAGCGCCACGATCCCTGAAATGAACACGGCGCCCGCCAGCGTCACCGCGAATTCCCGGAACAGCGCGCCGGTCAGGCCGCCGGTGAACATCAGCGGCACGAACACCGCGACCAGGGTGATCATCATCGCGATGATCGAGCCGAACAGCTCTTTCATCGACACGAAGGCCGCCTGACGCGGGGACAGACCGTCATCGACATGGCGCTGGATGTTCTCCACGACGATGATCGCGTCATCCACCACCAGGCCGATCGCCAGCACCATCGCCAGCAGCGACAGAAGGTTGATCGAATAGCCCATGAGGAACAGGATGAAGAGCACGCCGACCAGCGACAGCGGGATCGCCACCAGCGGCATCAGCACCGACCGGATCGAGCCGAGGAACAGGAAGATGATCACCGCGACGATGATCGTGGCCTCGGCGATGGTGCGGAACACCTCGTTGATCGAGGCTTCGATCTGCTCGGTCGCATCATAGACCATCGACAGCGTCATACCCTGCGGCAGGCTGTCCTGAATGGCCGGAAGTTCGGCCAGAACCGCCGCCGCCGTGTCCAGCGGGTTGGCCGAGGGCGTCGGAAAGACGCCGATGAAGGTGCCCGGCTCGCCGTTGAAGTTCACGATCGTATCGGTGGATTCGGCGGCCAGTTCCACTTCGGCCACATCGCCCAGCCGCACCACCTCGGTGCCGGACCCTGAAATCGGCAGTTGCGCGAAGGCTTCCGGGGTCTGCAGCGTGGACTGCATGGTGATCGAATAGCTGACGAACTCGTTCTGGGTCCGCCCGGGGGCCGACAGGAAGTTGGCACTGTTGACGGCCTGCATGACCTCGGAGGCAGTCAGGCCGCGCCCGGCCAGACGCACCGGGTCGATCCAGATCCGCATCGCATAGTTGGCCGCGCCCATCACCTGCACTTCGGCGACACCGGGGATCGTGGACATGCGGGGCCGGATCACCCGCTCGATATATTCGGTGACCTGTTCGGCGGTCATGTTGGGGTTCTGCATCGCCAGATACATCGTGGCGAAGGTCATGCCCGTGCCCTTGACGATGCTGGGATCCTCGGCCCCCGAGGGCAGCTGGCTGCGCACCTGCTGCACCTTCGACATGACTTCGGTCAGCCCCGCATCCGGATCAGCCCCCAGCCGCATGTTCACCGTCACGACCGAGGCCGAGGGCCGCGAGGCGGTGGTGACGTAATCGACGTTTTCCGCCGTGGCGACGGCCGCGGCGATGGGCGAGGTGATGAACCCCTGGATCAGATCGGCCGAGGCGCCCGGATAGACGGTTGTGACGGTAATCACCGTCTCCTCGACTTCCGGATACTGGCGCACCTGAAGCCCGGCCATGCCCTGAAGGCCCAGCAGCATGATCAGAAGGCCCAGCACCGTGGACAGTACCGGGCGCTTGATGAAGATGTCCGAAAGGCTCATGCTCATTCTGTGGCCTCGCTGCGCACCATCGGGTTCACGCTGTTGTCGATGACCACCGGCGTGCCGTTCGACAGCCGGTTCTGGCCGGCGGTGACCACCACCTCGCCGGGCTCGATCCCGCCGGTGAGTTCGACCAGGTCGCCCGACCGGCGGCCGACCTGGACAAAGACCTGCCGTGCCTCGAGCTGTTCGGGATCGGCGGCGCGCGGACGCACCACATAGACGTAATCCCCGTAAAGGCTGGTCACCAGCGCGGTCTGCGGCAATGCGATCACGCCGTCTTCGGCGGGCAGGTCGATGCGCACGCGCACGAACTGACCCGGCGTCAGCCGCGGACCGTCCTGCGCGGAATTGTCGATGGCACCGCGCACCGCAACCATCCGGCTCACCGGATCGACCCGCGGGTTGATCCCGGTGATCCGGCCGTCAAAGTTGTGATCCAGCCCCTCGATGCGCACATGCAGCGCCTGACCGATGGCCAGATAGGGCAGTTGCTGTTCCGGCATCGAGAAATCCACACGCATCGTCTCGAGATCCTGGAGCGTCGCCACCACGGTGCCGGGGCTGATATACTGGCCCAGATCGACCCGCGGCAGGCCGATCGTGCCGGCAAAGGGTGCGTCCAGCTGCCGCTGTTCCAGCAGCGCCGTGGCCCGGGCGAGCTGCGCCTCCGAGGCGCGGGCGGCAGCCTCGGCCGCATCCAGCGCCGAACTTGTGGCAACGCCGCGGCCCTGCAGTTCGCGGGCGCGTTCAAGGTTCAGCCGATCAAGATCCTGCTGCGTGGCGGCGGCCGTCACATCGGCCGCCTGCACCACATCGTCCAGCCGCAGCAGAACCTGTCCGGCCTCGACCTCGGTGTTGGATTGGAACAGGATCTCCTGCACCACGCCCGCGGCCTCGACCGTGAGATCGACGCCCTGGGCGGCATTGACGGTACCGATGGCCGACAGCGTCGGTTGCCAGCCACGCGGCTGCGCTTCGACCGTCGAAACCGTCGAGGGGTTCACCGGCATGTTGGCAAAGAACTCGGTGATCATCCGGTCGCGGAACAGGTTGAACCCGATCAGCCCGCCCGCCACCAGGGCCAGAAGGACAATGACGATGATGAGGCGCTTGACCATGAGGGTCCTTTCCTGGGGCTCCGCCTGAGCGATGGCCCTCTGCGAAATAGAGCTTGTATTCCCGGAACGCAGTACTGTACCGTCCGGACGGTAATGTCAAGCGACGTGCGGATGAGCCAGAAGAAGAACGACACACGTGAAAAGATCCTTGCCGCCGCTGCCGAACTGGCGCGGGCGTCGGGGCCGGGCAATATCTCGCTCGAGGCCGTCGCGGCCCGGGCCGGGGTGTCCAAGGGCGGCCTGCTGTATCATTTCTCGTCCAAGAACAAGCTTCTGGAGGCGCTGGTCGAGGATTTTCTGGGCCGGTTCGACGCGGCGCTGACGGCGGAAGAAGGCAGCGGCCGGCCCAACAGCGTGCTGTCGGCCTATATGGATCTTTGTCTGCGCGACCGGCTCTGCGGCTCGCCACCGCCTTCGGGGCTTCTTGCGGCGCTGGCCGAGGATCCCGGCCTGCTTGACCCGGTGCGCC
Organism: Halodurantibacterium daqingense; assembly: GCF_042666235.1. Taxonomy (NCBI): domain Bacteria; kingdom Pseudomonadati; phylum Pseudomonadota; class Alphaproteobacteria; order Rhodobacterales; family Paracoccaceae; genus Halodurantibacterium; species Halodurantibacterium daqingense. The sequence goes on along the minus strand of NZ_JBHTFQ010000005.1, from coordinate 346,457 downwards.
GCTATGAGCGCCGCTTTCTGGACCGGATCCGCGCCAATGCTTCCGACCCCGAACTTGCCACCCTGGGCTTTCTGGCGCTGATGGGCCTGCGGCACATGGATCTGCTTGATATCCAGGTGCTCGAACCCGGCGAGGCGGCCGAAGTCATCTGCGCGCTGCGCCGCCGCATGGGGCTGCCCGATCCGGGCTGAGGTGCCTCAGCCCTCGGGCTCGCGCGCGCGCAGTTCGAACCAGTAGCGCAGCGGCTCCATCGCCTGCGCCCAGGTGCGGGTTTCCCGGGCGGCGGCCTCCGACACGGTGCGCAGGGTCGCGCGGTCGGTGTTCAGCGCCTGGATCCGGGCCACCATCGCCTCGACGCAGCCTTCCTGAGGCACGATGAAGCCGGTCACCCCGTCCTCGATCGCCTCTTCCATCGCGCCGGCATCGGTGGCCACAACCACCACGCCGCAGCGCTGCGCCTCAAGCACCGACAGCGGCAGCCCTTCGTAATAGGACGGCAGCACCAGGATGTCGGTCTCGGCCAGCAGCGCCGTCAGCGCCTCGGCACCGCGCACCGGGCCGGGCATCCGCGTGCCGGGCGGAAAGGACAGCGCCGCCTGAGGCTGGCCGATGATCGACTGGCCCGCGACGGTAAAGCGGATGCCCGGGTCCTGCAGATGCAGCGCCTCGAACACCGCCCGCAGCCGTTCGACGCCTTTCTGCGGGTCCAGCCGCCCGAGGAACAGCAGCCGCAACGGCGCTTCGGGATCGCGCGCGGCACGGGCGGCCAGAACCTCGGCCTGACGTTCGGCGCTCAGGGGGTAGCCGGGGGCATTGACCACCGGCAGAAGCTTCTCGGCCGGAATGCCGTTGGCATGCAGCCAGATCCGCAGCGACTGCGAACAGGTCAGGAACAGGTCATAGGCATATTCATATGCCAGGGCGAGCAGCGGCGGCCCGTACCCGCGGCCATAGGTGCTGCGTTCCACCAGGTGTTCATGGTCTATGGTCACCACACCGCTGCGCCGCAGCCGGTCGGCAACCTTGTGGAACGCCCCCGAATGAGCGTTGATCACCACATCCATCGCCGCAAGCAGTCCGATCAGATCGGCCCGTTCATGCCAGTTGCCCCAGCTTGGTTCCGCCGTGCCAAGATATTCCGGCCCGGTCCAGTCGATCGCGCTGGGATCGGGGAACCAGTTGACCGTCTCGAACCCGTCCAGCGTCCAGCCGTCGCGGCGGATCGGCCGGTCGGAGGCGACGATCAGGTGGCAGCGGTCCCCGTCGGCGGCGAATTCCCGCGCCAGGCTTGCGGCGACCTTCTCGACCCCGCCGAAATCGAAGATCGGCACGACAAAGGCGATGTCGCGCCGCCCTTCGGCCTTGAGCAGCGGAAAGACCACGCCGCCGCCGGTGGATTTGCGCGGGATCTCGACCGCCATGTCGCGCGGCGCGGCGCCGCCAATCTCGCGCCAGGTCCAGCTTTGTTCGCATGCCGGACGGAACCGGCTGCGGGCAAGCTGCATCAGCAGATTGCGCAGGATTTCTGTCGCCCCCGCCGACGTCGGATCCAGCGGCGCCATCCCCTCCAGCGCCAGCGACCAGCTGCTGGGGCCATAGGGGTTCGGCACGAAGTCGATCTGGCGGATCCAGTCGTGATCGGCCGATTGCATGATGCTTTCAAGCGCCGCGAGCGAAATCGCCACCCCGTCGGCCGGCCGGTCCGGTGCTCCGGCGTCCCGGGTGATCCGCAGCCCATCCTCGCCAGGATCAAGAAACAGCAGATCGAAGCCCGGCCCGCCCTCGGCCCGCGTCAGCCGCCGTTCGAACTGCCACAGGACGTTGCGCAACAGCCCCTGCGTCTCCAGCCGGTCCGAAACCCCGTCGCGCAGGCAGATCAGATAGGCGGGCGCATGATGGCTGAAGGGATCGGCGGCATGGGCATAGACCATTTCCTCGTAGCCATCGGCGGTGATGGCGCGCGGCCGGTCGGGATCGGTGCACAGCCGCAGCGCCCCCCCCTGCCCTTCCAGGATCGCATAGCGCGGATAAAGCTCCGCCTCGCGCGCCAGCAGCGCCGGGGTCGAAAACAGCCAGCGGTGCTTGTCCTCAAGATACTTGCGCAGGCTCGTGTCCTGGTCGTGGGAATTGCTGAGCATGCTGACCGGGCGCTTGCGATAGAGCAGCATCGGCTGGCCCGCCGGCGCACCGCGAAAACCCTGTTGCGCGGCCTGCAGCCAGAAATCCCAATCCTCATAGCCGCGACGCATGGTTTCATCAAAGCGGACCCCCGCCTCGAATACCCGGCGGCGGATCAGGCTGCCCGCCTCGCAGATGTTGATATGGGCGTGAAACAGAAGGTCGGGGCTGCGCTCGGTGATATAATGGCCATCCTGCCCGAAGAAATCGAACTCGGGGTAGAACCAGTCGCTGTCGGGCTGGCTCTCCAGCATCTGCCGGAACACCGCCGCCCCGCCCTCGGCCAGCAGGTTGTCGGCGTCCAGCAGAAAGACTGCCTCGAGTTCCGGATCAATGCGCAGCGCTGCGGCAATCCCGCGGTTGCGCGCCGCGCTCAGCCCGGAATTGGCGATATGCAGCACCAGCAGCCGGTCACCCAGGATGGCCTGCCAGGCGGCAAGGCTGCGCCGCGTCTCGACAAAGCGGCAACCGTCCTCGACCACGATGACCCGGGTGATGACGCCGCTCTCCATCTCGCGATAGACCGAGCCGAGCGCGTCATCCAGAAGCGCCGGATGGCCATGCACGGGCACAACGACGGTGACGCGACCGCTCATGCGCCGGGCTCCGCCTGGCCGATGCGAAAGCCGCGAAACAGGCCCCAGCTCATGTCATTGGGGCCATCCGTTGCCAGCGCCGTGGCCAGAAGCAGATCCATCCGGCCCTCGATCGGCTCGGGCGCGAAGGCATGAACCTCGCCCCAGCCATGCGCGGGCAGGCCGGTCAGCCAGGCGCCCATGCGCCGCTGCCACAGCCCGTCCTCGTCCACCGCCCCCTGCGGCGCGATGCCGATGCAGAAGTTCAGCGCCGGCGCCCGCGCATGGCCGACATTGACCAGCGCCGAGACATGGCTGACGCGCCCCACCTCGATATCGCGCACGATCGCGCAGACCGCCCCCTGACGCGACGGATGCACGATGATCGCATTCTCGTTGTGCCAGAACTCGGACGAGACATGGTCCTGCACGTTGTTCGGCTGGGCGAGAAGGGCCGGCGCCGGCAGCCGCGCGGGCAGCACCAGTTCCGCAGACCCCACCTCCACAAGCCGCCCGGTCGGCAGGATCGGCGCCGGTGCGGGCAGGCGCACGCCCGGCAGGCTTTTCCAGACCCGCAGCGCCAGCGTTTCGGACAGGGCGCGACCCTCGGTCGTCGCGGCAAAGCGCCGGTCGGGAACCGGAAGGCCCAGGCCCAGCCGCAGGGCGCGTTCGCCCGACCAGCGCAGCTCCAGCCGGCAGTCGCGCCCCTGCCCGGCCAGCGGTTCCGACAGGGCAAACCGCAGCCAGCCGGTTTCGACATCGGGAACCAGCGGATGCAAGAGGCTGCGCACCCCCGCCGCATCCACAAGCGCGACCTCGAGATCCGACAGCGCCGGGCCCAGGACCTCGGCAAACCACAGATCCACCGCAGCAATGCCCACGGCATTCAGCGGCAGCGCCTGGCTCAGGCTGCTGCCGGGCGCCATCTGCACCGATGCGGCGCCACCCTGCCAGGACAGGGCCTGCGAAAACTCCGGGTTGCCAAGCGCATAGAGGAAGCTCTCGACCGCGCGGAAACGGCTGTTCAGGGTCATGTTCTCGCGGCGCAGCACGGCGGCAGCGGCCCGGGCCTCTCCGGCATCCGCCTCGGCGGCGCGCATGTCCCGCAGCAGCAGCGCCATGAGATCGCGCGCAAGATCATCGGGGCGGTTATGGGCGACCGCGACAACCGGCGTGCCGTGATAGGCGCTGCCCTCCAGCGCCGCGCGCACCTGATCGGCCTCCTGCTCGCGGGCGATGGCCGCTGTGACGTTCCAGCCCGGTTCGGGCTCGGGCATGGTGATCCGGCCCGCCGGTTCCGAGGCCTGCAACACGGCCAGGATGACATCCTCGGGAACAACTGCACGCACCGCATCGCGCAGATCTTCGGCGACCAGGAATACTCTTATCATCTGAACAACATTAACCCCGCGCGCCTTGTGACATGGCAGCACCGCATCCGCTGGTGCAGCATTTGCCTGAACATCCCAAGGTTTAGGGATCATCCCCGCGCGACGCAATGGGCTGATCGCCAGCATCGTTATTTCCGTCAGCGCGATATGAAAGAGGCCGCATCCGAAGATACGGCCCTGAGGGGAAATATGATTCCTGCCGGCGGCAGTAAACTCAGAACAAGGTCATCGCGAAACGGCGCAGGACAAGACGGCGCGGCGGCTGGCGCAGATGCACGATCACACGGCGCGAAACCGCACCGGGTTCATCCGACTCGGGCAGCGCCAGCTTGAAAACCGAAACCCCGTCGGGCGAAATGCGCCATTCGTGCAGAGGGCCGTCAACGGCGGCACCCGCACGGATTTCACGGATGAAGACATCGGCAACGACGGTGCTTTCGCCCTGCGCCTCGATCTCCAGATAAACCTGGCCAGCCACGGTATTCGCAGGCACCACGCCCTCAAGCGTCATCCAGCTGATGCCCGAGGTGCGGATCTCGACCGACGTATCCTCTTCGGAACCCTTGAGAAGATCTCCGCGCTTGCCGGCGGGAAGGCAGAGGCCGAAGCTCAGGCCGATGTCGTTGTATCCCTCGGACAGGACGGCTTTCGGGCGACCGATCATGCTGTCCAGCGCCTGTGAGAGCATGTTTACCCGCGACGCCTGAAGCGTCGTCAGGATATCGGCCGCCGCCTCGAAATTCCGGATCGCAGTCTCGTAGATCGTCATGCGTTTACTCTTTCACGGTTCCCCGCCGCGTCACGGGTCGTTCGGGTTGATTCGACGCGGTTATATCACGTTTTAGATAAACCTGCCGAATCGGCGCTCCGGCAAGCGAAATTATTGCAACAGTTCGCCAAATCCGAACGGCGTGACGGGCGGATTTCCGTCCTGCCCTTTCGTCGCCTGATTATGCCGAATATGCGGGCGCCTTGCGAAGGGAATCAGTTCGCGCCGATCATTTCCCGCCACTGATCCCGACGTGACAGCAAGAGTTTGTGGAAATGGTCATAAAGCGCCGCATCCTTTGCATTTCGGGCAAGGATTTCCTCGACCAGCGTGTCGCTCAGCGCGACTTCGTTCTGTGCGATGGCCTTGGTTTGCCGCACGCGTTCGGTGGGCAAGGCATCGACACCCTGAAGCCGCATGAGAATGTTGAAGGACATCGGATACATTTCCTGGATACCGACAAAGTGGAAATTCCTTTCCACGAAGGCGATCCCGTCCTCAACCGCAACATCCTTGCCGATAAGGTAGCGGCACATCTTGTTCATTTCATAGGTCGCATCAAGATAATGCTCGATCGTGGGAAAACGGCGCAGAAAATCCTCATGCCCGGGGTGATCCACCGTGCATTGATAGCGATAGTCCGAAACGAACCGCGCGACGGGCGACCGCAGGAAGGTGAACAGCCCCACATCCGGCACTCGCGCGAGGATCTGCTCGACCTGTTCGCGGAAGATATGTCCCGACGTGCAGCGCGTTTCCTCGGGCGTCCAGGCGTCCAGAAACCGCGCGACCGCCTTGTTGACGCGTTGATGCACGTCGGGGTCGGGATCGTTGTAGTCGATCTCGATCGGGGTGTAATGGCCGATATGGCGGTTCATCTCGGCGACAAGCGAGGAACCGGCCGTTTTGGGAATATGCTGGAAAACAGTCAGCGCCGGCGGCTGATGCGCCTCCAGATACGCCTCGAGAGTGGTTGTTTTCCAGGTGTCGAGTGTCATGCGTCCATCCGTCTTGCTAGGGGTGCGACCGTCACGACAGGTCGCACAGGGTCTTCCACTCCTGCACGAAGCCGGCCAGGTCAAGCGGCGGCGTGATGCGGCGCTTGAAGTCTGCCAGAATCTCGGGCCGTCCGTGAACCGACAGGATCGTCGTGGCCAGCGCGGCCGGGTCGCCCACGGCAAACTGCAGGCCCCATCCGTCGGTCTTTTCCGCCATGCCGCCGATGTCCGAGGCGATCATGGGCGTGCCGGCCGCGCGGGCCTCCTGAATGATCACGGGCGAGTTTTCCCACCAGATCGAGGGGATGATGATCCAGCCATAGCCCTGCATGATGCCGATGCAGTCCTGCGGACGATAGCGGCCGCGGAACCGAACCGACTCGGGGATCTTCAGCTCGGGCCAGAGCGTGGCGAAGCGGGACTGATCCAGCCCATAGACCTCGATCTGCACCGGCGGGCCGGCCTCGGCCTCGGACCGCACCTCCTCGATCAGGTTGGCGGCCCGGATCAGCACATCCAGCCCCTTGGTGGGCGTCGCCTGGCCGAAGAAGGCAAAGCGCGTGCTCTTGCGGGCAAGGCTCTCTTCGGTTTCCGCGCCGACAAGGGCGGGATAGTCCAGCCCGTTCTCGATCACCTTGACCCGGCCCGGGGGCAGGCCCCAGTCCTCGAACCGTTTCTGCAGAAAGACGCTGGGCGACAGCAGCACGTCGAAACCGTCCAGCAGTTCCCGCAGCCGTGCACGCCGCAGCACGAAATCCATCGGGCTGCGGCCCGGCAGGCAGGCGGCGCAGGCAACCTCGCTTGCGGCATAGCACAGTTCGCCCGATGTCTTGACCATCTGGCCGTGGTTGGCGCAGATCGCCGTCATCTCGTGCAGCGTGCAGATGAAACGCGCCGCCGGCAGGGCCCGGCGCAGGCGCCGGATCGTGCCGGCGCCGATGTTCCAGAAATGGTGGAAGTGATAGACATCGCCGCGGAAGGCAGAAAGGAATTCGACGATCCAGTCCTCGTCGTCGATCTGACCCTGCTCCATGATGAAGCCGTCCATGCCGCGGCCGCGCAGGCAGAAATCGCGCGGGCCGAAGCTGACCACCTGCTGCGTGGCGCCGAAGAACTTGTCGCTGTCCTCGGGGCCGATGGTCGAGCCCACGAAATAGACATCCTCGCCCAGGCTTTCCAGATGTTCGAACTGGCGATAGGCCGCAACCTCTCCGCCCCCGTATTTGAGGGCCGGATGGGAATGGGAAACGATCACGGTGCGGGTCATTGGCTGGCCTCTGCCATCAGTCTGCGCGTGGCGGCGTCCCAGGCGTGCCAGTCAAGCGCACCGGGGAAGGTTTCGGCATGGGGCCCCGCGCGGCCGGCGAAGTAGCGGTGCATGTCGGCGCGGCGCAGATCCAGCCCGCCCGTCGCCGCAAGCCCCTCCAGCAGAAGGCGCAACTGCGCTTCCAGGGTCAGGAACCCGCGCGGCGCCCTGCGCAGAAGGCTGGCGAACAGGGCGCCGTCGATCGCGGCGGCGAAGGGCAGCACATCGCGTTCGAAGCGTTGCAGCAGCGCGGCAGGTGACATGGCGCCGTCGATCGTGCCGATCGGATCCAGCACCAGCGCCGCGGCGGGTGCGGCCGCGGCAAGAAGCGGCGCGAGATCCATCTGGAACAGCGTCGAGCTGCGTCCGAACACCACCCGACGCGCGGCCGACAGGGGCGTCATGGCCGTCAGCGACACGGCCGCAAGCGTCAGCCGCCCGCTGCCCTCTTCGTGATCGGCGCCGCGCAGCGCCTGTTCCAGAACCGGGCTCATGGCCGGACGCAGAAGATGCAGCTGCACCGGGCCGTCGATATCGGCCAGAAGCTTGCGCAGCACGTCACGCAGATCGCAATCGGACAGGTCGTGATCCAGGATCAGCAGCACCCCCGCGCCGGCCGGGGCATCTGTCGGGGGCGGCTCCGCCGGCAGGTCGGGCATGGTGGGTGGCACCAGCACCCGGCGCAGCGCCTGTCGCTGGGCGGCATCGGCCAGCCCCGGCGCGATCTCGCAGAAACTGCGCGCGATCCGTGCCGGCGGCTGCGGCTCGGCCGGGGCGGCAAGCAGCATGCCCTCCTCGCCCGGTGGCATCAGGATCACCCGCACCGGGCCTTCGGGCGGTTCGGGCAGGCGGAAGGCGCCGCAGAACCCGTCAGTCCCGGTAAACCGGTAGCGCGGCGCATAGGCGTGCAGATCGTCACGGCGCAGGCTGTTGGCCGCGAGCGTCACCGGCACCACCTGCCGGGCATCCATGGCCAGCGCCACCAGGGGCGCCCCCCCTGCCCCGGCGCCCAGGAACCAGCCGACGATCAATCCCTCGCCGCTGGGCGAAACCTGACAGCGATCGACCGACAGGGCGAAATCATCGGCTTCAAGCGCGCTGACCTGCCGGGCGCGCAGCCGCAGCCGCACCAGACGCGCTGGGTCTTCGCCGGGCACCCCGATCGCGCCCGCCGCGACCAGCCGGACATAGGCGGCAAAGACCTCGTCCACGCCGATCTCGACCAGGCGCGGCTCATCCTCGAACAGCCGGTCGGGGGCAATCTCGGCCACGGCGCCCTGCGATTCGAGAAAGATCGGCTCTTCGCCCGCGCCCGCAACTTCGCCAAGCGCAAAGACGGCGATCCAGCCGAAGGGCTCGCTGCTGCGCAGATCCTGGCGGGCGTGGCGTTCCAGCACAAGCGGCGCCAGCCGTTCCGCGCCGATCTGAAGGCCAAGGCCGGGGTCGCTCTCGAGGCTCCAGCCGGTGGCGATCAGCCGCTCCTGGCTGTCGATGAAGCAGAAATCAATATGCACCGCAGGCTCCGGGAAATTTCGGGGACATATCCTTCATCAGCTGCATCTTCCCGCAGCCGGAAAACGCCGCCCGCGGCGGCATGTCTGGAACCTGGTCACATTTACCTCACGCATTGCATCCGAAGTCGGTGCCCTTCGCAATACAGCCCGAACTGCAGCGCAGTTCAACACGATTCATGCGGCGGTTGTACAGCCGCGCGCGCCAGTGGCAAAAGCGCGCGCGCAGACAGCACAACGTCGGCGCGCTGCCGCACCAATGCCCGGCCCGCGATCTCGTGGCGGTGCCTATCGCGCCAGAACCTGCGCGGCGTCGCGGGTGGTGCCGATTATGCCCGCGGTCTGGTGAATGGCACTGGTGATTTCGGTGATGTTCCGTCCGATGCCACTGACCGCCGCCGAGGCGCTCTGCATGCTTGCCGCGACTTCATCGGTGGCGGCGCTCTGCTGATCGACGGCATGGGCCGTCGTGGTGACACTGTCGCGCAGGGCGGTGATCGACGACTTGATGTCCTGCAGCGACCCGACCACATCGGTGGCAACACCCTGCACGTTCTCGATTTCGGTCACGATGTTGCGGGTGGCAAGCGCCGCCTGTCCGGCAAGGTTCTTGACCTCGTTCGCCACCACGGCAAAGCCGCGTCCGGCTTCGCCCGCGCGCGCGGATTCGATCGTGGCATTCAGCGCGAGCATGTTGATCTGGCTGGCGACACTCTGGATCAGCTCGACGATCGAACTCATGGCGCGGGTCGCGTCAGCAAGGCGCTGCGTCGCGCGGTCGGCCCGCTCGACACTGCCCTGCGCGGTTTCGGCCGCGCTGCGCGACTGCGCCATGCTGTCGGCGATCTCGTAAAGCGAGGCGCTCATCTCCTCGGAGGCGGCGGCGACGGACTGGAAGCTGGAACTGGTGCCCTGCACCGCCCCCATCGCGGCCTGCGACTGGCGGGTAAGATTTCCGATCGCATGATCGATCTCGGCGAAGTTGGTATCGATAAGCCGCTTGAGATCCCGCATCAGCAAGATCTGGCGGGTGATGTCGGTGGCGAACTTGACCACCTTGCAGGGCGTGCCTTCGGCATCGAGAATGGGATTGTAGGAGGCCTCGATCCAGATTTCGCGCCCGCCCTTTCCAATGCGCCGGTATTGCCCGCGGTCGAACTGGCCGCTGGCCAGCTTGGCCCAGAAGGCGCGGTATTCGGGCGAGGCGCGCTGCGCGGGATCGACGAACATGCTGTGATGCCGGCCCTGGATTTCCGCAAGCGAATAGCCGAGGGTGGCAAGGAAATTGGCGTTCGCGTCGATCACCGTGCCGTCAAGCTCGAAGCTGATGACCGCCTGCGACTTGTTGAGCGCCGCCACCTGCCCTTCCAGATCGGCCAGACGCATGGTGCGGGCGGTGATGTCGGTCGCGAACTTGACGACCTGAACGACCTTGCCGCGCGCATCCAGAACCGGAATGTAGCTGGCCTCGATCCAGATCTTCCGGCCGCCCTTGGCAAGGCGCAGATACTGACCTGCATCGTGGTTGCCCGCGCCCAGGCGCTGCCAGAAGGCGGCATATTCCGCACTGTCGCGCCAGGCCGGATCGACGAACATGCTGTGGTGCCGGCCCTGGATTTCCGTCAGCGAATAGCCGACCGCGGACAGGAAGTTCTCGTTCGCGGCGATGATGGTGCCGTCGGGCCGGAAGCTGATGACGGCCTGCGAGCGTTTCAGCCCGGCAAGAACCGCCCGGGCGTTGTCGGCATCGGGGGAAAAACGGATCATGGTCTATTCCTTCTCATCCCGCGCGGCGGCATCTCCGGCAGGGCACCGGCCAATTCCGGCCCGCGAATCCTGACCCATTCGTGTTGACGATCGGTTACCGCCAGCGCGCAGGGGCGGTTTTCTTGCCGGCGCCCTTGGGCTAAGAGGGGAAAACCGCGACATACAGAAGGTGCCGATGTCCGTTGATCTCATCTCGACCGTGGTCAAGCCCATTCACCGCGAGGGGTACAAGTTCATCGCCATATTCGCGGCGGTCACGCTTGTGCTGTTCTTCCTGTCCGAGATTCTCGGCTGGATCGGAGTTGGTCTAACCGTTTGGTGTTACTACTTTTTTCGTGATCCGGCGCGGGTGACGCCCCTGCGCGACGGGCTGATCCTCAGCCCGGCCGACGGGGTGGTGTCGCTGATCGAGCCTGCCGTGCCCCCTGAAGAACTGGGCCTTGGCCCCGACCCGATGACCCGGGTCAGCGTCTTCATGAACGTGTTCAACTGCCATGTGAACCGCGCACCGGTGCCGGGCATCGTGACCCGCATCGCCTATCGGCCGGGCAAGTTCCTGAATGCCTCGCTTGACAAGGCAAGCGCCGACAACGAACGCAACAGCCTTGCCATCCGGATGGAGGACGGGCGCAGCATCGCCGTGGTGCAGATCGCCGGCCTCGTGGCGCGGCGCATCCTGTGCGAGGTGAAGGAGGGCCAGGCGCTGGGGGCCGGAGAGCGTTTCGGCATGATCCGCTTCGGGTCGCGGCTGGATACCTATCTGCCCGAGGGCGTGGCGCCGCTGGTCTCTATCGGCCAGACCACGATCGCCGGCGAAACGGTGCTGGCCGACATGGCCTCGGCCGAGGGCCCGCGCCCGTCCCGGATGGACTGACCGATGCGCAAGCCCCGCCGCCGCCTGAGCCGCGACCGTCTGCCCTTCCTGCATCTGCTGCCGAACATGATCACCATCCTCGGGCTTTGCGCGGGGCTGACGGCGATCCGTTTCGTGATGATGGGGCGCTATGAATTCGCGGCCTCGCTCATCATCTTCGCGGCGCTGATCGACGGGCTGGACGGGCTGATCGCCCGGCGCATCAATGCCACCAGCCAGATGGGCGCCGAGCTTGATTCGCTCTCGGACTTCTTGAACTTCGGAGTGGCGCCGGGGATCCTGATCTACCAGTTCGCGCTGACGGGGATGCGTGACCTCGGCTGGCTGTTCGTGCTGATCTATGTGATCTGCTGCTGCCTGCGTCTGGCGCGGTTCAACGTCAGCCGCGAGGAACCCCAGGGGGTCGGCCGGCCGCATTTCACCGGCGTCCCCGCCCCGGCCGGCGCGCTTCTGGCGCTGGTGCCGCTGTTCCTGACGGCCGAAGGCGTGCTGAATCTGCGCCAGATGCCCTGGCTGGTCGGCCCCTGGCTGGCGCTGGTGGCCTGGGCGATGATCAGCCGCCTGCCGACCCCCTCGCCCAAGGCGATCCGGATCCGGCGCGACCAGGTGGCGCCGGTGCTGATCGGAATGGTCGTCGTCGGAGGGCTGGTCTTTACCCGGTTCTGGCTGCTGATGATCCTGCTGTCGGGCGCCTATGTCATCACCCTTGGCTATGCCCTCATCACAAGGAAGCGTTCCGGCCTGCCCGACCCACAGTAACGAGGAGAAGTTTTATGGATATCGACGCCATCACGCGTTCCTATCGCCGCTGGGCGCCGGTCTATGACGGAACCTTCGGGCGGATCACCCGTGCCGGCCGTCGCCGCGCCGTGGCCCATGTCAATGCGCGCCAGGGCTCGCTTCTGGAAGTGGGCGTCGGCACCGGCCTGTCGCTGCCGCAATACAGCCCCGCCCTTTCGGTCACGGGCATCGACTTTTCGCACGAGATGCTGGCCAAGGCGCAGGCCAAGGTTCGGGAAGAAGGTCTGTCGCATGTGAAGGAACTGCGGCAGATGGATGCGCGGCAGCTCGATTTCCCCGACGCGACCTTCGATACCGTCGTCGCCATGTATCTGGTTTCGGTGGTGCCCGAGCCGGAACGGGTGGTGTCGGAAATGGCGCGGGTCTGCAAGCCGGGGGGCGAGGTTCTGATCCTCAATCACTTCGCCCGCGAGACCGGGCTGCTTGCGCGTATCGAGCGCGGCATGGCGCCCTTGGCCGATCAACTAGGCTGGCATCCCGATTTTCCCCGTGACCGGGTGCTGGGCGAGCCTCGGCTGCGCATCAAGTCGGAAACCAGTGTGCCGCCCCTGGGTCTTTTCACCTTCCTCGTGCTGGAACGGGTCTAGCGTCCCCGCGGGGACAGATGCACGCATCCCCGGAATATCCCTGGCGCACAAGAAAACGGCCGCCAAATCCTCATTTGGCGGCCGTTTTGCGGTTTACTGAAGGGTCAGTCCTCCAGCGCCGCCATGAAGGCGGCAACGGCTTCTTCCAGGCGGCGGCGGTCCACGGCCGAGAAGTCGCGCTCCATCCGCAGCTCGACCCGGCCGTCGGTGGCCACGCAGCGCGCGATCGCGCCGCTGCCGCAATCCACGCGCAGGCTGGTCCGCGCCCCGGGATTGCCGCCCGACCGCTTGGGGCCCTTCGCCGCAGGCTCGGGCTCCAGGATCCCCGCCACCGCGTCGGCATGGGCGCGCAGGATGGCAAGCTCTTCCTCGTCGGTCCGCTCGGGCCGCGCCTGCAGGGCCTTCTGCACCGCACTGGCGCGGCCGGGCTCGCGTTCGATGCGCTTGAGCAGCGACAGCCCAAGCGCCCGCGGCATCGCCTCGGGGAAATGCAGGCTGCCACCGATCCGGTCCAGAAGCGCCGCGAAGTTGCGGATATAGACGCGCTTCTGCCGCCCGGCCGAGCCGTAAAGCTGCGCGATCGCCTGGTCGATACTGGTCGCCGGCGTGTCGGGATCGGCCAGATAGGCCCGCGCCAGCTCGGCCATTTCGGCAAAGGAGATGTCGCGCCGCACGAGGTTTTCATCGACCATGCGGCGATAGAGCGCCTCAAGCGTTTCGCCGCGCGCGATCAGCCCCGCGGGGATGCGGCCATAGCGGTCGTGATCGCCGGTTTCCTGCAGCAGTTCGCGATAGGCGCTGAGCCGGCGGAAGCCCTGCACCAGCTCATAGCCTTCATCGGCCTGTTCCACCCGGATCGGGTTCGACAGGCCGATGGCGCGGATGCTTTCCTTCAGCTCGTCCAGTTCCGGATCGCGCGCCTGCGCCCGGTCGCGGGTCAGCTTGTCCACCCGGATCTGATCCAGCGGCACCAGATCGACGATCAGCCCCAGCTTCTTCAGCCGCACATGTTCATGCGCCAGCCGGTCATTCTCGGCCCGGATCGCCGCTTCCGCGGCCTGCCGTTCGCGCAGCGCCTCGGCATTTTCGACGATGGCGGCGGCCATCGGGCCGCGCCGGTGCTCGAGCTCTGTCCCCGCGGGGACAGCCGCCCCCGCCGGCGCATCGGTTTCAGGGAAGTCGATGTCGAAGATCCGCCGCTTGCTCATGACTCAGTCTCCAGCTTGTCCCAGGCGGCCAGAAGATGGCCGCGGAATTCCTCATAGGCCCGATCGAAGGAACCACGGGCGCGCCGCCAGGTTTCGCGCGTCATTTCGCGGTAATCCGTCTCGTAGATCGAGGACAGGAAGCGTCCGGACTGTTCGACCGCGCGGGTCATCTCGATCGGGTTCTCGGTCACCCTATCATTAAAAACCTTCTTGAATGCTGAATACATCGCACGGTGCAGATCGTTGTTGGGCTCGTAGCGCGTCAGCAGGAAGCGCACATCCAGAAAGGCCTTGGGCAACTGCATTGTCCCCGCGGGGACGATGCCCGCGAATTGCGACAGATCCCCCAGCGCCTCGCCCAGCTGGCCGATGAACGAGGTGGTGCTGTCATATTCCCAATAGCCGGGGCCCGAGGGGATATAGAGCACATCGGCCGCGAAGACCGCGTTCATCGACTGATAGCCGATCGCCGGCGGGCAATCGAAGATCACCAGATCATAGGCATCGGCCGGCAGCGTATCGAGATAGCGCGCAACCGAGGCGAAGAACGACCATTCGGGATTCAGATGCCGATACTGCGCGCTGGCAAACTCGACAAAGGCAGCATTCGCGCAGGAGGGGATGATGTCGATCGTGGGCCAGGACGTCGGCTTGATGAAATCCTTGGCGCGCAGATCGGCAAGGCCCATCTCGGTGATCTGCGCGGGCAGGCGGCGCTGCGGAAGCGAGGCGCCGCTTTCCGCCCCCCGCGCGGCCGCATTCATGCGCTCGGTCTCGCGGATGAGATCGCGGGCCATGATCCCCCAGACGGTGAATTCCTCGGCCACATCCGACAGACCCATCGAATGGCTGAGCGTCGCCTGCGGATCGAAATCCACCGCCAGCACACGATAGCCATCCAGCGCCGCCGCATGGGCGAAATGCAGCGCCACGGTCGATTTGCCGGCGCCGCCCTTGAAATTGGCGATGGCGGCCCGGATCGCGCGCTTGCCCGCGGGGCGCACCGGCATCAGCGACTTGCGGTTGATCTTCAGCTTGCGGCGCAGGTCGTTGATCTCTTCCAGCGTGAACCAGCGCTGGCGGCCGTCCTCCTCGACCAGCCCCTGCGGCAGGGACGGGTCGGCGGCCATGCGCCCGCGCAGGGTGGACTGGTTGACGCGGAAGATCAGCTCGCCCAGCTCCCAGCTTGAAAAGCGCCGCAGGGTCTTTTCCATCTGCGGCGAATAGGTCTGCTGCCGGATCCAGCCCTGCATCTTGAGCGACTGCGCCTGCATCCGGCTCAGGTCTTCATGGGAGAACATCTGCCCCGCCTCCAACGTAGATTTTTATCTGAAACCGATTTACGCGCGATTTGCAAAAAACGCAAAAGGTAATATAGTGGGATCTGCGAAACCGCCGAAGGACGCAAATTACCTGCTCCGGCGCGTTTGTCCCCGCAGGGACAGGCTGCAGAAGCCGCGGAATCCGCAGCCAGCGCGATGGCGGGACGGATCGGCACCGAAAAAGACGCTGAGGGGACAAAAGCTTGGCCATGGGGTGACAGGCAGGCTGTCCCCCAATACCTTTCAAACCTGCTTTTCAGAGTCTGAAAAGGGTTATGCGCCCGGTTTTGGGGCGCCAGGCAGAGACGGCTTGACAGAATCGTCGCGCTCAACGCAAATTGCTTCCGAGGGACGAAGAGCGTTGAGATCACGGCAAGGTGGCGGGCTCTTCGTGCAGCGACGGCAGCACCGGGACATGATCCCGGAACAATCGGGGCAGCGCCCCAGGGCAGATCCGCGTTCCGGCGCGGCACAGGCATTCGAGGACGGAGATGACAGTCATCCGTGCAGTCGGCCCCAGGGCCGCATCGCGCAAGTATGACCTGCTGACGGCACTGGGCGCCTATGCGCTGGCCCAGGGCAAGCAGGAACAGCGGCTGGTGCTGCGGCTGCTGACACTGATCACAGCACGCTACAACTGGGCGCGCGACGAGCTTGCCGTCGGCCAGCGCGAGATCGCGCGGCTCTGGTCGGTGGACGAACGCACGGTCAAGCGCGAGATGGCCCGGCTGCGCGATCTGGGCTGGCTGCGGCTGCGGCGTCAGGCCAGCCGGGGCAGGGTGGCGGAATACGCGCTGGCGACGGATGTGATCCTGACGGCGACGCGGGCATATTGGGCGGCGGTGGGCAGCGATTTCGAGGCGCGGCTTTCGGGCCGGCCCGAGGACAGCCCGGCGCCGGTGTCGCCCGGCGCCGAGGTCCTGCCCTTTCCCGCGGCTGCGTCCCCGCGGGGACAGGAGGACCGCTCGCTCTGGGGGCGGGTGCGTCAGCGGTTGCGCGGCCAGGATCCGGCATTGTTCGCAACCTGGATCGACCGGTTGCAGTTCGCCGGGGCAGGGGAGGGGCGGATCGCCCTGCGCGCGCCCACGGCCTTTCACGCCAGCTATGTGCGCACCCATCTTGCGGTGCGGCTGCTCGCGGCCTGTCAGGCCGAGGATCGCGGCATCCGCATCCTGGATCTCAGCGCCGCCGATCCGGCATGAGCCGGGCCAGCGTCCGCAGAAGCAGCACGATATCAAGGCATAGGCTGCGGTTTTCCAGGTAGAGAAGGTCCAGACGTGCCTTGCGTGGCACACAGGCCCGGGCATAGACCGCATCGGTTTCGGCAGGGCTGGTGCAGCGCGACAGAAGGCGCTCCTCATGGCGGTGATAGACCAGCGTGGCAAGGCCGGTGACGCCAGGGCGGGCCTTCAGCACCCGGGCATAAAGGCCCGGGAAGCGGTCAACATAGGCGCGCAGCGGCGGGCGCGGACCCACGAAACTCATGTCGCCGCGCAGGATGTTCCACAGCTGCGGCAGCTCGTCCAGGCGGCTGCGGCGCAGAAAGCGGCCCAGCGGCGTGATCCGCGCGGCCTTGTCCCCGCCCGAGACGCCGCTGTCATCGGCCACGACGCGCATCGTGCGGAACTTCCACAGCCGGAACGGCCGGTCCGGGCTGTGCATCCGTTCCGAGACATGGAACACCGGCCGGCCGTCGCGCAGCAGGATCAGGAGCGCGATGAGGCCGATCACCGGCGCCAGGAGCACCGCAAGCCCCAGCGCCACGATCAGATCGAACAGGCGTTTGGCGGGTGTCATGCCGGGACGCTCAGCTGCAACCATTGCTGCACCATTGCGGCAGGGCAGCTGTCATCGGCGGTGAAGGGATGGAGGGCCGCAAGGCGCGCCGTGCACAGAGGCAGATCGGCCAGCGCCGTCGGCGGGGCAGGGATATCGTCATGCGGCACCGGCCGGCCGGCGGCGGCAAGCGCCGCCAGAAGCGCCGCCATTTCCACCCCCGGCCCCGGTGCCGCGATGTTCAGAACCTCGGGCAGGGGCAGGCCCCCGGCGGCCCGCCGCGCAAGCGTGGTGATGACCTGCGCCAGCGTGCCGGGGCCGATATAGGCGCGTCGGGCGCTGCGGCCGTCGGCAAAGCGTTCCAGGCGCAACGGTGCGGCCGCTGTCGCCAGCAGCGCGTTGCGCATCAGCAGATCCGTCCCCGCCACATTGCCGATGCGCAGCAGCGTGACGCCCGGACCGCAGAGCGCCCTTTCCATCTCCAGCTTTGCCGCGCCATAGGCGGTGAACGGACGGCAGGGGCTGTCTTCGTCCGGAACGCTGCCGGGCGGCGGGCGGCCATAGACCGCCGCGGACGAGGCCATCAGCACATGCGCCACGCCCGCCGCCCGCGCGGCCGCAAGCCCCGCCCGGGCAAGCGTCAGATGATCGTCATAGTCGCCCCCGCTGCCGCTCGGGGTCGGCCCGGCCAGGTGCAGCAGGACCGCGCCCCGCGCCGCAGCGGGCAGGGCGCTGCCGGGCGTCCAGTGGAACCATCCCGGCGGCGGCGGGCTGTGGCGCGTCTGCGGCATGGGCGCGATCTCGGGCCCCGGCGCGCGCAGAAGCAGGCGACCGATCCGCCCGGTGGCGCCCAGAATGACCAGTGGTATCGGCGCCTTGGCCTGCATCGCCATCCTTCCCGGCCCGTCGCCCGGCCGCCAGAGAGGGCTTGGCTACCGAGGGTTGTGTAAGCTTCCGCGCAGGTGCTAGCATAGCTTGCCGCAGGGATACAGATGCCCGCAAGATGCGGGAATCGGAATCAGCACGGGGCCGTGTTCATGAAGCTACTAGTGACGGGCGGGGCGGGGTTCATCGGCTCGGCCGTGGTGCGGCTGGCGGTGCGCCAGGGGTTCGAGGTCGTCAATCTCGATGCGCTGACCTATGCGGCCTGCCTGGACAATGTGGCCGATGTCGCGGGCGATCCGGCCTATGCCTTCGAACATGCCGATATCCGCGACCGGGCGGCGCTTGACCGGATCCTTGCGCGGCATCGCCCCGACGCGGTGATGCATCTGGCGGCCGAAAGTCATGTTGACCGCTCGATCGACGGGCCGGGCGCCTTCATCGACACCAATGTCACCGGAACCTACACGCTGTTGCAGGCGGTGCGGCAGTATTGGGAGGCCGCGGGCCGGCCCGAGGGCTTCCGCTTTCACCATGTCTCGACCGATGAGGTCTATGGCTCGCTCGGGCCTTCGGGCTTCTTCACCGAGGAAACGCCCTATGCGCCCAACAGCCCCTATTCGGCCTCGAAGGCGGCCTCGGATCATCTGGTGCGGGCCTGGCATGAAACCTATGGCCTGCCGGTGGTGATGACCAACTGCTCGAACAACTACGGCCCCTATCACTTTCCCGAAAAGCTGGTGCCGGTGGTGATCCTGCGCGCGCTGGCGGGCGCGCCGATCCCGGTTTACGGAACGGGCGAAAACGTGCGCGACTGGCTTTATGTCGAGGATCACGCCGATGCGCTGCTGACCGTGCTGAGGCGCGGCACGCTGGGGCGCAGCTACAACATCGGCGGCGAGAACGAGGCCCGCAACATCGATCTGGTGCGCCGGATCTGCGCGATCCTCGATGACCTTCGGCCGGCATCGGCCCCGCATGACCGGCTGATCACCTTTGTCGCCGACCGCCCCGGCCATGATCTGCGCTATGCGATCGATCCCGGCCGCATCCGCACCGAACTGGGCTGGCGCCCCTCGGTCACGCTGGACGAGGGGCTGCGCCGCACCGTGCGCTGGTATCTGGACAATCCGGCATGGTGGCAGGCGCTGCAGAACCGCGCCGGCGTGGGGCAGCGGCTGGGCATCAGCGGATCGGCTGCATGAGGCTTCTGGTCTTTGGCGGCAGCGGCCAGGTGGGAACCGAGCTGCGCCGGCTGTGCCCGCCGGGCTGGCGGCTGTCGGCCCCGGGACGGGATGAGGTGGATCTCGAACAGCCGGGCGCCGCGGCCCGCGCCATCGCCGGATCGGGCGCCGAGGCGGTGATCAATGCGGCGGCCTTCACCGCCGTGGACCGCGCCGAGGCCGCGCCGCAACCAGCCTGGCGCATGAATGCCGAGGTGCCCGGCGAAATGGCCGTGGCCGCCGCCCGGGCCGGGGTGCCACTGCTGCATCTGTCCACGGATTATGTCTTTGACGGCGCGGGCGCGGCGCCGATGGATGAAACGCATCCCGTGGCGCCGCTTTCGGCCTATGGCCGCAGCAAGGCCGCGGGCGAGGCGATGGTGCGGGTGGCCGGCGGGCGGCATCTGATCCTGCGCACCTCCTGGGTGTTTTCGGCGCATGGCACGAACTTCCTGCGCAGCATCCTGCGGCTGGGCCGCGCAGAGGACCGGCTGCGCGTGGTCGATGACCAGATCGGCGGGCCGACCCCGGCCGCGGCCATCGCCGCGGCGCTTCTCACGCTGGCGCCACGGCTTGCGGCGGGCACCGGGCCGGGCGGCACCTTTCATTTCGCCGGCGCGCCGGATGCAAGCTGGGCGGAATTTGCCCGCGCCATACTGGCCGAGGCGGGGCTTGCGGCGCAGGTCGTGCCCATCGCCAGCGCCGACTGGCCGACCGCAGCGCAGCGTCCGCGAAACTCGCGGCTGGACTGCCGGGCGCTGAGGGCGGCACATGGTATCGACCGTCCGGACTGGCGCGCCGCGCTGCCCGGGATCATTGCGGAACTGGAAAGGGACGCGCCATGACGCGCAAGGGCATCATCCTGGCCGGGGGATCCGGCACCCGGCTTTATCCGATCACCATGAGCATCTCGAAGCAGCTTCTGCCGATCTACGACAAGCCGATGATCTATTATCCGCTGTCGGTGCTGATGCTGGCCGGCATCCGCGAGATCGCGGTCATCACCACCCCTGCCGATCAGGAACAGTTCCAGCGGCTTCTGGGCGATGGCAGCCAGTGGGGGCTGGCCCTGACCTGGATCACCCAGGACAGCCCGGACGGGCTGGCGCAGGCCTATCTGCTGGCGGAAGCCTTCCTTGCGGGCGCACCCTCGGCCATGGTGCTGGGCGACAACATCTTCTTCGGCCACGGGCTGACCGATCTCATGGCGGCGGCCGGCGCGCGGCCCACGGGCGGGACGGTCTTCGGCTATCGCGTGGCCGATCCGGAACGCTATGGCGTGGTGGATTTCGATCCCGGCGGCCAGGTGCGGGCGATCATCGAGAAGCCGCAGATCGCGCCCTCGCCCTATGCGGTGACCGGGCTTTATTTCCTGGACGGCAGTGCCCCCGAACGCGCGCGGGCGGTGCAGCCTTCGGCGCGCGGCGAGCTGGAGATCACCAGCCTGCTGGAAATGTATCTGGCCGATGGCGAACTGACGGTCGAGCTGATGGGCCGCGGCTTTGCCTGGCTTGATACCGGCACCCATGGCAGCCTGCTGGATGCGGGCAATTTCGTGCGCACGCTGGAAAAACGCCAGGGCACGCAGGTCGGCTGCCCCGAGGAAATTGCCTTTCAGCAGGGCTGGATCGACCGCGAGGCGCTGCGGCGGCTCGCCGAACGGTATCGCAAGAACGACTATGGCCGCTATCTGGCGCAGATCCTGGCCGAGTGATCAGAGCCGCCCCAGGGCCGCCGCCGTCCACATCGCCGCCGTGCCGCGGCGCGTCTGGCGATAGATCCCCGCGCGGCCAAGTCCGCGCAATCGCGCGGGCACCGGGGCCTGGCGGGCCTCGGCAAAGATGGCAAGGCGGGTGCGGGCCTCGGGCGTCAGAAAGGCCTGGGCCGAAGCCAGGTTGGCAAGATTGGCATCCACCCAGCGCCGGAAGGTGCCGTCGCCCAGGCGGGCGGCCCGGGCCAGCGCCGCGCGCGGGGTGTCGTTGCGGCCCATCAGGTTGCCGGGGTGCTGGCGATAAAGCAGCGCCGGCCGGTCATCGCGCAGCACGATCCCCCCCGCTCCGGTGACGATCTGGTAAAGCCACCAGTCATGTGCCGGCACCACCCCCGCCAGGGGCGCGAGGGTCTGCGCCAGATCCAGCGCGGCGCGGTTCAGCACGATCGTGTTGCCCGCCGCGACATTCTGGACCAGCGCATTGGCAAAGCCGAAGGGCCGACGCCAGCGCGGCGAGGGCGCGAGCGGACGCAGGTCCGCATCGCAGATCAGCGTGCGGGCGCAGAACAGCGCCGGCCGGTTCGGGGGCAGGCGCGCCAGCGCCTCGACGGCGCGCGCCAGTTTCTCGGGCAGCCAGAGGTCATCCTGATCCGACAGCGCCGCCATCGGCACATCCGGCCCCGCCGCCTGCAGAAGATGCAGGAAGTTCCGCGCAAAGCCCTGTCCGGGTCCGGCCAGCAGCCGCACCTGCCCCTGCGGCCGGCCTGCGGCAAAGCGCTGCAGAAGCGCCGGCCCGTCATCCTGCGACCCGTCGTCCGAAACGATCAGATGCCACTGCCGATGGCTTTGGGCTGCGAGGCTTTCAAGCTGTTGCGAAAGATGACGGGCGCCATTGTGCAGCGCCATGAGGATCGCGACATCTGCTTCGCCGCCGGTCATGGCTGCCCGGGCCGGGGAAACGAATCTGGCCGCATCTTTGGCATCTGGGAAGACTCTCCTTAGTATCTGTGCAATATCTTTATGCGAAAGCAGTTGCGCTGACCACAGGTCGAAGGGGCACAAGGCATGACGGCACATCCGGGGCGGGCGCGATGCTGAAGGTCGCGGCGGGAATGGCGATCTGTTTCGCGGCCTCCTGCGGCGGGGCCACGGCCGGGGCGCTGCAGATCGACTGCGTGCTGCCGCCGGGGCAGGAGGCGAGCTTTGCCCCGCTGTGCGCGCGGCTGACCGATCTTGCCCGGGCGCGGGTGCTACCCGGTGAAACGGCAGAGCCAGGCCAGCTTGTCCTGTCGGTGACCGATCTGCGGCCCGGCCCGATCCGTGCCCGGCTGGCCTGGCGCAGCGCCGACGGCCAGGCGGGCGAGGGTCCCGAGATCGAGCTTGCCATCATGGATCACGACGGCCTGCCCGAGGACAGCCTTGCCGGCCTGGCACGCGCGCTGCTTGACCTTTCCGACATCCCCTTCCTTACCCCACGCCAAGAGTGAGGCTTCGGCATGTGCACCATCTGCGCCGGATTGCGACCCTTCGACCCCGACTGCCCCTACGTGCTTCTGGTGCCTGCGCCCGCGCCCACGGCGACGGAAGGGGCCGATGCACCGGCCAGCAGTGCTACCCCCTACCGCCTTCTGCCGGGCGAGACCTTCCGCGGCACGATCTCCGCGACGGGGGATGTGGACTGGATCGCGATCACGCTCGAAGCCGGGCGCAGCTACCGGATCGATCTTTATGGCCAGGGCGGGGCCGCGCTCGGGGATCCGCTGCTGCGGGTTCATTCGGCTGGCGGCGTCCAGCTGGCGATGAATGACGACGGCGGCGACGGGCTGAACGCGCGGCTGGACTTCACGCCGACCACCAGTGGTACCTATTACCTTTCTGCGGAGGGCTTCGGCAGCCATACCGGCGGCTATCAGCTGACGGTCGGGACTGCCACGGCGCCGTTCACCACCGCCGAGATCGCGCGTCAGTTGACGCATGGCTACTGGGAATCCTTCGGCGGAACCGCGCGGTCGTTCAACGTGGCGCCGGGCGGCACGCTGAATGTCGATCTGTCCGCCCTGACCAGCGCGGGCCGGAGCCTTGCCCTGTCCGCGCTCGAGGCCTGGACGGCCGTCACCGGGATCATCTTCAACACCGCGCCGCAGGCCGGACAGACGAGGCACATCACCTTCGACGACGACCAGAGCGGCGCCTATGCCAGCAGCATCATCTCGGGCGGGCGGATCATTTCGTCGCATGTGAATGTCAGCACCCAGTGGCTTGCCTCCTATGGCACCGGGCTCGATTCCTATTCCTTCCAGACCTATATCCACGAGATCGGCCATGCGCTGGGGCTGGGCCATGCCGGAAACTACAACGGCAGCGCCCGGTATGGCATCGACAACCATTACCCGAACGACAGCTGGCAGATGAGCCTGATGTCCTATTTCAGCCAGACCGACAATACCTTCGTCAACGCAAGCTTTGCCTATGCGCTCACGCCGATGATGGCCGACATCCACGCCATCCAGAGCCTTTATGGCACCCCCACGGGCCAGCGCGCGGGCAACACGGTCTATGGCGAGAATGCGACGGCGGGGGCGCTGTTCAACGCGCTGGGACAGCTCATGGCCGCGGGGCGCGCGATCAGCTACACGATCTTCGATCAGGGCGGGCAGGACACGCTTGACCTGCGCTCCGACCGCTCGAACCAGGTGATCGACCTGCGCCCGGGCAGCGCCTCGGATGTCTATGGATTGCGCGGCGCGCTGCTGATCGCACCGGGAACGGTGATCGAGCGGGTCTTTGCCGGCCAGGGCGCGGACCTGGTGACCGGGAATGGCGCGGACAACATGCTGGACGGCGGCGCGGGCAATGACACGCTGCTGGGCGGCGCCGGAAACGACAGCCTGTTCGGCGGCGCCGGCAACGACCTTCTGGGCGGCGGCGAGGGCGACGACCATCTGCAGGGCGGCGCGGGCGATGACCTTCTCTATGGCGCGGCCGGCAATGATCTGCTTGAGGGCGGCGCCGGGCAGGACGGGCTGTTCGGCGGCATCGGCAACGACACCTTGCTGGGCGGGGACGGCGCCGACACCCTGTACGGCGAGGATGGCGACGATCTGCTGGGCGGCGGCGGCGGGCGCGACCTTCTGTTCGGCGGCCGGGGCAATGATGCGCTTTACGGGGCCGGCGGGGCCGACACCCTGTACGGCGGCGACGGCAATGATGCGCTTTATGGCGGAACCGAGGATGACCTCCTGCTGGGCGAAGGCGGGCACGACCTGCTGTTCGGCGGGGCCGGCAACGACACGCTGGGCGGCGGCGCGGGCAATGACACGCTGCATGGCGACGACGGGGCCGACATGCTCTATGGCGCCGATGGCAATGATCTGCTGTTCGGCGGTGCGGGGGATGACGTGCTGTTCGGGGGCGCGGGCGACGACCGGCTTGACGGCGGGGCCGGCAACGACCGGCTGATCGCAGGGCCGGGCACCGATGTGCTGACCGGGGGCGCAGGGGCCGATGTATTCGTCTTTGCCTCGGCCGAGGAAATCGGGCGCGGCGCGACGCGCGACCGGATCACCGACTTTGAGCGCGGGATCGACCGCATCGACCTCAGCGCACTGGGGATGACCTGGTTCGGAATGGGCCAGCTGACGGGCGCGGCGCGCGAACTGCGCTTTGTCACCGATGGCCAGACCGGCTTTCTGGTGGGCGACATGAACGGCAATGGCAGCGCCGATTTCGTCATCGCGCTGGATGGGCTCAACAGCCTCGGCGCGGGGGATCTCATCCTGTAACGACTTCTTCATACTGATTCCAGATCCCTTTAAGAACAGCCGCCGGATTAAGGGCTGATTAAACCCTGACCCCTAGTTTCGAACCTGCACGGGGGTGCAGGGTGAAGGGGTCCGGTATGGCTGTGTTTCGTCACGTCGCCACCCATGGGGTGAGAGACACGACCTTTCTGGCGGGTATTGCCGATCTGCATATCGCCGAGATCGGCGGCGTTGCGCGGCTTTATGCCACCACCCGGACCGGCGGCGGGCTGAGCGTGTTTTCCCTGGAGGGTCCCGCGGCCGCCCTGACGGCGCAGCAGTCCTTCGTCTCGGGGGTGCGCCATCTGGCGACGCCGCAGATCGGCATCATCACCACCGCCGGCGGGCCGGTGCTCATGCCTTCGGGATTCGATCAGTCGTCGTCGGGGGCCTACCGGATCCAGTCGGACGGCAGCTTTGGCGCACGGTTCACCTTTGTCAGCGGTCAGGGCCTGCCGCAGGATCTGGTTGCGCTGACCGAGGTGACGCTGGGCGGGCGCAGCTTTCTCTATGCTGCCCGTGCCGGAGACAGCGGAGTTCTGACCTACGAGATGACGGCCGCGCGCGGCGTGACCCAGATCAGCGGTGAATCGCTGCCCGGGCCCGCGATCGCGGGGCTGTCGGCGGTGCAGGTGGGCGGGCAGCACTATCTTCTTGCGGTTTCGGCACTGGGCGATTCCATCGCGAGCTATCGCATGGCGGCTGATGGCAGCCTTGCGCTGGCCGGGCGCATCGGCGCCGAGAGCGGCACGGGTTTTGCCACACCGACCGCGATTTCCACCGTCACCTTGCATGGGATCAGCTATGTGGTCGTGGCGGGATCGGGCAGTTCATCGCTCAGCGTGCTGCGGGTGCTGCCGAACGGCGATCTGCTGGCGGTCGATCATGTCATCGACACGCGGGACACGCGGTTTCAATCCGTCACCGCGCTGGAAAGCTTTACCGTCGGCGATCGGGTTTTCGTGCTGGCGGGCGGCGCCGATGACGGCATCAGCCTGTTCACCCTGTTGCCGGACGGGCGGCTGATCCACCTTGCCAGCCTGGCCGACGGGCTGGCGACAACGCTGGCGCGGGTGGGGGCGATTGCGGCCACCCATCGCGACGGGCGCGTGCAGGTCTTTGTCAGCAGCCTGACCGAAACCGGCATCACCCAGTTCGAGCTTGACCTGGGGACGCTGGGGATATCGCGGATGGGCGGCGCGGGGGTGATCCAGGGCACGGCCAGCAACGATCTGCTGGCCGCAGATTTCACCACGACGGAACTGCGCGGTGGCGGGGGCGATGACATCCTGGTTTCCGCCGCGAACGCCCTGCGCATGTGGGGCGGGGCGGGGCGTGACCTGTTCGTGCTGACGCCGGGCGCGCGCACGATCTGGATCATGGATTACCAGCCCGGCATCGACCGGATCGACATGTCGGCCTTTCCGATGCTGCGCAATGTGGGCCAGCTGTCGATCCAGTCCACCGCGCAGGGCGCGCGGCTGACCTTTGGCAGCACCACGATCGAGATCACCAGCGCCACCGGCGATCCGATTCCGGTCGCGCATTTCACCGACGAGGTGCTGCTCAACCTCTCGCGGTTTCCGCCCTTCGCGGCGCAGACGCTGGTGATCGGCACCGAGGGCGACGATCTGCTGGAGGGCAGCGATGATGACGAGGTGCTGCGCGGCGCCGAGGGCAATGACACGATCCATGGCGGCGGCGGCCAGGACGAGATCTTTGGCGATGACGGCGACGACTGGCTTTATGGCGGCACGGGCAACGATACGCTCTATGGCGGGCCGGGCAATGACCGGCTGTTCGGGGATGACGGGGCGGATGTGCTGTTCGGCGGTGCCGGCAACGACCTTCTGTTCGGCGGCGACGGCAATGACACGCTTCATGGCGAAGAGGGCGCGGACGAACTTGCCGGCGGCGCGGGCGATGACCTGCTGTATGGCGGCAGCGGAAATGACACGCTGCACGGCGGGCTGGGCCATGACGTTCTGTTCGGCGGCGGCGGCCATGATGCGCTTTACGGCGGGGCAGGCAACGACACCCTGTGGGGCGAGGCCGGCAACGACCTTCTGGACGGGGGCGAGGGCGATGACGCGCTTTATGGGGGTGAAGGCAATGACACGCTTCTGGGCGCCGCCGGTGCGGATCTGCTTTACGGCGGCGCGGGGGATGACCTTCTGGGCGGCGGCGCCGGCAATGACACGCTTTACGGCGACGACGGGAATGATGCGCTTTACGGTGCCGATGGCGACGACTGGCTTTATGGCGGCGAAGGCAATGACGCCCTCTACGGCGGTGCGGGTTCCGACCGGCTGTTCGGGGGCGCGGGCATGGATACGCTCTACGGCGGCGAGGGCAACGACCACCTGGAGGGCGGCGATGGCGATGACCTGATCCACGGCGAGGCCGGGGATGACACGCTTCACGGCGGTGCGGGGCGTGACACGCTGCAGGGCGGTCCGGGCAACGATCGGCTTTACGGCGGCGATGGCAACGACCTTCTGCTGGGCGAGGAGGGCCATGACCTGATCTTTGGCGGGTCGGGAAACGATCTTCTGGGCGGCGGCGAGGGCAATGACACGCTGCATGGCGACGAGGGCGACGACACGCTTTATGGCGCCGCCGGGGCCGACTGGCTTTATGGCGGCAATGGCGCCGACTGGCTTTATGGCGGGGAGGGCGACGATTTCCTGTTCGGGGGCTGGGGCTGGGACCGGCTCTATGGGGGCGCGGGAAATGACGTGATCGAGGGCGAGGGCGGCAACGATACGCTGTGGGGCGAGGCGGGCCATGACACGCTGTTCGGCGGCGAGGGCAATGATGTGCTTTACGGCGGCGAGGGTAACGACGTGCTTCATGGCGGCGAGGGCGACGACCAGCTGTTCGGTGAAGCGGGCGATGATCTCCTTTACGGTGGCGCCGGCAATGACCTTCTGGGCGGTGGCCTGGGCAATGACACCCTTCATGGCGAGGCGGGGCACGATTCGCTTTATGGGGCGGACGGGCACGACTGGCTTTATGGCGGCGCAGGCAACGATCTGCTTTACGGCGGCAACGGCAATGACCGGCTGTTCGGC
The DNA here is from genome assembly GCF_042666235.1 of Halodurantibacterium daqingense. Classification (NCBI taxonomy): domain Bacteria; kingdom Pseudomonadati; phylum Pseudomonadota; class Alphaproteobacteria; order Rhodobacterales; family Paracoccaceae; genus Halodurantibacterium; species Halodurantibacterium daqingense. The sequence continues at coordinate 318,704 of NZ_JBHTFQ010000005.1, read as the reverse complement.
GATGCGGGCGACGACCTGCTCTATGGTGGTGCCGGCAACGACCTTCTGGGCGGCGGCAGCGGCAATGACACCCTCCATGGCGACGAAGGGAACGACGCGCTTTATGGGGCGGCGGGGGATGACTGGCTTTATGGCGGGGCGGGCGACGACCATCTGTTCGGCGGCGATGGCAATGACCGGCTGTTTGGCGGCGCGGGCACCGATGTGCTGTCGGGGGGCGCGGGGGCGGATGTCTTTGTCTTTGCCTCGGCGGCCGAGATCGGCATCGGTGCCACCCGCGACCGGATCACCGATTTCGAACGCGGCCTCGATCTGATCGACCTCAGCGCGCTTGGCCTGCGCTTCATCGGGGCGGCCGCCTTCACCGGGGTGGCCGGGCAGTTGCGCTTTGCCCATGTGGCGGGGGCGGGGCTGCTGATGGGCGATACCAACGGCGACGGCATCGCCGATTTCGTGCTGGCGCTGGACGGGATCACCGGCATCAGCGCCGGCGACCTGATCCTGTAGCCTCAGTCCTGCAGCAGCGCCCGCTGGTGCCGGCGCAGCAGCAAAAGCCCCAGCGCCAGTGTGGCCAGCGCGATGCAGGTCACGTAAAGCGGGCTGACATAGTTGGCGTGGTAGAAGCCATAGAAGCCCCGCCGCATCATCCCGACGACATGCATGAGCGGGTTGTACCACAGGATTTCCCGCACCGGCGACGGGATGTCATCATAGATGAAGAAGATCCCCGAGATCAGGAACAGTGGCCGCGTTGCGATCTGCCAGCTTCTTTCCCAGGCGGGAAAGGCGGTCATCAGATAGCAGTTCAGCGTGCCCACCCCCAGCCCCAATCCCGCCGCCATGGCGACCGAGGCCAGGATGGAGGGCATGTGCAGCACTGCCCGCGTGTCAAAGATCATCAGGATCGCGGTGAAGACGATGATCATCACCGTCGCCTGCGTCAGCAGGTTGAGCAGGAACCGCGCCACCAGCGCATCAAGGAAGGTCACCACCGGATAGGCCAGAAGCTGCTTCGAGAACCGGATCGAGGTGGCCATCTTGTTGCCGACATCGTTGAACAGCATGAAGGGCAGATAGCCGGTGGCATAGAACAGCGGAAAGTTCACCCCGACCGAGGGCGCGGCGAAGGCGGTGGAAAAGATCACCGACAGAAGCGCCAGCGCCGCGGCGGGTTCGGCAATGGCCCAGAGATAGCCCCCGGGCGACCGCCCATAGCTTGTGGCCATTTCCCGCAGCATCAGCGCCGCGACCGTGCGCGGCATCCGCAGGGCGCCGCCCGTCCGGTTCCGTGGTTTCAGTGCCTGCATGCCCGCTCCGTCGGCCCGCCTGTCGGGGTCGGCGCCGGTGTTGCCGTTCCGCCGCCAAGGCTGTAATCTCGCATCAATTCCGGTGCAGGGCAATCAAGCGGACAGAGGCGCAGGTGGCAGAGACTTCAGGGACGCGAGAGGTCGCCGGCACCGTTTCGGCCGCGGCGGCCCCGTCGGGGGCTGCCGGCGGCGGCCCGACAGCCATGCCGGGGCAAGCGCCGCAGGCGGCGGTGACGCCGGTGCGTCCCGGCCCCCAGCCCGCGCCGACCCAGCCCGCCCCGACCCAGCCGGCACAGGCCCAGGCCGTTCATCCGGCCTCCGCACCGCCAAGGGCGCCGGGTGCGCAGCCGCCGGCAGCGCGGGCCGTCCCGCCGGCCGCGGCCCAGACACCGGCACAGCGCGCGGCGCCGCCGGTTGCGGGGCCGGCACCGCTGCGGCGACGGCACCGCGGGATCCTGCTCAGCTTTGTCCTGCTGGTTCTGTTGCCGGTGATCGCGACGGCCGCCTATCTCTGGCTGATGGCGGAAGATCAATATGCCTCGACGGTCTCGTTCTCGGTCCGGAAAGAGGAAACCTCGTCCTCGCTTGATCTTCTGGGCGGGATCACCCGGCTGACCGGCTCGGCCAGTTCCGACAGTGACATCCTGTACGATTTCATCCGCAGTCAGGATCTGGTCGCCACGATCGACGCAGATCTGGACCTGCGGGCGCGGTTTTCCCGCGCCTGGCCCGGTGATCCGGTCTTTGCCTTCAACCCCGAGGGCACGATCGAGGATCTGCACCGCCACTGGGAACGGCGGGTCAAGATCATCTATGACACGTCAAGCGGCATCATCACCCTGCGCGTCACGGCCTTCACGCCGCAGGATGCGCAGGAGATCGCCACGGCGATCTATGGCGAAAGCAGCCGGATGATCAACGCGCTGGCCCAGGATGCGCGGGCCGATGCCACCCGCTATGCGCAGGACGAACTGGACCGCGCGCTCGAACGGCTCAAGGATGCGCGGGAACGGATGACGGGCTTCCGGCTGCAAACGCAGATCGTTGACCCCCAGGCCGATCTGCAGGGGCAGATGGGGGTGATCAACACCCTGCAAAGCCAGCTGGCCGAGGCGATGGTGGAACTGGATCTGCTGCGCGAAACCACCCGCGAGGGCGATCCGCGTCTGACCCAGATCGCGCGGCGGATCGAGGTGATCGAGAACCGCATCATCGCCGAGCGACGCAAGTTCGGCGAGGGCGGGCAGGGGCCGGGCGGCGCCGATTACGCGCGGCTGGTGGGCGAGTTCGAGCGGCTGATGGTCGATCTCGACTTTGCCGAGCAGAGCTATCGTGCGGCAATGGCGGCCTATGACGGCGCGGTCTCCGAGGCGCAGCGCCAGTCGCGCTATCTGGCGGCGCATGTGCGCCCGACGCTGGCGCAGCGGGCGATGTTTCCGGAACGGGAACTGCTGCTGGCGCTCGCGGGCTTTTTCCTGCTGATGGCCTGGGCGGTGGGCGTGCTGGTCTATTACAGCGTGCGTGACCGGCGCTGAGCCGCGATGATCCGGCTTCAGAACCTCACCAAGGTCTATTCGGTCAATGGCGCCCGCAAGGTTGTGGCCGATGACATCACCGCTACCTTCCCGACCGGGGTTCCCGTGGCGCTTCTGGGGCGCAATGGCGCGGGCAAGTCAAGCCTGCTGCGGATGATCGCCGGCACGATGGACCCGACGGCGGGCCAGATCCTGTCGGATGGCACGATATCCTGGCCGGTGGGTTTTGCCGGCAGCTTTCACCCCGATCTGACCGGGGCGCAGAACGCGCGCTTCATCGCCCGCGTCTATGGCGTGGATGGCGATGCGCTTCTGGATTTCGTCGAGGATTTCGCCGAGCTGGGGGCGCATTTTCATCTTCCCCTGCGCAGCTATTCCTCGGGGATGCGGTCGCGGCTGGCCTTTGGCGTCAGCATGGGCATCCATTTCGACACCTATCTGGTGGACGAGGTGACCAGCGTCGGCGACGCCGCCTTCCGCCGCAAGAGCGAAGAGCTGTTCGATGCCCGGATGCGCGACAGCGGCGCGATCTTTGTCAGCCATTCGATGCCGATGGTGCGACGGGTCTGCAGGATGGGCGCGGTGCTCGAGGCGGGCCGGCTGACCTTCTACGAGGATCTGGACGAAGCGATCCATGTTCACGAACGGCTGCTGGGCGGCTGACCTAGCCGGCCCAGTCGAACGGCGTGCCCGCGTCGCGCAGGGTGGGCGCCGCGGCATCCTTGTCGGAGAGGATCGCGCGGCCCGGCGCGATCCCCCAGTCGATGCCCAGATCGGGATCATCGAAGCGCACGGCGCGGTCGCATTCGGGGGCATAGGGACGCGAGCATTTGTAAAGCACCAGCGTATCGGGCGCGCGGGTGACAAAGCCATGCAGGAAGCCTTCGGGGATCAGCATCTGGCGGCCGTTCTCGGCCGAAAGTTCGGCCCCGACCCAGCGCCCGAAGCTGGGCGAGCCGCGGCGGATATCCACCGCCACATCCCAGATCACCCCCGCCGCAACCCGCACCAGCTTGGCCTGGGCGGCCGGCGGCGCCTGATAATGCAGCCCCCGCACCGTGCCTGCCCGGCGCGACAGCGATTCATTGTCCTGCACGAAGGCAATATCGATTCCCGCCGCCGCAAGCCGCGGCTGGCTCCAGCTTTCGCTGAAATGGCCGCGCGGGTCCACGTGGCGCGGCATGGTCAGCAGCAGAACACCCGCAAGGGCGGTTTCTTCGATCTTCATTCCCGCGATCCAGTCGTTTGACGCGCACCATGCCAAAAGCCGCCGGTCTTTGCAAAGGCCCCGGGCGGGCTGGCGAAAGGTGCCAGCTGCCGCGGCCCGGCGGCCCGCTTACGCCGTGCGGCGCGCATAGCCGAAGCGATCCATCATCGGGCCGCAGATCTCGTCCACGATCGCGCACCACTGGTCCGCAAGCGGCTCGAACCGGCTGCGCGTATCGATCGGGCTGTGATACTTGGGCGAGGTCCAGGGCGACTGATCCACCCCCGACTGGTCGCGGCTTTCGGCCCAGACTTTTTCGGGGGCAAGATCGGGCAGGCCGCAGAACGCGCCAAGGCGGTCGATCGTTTCGGGCTTGTCGAGATCCTCGTATCTCAGCGGCAGCAGCGCCCCGCGCAGCAGATCGGCATCCAGATGGGTGTAGAAATTCATGTATTCCTGCGCGATGACACCCACGACACGGGCATCGAACGGTTCCCCGGCGCGTTCGATCACCTCCTGACGGGAGCGCAGCACGTCATAGGGATGGCGCACCACGGTGACGAAGCGGATGCGGTCGCCCAGAAGCTGCCGCAGTTCCGGAAAGATCGGCGACATCATCGGATCCTTCACGCAGAGCACGTCGGGGTTCTTCAGAACCGCGGCCACATGGTTGAAGGCCCAGGTCACGATATGGCTCAGGTGGATGCGCAGATGTTCGGGTTCGGCAAAGAAGGCGGCCGTGTGGCTTTGCCAGGTGGCCATGCCAAGCGCGTAGGATTCGACCAGCGGCCGGATGAAGGCCACTTCGGGATGGTAGACATTGGAATGCGCCGAGGTGCACAGCAGCGCATGGGTCACCGTCGTCCCGGACCGGGGCGCGCCGCCGACAAAGATGATCGGGCAGGGCGGGGTGTTCTGGGTCATCGTCTTTCCTTGTCAGCAAGTCCGGCGCCTGCGGGACAGCAGGCCATGTCAGCTTTCCCCGAAGGCGGCCGCGTGACGTGATGCAAGCGGGCCGAACCGGGACCGGGGCAGTTCAAAGAACACATCCTGCCCATCCTCGCCGGTGCGGGTCGCGCCGAAGCGGTCGTGGAAGGCCAGCGTATGCGTGTTTTCGCGCCGCACGTCAAAGACCGCGCGGTCCAGCCCCAGCCGGTCAAAGCCGAAGCGATAGACCAGAAGCGCGGTATCAAGTGCGGCGCGCGGGGGCTTGGCCTCATCCAGGATCCAGCTGCCCCAGGTGAAATGGCCCTCGCGGATATCATAGATCCGCACCGTGCCGCAGCGACGGTCGTCATCGCGGCGGCGGATGATGAAGTAGTATTCGCTGCCCGCAGCCTCGCGTTCCTTGTAGCGGGTGATCCAGGCGCGCTGATCCTCGACCGTGCCGGAGGATTGCGACAGATGGGCGTTATAGCGCGGATCGTTGCGCAGGCCCCAGATATAGGCCGCATCCTCGGGCGCGACGATGCGCAGCAGGGTGACATGGCCTTCGAGGTCGGCGGTGGAGATGTTCATGGCTCAGCTCTCCTTCTGGGACAGAAGCGTGTCGATCGTCGCCTGCATCCGGCGCGAATGGTCGGGATTGGCGACGAAGGGCGGATGCTGTGCCGCGGCATGGATGCGCGCGGCAAGGGCCTTGCGGCGCGGCGCATCCCGGCCAAGCGCGGCAGCCAGCGCCACATAATCCTCGCGCGTTTCGGCCACCAGCTCGTCAAAGCCGAGGCTTTCCAGAAGGAACTGGTCGATCGAGCGGGTGGACCGGCGCCGCAGGACCACGGGCGGCAGGCCGTGGATCAGCGACAGATGCATCATCGTTGCCCCGCCATGCGGGAAGGGCGCAAGGTAAAGATCCGACAGCGACAGCAGCGCCTCGGCCTCGGCCACACGCAATTCGCCCATCACCCGGATGCGTGCCGGGTCCAGCCCGGCCAGCGCCGCGGTTTCCGCGATCTGGCGGTCAAAGGACATGGCGCGGCTGCACCCGGCCCAGCCGGGATTGTAGGGCGCAAGCAGCAGCACCCCGCGCGGCGTGGCGGCGGCTGCCTGCATCATCGCCAGCAGCGTGTCGTGGCGGAGTTTCTCCAGCGCGCCGGCGTTCAGCAGCACCACATCCTCATCCGCCAGCCCCAGCGCGGCCCGGTCCAGGGGCGGCGGTCCCGGACGGCGCTGCAACGAGGTGAGATAGGAAATGACCGGCCCCGGCAGGGCGATCATCCCCGCACCAGCGCCAACCGCATGGCCGGGCGGATCCTCGCCGGTGATGAAATGCGGGAACGAGGGATAGCCCGAGGGCAGCGGCAGGTGCGAGTTCATCTCGGCCTGAAGCGGGGCGACGGGATGGAACAGCGCAAGATCCTGCGCCATGATGCCATAGGTCGTCGCATTGGCCTGCAGGAACACGTCCAGATCATCGGCAAGGATCCGGGCGCGGATCCCCGCGGCATCGCCCGGAAGGCTGCGGCGGTGGTCGATGGCCGCATCGAAGGCGCGGGCGAAATCGGCATCCTCGCTGACCACCCGGTCGCGATGGCCGATCGAATAGGCAAAGATCTCGTAGCGGCTGCGGTCGAAATCCTGAAAGAGCGCCGCCACCGCCTCGCTGTCGGGGCCCTTGAGGAAGGTCCGGCACAGGATGCCGACGCGGATGCGGCCTTCGCGCCCGTCGGCGGCGCGGGGGCGCAGACGCGGCGTGCCGGTGGCAATGGCAAGCCGTGTCAGCAGGCGGTTCCGCGCGGCAAAGACCGCCTCCATCGGTGCCTCGGCCAGAAGAAGATTGCCCAGATCGGTGCGGGTCGCCATCCGCGCCAGCGCCAGATGCAGCCGTGGCGGCAGATCGCGGTCAAGCTGGGTGCCGAACCAGTCCAGAAGCGCCGCCGCGCGGGCGGCATAGGCCGCGTCATCGCCCTTGCGGAACAGGAAGGGGCTGGCCACCAGCCAGGCCAGATAGCGTTCGGCAAGGTCGGGGGGCAGGCGCTCGGGCCGGTGCAGCAACGGCAGGCGCCAGCCCTGCAGATAGAGCATCGCCATCATCACCAGCCGGCGCAGGCCGCCCTCCGGCCCGCCGGCGAACCCGTGTGCGTCAAGGCAGCTGGCGGGATCATCGCCCGCCGCAAGGGCACCGAAGCAGGCCCCGAGTTCGGCAAGCGTCTGTTCCTCCTCGGGCAGATGGGCGTCATGAGCAGCGAGGCCCGTGTTCACCTTGCCCTCGGGGAACAGGAAGACCGGATGGTCGGTCAGCGCGGCAAGCTCGTGCACCGGGGCCGCGAGAAGCGCAGCCCGGGCGCGGCGGCGCAGGTCGATCACCGCGTCGAGGCTGCCTTCGGGGGCGGGCCGGGCAAGGATGCCCCAGGCGGCGCTGCGGGTCGTGGCATCGACCGCGGCGCGGTGCAGCTGATCCAGAAGCGGGCGGAGCGGTTCGGGGCGCTCGGGCGCGGGCGGGGGGGGCTGCTGGGGTGGAACGAAGGGCAGGATCGACTCGGGCGGGACGCTGAAATCCTCATGGGCCTCGGGCTCGCCGCCCGAGGTGCCCACCCGGCGCGGCCCGGCGATGTTGATCACCTCGGCACCGGTGCGTTGGGCAAGCCCGCTCCAGAGGCCATAGGGCGTGCCCGGCGCATTGGAGAACAGCGCGAGGATCCGCGCCCCCGGGGCGGCGAACAGAAGGTTGGCGAAATGCGCGCCGCTTTGGCCGACGATGATCTCGGCATTCGCCATGTGCCGGATCTGTTCGGCAAAAGGCATCTGCGCGAAGTTGACCTTGACCACCCCGCGCCCGGCCAGTTCGTTCGCAAGCTCTTCGGCACTCAGGAGCCGGCGCACCGGGCTGTCGCGCCACAGGAACAGCCGGCGCGGCGTGCCGCCATCGCGCAGCGCCGCCGCCGGCGCAGCCAGGCGGGCCAGCAGATCGGGGGAATAGCGGATGGTATCGAGCCTGCCTTCGGTCGCGCCAAAGGCGTCATGGATGATATTCGGCATCCCGGCCGCGTAAAGCCGGCCAACGCGATAGCTGCGGTGCCGGTCAAGCTGCAGGATCGGATTCTGCGGCAGGTAAAGGCGCAACGCCTGGTAATGCTGCGCGGGCATCCCGGCGTCGGTCAGGATCGGGGTGCCCGGCGGGGCGCCGTCGGCCGCCAGAAGCGCGCGCGGCAGCACTTCCACCAGGAAATGGAAGTAATTGTTGCTGTAGCTGCCGCAGGCAAAGATGCCGGTGGCGATGGCCTGTTCCGGGCCGTGCCGGCGCAGCAGAACCGCGCCCGGCTCGGCGCCCTGCGGCATCCGCACCGCCTCTACCGGGCCGAGCGCCTTGAGCTGCGCGATCGCCGGGTCGAAACCGGCGAGTCCCGGATCATACCAGGGGCCATCCGCCCCGTCGGGCACAAAGCCATCCGCCCCGCCCACTACCAGCGCATCGGCATGGGTTTCAAGCGTGACGTCCGGTGGCGCGCAATGTCCGGCCGGCGGGGTCAGCGGCGGATGGTGGGGACCGGGCCCCAGCAGCCGCGGGCGCAGCACGGGCTGCGGGACAGGGACAAGGCTGTGCCGCGGCCCGCGGCCCTGCGGTGGTTCAAGGGCGAGGGGCCGCGCCTCGGTCGTCAGCGTGGGGTGGACCGGCGCGCCGGGCGGGTGGAGGGCCTCGGCCAGAAGGGCTGCGGCGCGCGCGGGGGCAAGGCCCGGCGTTGCCAGCGCCGTCGCCGCAGCCGAGCGGCCAAGGCGGCGGATGCCCCCGTCCTGCGGGGTGACGGGCAGCGCCGAGACCACTCCGCAGCAAAGGTAATGCTGAAACGGCCGCGTTTCGGCGCCGCGATGAGCCGCGCGGTAGTGCCGGGCGTTGAAGAAGGGATGCGGGTTGCGGCCCTCGGTTTCGCCATGCTGGAGGTAGTGCAGCAGCGGGTTGACGCCGGCGGCCGCCACATCGGGATTCTGGTGCAGATAGTGTTTCGACGAAAACCAGGGATGCGGGTCGATCTGCAGCGTCCTTCCGTTCAGGGCGAAGAACTCCGTCGCGCTCTGGCTGCCCTGGGCAAGCCAGGGCGCCTGGGCCTGCACATGGGCGTTGCTGAGCAGCGGATGCGTGTCCACCCCCAACCGGTTCTGCGCAAGCGGCACCAGGAGCGGCTCGGCCTCGGTCAGGGTGCCCGGGCGCATCCGGTCCACATGGGCGGGCAGCACAAGCGGATGCGGCGCCGCCGCGGCGCTGTTGCCCGCGACCAGATAGGTCCAGAGCGCGTTGGGCAGGCAGGGCACGTCAAGCTGCGGCGCATTGGCCAGAAGGTGCCCCGCGGCGAACAGCGGATGCGGCGAGGGCTCGGCCGCATCCGGCCCCTTGCGGGCGAGCCAGTCCAGGAAGCTGCGCAAGAGCCCGGCCCCGGGCGGGCTTCCGGCCTGTTGCCACAGCCGCGTCAGATCGATCGCGGGATGGGGAGAGAGGCCAAGCTCGGCCCCCTGGGTCAGGAAATGCTCAAGCGGTGTCTGGCCCTGCGGGGCCAGGGGCAGTTGGCGCAGGTAGTGGTCCGGGTCAAACAGGCTGTGCGGCCGCGCCATGCCGTCGCTGCGCAGGTAACGCTCCAGCACGCTGGCACCGGGCAGATCGCCGGGAAGGCCCTGTGCGGCAAGCGCCGGATCGAACAGCGGATGCGGTGCATGGCCGGCCGCTTCGCCGCGCAACAGGTAGTGGGCAAGGGGGGTGGCGCTGGCCCGGCGGCGTTCCCCTTCGGGCAGCCGCGCGAGATACCAGCCCGCGTCGAACAGGGGATGGGCCGGCCGGCCCTCGGCGGCCCCGTGGCGCAGGTAGTGATCCAGCGGATCAAGACCCGCCGCCGCCACATCCGGGTTGCGCTTCAGATAGGCCGCCGCATCGAAAAGCGGCGCGATGGCCTCACGGGCATCCGGGGCGGACAGACCGGCGCGCGTCCGTCCCTCGGTCGCGGCAATCAGCGCATCCAGACGCCGGCGCATCCGCTCGGGGCTGTGGCGGCGGCGCAGCCAGCCCTGCGCGGCCCGCAGCGCCGCCTGCCGGGCCGGATCGCGCACCGGCAGGGCGCCGGCAAGCTGTGCAAGATCCGCAACCGTCGTCCAGTGCGGAAGGCCCGGCGGCAGCAGGCCGGTTCCGGCGAGATAGCGTTCGGTCGCATCCGCCCCTGGGGCGGGGGTACGCAGCGCCACCGGGATGCCCGCCCCGATGGCTTCATAGAGGCTCAGCGCCCCGGCGACCGGGAAGGAGCCAAGGTAAAGCTGCACCCGGTGGCTGCGGAGGCAGTCGGCGACCGATCCGACCTCGCCCGCCAGCAGAAGCCGCTCGCGGTTGATCCCGGCCGCATCAAGCGCGGCATGGGCGGCGGCCCGAAACGTCTCGCTGGTGGGGCCGATGTGCAGATGCCGGCCGCCCGTCGCCTGCAACAGCGCCACCAGCGCCGCCGGAAATCCAAGCGGCCCGTCGCGCAGGAACTTGTGTTCGGTCCCGCAGGTGGCGGTGACCGCCGCCGCCGGCGGCCGGAGTCCGGCAAGCGCGGGAAGGGTCACGCGGGCGGGCAAGGTGGCCAGCTGCCGCAACGCCCGGCGCAGCCGTGCCCGCCGGCCCGGGGGAAGGGGCGCCGGGGGTGGCGGCGCCGGTGCCGGGGCGATCAGTGGCAGGGCGCGTTTCGGCAGAGGGGCGGGCGGCACCAATGGCAAGAGCGCCACGCGTCGGCCGGGCTCTTGCGCGATCAGCCGGGCCTTCTGTTCGGGGCGGATCGCGACCTGTGTGGCGCCATCGAGCCCGGTGCCGAGGCTTGCCACCGTGTCAGCATGGCGGATCACGTAAAGCCGGGGCCCCAGCCGCGGCGCGACTTCGCGCGCGGCAAGGGCCGCGACGACATCTTCGGGGTGGTGCAGCAGAAACACCCGCCGCGCTGCCAGCGCCGCCAGCTTGTTGCGCAGCCAGAGCCAGCTGTCGTAAAGCCCCGTCCCCGGATCCGGGGCAAGCGCCAGAACGCCCAGATCGGCCATGCGCTGCAGGCTGAAGGCGCGCTGCCGGTCGATGGTCATGGTGAACAGGACCAGATGACGATCCTGCGGCCGTGCCGCGATCAGCGCCTCGAGCAGCGCGCGGTGGCCGCCGGCCTGATAGATCTCGGTAACGATGTAAAGATTGGTGGGGCGGTCAAAGCCTGCATGCGGGGCGGGCAGCGGGTGCTGCGGGGCCGCTGCGGCGAGAAACTGCGTGCAGGCTGCCTCGAGCGCGGGCAGTTCCAGAGCGGCACTGCCGGTGCCCGCGCGGGCGGCGGCAAAGGCCGCCGAGAACAGGATCTCGAGCGCGAGGGCGGGATTGCCCGCTGCCAGTGCCGCCTCGATCCGCTGGTCGGGCGCGGCCGGGGCCGGCGGCGCGGCGCCGTCGCTCACGCCGAAAGCCCCCGGACCGCCCCGGTGACCCTGGCGGCGATATCCTCGGCATCCTCAAGGCTCAGATGCGGGCCGATCGGCAGGCTGAGACAGGTGGCGCAGATCGCCTCGGTCACCGGGAAGGACAGGTGGCCATGGCTGTCGCGGAAGGCGCCACTGTGATGATTGGGCACCGGGTAGTGCAGCGCGGCCGGAACCCCGGATGCCTCGAGCGCCTTCATCAGCGCATCGCGCTGCGGGTGACGGATGACGAAGAGGTGCCAGACCGGCGTGGTTCCCTCGGCGACCGCCGGCAGGCGCAGCCCCGGCACATCGGCAAGCCGATCAAGATAGCGCGCGGCGATGTCCTGCCGACGCTGCGTCCAGCCGGGCAGCGCGCGCAGCTTGACGTTCAGGAACGCCGCCTGCAGCGGATCAAGCCGGGAATTGCCGCCGGCAAGGTCATGGTGATATTTCTGCCTTGCGCCATAATTGGCCAGCATCCGGACCCGTTCGGCAAGATCCCCGTCATTCGTCACCAGCGCGCCGCCATCGCCGAAGGCGCCGAGGTTCTTGCCGGGATAGAAGCTGAAGCCTGCCGCATCGCCGAGGTTTCCGACCGTCCGCCCGTCCTCCTGCCCGCCATGGGCCTGGGCCGCATCTTCCAGCAGGAAAAGCCCATGTGCCGTGGCCAGCCGTCGCAGCGGCGCCATCGATACCGGCGCGCCGTAAAGATGCACCGGCAGGATCGCGCGGGTGCGTTCGGTGATCGCGGCCTCGACCAGCGCGGGATCAAGGTTCATCGTGGCGGGATCGGCATCGACGGGCACCGGAACGGCCCCCGTCTGGGCCACGGCAAGCCAGGTGGCGATGAAGGTATGGGCGGGCACGATCACCTCGTCCCCCGGGCCGATGCCACGGGCGCGCAGCGGCAGCACCAGCGCCTCGAGCCCGTTGCCAAGGCCCACGCAATGGCTGGCGCCGCAGGCCCGGGCGAAGGCCTGTTCGAACTGCTCCAGCTCTGGCCCGCCGATATAGATGCCGCTGTCCATCACCCGGGCATGGGCGGCGTCCAGATCCGCCTTCAGGCTGCGGTAGGTGAAACCGACGTCAAGAAAGCTGTGGCGCATCAGGGCTGATCCTCGGGCAGGGGGCGCCCGGCCTGAACCCAGGCCAGGAAATCCTCGAAGTGATAGATGTAATCCTCGACCTCATAGGGCCGCGAGGCGAGCACGCAGACCACGGTGCCCGGGTCGCGGAACTCCAGGCTGCGCCACATGCCGGGCGGCACGTAAAGCCCCTGCGTGGCGCGGTCGAGCGTGAAGGGCCAGCGCGAACGGCCATCGTTCAGCGTGATGTCCACCTTTCCATGCAGGCAGAGGATCAGCTGTTGCAGGCGCTTGTGGCCATGTTCGCCCCGCACGCTGCCGATCGGCACATCGAAGAGATAATAGAGGCGGCGGATGTCAAAGGGCAGATCCGCGCCTTCGATCACCCCGAGCGCCCCACGCGCATCGAGGTGGTTCCGTATTTCCACGAGATGAGGCGTGTTCAAGCCATGCTCCGCAACCTGAGGTGTCTCGCCCGGAAGCGGGCTCGCCCTGTTGATAGCCAAGCGACCTTGTCGCAGCAACCAAAAGTCTGTATCGACATATGAAAGGCGGCCTTCGCGTGAATTACGGTCTAAAAGGCATATCATTAGCATGTTGTCCCTGGGGCGGGAAAGCGAAAGTGCGGCATGATCCTGCGTCTTGTCCGGCTGTTCCGGCGCTACGCCGCCCTGCATCTTGAACTGGAGCGCGCGGGGCCTGCGGTGTGCGACGCTGCCGGCCGACGCATCGGCCAGGTCGAGCGGGTGCGTATCGCCCGGGGCCGGCTGTGCGTGTCGGGCTGGGCACTGGCAGCCCGGGTGCGCCTGGAACACGGCGGGGCCGCGGCCGAGACCAGTCCGCAGATCCTGCGCGACGATGTCGTGGCCCATCCCGGGCTCGAGGCGGCGCGCGGGTTCGAACTGTCCCTGCCCGCGGCGACAGGGCCGGCGGTTCTGAGCGTCGAAGGCACGGGCGATCTGCACAGGTTCCGCCTTGGGCTGCCGGGGCCGCTCCGCCGCTCCGCCGCCCGACTGCGGCTGGCTCTGACCTTTCTGCGCGATCTGGCGCATGCGCTGCCGCTGATCCTGCGGTGGTGGCGGCGCCGGGATCCGGCATTGCGCCCGCGGATCCGGGCGGCGCTGCGTCTCGAGGCGGCCCCCGCGGCCTCGGTGCTGGACAGCCGGCTGTTTGCGCCGGCAGCGCCCCCGCCGCTCGCGCAGGCGCAAGCGGTCAGCATCGTGCTACCGGTCTATAATGCCTTTGACCTGTTGCCCGAGGTTCTGGATCGGGTTCTGCGCCATACCGATCTGCCGTGGCATCTGATCGTGATCGAGGATGCCTCGCCCGATCCGGCGGTGCGGCCCTGGTTGCGCGACTGGGTGGCGGCGCGCGATCCGGGCCAGGTCACGCTTCTGGAGAACGAGACGAACCTCGGCTTCATCCGCAGCGTCAACCGGGGCCTCGATCTGGCGCGGCAGCGCGAGGGGCATGTGGTGCTGTTGAACTCGGACGCCTTCGTTCCGGCGGGCTGGGCGGGGCGGCTTCTGGCGCCGATCGTGGCGGACCCGGATGTGGCCAGTGTCACGCCGCTGTCGAATGATGCCGAAATCTTCACCGTTCCCGTCATCTGCCGGCGCAGCAGCCTGCGGCCGGGGCAGGGCGATGCGATCGATCGCATCGCCGCCGGCCTTTCGCCGGGGGCGGGCCTGGCCGAGGCGCCCACGGGCGTGGGGTTCTGCATGGCGATGAACCGGGCCTTCCTGGCCCGGATCCCGGCGCTGGATATCACCTTTGGCCGCGGCTATGGCGAAGAGGTGGACTGGTGCCAGAAGGCCCGCGCCCTGGGCGGGCGCCACATCGGCCTGCCGGGGCTGTTCGTGGAACATCGTGGCGGCGAATCCTTCGGCTCGGTCGAAAAGCTGCGGCTGATCCAGAAGAACAATGCCATCGTCGCCGCCCGCTATCCGCGGTATGACGCCGAGGTGCAGGATTTCATCCTGAACGATCCGCTGGTCAGCGCACGGCTGATCCTGGGCCTTGCCTGGGCCGGCAGCCTCTCGGAGGCACCGGTGCCGGTTTATGTCGCGCATTCGATGGGTGGCGGGGCCGAGGATTACCTGCGCCACCGGATCGCCGAGGGTCTGGCGGGAGGGCAGCCCGCGGTGGTGCTGCGGCTGGGCGGCGCGCGGCGCTGGCGGATCGAGCTGCACACCACCGGCGGGGTCACGATGGCCGAAACCGATGACAACGCCAGCCTGTCGCGGCTTCTGTCGGCACTGCCGGCAATGCGGCTGGTCTATTCCTGCGCCGTGGGCGACCGCGATCCGCTGGGCCTGCCGCAGGTGCTGGAGGGCCTGTTGCGCGATGGCGACCGGCTTGACGTGTTGTTTCACGATTTCTTCCCGCTCAGCCCGTCCTATACGCTCCTGGGTTCTGATGGCTGGTTTCATGGCGTGCCCGCGGATGATGACAAGGACCCGGCGCATCTGCATCGCGACGGGCGGGGCGGCACCGCAAGCCTTCGCGAATGGCGGGAGGCCTGGCACGGGTTGATCGCACGGGCGGATCGGCTCGTGGTCTTCTCGCGGGACAGCGCCGCCCATGTCGCCGCGGTCTGGCCGGATGTGGCCGCACGGATCCACCTGCAGCCGCACCGGATCCTGCATGATCCGGGCCGGCTGTCGCCCGGGGGACATGTGCTTGCGGTTCTGGGCAATATCGGGTTGGCGAAAGGTGCGCGTCTGTTGCCGGAACTGGCGCGGGCCCTGTCCCGTCACGGCATCGGGCTGGTGGTGATCGGCAATGTCGATCCCGCCGTGCCGCTGCCACGCGAGATCCCTGTGCATGGCAGCTATCGGCGCGAGGATCTGCCGGCTCTTGCCGCGCATTACCGGGTGGGCGCCTGGCTGGTGCCGTCGGTCTGGCCCGAAACCTTTTCCTTCACCACCCACGAGGCACTTGCAACCGGACTGCCGGTGCTGGGCTTTGATCTGGGTGCGCAGGGGGAGGCGTTGAGGGCGGCGCCCAATGGCCGGGTGGTGCCGCTTGACCCCGCCAATCCGACCGAGGCGCTGGTGGCGGCGGTCGTGGAGGCGCTCTGACCCGGCCCCGCCATCTGTTGCCGCCCGGCCACAGCCGCCAGGCCAACGGAATACCAGAGCAATTTTGTCAGGTTGACTCGGCGCAGCCCCGGACCTAAGGAGCGCGCACTGCCAGCCAGCCTCTGCCAGCACGCAATCCCCTGTAGATCCAGTGCAAAAGAGGCTTCAATGCCAAGATCGCGTGTCCTGTCCACCAGCGCCCTGGCGCTTTGCCTGCTTGCGCCCCAGCTTGGCGCGCAGACAGTTTCCGACAGCCCGAGCGGCGACAATGTCATCGTTCTTGATGAAATCGTCGTGCTCTCCGCCGAACAACAGCTCAAGCAGGCGCCGGGCGTCTCGGTGATCGAAGCGGATGACCTGGCGCGCCAGCCGGTGACCAACGACCTGTCGCAGATCATCCGCCGCATGCCGGGGGTGAACCTCACCGGCGCCTCGGCCTCGGGGCAGCGCGGCAACCAGCGCCAGATCGACATTCGCGGCATGGGCCCGGAAAACACGCTGATCCTGATCGACGGCAAACCGGTCCTGTCGCGCAACGCGGTGCGCATGGGCCGGGCAGGCGAGCGCGACAGCCGCGGCGATACCAACTGGGTGCCGGCCGAACTGGTCGAGCGGATCGAGGTCCTGCGCGGGCCGGCGGCGGCGCGCTATGGCTCGGGCGCCTCGGGCGGGGTGGTGAACATCATCACCAAGCGCCCCGAGACCTTCTTCGGCAGCGTCGGCCTGTTCTACAGCGCGCCCGAATCCAGCAAGGAAGGCGAGACCAGCCGCAGCAACTTCATGATCGGCGGGCCGGTGGGGGAACGCCTGTCGTTCCGGCTTCACGGCAACCTCAACCGCAGCGAGCCGGATGCCCGCGACATCAACGCAGGCGTGGATGACACCACCTGCAGCTTTGATCGCAACGGCACCACCGTGACCACGCCCTGCCCCGCCGCGGGGCGCGAAGGCGTGGTGAACCGGGATCTGGGCGCGCTGCTGACCTGGGAAGTGGCCCCCGGCCACGAGATCGACTTCGAGGCCGGTATCAGCCGTCAAAGCAACATCTTTACCGGCGACCGGCAGCTGGAGATCATCAACGACGTGCTGGATCAGCTTGCGAATTCGGGCGCCGAAACCAACCGCATGACCCGCAGCACCTATGCGCTGACCCATCGCGGCACCTATGATTTCGGCGAATCGACCAGCTTCCTGCAATGGGAAAACACCCGCAACCGCCGCTATCTGGAAGGACTTGCGGGCGGGCCCGAAGGGTCGATCATCTCGACCGAACAGGGCACGATCACGCTGGACAACGTCACGGCCAAGACCGAGTGGATCCTGCCGCTGGCCTTCCGGGGCATGGACCAGATGCTGACGCTGGGCAGCGAATTGCGCGCCGAATTCATGCACGATCCGGTGTCGCTGCGTCAGGATATCACCGTGGGCACCATTCCGGGCATCGATCCGGTGGGGGCCAACCGCTCGCCCTACAGCGATCAGTGGACGCTGGGCCTTTATGCCGAGGACAACATTCATGTCACACCGCAACTGACGGTGACGCCGGGCCTGCGGCTGGATCACAACAGCAACTTCGGCGCGAACCTGAGCCCGAGCCTGAATGCGTCGTATGAGATCACGCCGGAATGGTCGCTGAAACTGGGCGTGGCGCGGGCCTTCAAGGCGCCGAACCTGTTCCAGCTGAACCCCAACTACGTCTATTACACCCGCGGCTTCGGCTGCCCGGTCGGCTATACGAACACCGGTCTGCAAACCGGCTGCTATGTCGTCGGCAACCCCGATCTGAAGCCCGAAACCAGCATCAACAAGGAGATCGGCCTGGCCTATAACGGGGTGAATGGCGTGGATGCGGGGCTGACCTATTTCCACAACGACTACAAGGATCGCATCGCCAGCGGCATGGTTCCGGTGGGGGTGACGACCGGGGGCACGAACTTCGCGCAGGTGTTCCGCTGGGAAAACGTGCCCGAAGCCGTGGTCTCGGGGCTTGAGGGCAACCTGCGCCTGCCGATGGGTGACGCATTCGCCCTTACCGCCAACGCCACCTACATGATCAAGTCCGAGGACAAGTCGAACGGCCAGCCGCTGAGCCTGGTGCCCGACTATACCGTGAACGCGAGCCTTGACTGGTATGCCCGCGAGGATGTGACCGTGACGGCCTCGGCCACGCATTATGGCCGCACCCCCTCGGCCACCCTGACCGCGACCACGGGGGTCGCGCTGGAAAACCCTGCGCCGCGGCCGGCCTATACGATCGCGAACCTTGGCGTGGTCTATGACTTCACCGAAACCTACCGTCTGACAGCAGGTGTCACCAATGTCTTCGACAAGCGTATCCTGCGCGAAGGCAGCGTGGCCTCGGCCGGGGCGAATACCTACAACGAGGCCGGTCGCGCCTTCTACCTTGGGGTGAACGCGACCTTCTGAGCCCGTTGGGGCGCGCGCGGGCTTGGGATTTCCGTGAAGGCTGGTCTATGGTGCGGTTACAACGATCAGCGGACCCGGCCATGCGCGCGCCCGACCAAGACCCTTCGGAGGATGCGGATCCCGAGAGCGATCTCTGGTTCCTTCCCGGCCCGCCGGATCTGTCCGATCCGGCAGAGCCTCCGTGGCGGCGGGCCGATCATCGGCCCGCCCCGCGCATATCCGACTGGCTGGAGGCGGAGGCTGCGCTGGCCGCGCCCCTTGCCCGGGCGGCGGCAGCTTTTGCCGCGCTGGACGAACGGCTGCGGTCTGCGCCCAAGGGTCTGCGCCGCAGGCTCGCGCTGTCGGAAGCCGAGGCGCTGCTTTGGGCCGAAGGCCACCGGCTGCGGCTTGAAACCATCGTGCTTTACGAGGCGCTGCGCGCCGCCCCCGCCTCGGCCGATCCCGCCGCGCTGAGCGAGGCGTCCTGGGCGGCGCGGCGCCTGTCCGGTGGCCCGGGGCCTGAGGCCGGGCTGCGCGGATTTCTGGGGCGGATGGCCGTGGGGCGGGACGGGCTGGACCGTCTGGCGGCGCGGCCGGTGGGGCAGGAATTCGACGCGCTTGAATCCGCCTGGTTGCGGCTGCTTGCGGCCGCGGCCCCGGCGCATGGCATCACGCGCGGTGCGATCGTCTGGCAGGGCTGGATCGATCTGGGCCTGTCCCCCCCGGACATGCGGATCGAGGCGAGCGTGGTCGCAGCCCGCATCGGTGCGTCCGAAGCCCGCGGCGGCGCGCTGTTCCTGCCACTGGCGCAGGGGCGCGGGGCGGGGCCGCGCGCGACGGGCCCTTTGCGCGAGCGGCTGGAGCACTGGTATGGCGCGGTCCGGGATGGGTCCCTTGCTGCCCTGATGCGGCTGGACCGGATCGAGGCCTGGGTGCAGCGCGCGCGCGCGGCTTCGGCCGGGATGAAGGGTCGCACGCCGCCCCTCCTGATCGATCTTCTGGTCGCGAATCCGGCGGTATCCGCCGAAATGCTGGAAAGCCTGTCCGGCGTGTCGCGCGCCACGGCCGAGCGCAATCTTGCCGCTTTCGAGGCGCTGGGGCTTGTTCAGGAACTGACCGGCCAGCGCCGCTTCCGCTTCTGGGCGGCGCGGATCTGATCCGTTCGGGAACAGCCGGGGCGGCTGCCGGGTTCTGGCGGGGAAAGGAGCCTTCCATGACCCAATCCCACACCACCCGCGATCACGAAACCATCCGCCACTGGGCCGAAGCGCGCAACGGCCACCCCGCCAAGGTTGATACCGGTGGCGAGGGCGGCATCCTGCGCATCGACTTCAACGATCCCGAACCCGGCCTGACCGCGATCAGCTGGGAAGAGTTCTTCGAGATCTTCGACGCCAACGATCTCGAGTTCCTGTACCAGGACAAGACGGCCGATGGCGGCACCAGCCGCTTCAACAAGTTCGTGTCGCGCGGCTGAGCGGGGTCAGAGCATCGCCTCGATCAGGAAGGGGCCGGGTTCTGCTATGGCATCGGCGATGGCGCGGCAAAGCTCGGCGGCATCCTCGACCCGGCGGCCGGGCACGCCCATGCCCCGGGCCAGCGCGACGAAATCCAGATCGGGGCGCGACAGGTCCAGCATGTTCAGCGCGTCCGGACCGGGATTGGCGCCGACGCGGTAAAGCTCCTGCTTGAGGATTTCGTAGCTGCGGTTGGCAAAGATCACCGTGGTGACGTTCAGCCCCTCGCGTGCCTGGGTCCAGAGCGCCTGGATCGTGTACATCGCCGAACCATCCGCCTGCAGCGACACGACCGGGCGATCGGGGCAGGCGATGGCGGCACCGGCAGCCATCGGCAGGCCGATCCCGATCGAGCCGCCGGTAAGGGCAAGCCAGCTGTGCGGCGGAGACCCGGCGCTGGCGGTGCCGATATCGCGCCCCGAGGTCACGCCTTCATCCACCACGATCGCCGCTTCCGGCAGGGCGGCGGCGATGGCCGCGCCAAGCGCCGGAAGGGTGATGGGCCCTGCCTGCGGCGCCTGCGGACGGGGCCGGTCGGCGGCTGCGGCGGGGCGGGCGCCGACCGCCTCGGCCAGGGCGGCGATGGCGGCGCAGCCATCCTGATCGAAATCGGCAAGCTGAAGCGTTTCGCAGCCGGGGGGCAGCAGCAGGCTGGGCCGGTCGGGATAGGCGAAGAACGCCACAGGCGCCGGGGCTTCGATCAGGATCGCGCGGGAATAGGGGGCAAGCCGTTCCAGCGCGAGATCGACGGGATAGGGCAGGCGGCCAATGTCGCTGCGCCCGGCGCCGCGCTCGATCCGGCGGTTGGAGGTGGGGGCGAGGAAATCAGCGCCGGTTTTCGCCGCAATCCCCGCCAGCAGCGCCAGCGTGGCCGGATCCTCCAGCACCGAGCCGCCGCAGAAGATCAGCGTGCCCGGCTGCAGAAGCGCCGCCGCCCGGTCGAGGACGGCCGCATCCAGCGGGCGCGGCCCCTGCGGCGCAACCGGTTCGGCGATCACCCCGCCTTCTTCCCATCCGATATCGGCAGGCGCGATCAGGGTGGCAATCCGCCCCGGATGCCCCGCGGCGGCGGCAAGCCCTTCGGCTGCGTCGCGGGCAATCGTCGCGGCCGAGGTTGCCGTGCGCACCCAATCCGAAAACGGCGTGGCCGCCCCGGCCACATCCGCCGTCAGCGGCGCGT
Organism: Halodurantibacterium daqingense; assembly: GCF_042666235.1. NCBI lineage: Bacteria > Pseudomonadati > Pseudomonadota > Alphaproteobacteria > Rhodobacterales > Paracoccaceae > Halodurantibacterium > Halodurantibacterium daqingense. The sequence continues at coordinate 298,001 of NZ_JBHTFQ010000005.1, read as the reverse complement.
CATAGGCAAGGTGGCGCACCGCGTGATCGCCCACAAGGTTCAGCATCGGCGACCGCGCCTTGCGGGCGTTATGCATGTTGGCCCCTGCGTTTGCGAGGCCCGGCGCAAGGTGCAGCAGCGTCACCGCGGGCTTGCCGGCCATGCGGGCATAGCCGTCGGCCGCGCCCGTCACCACGCCCTCGAAAAGGCCCAGCACGCAGCGCATCAGCCGCGTCCGGTCCAGCGCGTCCACGAATTGCATCTCGGACGTGCCGGGATTGGCGAAACAGACGTCCACACCTGCCCCATGCAGGGTGCGGACCAGACTTTCGGCGCCGTTCATGGGCCTCTCCTTCGGTTCTTCCTGGTCGTTATCACGCGCCGCTGCGGGCCTTGGCAAGGACCGCCATGCGCCGGGCCAGCGGCGTGTCGCTGACGTCACGGGGGAGTATGCCGGCGGCAACGGGCGCCTCCTCGGCCCGGTGACAGGCCACCCGCGCGGCGCCAAAGGGCCGCAGCGCCGGACGCTCGGTGCGGCAGCGGTCGATGGCCATCGGGCAGCGTGGATGAAAGGCGCAGCCTGGCGGCGGGGCCATCGCGCTTGGCGCATCGCCCTGGACCGAGGCGTGGACCCGGCCGGCGGTCGGATCGGGCCGGGGCGCCGCCGCAATGAGCGAACGGGTATAGGGGTGGAGCGGGCGCGCAAAAAGCCCCGCCGCGGCGCCTTCCTCGACGATACGGCCCAGATACATCACCGCGACGCGGGTGGCGATATGGCGGACCACGGCAAGATCATGGCTGATGAAGACATAGGCCACCCCCAGTTCGCGCTGAAGATCCTGCAGCAGGTTCACGATCTGGGCCTGAACGCTCACGTCCAGCGCCGAGACGGGTTCGTCGCAGACGATGAGCCGGGGGCGGGTGGCCAGTGCGCGCGCAATCCCCACCCGCTGCCGCTGCCCGCCGGAAAACTCGTGCGGATAGCGTTCGGCATGAAAGGAGGAGAGGCCGCAAAGCTCCAGCACTTCGGCCAGTTTTGCGTCCAGCGTCCGCGGGGTTGCCACGCCATGCAGCAGAAGCGGTTCGGACAGCACTTCGCGCACGGTCATGCGCGGGTTGAGCGAACCGTAGGGATCCTGGAAGATGATCTGCATCCGCCGCCGCATCTGGCGCAGATCGGCCTTGCCCAGATCGGTCACGCTTTCGCCGTCAAGGCGGACATGGCCCGAGGTGGGCTCGATCAGCCGCAGCAGCGCGCGCCCCGTCGTGGATTTGCCGCAGCCGGATTCGCCCACCACGGCCAGGGTTTCCCCGGGCGCCACGGAAAAGCTGACATCGGTGACCGCCTGCACCTGTCCGACCGTGCGGCGCAAGAGGCCGCGGCGGACGGGGAAATGCTTGGTCAGGTTTTCAACCTCGAGGACAGGCGTCATGGGGCAACCCTTTCGATCGGCGCATACCAGCAGGCAACGCCGTGGCCGGGGGTGACATCGCGCAGGGGCGGCATCTCGGCGCGGCATTGGTCTGTCGCAAGCGGGCAGCGCGAGGCGAAACGGCAGCCGTCGATCCGCACCCAGGGGGCGGGGACCGACCCCTCGATCGTGGCCAGCCGGTCGGCTTCCACATCAATGCGGGGCACCGCGGCCATGAGACCGATGGTATAGGGATGCTGCGGGTCGGCAAAGAGATCCGCCGTCGCCGCGCGTTCCACCACCGATCCCGCATACATCACAACCACCTCGTCGCAGGTTTCCGCGACCACGCCCAGATCGTGGGTGATCAGAAGGATCGCAGTGCCGGTGCGCTGCTGCAGATCCTGCATGAGTTCGAGGATCTGCGCCTGGATCGTGACATCGAGCGCGGTCGTCGGCTCGTCCGCGATCAGAAGGTCGGGATCGTTGGCCAGCGCCAGCGCGATCATCACCCTCTGGCGCTGCCCGCCCGAAAGCTGGTGCGGATAATCGTCCACCCGCTTTTTCGGCGAGGGCAGGCCCACGAGATCCAGCAGTTCGATGGCGCGGTCGCGCGCCGCGCGGGCCGAAAGATCGGAGTGGATGCGGAGGCTTTCGACGATCTGTTCGCCGCAGGTATAGACCGGGTTGAGCGAGGTCATCGGTTCCTGGAAGATCATGCCGATCCGTCCGCCCCGCAGCCGGCGCATCTGCCGTTCGGACAGTTGCAGCAGATCCTGCCCGTCAAACATCACCCGCCCGCCGACATAGCGCCCCGGCGGCTGCGGCACGAGCCGCATGATCCCCAGCGAGGTCACGCTTTTGCCGCAGCCGGATTCGCCCACCACGCCCAGCGTCCGCCCCTTCGAGACGCTGAAGCTGATTCCGTCCACGGCGCGCAGATCGTGCCCCTCGATGCGGAACTGGATGCGAAGCCCCTCGACCGACAGAAGCGGCTGGGTCATCCGGCCACCGGATAGGCAAGGGGCGAAGCCTCGAGATGGCTGCGCCCGGCGAAATCCAGCTTGGCAAACTCGGTCTCGGCGCGGCGCTGTGCGGCTTCAAGCCGTTCAAGCGCATCGGGCAGGTCGAAGGCCAGGACGCGACCGTCCTGCACCACCTGGCGGCCATCGACAAAGACGTCGCGCACCGCGCGTTCCGCCGCCACGTAGACAAGCGAGCGCAGCGGGTCGCGCACCGGGCGCATCGCCGGATGCGTCACATCGGTCAGGAACAGATCGGCCTTGGCCCCGGGCGCCAGCCGTCCGATATCGTCGCGCCCGAGGATCCGCGCGCCGCCGGTGGTGGCGGCATCGAAGATGTGATGCGTGCGCAGGTCATAGGGATCGCCCGACATCAGCCGCGAATTGATCAGCGCGTGGCGGAGTTCTTCCAGCATGTTGTGCGGATAGGTGTCGGTGCCGATGCCGACGGGAATGCCCGCGCGGATATAGCGGCCGACGCTGCGCATCGCGATGCCCCGGCGCTGGAAGACGGTGGGGCAATGCGCAACCGCCGCGCCGCTGTCGCGCAGCAGCGCGAAGTCTTCCGCCTGCGGCCAGTGCACCCAGGGATGATCGTTGAGGAAGATGCCATGCCCGATGATCGCGCCGGGGGCCAATACCCCCAGGTCATCCAGCCATTGCAGCGGGGTGCGCCCATGGCGACGGGTGATTTCGTGAAACTCGACCACCGATTGCGCCGCATGGATCTGGAAGGGCAGGCCGCGCGCCTGTGCCTCGTCAAAGCTTGCGCGGATCAGGTCGGGGGTGCAGGTGTCGATCTGACTGGGGGCGACCATGCCGGTCAGACGCCCGCAGGGATGGGCGGTCGCGGTGTCGATGGCGGCCATAGCCTCGTCCATGGCGGCGCGGCCTGCGGCCTCGTCCCATTCATATTCGACGACATGGCCGTTCTTCGTGAACCAGCGCGCCGAACGATACATCGGCGCCGCCACCGCCCGCAGTCCCGAACGCGCCAGAAGGTCGATCCAGTCATGATAGGGCACCGACAGATCCACCAGCGTGGTGACGCCGGACAGCAGCGCCTCGGAGAGGGCAACCTCGGTGCAGGCGGTGCGTCCGGCGTCATCGGGGCGGAACAGCGGCATGAATTCGTAAAGCGAGCTCATGTACAGCCGGGGGCTGCCAAGCTCGTCCAGGATGCCCTTGTTCATCGGTTCGGACAGCGGGTGGGAATGGATGTTCACCAGCCCCGGCGCGACCATGCGCCCCCGCCCGTCGATCTCGTGCGTGGCCGGGCCGTCGTAGTGCCCGCCCACCTGAAGGATGCGGTCGCCCTGAAACGCCAGATCCGCGTCGCGGAGGTATTCATGGCTTTCGCCGTTCCAGGCAATGATCCAGGAGGCATTGCGGATGACGGTGACCTTCTGGTCGGAACTTGGCTGCGCGGGGCTCTGGTCGGTGCTCACGGGGGCGGACTCCGGGATCAGGTGTTGCGGGATCACGTGGTGCGGGAGGAGGCCGGTGCGATCGGGCTGTTCGCACCGGGGTGGCAGGCCGGGGCGAAGCCCGGCCCGGCCGTCAGTCGCGGTACTTGAGGTCAAGCCCCTTGTAGAGCCCGGCGCCATAGTTGTTGTGCGGCACGATCGGCTCAAGCGCCGCCGTATGCGCGATGAACATCGGTTCATGATAAAGCGGAAGCCAGACGGCGGCTTCATGCACCTTTTCCAGAACCTTGCCATAGGCCTCGGCGCGGGTGTCTTCGTCCAGCGCGGTCTTGCCTTCCTGAAGCCACTGGTCGGTTTCGGCGTCGTCCCAGTTCATCCGGTTCGGTGTCGGCATGTTGGTCGAGCGGAAATAGAGATTGAGCGCGTCACCCGCCGAGACGTAGGGATAGCTCATTCCGAACATGTCGAAGTCCTGGGTGGCCATCATTCCCCAGGCGACCGTCGCGTCATAGGCCTGGACATCCAGCGCGACGCCGATGGGCAGAAGTTCGGCCTGCACGAATTCCGAGATCTTCTGCCAGGTCGAGCCGGCAAACACATAGACCACCGGCCGCAGTGCCACGCCGTCCTTGACGCGCACGCCGTCGGGGCCCGGCACCCAGCCGGCCTCGTCCAGCAGCGCCTTCGCTCGCTCGGGGTCATGGCGCAGAAGCTGGTCGTCGATCCCCGGGTTCCAGTCCAGCGTTGCCTGGCTGATATAGCTGTAGGCCGGTTCCACCTCGCCGAAGAACAGATCCTCGGCCAGCGCTTCCTGGTTGACGGCAAGGTTGATCGCCTGGCGCACGGCGGGGTCGGAGACGGTGTCCTTGTCCACCTTGAAGCCGATGAAATAGGTCCAGAAGGCTTCGTCCGAACGCTGCACCTCGATCGAGGGCGCGGCGCGCAGCTGTTCCAGCGCGATATGCGGGACATATTGCGTGACCTGGGTCTGTTCCGTCATCAGCGCCACGGTGCGGGTGTTTTCCTCGGGCACGATCTGCCAGGTGATCCGCTGCATATGCGCGGGCCCCTGGTTGTCATAGAAGTCTGGGCCCCAGGTGTAGGTGTCGTTGCGGGTCATGACCATGCGGTCGCGCGGGGTCCAGCTTTCCCAGCAGAACGGGCCGGTGCCGTTCATGCCGTTGATGCCGAAATCCTCGCCCAGTTCGGCCACATTGTCTTCGTCGATGATCGTCGCGAAGCTTTGGGTGAGTTGATAGAGCAGTTCCGAGAACGGCGCGGAAAGCCGGTATTCCACTGTGCGATCGTCCAGGGCGGTGATCTCCTCCACATCGCCCGCGCGCCAGGCAACGGGCGAGGCGGTTTCCGGGTTGATCCAGCGGTTGAAGGAATAGACCACGTCCTCGGCCGTCATGGGCTTGCCGTCGCAGAACTGCACGCCCTCCTTCAGGGTGAAGGTATAGGTGAGCCCGTCGTCCGAGACCTCCCAGCTTTCGGCAAGGCCGGGCGCGAGCGTCTGCATGTCGGGTTCGAGTGTCACCAGCGTGTCCCCGATCATGAACAGCACTTCGGCTGCCGCGCGGGCGGTGGATTTGTGGGGGTCGTAATTGTTGCTGTCCACCTCGCGGACAATGGTGATTTCCTGTGCAAGCGCGAGGCCGGGAAGGGCCAGCGCAGCACAGGCCGCCAGCAGCGGGCGATACCCTTTCATCTTGGCAGTCTCCTTTTTCCCTGTTGGTCTTGATTATCCGTCATGATCTGAGACGCGGGTCGAGCACGTCGCGCAGCGCGTCGCCGGTGATGTTGGCGGCCAGCACGATGATGAAGATCACCACCGAGGGGATCACCGCGATATGCGGTGCGAACAGAAGGAAGTCGCGGCCCTGTGCCGCCATCATCCCGAGCTCGGCCGCGGGGGGCCGCGCCCCGAGGCCAAGAAAGCTGAGCGCCGCGCCCAGCAGGATCACCTGCCCGAAGCGCAGGCTGATGAAGATCATGATCGACGAGATGCAGTTGCGCAGCAGGTAGCGCCGGAACAGCGCCCCGTCCGACAATCCCACCGCGCGGCCAGCCTCGATGAATTCCTGTTCCATGATGCTGACGGCGATCGACCGGGCGATCCGGGCACAGTCGGGCACCGTGGCGATGGCAAGGGCGATGATGACGGGCAGCGTTCCCGGCCCGAAGACCGCAACCAGCGCAAGGCCAAGAAGGATCGCCGGGAAGGACAGCATCATGTCAACCAGCCGCATGATGTAGGGGTCGATACGGCGGTAGAAGGCCGACAGCAGGCCAAGAAGCGAGCCCGCCACACCGCCCAGACCCACCGCCACCACGCCGATCAGCAGCGTGAGCCGCGTTCCGTGCAGCACCCGGCTGAAGATGTCGCGGCCCTGCCCGTCGGTGCCGAGGATATGGTCCCAGCTGCCGCGCTCGGACCAGACAGGCGGTGTCATCACCGAACGGCTGCTTGTTGCGGGATCGTAAGGCGCGATAAGCGGGGCGAGAAGCGCGCCCAGGACGATCAGCCCGAGCGTCGCCAGCGCGAGCGCCGCCGCGCGATCGGCAAGAAGCCTGCGCCACCAGCTGCGGCGGCGCGGCGTGTCATCGCGGGGCGTGTCGGTCGTGGTGTCGGTTGCGGTCGCGCTCATTTCTTCTGCACCCGCGGATCAAGGGCTGCGTAAAGCACATCCACGATCATGTTGATGAAGATGAAGGCCAGCGCGAGCACGAGGATCGTGCCCTGCGCCAGCGGGAAGTCCGATGACAGGATCGCCCCGACGGCAAGCCGTCCGATGCCTGGATAGGAAAAGATCGTCTCGGTCACCACGGCGCCGCCCAGCAGATAGCCGGCCTGCAGCCCGACCAGCGTCACCACCGGGATCAGGGCGTTGCGCAGGCCGTGGCGCAGGATCACCCGGCCTTCCGCCAGGCCCTTGGCGCGCGCGGTGCGCACATGGTCCAGCCGCAACACCTCGAGCACGCTTGATCGCGTCATCCGCGCCACGGGTCCGATGAAGATCAGCCCCAGCGACAGTGCCGGCAGCGCGATGTGGCGCAACCCGTCAACCGTCCAGAGCGGACCGCCGCGCCCGATGAAGGGCAAGAGCCTCAGCTGCACGCCAAGTACCTGGATCAGCACAAGGCAGATGAAGAAGATCGGCAGCGATACGCCCGCGACCGAAAAGGCCATGATCGCCCGGTCCACGAGCGACCCGCGCCAGACGGCGGCCAGCGTGCCCATTGCGATGCCCAGCGGGATCGACCAGATCAGGCAGGCCAGCATCAGTTCGGCCGTGGGGCCGATGGCCGCGCCCAATTCGCTCAGCACCGTCTTGTTCGAGATCAGCGAGCGGCCGAAATCCCCCTCGGCCACGCGGCCGAGATAGCGGAAGAACTGCACGAAGACCGGATCATCAAGCCCCATGCGTTCGCGGATCTGGGCCACGACCTCGGGCGGGGCCTGCGGCCCGGCCAGCACGCGGGCCGGATCGCCGGGCGCAAGCTGCACCAGCATGAAGCCCAGCAGCAGCACACCGAACAGGACCGGGATCGACAGGATCAGGCGGTTGAAGATCGTCTCGATCATGCGGCGGCCCGGTCAAAGACGACGTGCCCGCCCAGGATCGTCAGATCGCAGCGCGCCTCCAGCAGGGTTTCGGGATCGCCGGCGAACAGATCGCGGTCGAACACTGCGATATCCGCCAGTTGCCCCGGGACAAGCTGACCCTTGCGCCGTTCCTCGCCGCTCGCATAGGCAGAAGCCGAGGTATAGGCGTGCAACGCCTCTTCCAGCGTCAGGCGCTGGTCGGGGCCGATGAGGGTGCCGCGGTTCGTCTTGCGGGTGACCATGTTGTAAATGCCGGGCAGGGGCGCGATCTCGGTCACCGGGCAATCGGTCGAGGCCGAGGGGTTCAGCCCGGCGTCGATCCAGGTGCGGTAGGGATGCGAGGCGGCGACGCGCTCTTCCTCCAGAACGCTGAGGTAGAGGTCTCCGAAGTAATACATGAATGAAGGTTGCGGCGCGGGGATCACCTGCATGTCGCGCATCCGCGTCATCTGGTCGGGGCGCAGCCAGCCGCAATGCTCGATCCGGTGGCGGCGGTCGGGGGCGGGCGTGTCGGCCAGCGCGCCGGCATAGGCGTTCAGCACCTGGTCGATCGCCGCATCCCCGATCGCGTGGATCGCCATCTGATAGCCGGCGCGATGGGCGGACAGCACCATCTCGGACAGCTCTTCCTGATCGGGGATGCAGAGGATGCCGTGATCCTCAGAACCTTTGTAGGGCCGGGTCATGGCGGCGGTGCGTCCGCCCGCGCTGCCATCGGTGAAGATCTTCACCGGGCCGATGCGGAACATGTCATCGCCCCGGCCTGTCACCAGCCCCGCAGCCTCGGCCTGGGCAAGGATGGATCGTGTCTTGTCGCCCATCAGGCAGGCATAGGTGCGCACCGGCAGACGCCCTTCGCGGTGCGCGCGCTGATAGGCCAGCATCTCGGTCCAGCCGTCGCGGATGCCCACGGCGGCCTCCATCACCGAGGTGATGCCATAGGTCAGAAGATCGCGCCCCGCGCGTTCGATCGCAGTCACCAGCGTCTCTTCCGAGGCGGCGGGCATGACGGCCATCACCGGTTCGCGCCCGGTTTCCGCCAGAAGGCCGCTCAGCTTTCCGTTCTGACGCTCGATCAGTCCGCCCTCGGGCGAGGGGGTGGCTTCGGTGATCCCGGCCAGCGCCAGCGCGCGGCTGTTGGCGACGGCAAGATGACCGCAGGTCCGGACGATATAGACCGGATGGTCGGGGCAGGCCGCGTCCAGCTCCTCGCGCCAGGGGTGGCGCTTTTCATCGAACAGGAAGTGGTCATAGCCGCGCCCGATCACCCAGCCGCCTGCCGGCGTCTGCGCCGCGCGGGCCCGCACGGCATCCAGAAGCGCTGGCAGCGTCGGGGCGGCAGCGGGCCGCAGATCCACTTCGGCCATGGCGGTGCCATAGGGCAGCAGGTGCATATGGGCATCATTCAGGCCCGGAACGGCAAGACGGCCCTGCAGATCAATCACGGTGGTGGCGGGGCCGATCATGCTGCCGATCTCGGCAGCTGTCCCGGTGGCGAGGATCTCTCCCTTGCCCGCCGCGAGGGCTTCGGTATGGCCAAGGCCCAGGCCACACCAGATTTTCCCGTTTGTCAGAACCAGATCGGCCTTGGTCACGGGCGGCACCCGAAGCGGAAGGGGCCCGCTGGGCGCTTGGCAGGGCTATGGGTGGGGTGGGACATGGGACGGAGACCTCCTGCGGCCGGACAGTGACGATCAGCTTATAGGAGAGTTAAGGCGCGGCCGGTGGCACGCGTCAATCGCCCTGTCGCAGAAGCGGTCGGACCTGTGAGGCACGCAACCCGCGGAGGTATTTTATGAGCCGGATCAAGGCAGTGCCCGGCGGTTTGCCAAATTAACAAGCAGAGGTAGAACGGGAAGCTGCTTATTAATTTCGTAATTGATTCATTCGGAGCGCCTATATCACGTTCAGAGCCGGGGCAGCGGCGGCGTCGCATGCAGACGGCGGCGCAGGGTCTCGATCACCTGGGCGGCCAACGAGGTGGCGCTGTTTCCGCTGCGGGTGACGGCGATCACCGCGATGCGCGACACGGGCGCAAACCGCCGCGCGACAACGGCAAGCCCCGAGGCCGCTGCCGCCGTGTAGGGATCGACCACCGAAACCCCAAGCCCTGCGTTGACAAGGGCACAGGCCGTCTGGCCATACCGGGTCTCGATCCGGGGCAGATAAGGCACGCCGGCAGTGGCAAAAGCCGCGGTCACCTGCTTGCCGATCGTGGTCTCGAGCCCGATCAGGGGGTGATCGGCAAGGTCCGAGGGCGTCAGCACCGCGCGGGCCGCCAGCGGGTGATCGCGCGGCACGACCGCGACCAGTTCGGCCTCGGTCAGAAGGTGGCTTGTCAGGCCCGGGTTCTGGAGCGGCCCAAGGAACACGCCAAGATCCGCCGCGCCGCTTTCCACCGCCTGAAGCACAAGGCCGATGCGTTGCACCGAATAGCGCAACTGCATCCGGTCGCGTCCCGCCAGAACTTCGCGCAGGGCATGGGGCAGGACCGTATGACCCAGCGGCGGCGTGGCGGCGATGCGCAACCGGCCCGTGCGGGCATGCTTGAGGTCGCGCACCTCCTCTTCCAGCGCGCGCAGCATCGCGAAGATCGGTTCGCTTTCCTGCACGAGAAGCAGCGCCTCCTCGGTCGGCCGCAGGCGGCGGCCGATGCGCTCGAACAACGCGAGGCCCAGCTGCCGTTCCAGCGCGCGGATCGCGTTCGAGACTGCCGGTTGCGAAATGCCCAGATGCTCGGCCGCGCCGACCGTGGTGCGATGCTCCATCACCGCGCCGAACACCTCGAGATGGCGCAGGCTCAGGTCGTTGCGGCGGTCAATGCGCATGGCGGCGCCCCGAACGCAGGGACGCGAGGGATGCCGCGGGCCGACGCCTGCGTGCGGTGGCCGCGGCTGCGCGGCATGGCGGTCGGATCTGCGGCATCAGCGCTCCCTGCCTGTGCGGGACGAGGCTAGGCAGAAGGCGCGCCCTCCGCAAGCCATCGCCGCGGTATCAGACGAGCGCGTGGATCGTCTTGCGCCGCCAGACGAACCAGTAGAACGAGCCCTGCATCACCATCATCGCCCCGAACGAGGCGACATAGCCCCACCAGATCCCCGGCAGGCCGATCATGTTCGACAGCACGATTGCCACCGGCAGTTCGACGGCGACGATGGCAAAAAGCCCGATCAGCATCGGCACCAAAACGGTGCCCGAGGCGCGCATGATTCCCGAAAAGATCGTGCCCGCCCCGAACATCAGCGCCGACCAGGTGATGATGTGCAGCAGCTGCTGGCTGAGCTCGATCACCTCGGGGTCGGTCAGGAACAGCGACACAAGGTGCCGCGACCCCGCGTAGGTCACGGCCACCAGGCTTCCGGTCAGCACAAGGTTCATCACCATCGCGGTGCGCAACACCTCCGAGAGCTGGTCTGTCCGGCCGGCGCCGATCATCTGTGCGCCAAAGACCGAGGCGGCGATCGCGATCGACAGCGCCGGAAACTGCACATAGGTCAGAACCTGGGCCACGGCGCCATAGGCCGCGGTGGCCTGAAAGCCGAAGCTGTTGACCAGCCCGACGATGACCAGCCCGGCCATCGACCCCGCCACCACCTGCACCCCCGTCGGCAGGCCGATGCGCAGCACCAGCCACAGCAGACGCAGATCCGGCACCAGCTTGCGCAGCAGTGCCCGGTCTGGCGCCATCGGGTGACGGATACGCACCAGAAAGACCGCCAGCGCCAGCAGCGCAAGGCCGAAGGCAAGGCCCGAGGCCAGCGCCGCTGCCGGTGCGCCCATAGGGGCAAAGCCAAGCCAGCCGCGGATCAGCGCCGGCGTCAGCAGCGCCGCGAGGACGGTCGCGAACAGCTGCGCAAGCAGCGGCGTCATCGTGTCCCCGGTGCCGCGCAGCAGCGAGGCCGAGACAAGGAACAGGAAGGTCAGCGGCATGACCAGAAAGCTGGTCCGGGCAAAGGCGATCGCCTCGGGCAGGATGGTTTCCGGCGTGCCGAGCCCGCCCATGATCGCGGGGGCCAGAATGCCGCCGGTGGCCGCGATCAGGACGCCGCCGACAAAGGCCACGCCCAGGGCCGTGCCGGTGATCGCCTGCATCTTGTCGCGCTGCGCGGCCCCGAACGCCTGCCCGATCAGCACGGTGGCGCCCGCCGAAAGGCCGATCAGGAAGGCGATGAAGAAGAAGGCCACCGGAAAGAACACGGCGGCTGCGGCCAGCGCCTCGACCCCCAGCATGCGGCCAAGGAAGATGTTGTTGATCGTCATCGACAACGACTGAAGGATGTTCGTCGCCATCAGCGGCAGAAGAAAGAACAGGAACGGCCGCCAGAGCGGTTCAGAGCGGGGCATGGGCGGATCCTGACGGGGAAAACTGCAGAAGAAGGGCGCCCAGATCGGGCAGACGGCTCAGCACGCGATCCAGCACCTGGGCCAGCGGTTCGTCATGTTCAAGCCAATGGTCGAGGGCAATGCGCGCGGCATCCAGCGTGAGCATCGCAAGATAACGCGCAAGAACCGGGTCGTCGGGCAGGCGCTGCGCCACGAGCCGCTCTACCCCCTCGCGCAGCGCGAGGATCGAGCCCTGATGCAGCGCGAGGATCTTGGGCTGGGTCCGTGCAAGGCTGCGCAGGATGCGGAACCGTTCGCGTGCGTCTTCGAGCGCGAGCAGATGCGCCCGCATCAACGCGGCAAGATCGGTCGGCACCGCGCCTTCGGCGGCAAGAAACCGTGCTACGGCTTCGGCCGGCAGGGCGGGCGGCGGTCCGACGATCGCGGCCTCCTTGTAGGGATAATAGTTGAAGAAGGTGCGTGGGCTGATGCCGGCCTCGGCGGCAATCGCCTCGGTCGTCACCTGGTCGAAGCCCTGTGCGCAGACCAGCCGCAGCGCCGCGGCCTGGATGTCGCGTGCGGTCTGGCGACGTCGCCGGTCGCGCAGGGAAGGGGGATGTCTGGTGTCGGTCATGAAATTTGCAGTTTGTGCAAAGGCTACCTAGGCTGCATCAACCCGAGCGTCAAGATGCTGCAGGTGCAGAAGGTCCGGTGTGAAACCGGATCAAGAAATTTGATGGGCCGCGTGGTTGACATGAACCGGGGGTTGTATAGCCTTGAACCCGACAACAGCGGAGGTGCCCCTCTGCCCAGTGGGATCATACGTCACCTGGCGATGATCCTGCGGCGACTGCTGATAATGATCCAGCAAACACAGCAGGTTACGGCGGGCATCACTAAGGAATTCGCGTTCAGCGATAACGACCCCCTTCCAGGGGATTGGATCGCGCATGTCGGAATGCTCCACCAGAGGTGGAAGCGTGACCCCCTCGCCGCTTTGCTGCGGCGCGGCACGCCGGCATGCGCCCGAGAGTGATGGCAGCAAGAGGGAACGGAAATGTCAGAACCGCAACTCGCCCCGACACGGCGACAATTGCTTGGGATGATCGGCACGGTGGCCGGCGCTTCGGCCATGTATCAGGCGATGGCAATGCTGGGCGTGGCCCATGCCTCGCCTTATACCGGGCCGGTGCGGCTTGAGGGCGATCCGCAGGGGGCCACGGTTCTGGTGCTGGGCGCCGGGCTTGCCGGAATGGTGGCCGCGATGGAACTGCGCGCTGCCGGCTATTCGGTGCAGGTGCTGGAATACCGCGAAAAGGCCGGTGGCCGTTGCTGGACGCTGCGCGGCGGGGACCGCTACACCGAACTTGGCGGGGCCGAGCAGGAAGTGGCCTTTACCGAGGGCAACTACTTCAACCCCGGTCCCTGGCGCATTCCCTATCATCACCATGCGGTTCTGGACTATTGCCAGCGCCTCGGGGTCGAGCTGGAGCCGTTCCTGCAGGACAACCGCAACGCCTATCTGCACTCCACCACCGCCTTCGACGGTACGCCGCGCCGGCAGCGCGAAATCAGCGCCGATTATCGCGGCCACGTGGCCGAGCTTCTGTCCAAGGTGACCGACCAGGGCGCGCTGGAACAGATGGTAAGCGCCGAGGATCGCGCGCTGCTGCTGGAATCCCTGCGCAGTTTCGGCGCGCTGGACAGCGAGATGCGTTACCAGCGGTCGAGCTCGGCCAGCGGGCGGCGCGGCTATGAACGTGCGCCCGGTGGCGGGGTGGAGGGCGAACCGATCCCCAACGATCCGCTCGATCTGTCCAGCGTGCTGCAATCGCGGCTCTGGCAACATCTGTCGGCCAGTGACTCGATGAACACCCAGATGCCGATGTTCCAGCCGCGCGGCGGCATGGACATGATCGCCCAGGCCATGCAGCGGGAGGTCGAGGATCTGATCCGCTTCAACACCCGCGTCGTGGCGCTTGAACAGGACGACGAAGGTGTGACGGTCACCTTTGAGGACCGGCGCAGCCCCGGCAGCACCGAACAGCTGCGCGCCGATTACTGCGTCTGCACGTTGCCCTTCTCGGTGCTGGGGCAGGTGGACCACAACCTGTCGGGCCCGCTGTCGAATGTGATCGACACGATGCATTACGCAAGTTCGATCAAGGTCGGGCTCGAATTCGATCGCCGCTTCTGGGAAGAGGATGAGCAGATCTTCGGCGGCATCACCTATACCGATCTGCCGATCTCGATGATCAGCTATCCCTCGAACGACTATTTCCGCCGTGGCAGCGGCGTTCTGCTGGGGGCTTACAGCTGGGGGGCCACATCCTATCAGTTCAACGCGCTGCCGCCCGAAGACCGGATCGCGCGTGCACTCGACTATGGCGCGCAGATCCATCCGCAGTACCGCGACCATTTCACCAGCGGCGTTGCCGTCGCCTGGCACCGGGTGCCCTGGGTCATGGGCTGTTACGGCATCTGGCAGGACAAGGCCGCGCAGTATCAGGATGCCGTGGCGATGGATCGGCGCGTCGTGATGGCCGGCGAACATCTGTCCTATCTGCCGGCCTGGATGGAGGGGGCAATCCTGTCCTCGCTCGATGCGATTTCGCGGCTGCATGACCGCGTGGTCAATGGCTGAAGGAGAGAGATCATGAAACCTGTCCTGACACTGTTCGCCCTTCTTGCAGCCCTGCCTGCCACGGCACAGGAGCTTGAGCCCGAAGCCTGGTTCGCCAGCCGGTCGGCCCTGACGCAGCAAAGCGGTGCCGCGATCTATTCGGCCGTCTGTGCCGGATGCCACATGCCCGACGGCCAGGGCGCCGAGGGGGCGGGCCATTACCCGGCGCTTGCCGGCAATGACCGGCTTGAATTCCCCGATTACGCGATCAGCCTGACGATCCATGGCCAGAAGGCGATGCCGCCCTTGGGCGGGGTTCTGAACGATGACCAGATCGCCGAGGTGGTGAGCTTCATCCGCACGAACTTTGGCAATGACTATGCCGACCCTGTGACGGCCGAAGCCGTCGCCGCCCACCGTTGACCCATCCTCAAGGAGATAACCGATGAAGACACGTATCGTCGCAGCCCTGGCTGCCGCCATGGCCCTGGCCACTCCGCTGCAGGCCGAGGTGATCCGCCATCCGATCCCGAATTCGGACTTTCCGATCCTGCGCGCCGTCGAGATCCCGGCCGATGCGACGCTGGTCTACCTGAGCGGCGCGGTGCCGCGCGTGGTCGATGAAACCGCCGAGCGTGGCACCCTTGCCGCCTATGGCGATACCGAGGCGCAGACCGTGACGACGCTCGAGTCCATTTCGGATACGCTGGAGAGCCTTGATCTGTCGCTGTCGGATGTCGTGAAGATGCAGGTTTATCTGGTCGCGCCGGATGCCGACACCCCGATGGATTTCGCGGGATTCATGAACGGCTATCGCCAGTTCTTCGGAACCGAGGCGCAGCCGAACCTGCCCACGCGATCGGTCTTTCAGGTGGCCGGCCTGGCCAATGCGGGCTGGCTGGTCGAAATCGAAGTGGTCGCCGTGCGGCCCTGACTTGCAGAAGGCCCGCCCCGGGGCGGGCCTTCCATGATGTCGTTGCGAAGGCGTTACTGATTGGCAGCGGGCGCGGTTTCACCGCCCGTCGCACCAGTGCCACCGCCCAGGCCATCGGCGCCACCGTCGCCCAGCGTGCCGTCAACCGGAACCGGGCCATCTGCGCCGTATTCACCCGTGCCACCTTCGGCTTCGGGGGTATATTCCGGCTGGGCTTCAAGCTGCTCCTCGGTCCAGGGCAGATAGACCCGCAGGTCATCCTGACCGCTGCGGAAGATCTGCAGTTCCTCGAACGGAACAGCCACGTCGCGGGCGCCAAAGCCGAGGAACCCGCCGACGTTCAGGATCACGGCGGTGATGCTGCCGTCCGCCTCCAGCACCAGATCCGAGATGCTGCTGATGTTTTCATCATTGGCGCCGTAGACCGTCTGCCCGGTCAGGGTCTCGGCCGTCAGGGTTCGCGGATCGTCGAAGGGTTCGAAGCCATCCGGCGGGGTCACGCCCGCAGCCCCGGTCGGGCCGCCCAGGTCGGCGGCGGGTGCCTGCGGGACGGGATCGGTCGTCGCGGCAGGTGCGTTCGCATCCGGCGCGCCCTGGGCGGCATCGGGCGCGGTGCCGGGTTCTGCACCGGGTTCCGCATCGGACGCGGCATCCGGGCCTGGATCCGGCAGTGTGCCCGCGCCCCCGGTGCCCCCGGTCGGATCGCCGGGCGCGGGGTCAGGCGAATTGGTCCCGGGCGAGGCCGCTCCGGGCGTCGTGCTTTCGGGGGAAACCTGTGTCGGTTGTTCAGCCTGCGGCAGGATCGGCGTGTTGCGGGTCGGATCATCCTGGGTGCCGCCGGTGGCGCCGCCCGCGGTGCCGCCCGTCGTGTCCATCGCGCTGCCGTTGGTCGCGCCCTCTTCGGTGGGCGAAACGATATCGGTGTCGGTCTCGGTAGTGGCCTGCTGGGCGACGGCCGGGAAAGCTGCCACGGAAGCAAGAAGCACCGATGACATGAGTGTATTCTTCATCTTCATCACGATCTCCTCTGGTTGCGTTGCAACAACAACCGCCATCGCGGGTTTTTGTTGCACGGATTGCGTCCAGGGCAGTCCTTGGGGCGGAACTGGCGGGATTCTGCGCAGAACGCACGCCCCGCGACGGAGGATCGCGGCGACGGAACCGCGCCGCCCGCCCGCGGGTTGAACCTCAAGGACCCATCAAGGAAAAGGAGTCGACGATGACATCTTCCTCCAAGGATCATTCCGGCAGGTCAGGCGCGGCCGCCGGGCCGAACGGTCAGCGGCACGAGGCCCTGAAGAAGGATTTGCAGGACGAGTTGGAGAACGAAGTGCCCGAGGAATTCGAGCATCCGACCTTCCCCGAGGGCGCCAAGGCAAGGGGCAAGGATGCCGACGGTCTGGACGAAGATCCGATATATGGCGCGGGCGAGGGCAGCAAGGACTGACCCGCCGCAGCATCCGCAGCAAGAACAGGAAGGGCCAGGACGCCGGTCGTGGCCCTTTTCGGCTGTGCGGCGCCGCGATCGGGTGCGGGACGGACCTTTGGGCAAAATGGGCGGGGCAGGATGGGCCCATCGGCCGCGGTCTGCCCGGCAGCCGGATTTCAAGCCGCCACGCTCATCCTGCCCCATGCCTGACCTGCCGCGCCATGCGCCTCGTGTGGCATCGTTGCCCGGCGATCTCCGGCGATGCGCAGCCGCGCGCCTGCGCGCGGCCCCGCCCAACGGGATGAGGCGCGCAGCGCCGAAGACGGGCGGGAGCGCCCCGGCCCCGGTCATGCGGGCAGAAGGAAGCCCGGGCGATCGGCCCGGGCTTCGGTCTTTCATGAAGCGGTCGTGGCCTCAGCGCTTGGCGTCCAGATCGGCCTCGGACCGGCCCAGGAAGCTGCGCGTCAGCGGATCGAGGTTGTCGAGCAGCCAGTCTGCCATGGCTTCCTCTTCCTTCAGAATGCCCCGCAGCACCGAAACGGCTTCCGCATCATCCAGCAGTTCTGCGGTGGTGATCAGGATGCGATAGCTCGCGATCTCCATATGTTCGAAGGCATAGCTGAACATCGCCCCCTTCATCACCTCATCGCTGGCGAACACGCCGCTCAGGTCCTGGAAGGTGGCCGTCATCTTGCTGGTCATGTCCTTCAGCGTCGAGGCGCTGGTATCATAGCGCTCCAGCAGCCGGGCGATGGCTTCGGCCTGTCCTTCGGTTTCGCGGATATGCTGTTCGATCCGCTCCCGCAGGGCCGGGTAGTTCTCGATACGTCCTGCCTGCCCCTTGAGCATGGTCAGTGCCTGTTCTTCGGCGGCATGGGCATCGCGCAGCCAGTCCACGAAATTCTTCCGGATCTCTTCCATGAGAATGCTCCTATTCTGTCGCCAGCGGCTCGGCCCGGCGGGCCGCAGTTTCCGCTGGCGGCTGTGTGCATCCTGAACCGCCCGGCTCGGGCAAAGTTCCATCGCGTCCGCCCGCTCGGCGGATCCCGGACAGGATGAGCCGGCTGCGCGGCACGGCAGGCCCCGGCCCGGCGCAGGGGCGCAGATCCTGGGGCGGCACCGTCCAGTGCAGATCATGGCACAGGCCCGCCACGGCTTCGGCCATCAGCGCGACTGTCGCGGCCTCGCCGGGGCAGCGATGCGTGAGGGCCACCTCGCCCCCGCCCTGGGGCACGAAGCCGGGCTCTGCCTGTCGCCAGGACAGCATCCGCTCGGGACGGAAGCGGGTGGGTTCGGGGAAGCAGCCGGCATCGAGCAGGGGGCTTCGCAGGTCCAGCAACACCGTCCGGTGCGACGGGATGACATGCCCTGAAAAGGGCAGGGGGGTGACGCTTCTTGCCGCAACGACGGGGGCGAGCGGCGTGATGCGCCGGACTTCCTCGACAAAATCCTCGATGAGCCCGGCGTTGCCGGCGCGAAACAGGGCGCACCAGACCGGTTCGCGCACCAGGGTCAGGGCGGCGGCGATGATGTAGTCGCTTACGGCCGTCACGGCGCAGATGATGTCAACAAGGTCATCCGCGCTCTGCCGAAGCGGCCCGCCCTGATCCGCGGCGAGCATCTGGGCGAGCGGCGAGTCCGGCTGCGGCCGGAACCGCCCCGTTCGCGCTGCGTAAAGATGTCGGCAGAGCCGCCGCACGAGCCGGTAGCGCAGAAGCGGTGCCTGCCGCCCGCGGCCGGAGGCGCGCGCAAGGGCGGACAGCTGGCTCTCGCCAGCCTCGTCAGGTTCCAGACCGCACCAGCGCCAGCCCACCCGAGCAAGCAGCGGCGTCAGGGCGTCGCCGAGGATGAGGCGCTCCTGCCTTTCCCAGCCGGGGAGGGCCGCGGCCCATTCGCTGCGAAACAGCTCGGCAAGCGCCGCGGTGCGGCCGGGGGCCATCAGCAGACGGATGAACAGCGCCTTGCGCGCCTGATGCGCCGGGCCTTCGGTCTGGCTGATGCGGCCGCCATGATCGGGCAGGCGCAACAGTCTGCGTGGGCCAGGGCCGAGCCGGCGCAATCCGGTGCCGCCATAGAACAGCGCAAGCGCCTCGGGGCCGCGCAGGCAGATCACCGGTTGCAGCCAGAGGCGCGTCTCGAAGATGTCGCTTCCCAGCCTTTCGGCGCGGCGCGAAATGAATTCGGCTCCGTCGCGAAAATAGTCGCGGGTCGCGTCCGGGACGGGATCACGGGGGATGGTCGACAGGCGGCGCATCGTCAGGTGCCTCCGGATGGGGCGGCGCCCTTGAAGGGGCGATGCAGGCAAAGGGTGCGGGGCGGCAGGCAGATCGGCTGCGTTGTCATCGGCTTCTCCTTCCGACGGTCCTCCACCAGGGCTGCCCCGCCCGGAGCACCGGGCAGGGCAGCGGCAGGATAACACCCGTCCCGTTCCTGCGTTCCCGAAAAACGCCCGGCCCCGCGCGCCGACATCGGCATCGGCCAGAAACTGCCTGCGGCGACAGCGCTCTGCCCACGTTCAGGTCGCGCCTGTGCGCCGCAGGCTCTGCGGGTCAGGGGGCTGTGCATCGGGGCGGATATCTGCCGCTGGCGCGGGCTCGGCGCTGCGATGGCCAGGAAAGGCGCCAGCGCGAAGCTCGCATCGCAGGCCATCGGGAAGAAAGGCAAGCTCGACCGTGCCGCCAAACTCGGCGGCAAGTGACTGACGGATCAGAAAGCTGCCGAAGCCCTGTTCGGCGGGCGGCGCCACCGGTGGCCCGCCGCTTTCGCGCCAGACCAGACGCAGATGCTGCGCCGGGCTGTCGAGGCGCCACCTCAGGTCGATCCGGCCGCTTTCCCGCGAGAGCGCGCCATATTTGGTTGCATTCGCGGCCAGTTCGTTGAGTGCAAGGGCCAGGGCAAGCACCTGGCGCCCGCCGATCGGATGCCGCGGCCCCGAAAGGGTGATCCGGTTCCGTCCCTGACGGAAAGGGGCAAGGCTCTGATGCACCACGTCATGGATACAGGCGCTTTCGATATCTTCCAGCATCAGCAGCCGCTGTGCCTGATCCAGGGTGCGAAGGCGCCGCGAAAGCTGATCGCGCACCGCCTCGACCGTGGCCGCGCCCCGGCAGCTCTGCTGGACGATCACCGTGACGATCGCAAAGATGTTCTTGATCCGATGCAGCAATTCGCGATTGCGCAGCCGGGCCTGCTGTTCTGCGGTAACGCGGACCGTGGTCGGCACCAGGGTGCCGACCGTGCCATCGATCCGGCCTGCCGTGCCCCGCAGCGGGCTGACGGCGACGGTGAAGAACGCGATCCCGGGCGCATCGCTGCGCCGGACATGCAGGGCCGCATCTTCCAGTTGCGCCGCCCGTCCGTCCAATGCGCCCCGGGTCAGCTGCGCAACCGTCCCCCAGTCCGCGCCCCAGAGCCTTTCGGGCGTCTGGCCAAGCATCTGTGCCTCGTGGCCGAAGGACGTGCTGAAGGCGTCGTTGAACAGCACCGCCGCCTCTTTTCCGGCAGCCCCCTCTTGCCAGGTCAGGAACTGCGGCAGGGGTGCATCGATCATCATCTGCACCGCCTGGCGCAGCGGCTCGGGCCAGTTTTCCGCCGGGCCGAGGGCGCTGCGCGACCAGTTGCGGTTGCGGATCGCCTGCGCCACGGGCCCGCCGGTTTCCGTGAAGATGATGGTTGTTTGCGTCATCGCCGCCCCGGAACTGCCCGGGCGACACACCCGGGGGTGATATGATCTTGGTCGCCTCGCCCTCAAGTAGATCAAGGTTCGGCATCCCAGACAACGAAAACCTGATGATGCGCGACGAAATCTCGCGGAACCTTCACCTGTCCGCACCTGTTTCAGTCCGTGATGCAGAAGCGAAGGACAAGGCGATGAGCCAGAAGGACAAGATGACCGCCGACCGTCTCAGGGCCGAGATCGACCGGGGCGCGGCCGGTGACAAGATCCCGTTTTCCGACCCTGCGGCGGCCCCTCTGGGTACGGATGACGAGGCCGCAGGAACGCCGCCGACGCCTGAACAGCTTGAACATGCCCGGCGGGCGGAACTCGCCGGCCGCGCCGATGCCGACCTGCCGCGCGGCAAGATGCGGGCCGAGAACAACCGCACGATCGGTCAGCGCCAGGGGCCGCTTCTGTCCGGACCGCTGATCATGGTCGGGCTGGGGGCGGTGGTGGTTGTCATCCTTGCCCTCCTGTTTCTCTAGCAGGGCGGCAGATCAGGGGCCTTGCCAGACTGGAAACGTGAGCCGGTCGGGCGCCGCGGATGGAGGGGCCTGCGCCCTTGCCCGGCCCCTGGAATGCCACCCGGGCAGTGCATGGGCGCGCGCTTGGCCCGTGCCCAAGGGGCTTTCGCCGCTCGCCTCCGTCATGTGAGGGGGGCACCCGACCGATGACCATCCGCGGAACCTGCGCCACGCCGCCTCCGGGCGCGCAGACCCGAGAGGCCAAGCCATGGAGTGCTGGGATGCGGGCCGGACGCGGCAGAACCTGCGCCCGCGTCCGCTGGCCCCTCCGCGCAGGCTGGTCGCACCGATCTGCGTGCCCAGCGACAGCCTCAGATGCAGATCGTCGGTATCGATCCGGCCCGAGGCGCCATCCAGCGACAGCGCGCCGTGACCGAAGCCGACCATCCCGCCCAGGATTGTCCCGCCCGCTGTGGCCGCATTTACCCCAGGCAGCCATGCATTCAGGGTTTCAAGGCCTGTGCCGGGCCATCCTCCTGCCCGGGCGATGGCGATCCCCTGCCGCCTCCTCGAGGCGCCGGTCCTTCGCCCTTGGCGATGGCGGGTGCTTCCGGCGACGGATCGGATGATTGCCCTTGACGCTTGCTCGAAGATGCCTGCCAGCCGACCGTGGGGGCTTCGCATCATGCCTTCAGCCGCGGGCGCTGGCACGCGGTTGAAGCAAGCCCGGCGCGGCCGTGGAGCTTAGGCGGTCCGCGCTGATCGTGAAGGTGCCGTGAGGGGCGCGCCATCGCTTTTGCTGCTTTGGCGGCAAACGGATCTAGAACAGCGTGACCGACCCCGGATCAGCGCTGGGTGGGCCGGTGACGCGATCTGGAACGACCGGCGGCGCTTCGTTGGTCCCGATCAGGGCGATCTGGGCCTGTCCGGTGCTGGGCCAGAAGCGCACCTTCCGGCCCTGGGTGCCGCCCACGCTTTCACCGACACAACGGATGTTCTCTCCGTTCAGGAACCAGCGCGCGAAATCGACATTATCCTGGCCGATGTTGCGCAGGCCCGGCAGCATCCTGCCACCGCCGAAGATCTTCGCTTCAAGGCGACGGCGATCGGCCCCCTCCTTGAGCAACGCGTTGATCATCTGCTCCATCGAATTGACGCCATAGCGCAGGCTCGCCTTGTCCTCGAAGGCGCCGCCAGGCAGCAGGAAATGGTTCATCGCCCCGACGCCGACGACCGGGTCATAGACGCAGGTCGCCACGCAGGAGCCAAGCAGGGTGCTGAACAGATCCTGCGGCCGCCGCGACAGACGGTATTCGCCCTGCAGGACATGAATGGTGTTCGGAGGCGTGGTCATGGAAGGGCGCTCGTTCGTTTCTGGGCGATCTTGGTGCAGGCCCGGAGGATGGCGTTGCCGATCAGGCGGTCGGGCAGGATGTCTTCGGCCGCACCAAGTTCGGCCGCGACGCGGGGCATGCCATAGACGGTCGAGCTGCCCTCGTCCTGCGCGATCGTGTGCCAGCCGCGCTGGCGCAGGCTCAGAAGCCCCTGGGCCCCGTCGCGGCCCATGCCGGTGAGCAGAACCGCCACACCCGGTGCGGCCCGATGTTCCACCGAGCGGAACAGCGCATCGACCGAGGGGCGATGACCCGTCACCTTCTCGCCGGAAACCAGGCGACACTGCGGCACCGGCTGGGGCCGGAATTCAAGATGGTGCTGATCGCCGGGCGCCAGATAGACGCGGCCCCGCTGGATGGGCGCGCCGGTCCAGGCCTCCATCACCTCGGGCTGCGAGATCCGGTTCAGCCGATCGGCGAGGCCCGCGCTGAAACTGCCGCGAATGTGCTGGACAATAAGCGTCGGCGGGCAATCGGCCGGGAAGGAGGCAAGGATCTGCTCAAGCACCGTCAGGCCGCCGGTCGAGGCGCCGATACAGACCAGGGGCAGGTTTTCGGCAGGAAGGCCGACGGCGCCCGCGCCCTGCGTCTGGCGCAGGCGATCCCCGATTCGCGCCGCCAGCTGGCAGAACTCGTCGCTGCCCGTGCCGGTACGACCGGCGTCCAGTTCCGATTCGGGCAGCGCAAGGACCGACAGCCGCCGTTGCGCGATTTCCGGGCGCGCACGTTCCAGATCGGCGGAATCGGCCGGTCCGCCCATAACCAGCACCACTGCCTCCACCTGATCGATGGCCTGGCTCTTGAAGGCGACGGGCAGGGACACCACCGCATCCAGAACCACGAGATCAGGCTGGCGTTTCAGGGCCTCGGCCAGCTTCAGCGATCGGATCGGGCGACGGTCAATCAGAAGGATCTTTCTTGGCAAATTCTGCTCCTTGCGCAAACCGTCCCGGGGGGGGCGCCCCTATCCTGGGTGCTACGGCAAAGCCGTTAAGCATTGGCTAATTCCGGTGGCCGGGAGGCGCGACATTCCCCACGCGTCTTAACCGGGCCTTAAGGCCCGTCGTGATTGTTGCGAAAACCACCTTCATGATGATTAATCGGAGTAACGAATGACGAACGAGATGGCGGAGCGGCTCGACTGGTTCGGGCTGGACCGGCA
This sequence comes from Halodurantibacterium daqingense, assembly GCF_042666235.1. Taxonomy (NCBI): domain Bacteria; kingdom Pseudomonadati; phylum Pseudomonadota; class Alphaproteobacteria; order Rhodobacterales; family Paracoccaceae; genus Halodurantibacterium; species Halodurantibacterium daqingense. The sequence continues at coordinate 274,504 of NZ_JBHTFQ010000005.1, read as the reverse complement.
GGACATGCGTTGTGCCTTGACCGAAGCTGCGCGCCTGGTTGGCCCGGAGCTTGACGGCGTTCTGGGCCGTTTCTACGCGGCGGTCGCGGCGAATCCGGTCTGGGCGGCGCATTTTCACACCCCCGGGATGATGGAGCACGCCCGCAACGAACAGCATGCGCATTGGCGTCGGTTGCTGTCGGGCCGGTTCGACGAAGACTATGTCCGTTCGGCGGAACGGATAGGAAAGGTGCATTTCCGCATCGGGCTTCCGCTCAAGCAGTATCTGGCAGGATATGCTGCCGTCACCGCCGATGTGCAGCGGCTGATTCTGCAAGGGTGCACCCGGCGCTTTGGGCGCGGCGATCTGACCCGCGCCCAGCGGCTGAGCGAGGTTGTCAGCCGATGCTTCGTGCTTGACATGGAAATCGCCGTCACGGCCTTTCACCAGGCGCAGAAGGACCAGTTCCTGTCCCGGATCGCCGAGTTGTTCGACAATCAGGTCGCCGGCATTGTCGAATCGCTTGCCGGAAGCGCCGGCGATCTTGCCGGGGCCGCGCGGGGCATGCTGGCACAGGCCGATGCGAGCGCGCGGCTGGCGCAGGGTGCGGCCAGCGCCGCCGAGGAATCGGCGGCGAACGTGCAAAGCGTATCGAACGGAACCGGCCAGATCTCCGAGGCGGTCCAGACGGTTGCGCAGCAGATCGCCCGCGCGACCGAGATTTCTGCGACCGCATTCGAGCAGACGCGCGCCACAGACGAGATCGTGCAGAGCCTGCGCGCCTCGCGCGAACGGATCGGCAGCGTGGTGGAACTGATCGCCGACATCGCCTCGCAGACCAATCTGCTGGCGCTGAATGCCTCGGTCGAGGCGGCGCGGGCGGGGGATGCCGGGAAGGGCTTTGCCGTCGTGGCCTACGAGGTCAAGCAGCTCTCGATCCGCACGGCGGATGCGACCGAGGAGATCCGCCGCCAGATCGGTGCCATGCAGGCCGAAACCGCCGCCGCCGCCGAAACACTGCGGCGGATCGCCGAGACGATCTCGGAACAGGATCACGTGGCAAGTGCGCTGTCGCACAGCATCGATGTGCAGCGCGGCGCGGTGGTCGACATCAGCAACAACGCCGTCGCAACGGCGCGCGGCACCGAAACGATGGCGCGGATGATCGAGAAGATGAGTTATTCCGCCGCCGAAACCGAGAAGCTTTCGCGGACCATCACGGGTGGTGTGGAGCAGGTTCTGTCGGCGCTTGGCGGGCTGCGCGCGCAGGTCCAGGGCTTTCAGAACGAGATCCGGATGTCGTGATCCAAATTCCCTTGCGTGGCCCCGCCGTCCCGCGCTAGGTTCCCTGTGAAACCGTTGGGGTGCCCGTTTCAGGGCTGAGAGGTGCAAGGCATCAACCCATCGAACCTGATCCGGGTCATACCGGCGGAGGGAACGGTCAAAGGGCGCGCTGCGGCCCAAAGCCCCCTTGCCATGATCCGTCAGGAGAATTGGGGAAGGGGAATGACAGCGATAGCCCTGACGATTGCCGGCTCGGATTCGGGCGGTGGCGCCGGAATTCAGGCCGATCTCAAGACGTTTTCGGCGCTCGGCGTCTATGGCGCCAGCGTCGTCACCGCGCTTACCGCGCAGAATACCCGGGCGGTGACCATGGTCGAACCGGCCAGCCCGGCGATGATTTCCGCGCAGATCACAGCGGTTTTCGACGACCTCGCGGTGGGTGCGGTCAAGCTGGGGATGCTGGGCGGGCCGGCGGCGATCCGCGCGGTAGCGCAGGGCCTTGCCGGTCGCAGTGTCCCCGTGGTGCTGGATCCGGTGATGATCGCCAAATCCGGCGCCACGCTTCTGCCCGACGAGGCGATTGCCGCCTTGCGCGATCTGCTGCCGCACACTGCCCTCCTGACCCCCAATCTGCCCGAGGCGGCGCGGCTTCTGGATTGTGCCGTCGCCAGGGATCTGGAAGATATGGAGGTGCAGGGAAGGGCGCTTCTGGCGCTGGGGCCAGACGCGGTGCTGATGAAGGGCGGCCATGCCGAGGCGCCGGACTGCACCGATCTTCTGGTTCTGCCTGAACAGACCCTTCGGTTCACGGCGCCCCGCCAGCAGACGCGCAACACCCACGGCACCGGATGCAGCCTTTCGGCCGCCATTGCGGCCGGGCTTGCACAGAACCTGCCGCTGGCACAGGCGGTAAGCCGCGCCCATGGCTGGTTGCAGGCGGCGATCGCCGCCGCGGACCGGCTCAAGGTGGGCGGCGGTCATGGCCCGGTGCATCATTTCCACGGGATCTGGGCCGATGACTGAGGTTACCATCCTCGGCGCCGGCGTTGCGGGTCTCTGCGTGGCGACCGAACTGGTCGCGCGCGGGATCGTGCCGCATCTCGTGGATCCGGGCGCAGGGCCGGGGCCGGAGGCCTGTTCCTGGTGGGCGGGCGGAATGCTTGCGCCGTTTTGCGAAGGCGAGAGCGCGGAAGAACCCGTGGTTCGCCTTGGTCAGCAGGCCGCGGACTGGTGGGCGCGGCATACCGGCCTTGTGCAGCGGCAGGGAACGCTGGTGCTGGCGCCCGAGCGTGACCGCGCCGAACTTGCGCGCTTTGAACGTCGGACCACCGGCCACAGGATGCTGGAGGGGGACGAGCTGGCGCGGCTGGAACCCGATCTGGCCGGCCGCGCCCGCAGGGCCCTGTTCTTTCCGGACGAAGCGCATCTTGCACCGCGTGCCGCGCTTGCCGCCCTGGCGACGCAGCTGCAGGCCAGGGGTGTGACGATCATCCCCGATGCGCCGCCGGCCCCCCGCATCATCGACTGCCGGGGCCTTGCCGCGCGTGACGTGCTGGCGGATCTGCGCGGTGTCAAGGGCGAAATGGTCGTGCTGCGCTGCCCGGACATCACGCTGGCCCGCCCCGTCCGGCTGTTGCATCCGCGCCACCCGCTTTACATCGTGCCGCGTGGGGATGGCGTGTTCATGCTGGGCGCGACGCAGATCGAGGCAGGCGAGCGTCGTCGCGTGACTGCCCGGTCACTGCTGGAGCTTCTGTCGGCCGCCTATGCGCTGCACCCCGCCTTTGCCGAGGCCGAGGTGCTTGAAATCGGCGTCGATGCTCGCCCGGCCTTTGCCGACAATCTGCCCCGGATCCGCCGGCGGGGGGCCGTGATCCATGTCAACGGCTTGTTTCGCCACGGCTTTCTCTTGGCGCCAAGCCTCGCGGGCATGGTGGCCGATTATCTGACCCAGAACATCATACCGGAGGTCATGGATGAAGATCGAGGTTAACGGAGCACCGCAGACAGTGTCTGCGACAACGCTTGCCGCACTGCTTGTTGAACTGGATCTGGCCGAGGCCCGGGTCGCCACCGCCGTCAACGGCCAGTTCGTGCCGGCGGCCGGCCGGGTGGATCAGCCGCTGTCCGAGGGCGACCGGATCGAGATCCTGTCGCCGATGCAGGGGGGCTGAGATGCGGGCTTTCTACGGCATCGAGCTGGCATCTCCGTTGATGCTGGGCACGGCGCAATATCCGTCACCCGCCATCCTTGCCGAGGCGTTCCGACACTCGGGCGCCTCGGTCGCAACCGTGTCGTTGCGGCGCGAAGCCGGGGCAGGGCAGGATTTCTGGGCGCTTATCCGCGACCTTGGGGTGCGGGTCCTGCCCAACACGGCCGGCTGTCACACGGCGAAGGAAGCCGTGACCACGGCCCATATGGCGCGCGAACTGTTCGATACCCGCTGGATCAAGCTTGAGGTGATCGGCCACAGCGACACGCTGCAACCCGATCCCTTCGGGCTGGTCGAGGCCGCGCGCATCCTGTGCGACGACGGCTTCGAGGTCTTTCCCTACACAACCGAGGATCTGGTTCTGGCCGACCGTCTGGTCGAGGCCGGCTGCCGGGTGCTCATGCCCTGGGGTGCGCCGATCGGCTCGGGGCTTGGGCTGAACAATCCCTACGGGCTGCGCAGTCTGCGGGCGCATTTCCCTGATGTGGCGCTGGTGGTCGATGCGGGGCTGGGGCTGCCAAGCCAGGCAGCCGAGGCGATGCAGCTGGGCTATGATGCGGTTCTTCTCAACACCGCCGTGGCGCGGGCGGGCGATCCGGTGGCCATGGCGCGGGCCTTCGGCCTTGCAGCCGAGGCCGGGCGCCTTGCCCATGCCGCCGACCCGATGGAGCCGCGTGATATGGCCGCGCCCTCGACCCCTGTCATCGGAAAGGCCTGGCTGACATGACGATCGCGCGGTTCTACCCGATCTTCGACAGCCCGGAATGGCTGGAGCGGATGCTGCCGCTGGGCGTCCGTTTCGTGCAACTGCGCATCAAGGACCGCCCCGAACCCGAACTCCGTGCAGCGGTGCGGCGCGGTCTTGCCATCGCCCGGCATCATGGCGCGCAGCTTGTCATCAACGATTACTGGCAGATCGCCATCGAGGAAGGGGCCGACTGGCTGCATCTGGGGCAGGAGGATCTGGATCAGGCCGACATGGCCGCGATCCGCCGCGCGGGCCTCCGCCTTGGGCTGAGCACCCATGACCCGGCCGAGCTTGACCGGGCGCTTGCACATGCGCCGGATTATGTGGCGTTGGGGCCGGTTTATCCGACGATCCTCAAGGCGATGAAATGGGATCCGCAGGGGCTTGCGCGGGTCGGAGAATGGAAGCGCCTTGTGGGCGACATCCCGCTTTGCGCGATCGGCGGCATGACGGTGGAACGCGCGCCCGGCGCCTTTGAGGCCGGGGCCGACATGGTATCGGCGGTGACCGACATCACGCTGCACCCCGATCCCGAGGCGCGCGTGCGCGCCTGGCTGCAGGTGGCGGCATGAGCCGTTATGCCCGCCAGGCCATGCTGCCCGAAGTCGGGCCCTCGGGGCAGGCGCGGCTGCGTGCGGCTCGGGTTCTGGTGGTCGGCGCCGGCGGGCTGGGGGCGCCCGTTTTGCCCTATCTGGCGGGCGCGGGGGTGGGGGCGATCACCATTGTCGATCCCGACCGGGTCGAGCTAAGCAACCTGCACCGCCAGACGCTGTTCCGCACCGCTGATCTGGGTCTGCCGAAGGCAGTTGCCGCGCAGGCCACGCTGGCGGCGCTGAACCCCGAGATCACGCTGCGCGCCGAGGTCCGGGCGCTTGATCCTGCCAGCGCGGATGCGCTGCTGTCCGGGCAGGATCTGGTGCTGGACTGCGCCGACAGTTTCGCGGCGAGCTACGTCGCCTCGGACGCCTGCCGCGATCGGGGGCTGCCGCTGATCAGCGCCTCGGCCTTGGGGCTTTCGGGCTATGCGGGCGGGTTCTGCGGGGGCGCGCCATCGCTGCGTGCGGTCTTTCCGGATCTGCCCGACCGGGGCGCCACCTGCGCCTCGGCCGGGGTTCTGGGGCCGGTCGTGGGGGTGATCGGTGCGGTTCAGGCGCAGATGGCGCTTTCGGTGCTGCTGGGCCTTGCGCCTTCGTCGCTGGGGCAGATGGTGACCTTTGATGCCGCAACCTGGCGTATGAGTGGCTTTCGCTTCGACACGGCGCCCGAGCCTGCCGCGGGCCTGCGCTTCGTGGCCCCGTCACAGATCCGTGTGGAGGACCTTGCCGTCGATCTGCGCCAGCCCGAGGAAGGCCCGCTTGTGGTGCCCTGGGCGCTGCGGATCGCCCCGCAAGATATCGATGCGGACCGGCTGGGCCTGGCACCTGGGCAGCGGCTGGTTCTGTGCTGCCAGTCGGGGCTGCGCGCCTGGCGCGCGGGCCGGGCGCTTCAGGACCGGCTGAGCAATGAGATCGTTCTGGCCGCCCTGGCCGAGGAGATCCCCCGATGAGTCCGACCGAGGCACTGCGCGCAAAACATGCCGCCGACTGGCAGGCGATCACCTGCCACCCCTTCACTGAGGCGCTGGCGCGCGGTGATCTGCCGCTGGATGCGATGCGATGGTATCTGGTGCAGGATTACCGCTTCATCGAGGATTTCGTGCGGCTTCTGGCCCAGGCGATTGCCCATGCCCCCAGCCTTGCCGATGCCGTGCCGGGGGCGCAGTTTCTTGCTGTCATCACTGGCCCCGAAAACACCTATTTCCAGCGCAGCTTCGACGCGCTTGGCGTGGTGGAGGCGGGCCGGGACCAGCCCGAAGCCGCGCCCACGACAGCCTTCCGCGCCCTGATGCGCGACGCAGCGGCCTCGGGGTCGCATGCCCGGATGCTGGCCGTTCTGGTGGTGGCGGAATGGTCCTATCTCGATTGGGCCAGCCGCGTTGCGCCGGGATCGGCGGATCTGCCGTTCTACTTTGCCGACTGGATCACCCTGCACAGCGGTCCGGGGTTCGAGGCGGTCGTTGACTACCTGCGCGGGCAGCTTGATGCCGCCTGGCCCGGCCTTGCACCGGCGGAACAGGCCGCCGTGGCACAGGCCTTCGCCCGCGCCGTCGCGCTGGAACGGCAGTTCTTCGATGCCGCCTGGGCAAGAGCAACATGACATTTGCAACAAGAAGGTCCCTCTGATGAAGCTTTGGAGCGCGTTTCTTTCCCTTTTTCTGCTTTTTCCCTCGATGGCCCTGTCGCAGGACCGCCTGAGCCTCATGCTTGACTGGTTCGTGAACCCGGATCACGGCCCGATCATCCTGGCGCGTGAACTGGGTTATTTCGAAGCGGAAGGCCTGGTCATTGACCTCATCACACCGTCGGATCCGAATGATCCGCCGCGCATGGTGGCGGCGGGCCGCATCGATCTGGCCGTGACCTATCAGCCTCAGCTGCATCTGAGCCGGCACCAGGACCTGCCGCTGCTGCGGGTGGGCACGCTGATTTCAACGCCGCTGACCTGCCTTGTGGTGCTTGCGGACGGCCCGGTCAAAAGCCTCGGCGATCTGCGCGGGCGCAAGGTCGGCTATGCGGTGGCCGGTGTGCAGGAGGCGCTGCTGGGTGGAATGCTGGCCAGCCACGGGCTGCGCATGGAGGATGTCGAGGCCATCAACATCGGGTGGTCGATCTCGCCCGCGCTGATGTCGGGGCAGGTGGATGCGGTGATCGGCGCCTACCGGAACTTCGAGCTGAACCAACTGGCGCTGGAAGGGGTCGAGGGGCGCTGCTTCTATCCCGAGGAAGAGGGCGTTCCGGCCTATGACGAGCTGATCTACGTCGCCCATTCGGAGCGGCTGGACCACGAGCGTATCGCGCGCTTCCTTGCCGCCACCGAACGCGCGACCCATTACATCGTCAACCATCCGCAGGCGGCATGGGAGATCTTTGCCGCCACCGCGCCCGAGTTGCGCACCGAACTGAACGCGCGCGCCTGGGTGGACACCTGGCCGCGCTTCGACACCCGCCCGGCGGCGATGGATCCGGGCCGCTATCAGCGGTTCGAAGGCTTTCTGCAGGGGCAGGGGCTTGTGACGGATCTGCTGTCCGTCGCCGAGCTCGCCGTCGATGTGAACGCGCCATGACGGGGCCGGTGGACTACGGCGCGGCCTTTGCGCGGTGGCGGGGCCATGCACCCGATTGGTCGGCCTATACCGGCCATGCCTTCGTCACCGAACTCGGAGAGGGGCGGCTGCCCCGGGCGTCCTTCCTGCATTACCTTCGGCAGGACTACGTCTTTCTGTTCCACTTCTCGCGCGCCTGGGCACTGGCCGCGGCAAAGGCAGCAACCGACGCCGAACTGCGTGCGGCGAGTGGCGTGCTGCACGGGCTTGCCCATGTCGAAATGCCGATGCACATCCGCATCTGCGCCGAGGCAGGCATCCCCCGCGCGGCCCTTGAGGCCACGACCGAGGCGGCCGAAAACCTCGCCTATACGCGTTATGTCCTTGAGGCGGGCTATTCGGGTGACTTCCTGGATCTTATGGCCGCGCTGGCACCCTGTGTTCTGGGCTATGGCGAAATCGGCGCGCGGCTTGCGCGGGCCGGCGCGGGGGGGCCCTATGCGGACTGGATCGCGACCTATGGAGGCTCCGACTATCAGGGCCTTTGCGCCGAAGTTGGTGCGCTGATCGATGCGGCGCTGGTGCATCGCCTTGGTCCCGACTGGGCGGCACTGCCGCGAGCGGCGGCCTTGCAGGCACGGTTTGATACCGCGACCCGGCTCGAGGTCGGCTTCTGGGACATGGGCCTCCGGGGCGCGCGGGCGTGAAGCTGCCCCCGCCTGCGATCACCGTCGAAGGCTGTGCCTGGCTGGGGAACGCGCCACTGTTCGGCCCGCTACGGCTGGTGCTGCAGGCGGGGTGCTGGACAAGTCTCCTGGGGGTTTCGGGTGCGGGCAAGACAACCCTTCTGCGGGTTCTTGCCGGGCTTGAAACCGGTGCGCGGTTCGAGGGCGCGATCACGGCCGGGGACGGTGCGGCAGTGGGGCCCCGCCTCGCGTTCATGGGGCAGTCGGACCTGCTGCTTCCCTGGGCGGATGTCATCGGCAATGTGACGCTGGGCGCCCGGCTGCGGGGCAAGCGGCCCGATCTGACCCGAGCGCGGCGCTTGATCGCCCAGGTCGGGCTTGCCGGGCACAGCCATCTGCGACCAGCGGCCCTGTCTGGCGGTCAGAGACAGCGCGTCGCCTTGGCGCGCACGCTGATGGAGGACCGCGCGATCGTCCTGCTGGATGAGCCCTTTTCGGCGCTTGATGCCCGCACCCGTGCCGAGATGCAGGAGCTTGCCGGCAGGCTGCTGCAGGGACGCACCGTGTTGCTTGTCACCCACGACCCGCTCGAGGCCGCGCGTCTGAGCCATGCGGCCTGGCTTCTGCATCGGGGCAGGTTGGAGGCACTTGATCTTCCCGCGACGCCGCCGGTCCGGCCGGTGGAGCAGCCCGGGACGCTGCAGGCCCAGGCGGAGATGCTTGCGCGACTGCGGGCGCTGACATGAAGGGCCTGATGCGCGCGCTTGGGGTTCTTCTGCTGGCAGTTGCGGGGTGGCAGGTGCTGGTCTGGCTGACGGCCGTGCCCCATTTCATCCTGCCCGCGCCCGAGAGGGTGGCGCGCAGCCTCTGGGCCAACCGGGCGCTTCTGGCTGAAAACGCGGTCGCGACCTATGGCCAGATCCTGCTGGGCCTTGCGCTGGGAACCGTGCTTGGCTGTGGCACCGCCGTGCAGCTTGCCCTGTCGCCGCTGGCACGGGTGGCGCTGCGCCCGGTTCTTGTCTTTGCGCAGGCAATTCCTGTCTTTGCACTCGCGCCGATCCTGACCCTGTGGCTGGGCTATGGCCCGGCCTCGAAGGTCGTGATGGTGGTGCTGGTAACCTACTTCCCGGTTGCCTCGGCGCTTCATGACGGGCTGATGCGGATGCCGCAGGGATATGACGATCTGGCGCGCGTGATGGGCGCAGGGCGGATGCGCCGGCTGTGGCAGCTGCAATTGCCGCTTGCGCTGCCGGCGCTGGGATCAGGGGTGCGGCTTGCGGCCGTGGCGGCGCCCTTTGGCGCGGTCATAGGCGAATGGGTCGGTTCATCGCGGGGGTTGGGCTATCTGATGCTGCTGGCGAACGGCCGCGCGCAGACCGACCTGATGTTTGCGGCACTGGTGGTGCTGGCGGGGTTTACCGTCGCGCTGCATCTTGCGGTGGACCGGCTGGCGCTGGCCCTGACCCGCCGGATCGGGTGATCCGGAACCGGCGCGCGGCTTGCGCGTTGCACTTGGGAACAACTGCACAGCAAGCACCAAGGAGGCTGTCATGGCTGACACTGACAAGGCGAAAGAGCAGGTCGAGGAGCTCCGCAAGAAGGCCGAGGCCGAAGGCGAGCGCTTGCGCGAAAAGGCCCGTTCGGCGGCCGAGCGGGCCTCGCACGAAGGGTCGGAGCTTTGGGAAGAGGCCACCGAGCGTGCCCATGCGCTGGCCGACCGCGCCCGGCATCAGGCCCATGAGCTGGGCGGCGCCCTGCGCGACAATCCCGCAACGGCAGCCACAGCGCTGACCACCTTCGGGCTGGTCTGTTTCGGCCTGGGTCTCGCGATTGGCGCGGCCATGACCGACAACCGGCGCTGACCCGGAGGGCTGGCCGATGGAGGACGCGCAAGTCGGCTGGATCGCGGCGATCATCATCGGAGGGCTTGCCGGTTGGCTGGCCTCAAGCGTGATGAAAAGCGATACCGGCATTTTCCTCAACATCATTCTGGGCATCGTCGGGGCCTCGATCGCGAGTTTCCTTCTGGGGATCTTCGGCGTCGCCTTCGTGGGCTGGATCGGATACCTTGTGGCGGGATTCATCGGGGCCGTGATCCTGATCTGGATTGCCCGCGCGATCCGGTCCCGCTGACCCGGACCGCACTGGCGAGAAGTTCGTTCGCCCATGCGCTGCCGAAGGTTTCGGCGGCGCCTCTGCCTGTCACCGCGGCGCGGCCGGTGATCATCCCGCGGTCGAAGCCGCGCGAGGTGAACAGGACCGGGGGGTTCGATCCCCCCAAGCGCGCGGCTGCCTGATGTGCGCGATCTGGACAAGCGTGCGATTTCACCCATCCGATGGGCAAGACCCTCCGCAAGGCCGGGCCAGGGGCGCAGATGTCGCAACCGATTTGCCTTGCCAACCCGGCGCCCGGCTTCATTATTCCGCTCATGGTTGATCGTTCGTCCTTTCCCCTGCCTGGTGCGGTTCTGCGGCGGCTGGCGGCCTTCGCCACGCTGTGGCTGGTGCTGGCGGGCGCGGCGCCGGACGCGCTGGCCTTCGGCGTGCCGGTTGCAGCCCTCGCCACCTGGATGAGCTTCGCTCTCTTGCCCGCTGGTCCGCCGTTACGGCTGGGGCGCGGTCTGCGCGCCTTGCCGCATTTCCTCTGGCGCTCGGTCGTCGGCGGTGTCGATGTCGCGCAGCGGGCCTTCCATCCGCGCCTGCCGCTTGATCCGGGCTGGGCCAAGGTGCGGGTGCCGCTGGGGGGCGGCGCACGCGTGGCACTGGGGGCGGAACTGTCGCTGATGCCCGGCACGCTTGTCGCAGGAAGCGCCGGCGACCGGCTGCTGATCCACATGCTGGACCGCAGTCAGGACATCGAGGGCGCCGTCGCGCTTGAGGCGGGGCGGCTGGCCGAGATCGCGGGCGCCGCACAGGAGGCCTCGGGAACAGGCGGGGGGGAATCGTGACCGACTGGTATTTCGGCCTGGCGATCCTGTTGCTTCTGTCGCTGGGCGGTGCGCTTTGGCGCGTATGGAAAGGGCCTGCCCCGGCCGACCGGATGATGGCGGCGCAGCTTGTGGGCACCGGGGCGGTGGGGATCATCCTGCTGTTGTCGGCGGCAGCGGGCTGGGCGATGATCGACGTGGCGGTGGTGCTTGCGCTTCTCGCGGCCTTTGCGGCCGTCGGCTTCGTCAAGGCGCAGACCCGGGGCGGGGCCGGCGACCCGGAGGAGGGGCAGGATGGCTGATCTTGTGACCATCCTTCTCAGTGCTGCCGGGCTGATCTTTTTCATCGCCGGCACGGCCGGGCTTATTCGCTTTCCCGACACCCACAGCCGGCTCCATGCGCTGACCAAGGCCGACAATCTGGGGCTGGGGCTTCTGATTCTGGGCCTGGCCTTTCAGGCCGACAGCTGGATGACGCTGGGCAAGCTCGCGCTGATCTGGGTGCTTGCCCTTGTGGCGGCGGGAACCACGGCGCAGCTTGTGGCGCGCACCGCGCTGGATGAGAAACGGGCTGCGACGCGGGGGCCGAAATGAGCCTTGGCTTCGATCTGCTGCTGTGCGCAGCCATCCTTCTTGTGGCTCTTGCCGCGATTGCGGGGCGGGATCTGTTTCGCGCCATGGTGTTCTTCATCGTCTATGGTGTTTTCATCGCCCTTGCCTGGCTGAGGCTTGGCGCAACCGATGTGGCCCTGGCCGAGGCGGCGATCGGTGCCGGGCTGACGGGGCTTTTGCTGCTGCGCGCGCTCGCGCGGGTGCCGGCGCATGTTCCGGGCAGCGGCTCGGCGCCGGGTGCGGTTCTGGCGGGCGCGGGGGCGCTTGGGGTGACGCTTGCACTGGGCTGGGGATTTCTCGCCCTGCCTGAAGCTGCGGGGCTCGGTGCGACGGTGCGCGCGCTTGGGCCTGGCGCCGGGGCAGAGAACCCGGTCACCGCCGTTCTGCTGGCCTTCCGCGCCTGGGACACGCTGCTGGAAAGCATCGTGCTTCTGGCGGCGCTGGTCGGTGTCTGGGTTCTGGGCCGCGACGCGGCCTGGGGCGGACGACTTGGTCTGCGGCAACATGTCCGTCCCGAAGGCGTGCTGGCAAGTTTCGGCCGCATTCTGCCGCCGGCCGGGCTGGTGATCGGCATCTATCTTGTCTGGGCCGGGACAAGCCGCCCGGGCGGCGCCTTCCAGGGCGGAACGGTGCTGGCCGCCGTCGCGCTCCTGACCCTGATGGCGGGGCTCGCCCGGGCCCCAAGGGTGCTTGCGCGGCGTTTGCGTCTGGCGCTGATCCTGGGGCCGGTGCTGTTTCTGTCCGTCGGGATCCTGGGGGCGGTTCTGCAGCCGTGGTTTCCGGGGGCTGCCTTTCTCGCGCTGCCCGAGGCGGCAGCCAAGCCCTTGATCCTGCTGATCGAACTGGTGCTGACCTTGTCGATTTCCGTGACCCTGGCCGCCCTTGTCGCCGGCCCCCCCGAGGAGGAGCCATGAGTGTCACGCTCTTCGGCCTGACCGGAGCGGCGCTGATCGGGCTTGGCCTGTTCGGCTTCGTCCTGCACCGGCATCTTCTGCGGCGGCTTCTGGCCTTCAACGTGATCGGATCGGGCATCTTTCTCTATTTCGGGGCGGCCGGCGCGCGCGGAGGTCTGGCGGACCCGGTGCCGCAGGCGCTGATCATCACGGGCATTGTGGTGGCGCTTGCGGCAACGGCGCTTGCCGTCGCCCTGATCCTTGCCCATGCCCGGGAAAGCGGCCAGGCTCATCTGCCCGAGGATGCGCCGTGATCGCGTTTGTGCCGCTTCTTCCGGCGCTGCCGCTTCTGGGGGCGCTTGTCGCCGTGTTCTGGCCTGCGGCAGGGGGCGCGGTGGCGGCATCGGTGGCTGTGGCGGTGTCGCTGCTGCTGATCCCTCTTGCCGGGATGCGCGCCCCGCTGGCTACCGATCTGGGCGGATGGGTTCCTCCGCTTGGGATTGCGCTGCAGATGGACGGACTTGCAGTGGCCTTCGCGGGATTTTCGGCGGTGGTGATGCTTGCGGTGGTCGTGGCAGCGCCCTTTCGCGGCACCGGACGGATTGCCGCCGCCTTCTGGCCGCTGGCGCTGCTGCTTTGGGGGGCGCTGAACGCGATCTTCCTCTCGCGTGACCTGTTCAATCTTTATGTGGGCCTCGAACTGCTCAGCCTTGCGGCCGTCTCGCTGGTGGCGCTGGACGGAAAGGCCGAGGCGATCGCGGCTGCGCTGCGCTACCTGGTCTTTGCCCTGATCGGATCGCTTCTGTATCTGCTGGGGGCCGCGCTGGTCTATGCGGCACATGGCAGCCTTGATCTTGCGGATCTGCCGCAGCGCGTGGTGGCGGCGCCCGATCTGCTGGCCGCCGGGCTGATGACCGCGGGCCTGCTGGTCAAGACCGCGCTCTTTCCCTTCCACGCCTGGCTTCCGCCGGCCCATTCCGGCGCCCCGGCCGCAGCATCGGCGATGCTGTCGGCGCTGGTGCCCAAGGCGTCGTTCTATATCCTTCTGAGGCTCTGGTTCGACGGTATGCCGGATCTGGGTGAACCGGTCTTTCTGGCGCTGATGGGTGCCCTGGGCACGGCGGCGATCCTCTATGGCGGGCTCATGGCTCTGCGGCAGGACCGGCTCAAGCTGCTGATCGCCTATTCGACCGTTGCGCAGCTGGGCTATCTGTTCCTGGTGTTTCCGCTGGCGGGGGGCGCGGATGCGGCGCAGCCCTGGGCGGCGGGCGCCTGGACCGCAACCGTCTTTCATGCCGCGGCCCATGCCTTTGCCAAGGCGGCGATGTTTCTCTGCGCCGGCCTGTGGCTGGCGGCGCTGGGGCATGACCGGATCGAAGGGCTGCGCGGCATGGTCCGCACGACCCCCATGCTTGTCTTCGCCTTTGCGCTGTCGGCCGTGTCGCTGATGGGGTTGCCGCCCTCGGGCGGGTTCACCGCCAAGTATCTGATGGTCACTTCGGCCTTTGCTGCGGGAACGCCGCTTTGGGCCCTGGGTCCGCTGGCGGGCGGGCTGCTGGCGGCGGTCTATCTTTACCGCCCCCTGGCCGAGGCTTTTGGCGCCCCGGCACCGCAGGATATCCGCCCGGTGCCCCGAAGCCGGCAGATCGTGCCGCTGCTGCTGGCGCTGATGGCGATCCTTCTGGGCGTCTTCTCGAATCCGCCGTTCGATCTGGTGCAGATCGGCCGGCCCGCGGCCGCCGTCGAGGGTGTGGAATGAGCGCGCTTCTGCCCCTTCTGATCCTGATGACCTCGCTTGTGCCGGCACTGGTGACCTTCTTCCTGCGCGACGATCAGCATCTGCTGCGCAACGGGCTGAACCTGGGGGGCGCGCTGCTCAAGCTCGGGCTGATCCTCTACATGCTGAATGCCGTGGCGGGCGGGCAGGTCTATGAAACGCGCTTCAACTTTGCGCCCGGCCTTTACCTGCTGCTGCGCGCCGATGCGTTGTCGCTTCTGTTCCTGACGCTTTCGGCGCTGCTGTGGCTGCTGACCACGATCTATGCGATCGCCTATTTCGGCAACAAGCCCGACCTGTCGCGGTTCTTCGGCTTCTTCAGCCTCTGCGTCGCGGCCACCACCGGCATCGCCCTGTCGGGGACGCTGATCTCGTTCTTCATCTTCTACGAGCTTCTGACCCTTTCGACATGGCCACTGGTCGTTCACAAGCAGAACGCAGCCTCGCTTGCCGCAGGGCGCAGCTATCTCGGCTATGCGCTGCCGGGAAGCGTGGCCCTGCTGGTGGCGATCCTGTGGCTTGAAAGCGCGCTTGGGCCCGTGGAATTCGCCGTGCCCGCGGGGACAGGCGGGCTGGAGCGGTGGGAGTTGCAGGCAATCTTTGCCCTGTTCATTGCCGGGCTGGGGGTGAAGGCGGCGCTGGTGCCCCTGCATGGCTGGCTGCCCGGCGCGATGGCGGCGCCGGCGCCGGTCAGCGCGCTTCTGCATGCGGTTGCGGTGGTCAAGGCCGGGGCCTTCGGCATTGTGCGGGTGATCTATGATGTCTTTGGCATCGCGCTGGTGGCGGAGCTCGGCGTGGGCCTGCCCCTGGCGGCGCTTGCCTCGGTCACCATCCTCTGGGGGTCGATCCGGGCGTTGCAGCAGACCGAGGTCAAGAAGCGTCTGGCGTTTTCGACGGTCAGCCAGGTGTCCTACATCATCCTTGGCGCCGCTCTCGCCGGCCCCTATGCGGTGATCGGCGGTCTGGTCCATCTGGTGCACCAGGGGCTGATGAAGATATCCCTGTTCTTCTGCGCCGGAATCTATCAGGAGCGCGCCGGCATCAACCGGATCGAAGAGCTGAACGGGATTGGCGCCCGGATGCCCTGGACCTCGGTCGCCTTCAGCCTGGGCGCGCTGGGGATGATCGGCATCCCGCCGATGGCCGGCTTTGTCAGCAAGCTTTACCTGGGGATCGGTGGCCTGCAATCGGGTGCGCCCTGGGTGATTGCGGTTCTGGCGGGATCGACGCTGCTGAACGCGCTTTACTTCCTGCCGCTGCTGTATCGCATCTGGTTTGTTGTGCCCGCAGATCCGACGCTGCCGGGTGAACGCCCGCTGGGCCTGATCGCGCCGGCGGTGCTGACGGCCTTTGCCGCGCTGGCGGTGGGTGTTCTTGCCGGCGCACCCTTCAGCCCGCTGGGCTGGGCGACGCTGATCGTCGAGCGGAAGTATCTGCCATGACCGGGGTCGCCGCCATCGTCGAAGGGCCGGTGACGCCGCTTCTGGTCCTGATATGGCCGCTGTTGCTGGCGGTCCTGGCCGCACTGCCCCCGTTGCGGGAACGGGCGCTGGCTTTCCTGCCGCTTGCGGCCGTGCCTGCACTTGGGCTGGGGCTGCAGATGGTCGTCTGGGGGCCGAGCGAGCCGACGCGCGTACCGGCACTCCTTCTGGGAACGGTGCTGGCTGCGGGGCGCGAGGGGGCGCTGCTTCTGGCCATGACGGGTGCGCTCTGGACGGCGGCCGGAGTCTATGGGACAGCCTATCTGCGCAAGACTGCGCGCCCTGCGGTGCTGACCGGCTTCTGGTGCCTGACGCTTGCCGGCAATCTTGGTGTCTTTCTTGCGGCCGATGTCGTCACCTTCTACGTGGCCTTCGCGGCGGTCTCGCTTGCGGCCTATTTCCTGGTTGTCGCCGAGGGCGATGATCGCGCCTTGCGCGCCGGTCGGATCTATCTCGTGCTGGCAGTGCTGGGCGAGGCCTGTCTGTTGCTGGGCTTCATGATCGGCATCGCCGGGGCCGGAAGCCTTGCCATTGCCGATCTGCGCCCGGTGCTGGCCGAGGCGCCGCTGGCCCTGGCGCTACTGGTCGCGGGTTTCGGGGTGAAGGCGGGTCTCATGCCGCTTCACGTCTGGCTGCCGCTGGCCCATCCTGCCGCGCCGACGCCGGCCTCGGCAGTGCTGTCGGGGGCAATCGTCAAGGCCGGGATCATTGGCATGATCCTTTTCCTTCCGCCGATCGCGCTGCTGGTGGTTCTGGGCGGGATCACCGGATTTGCCGGGGCGCTTCTGGGGCTGACGCAGCGTCATCCGAAGGCGATCCTGGCCTATTCCACCATCAGCCAGATGGGGCTGACGATCATGATCCTTGGCGCCGGCGGTGGCGCGGCGGCGGCGTTCTACGCGCTGCATCACGGGCTGGCCAAGGGCGCGCTGTTCCTGTCGGTCGGACTTGTTGCGGCGGCGGGGCCGCGGTGGCGGCCTGCCGCGCTGGGGCTTGCGGCGCTGGCGGCGCTGTCGGTCGCGGGGGTTCCTCTGACCGGCGGGGCGCTTGCCAAATCGGTCGGAAAGGCAGCGCTCGGCAAGGGCGCGCAACTGGCACTGACCCTTTCGGCGATCACGACGACCCTGGTGCTGGGCTGGTTCCTCCTGCGTCTGCGCGCCGGCACCGCGGTGACGACGGAGGCCACCCGCCCCGGGCTGCGGCTGATCCTGCCGGTGCTGACAATGGTCTTCGCGGCGATGGCCGCGCCCTGGCTTCTGTGGGCGGGCTGGTCGGGACTTCCGGCCGATTATCCTCTGCGCTGGGGCATCATGCGTGACGCGTTCTGGCCGGCGGCGGTGGGGATTGCAGCCGGCGCGGTGGCGCTGCGCCTGGGGCTGCGCCCGCCGGCGCTGCCCGAGGGCGACATCGTGGTGGGGGGCGAGCGGCTCGTCATCCGCCTGCGGGACCGGTTCTTGCGCGGCCTGGCCGGTTCGGCCGCGCCTGAACGCCCGCTGCCGCGGCTTGATCCGGCCGCAGCGGCGGCAGCCCGGCTGGAGCGCGCGCTGATCCGCTGGCGCTTCAGCGGCACGGCGCTGATCCTGACCCTGGTCGTCCTGTTCGTGGCCCTTGCCCTGTGACAGCGGCTCCGGGGACACCGGACCGGGTTGAACCCATGGCGGGGTCATGCGTTGATAGGCGAAACCGGGCCCCGGCCCGCCAGAATGGAACAAGCCCATGCCCCTCCTGCAGCGTGACCAGTGGCCCATCTATACGCTGACGCTCAACCCGGCGCTGGATGTCTCGGCGGATTGCCCGGTGCCGGTCACGCCCGGACCCAAGCTGCGCCTTGATCCACCGCGCAGCGATCCGGGCGGCGGCGGCGTCAATGTGGCCCGTGCGATCCTGCGGCTGGGCGGGGCGGCCACTGCTGTCGTCGCACTTGGCGGCCCGACAGGGGCCGAGCATGAACGGATGCTGCGGGCCGAGGGGCTGGTGCCCAAGGTCCTGCCGGCGCCGGGTGATACGCGCCAGAGCCTGACGGTGACCGAAGCCGAGAGCGGCGATCAGTATCGGTTCGTCCTGCCCGGCGCCCCATGGGACATGGCGCGCGAGGCGGCGGTTCTCGACGAACTGGCCGATCTGATGCCGATGGGTTCGATTCTCGTTCTCAGCGGCAGCCAGCCGCCGGGCCTGAGCGTCGATTTCCCGGCCCGACTTGCGGCACGGCTTGCCCCGCGCGACATCGTGCTGATCGCCGACACATCGGGGGCCGCGCTGCGCCATCTTGTCGAGGCGCCGGTGCCGGGCGCCGCGCCGCGGGTGCTGCGCATGGACGAGGCCGAGGCCGAGGCGCTGGCAGGTGCCTCGCTGTCTGCGCCGCGCGATACCCTGGGATTTGCGCAGTCGCTTGTGGAAAAGGGCGTGGCCCAGGTGGTCGTCATGGCGCGGGGGGCGAACGGCTCGGTTCTGGCGGGACCGGGGGAACGGCTTCATGCCATTCCGCCGCATGTCACCGTGGGCAGCAAGGTCGGCGCGGGTGACAGCTTTACCGGGGCGTTTGCGCTGGCCCTCGCGCGGGGTGCCACCCGCTCCGAGGCGCTGCTGTTCGGCACTGCCGCCGCCGCCGCCGCCGTCATGACGCCCGCGACCGAACTGTGCCGGGCCGAGGATGTGGAGGCGCTTCTGCCCCGCTGCCGGCTGGGATAGCTGCCGGGTGCCCGCCGCCGGGCAGACCCGAATTCCACGGTGCTGACCGGGCGCCCGTGCCTGACACTGCCGGGTCAGCCTCCTGCAGCGCATTTGCCGAATGCCACCTGTCGCGGCAGCTTCGCCGCCAGTCGGGCGCGTCCGGACGCGTCGGTCTGCGCGCGCTGCAGAAGGATCCGGCCAGTCAGCCCTGCGGGCCTTCGCGTTCTGTCGTGACGCTTCCGTCGTCCTCGGTCATCTGCCGCGCCTCTTCCAGCGAGGCGCCGACCGGGGTCTGGTTATTGTCCTCATAGAGCCGCGCCAGCTGTTCCTGCCGATCGGCGGCCAGTTCCCGGAACAGCATCCAGACCATCGCGTAAAGCACCAGGATGAACGGAAGCGCCGCAAGGATCGCCGCGGCCTGAAGCGCCTCCAGCCCACCGGTGGCGATCAGGGTCAGACAGATCGCGGCCATCAGCGCCCCCCAGATCAACCGCTTGGCCAATGGCGGTGCGATGCTGCCCTTGTCGGTCAGCTGCGACACCACATACGAGGCCGAATCCGCCGAAGTGATCAGGAAGATGAACACGAGGACCATTCCCAGAAGCGAGAGGAGTGTCGAGAAGGGGAACAGTTCGAAGAAATGAAACAGCGAGGTGGTGATGTTGTCCTGCACTGCTGCGGCAAGCCCGGCATTGCCTGCGGCCTCGAGATGCAGCGCGGCACCGCCGAAGATCCCCATCCAGATGCAGGCCAGCAGCGGCGGAACCACCAGTACACCCACGACGAATTCACGGATCGAGCGACCGTAGGAGATGCGCGCCACGAAGGTGCCGACGAAGGGCGACCAGGCGATCACCCAGGCCCAGTAGAAGATGGTCCAGCCATAGCCCCAGCCGCTGTCGCTGTAGGGGTCGGTCTGCAGGCTCATGAACACGAAATACTGCAGGTAGTCCCCGATGCCCTGCACGAAGATGTCGAGAATGGCGATCGTCGGGCCAAAGACCAGAACGAAGACCATCAGCCCGAGTGCCACCGTCAGATTGATGGTCGAGAGCAGGCGGATTCCCTTTTCCAGCCCCGTCGCGGCCGAGATCATGTAGGCCACGAACATGATGCCGAGGATGATGACCTGCCACAGAAAGCCCTCGGGCACACCATAGAGATGGCTCAGCCCGCCATTGACCTGCAGCACCCCCAGCCCAAGCGACGTCGCCACCCCCATGACCGTCGCCACCACGGCGAAGATGTCGAGTGCGCCCGATATCTGCCGCCGGGCGCGGAACCGGCGCGTGACCGGGTCAAGCACCACCGAAACGAGGCCCGGCTTGCCCTTGCGGAACTGGAAGAAGCCGATGATCAGCCCGACAATGGAAAAGGCGGCCCATTGGCTGACACCCCAGTTGAAGAAACTGTACTGGATCGCCAGTTCGGCGGCTTCGGCCGTGCCCGGTTCAGCCATGGCATGGGGCGGGTCAAGGTAGTGGCTCATCGGCTCGGCGACGCCATAGAACACAAGGCCGATCCCGAAGCCCGCGGCCAGAAGCATCGACACCCAGGAATAGTAGGAAAACTCGGGCACGCTGTCGGGGGGGCCCAGGCGGGTATCGCCGTATTTGGAAAAGGCCAGAAAGACCAGGACGGCAACGAAGCCGAAGATCGAGAGCAGGAAGAACCAGCCGAAGCTGTGTGTGGCCCAGTCAAGCCCCGCTTCGGCGGCGGCGCCAAAAGCCTGCGGCATCGCGGCGCCAATCGCCACCAGCACAAGGATGATCGCGACCGAGATCAGAAATACAGGCTGGCGATAACGGTCGTTCATCTTGGCTCCTGTTCCGGTTGGGTCACCCCTTCGTGAGGCTAACCATCAGCGGCAGAAGAGGTTCCGCCCGCTGGTCCGCGCCCTGGTCGTTCGGGCACACGATCCTGCTGCCTTTCACACCTCCTGGCCCCGGGGAGGGAGTGCGGCCAAAAGACCGGGGCGGAGAGCGACAGACCGGTTTTGTCAGCGGCGCTGTCAGCGTGCGTCGAAACGCGCGCGGCGTGTTGCCGGGATGCACGGGCAAACGCAGCCGGGCAGGCGATTGTCCCTGCCGAGCGGGCAGCAGACCGCCCTGCCATCGCCCCGGGCTGCGGATCCTGCGGCATGAGAGGGTCCGCATGGCTGCCGGCACCCATCCGCGGCCGTGCGGGCAGTGCGGCGCCGGGAAGCTGAACGCGTCAGGCGCCGCGCGACCTGGGTCAGCCCCGATCGGGCCGGAAGCGTCGCGTGTCCAGCGCTGCGGCCATCAGGTCGCGCGTATAGGGCTGGGTGGGGCTGTCAAAGACAGCATCCGTCGCACCTTCCTCGACGATCCGTCCCTGCTTCATCACGATGATATGGTCAGACAGCGCGCGAACCACAGCAAGATCGTGGCTGATGAACAGATAGGACAGCCCATGCTGCTGCTGCAGCCGGCGCAACAGGTCGACGATCTGCTTCTGCACCGACCGGTCAAGCGCTGATGTCGGCTCGTCCAGCACGATCACCTTCGGATGCAGGATCATCGTGCGCGCGATCGCAATCCGCTGGCGCTGCCCTCCTGAAAATTCGTGCGGGTAGCGGTTGCGCATCGCGGCATCCAGGCCCACCTCTTCAAGCGCGGCGCCGGCGCGGCGGTCGCGCTCGCGGGCAGACAGGCCGGGTTCGTGGATCAGCAAGCCCTCGGTGATGATGCCACCGACGGTCATGCGTGGTGACAGGCTTCCGAACGGGTCCTGGAACACCAGCTGCAATTCGCGGCGCAACGGGCGCAGCACGGCCTGATCGGTCGGCATGTCTCGGCCCAGATAGGTGATCCGCCCCTCGCTGGGCAGCAGCCGCAACAGCGCCCGACCGGCCGTGGATTTGCCCGAGCCGGATTCGCCCACCAGCCCGACCGTCTGCCCCTCGCGCAGCGAAAGCGAGATCCGGTCGACGGCCTTCACCTCGCGCCGCGTGCTGAAAAGCCCGCCGCCGCTGGAGAAGGTCACCGCCAGATCCTGTGCATCGATCAGCGTGGGTGCCGTGGCGGGCGGCGGCTCCTTGCGGCCCTCGGGCTCGGCGTTCAGAAGCATCTGCGTATAGGGATGTTCGGGTGCGGCATAGACCTGCTCGGTCGGGCCTTCCTCGACCACCTCGCCGCGCTTCATCACATAGACCCTGTCGGCGAAGCGTTTGACGATGCCAAGGTCGTGGGTGATGAACAGGATCGCCATGCCCAGCTGTGCCTGCAGCCGGGCCAGAAGTTCGAGGATCTGCGCCTGGATCGTCACGTCAAGCGCCGTCGTGGGTTCATCCGCAATCAGAAGGTCGGGGTCATTGGCCAGCGCCATGGCGATCATCACCCGCTGACGCTGCCCCCCCGAAAGCTCGTGCGGATAGCTGTCGATGCGTCGCTCGGGCTCGGGGATGCCGACCAGCTGCAACAGTTCGATGATCCGCGGCCGCGCGGCGCGGCGCGACAGGCCGCGATGATGGCGCAGCGGCTCGGCCAGTTGTTCCCCGATCCGGTAAAGCGGATCGAGCGAGGTCATCGGTTCCTGGAAGATCATGGTGATCTTGTTGCCGCGGATGCGGTTGAGCGCACGGTCGGGCAGGCCGATCAGTTCGGTGCCGTTATAGCGGGCGCTGCCGGTGGTGCGCCCGTTCTGCGCCAGAAGCCCCATGAGCGCCATGGTCGTCTGGCTTTTGCCCGAACCGGATTCGCCCACGATTGCCACGGTTTCCCCCGGCATGACCCGCAGGTCGATCCCGCGCACCGCCTCGACCGGGCCGTCATTGGTCTGGAATGTCACGCGCAGGTCGCGGACATCAAGGACAGGAGTGTTCGACATGCTAGCGGTCCTTCGGGTCAAGACTGTCGCGCAGGCCGTCGCCCAGGAAATTCAGCGCAAACAGGATGGCGGTCAGGGTCAGCGCCGGCCAGATCAGCAGCCAGGACGCGCCGCGCATGTTCGAGGCCCCTTCCGAGATCAGCAGGCCAAGCGAGGTGAGCGGTTCCTGCACCCCGAGGCCAAGGAAGGACAGAAGGCTTTCCAGCAGGATCGCTTTCGGCACCAGAAGCGTCACGAACACCACGACCGGCCCAAGGGTGTTGGGTATGATGTGGCGACGCAGGATGCCCCGCCGCGTGGCACCTAGGGCTTCGGCCGCCTGGACAAACTCCTGCCGTTTCAGCGACAGCGTCTGCCCTCGCACGATCCGCGCCATGTCCAGCCATTCCGTCGCGCCGATCGCGATGAAGATGATGAATATGTTCCGCCCGAAGAACACCACAAGCAGGATGACGAAGAAGATGAAGGGCAACGAATAAAGCACATCTACGACGCGCATCATCAGGCTGTCGACGCGCCCGCCCAGATAGCCGGCTGTGGCGCCATAGGCCACGCCCAGCACCAGCGCCATGACCGAGGCAAGAAGCCCGATCGCAAGCGAGATGCGCACCCCGATCATGATCCGCGCCGCAAGATCGCGCCCCAGCGCATCGGTGCCGAAGATGAAATGCAGCTGCTGCACCTGCGCGCTGAGCGTGCCGCTGCGGCCATCCTCGGACAGCACGAGCTGTGGATTGAAGAACAGGTCCGACCGCTCGAAGTAGCGCAGGATGCGGGGGTCGATCGGCTCGTCCGCAGTCAGGGTCACGCTGACCACGCCGCCGTCAAGCTCGGGCGGTGTGGCGGGGGCAAGCCGGGTCCGGTTCAGTTCACGTTCGAAGTTCGGCAGCACGGTATCGGCGCGCGGCCAGGCCTCGAGCCCCGCGGGAACGCGGACGAACTGCGGATAGACCCGGTCATGGGGATGGGGATACAGCATCGGGCCAAAGACGCCGATCACGGCCAGAACCAGCAGCACGATGGCGCTGGCAACGGCGGCGCGGTTCCGGCGCAGCCGCAGCCAGGCATCCTGCCAGAGCGAGCGGCCGGCCACGGGGGCGTCGATGGTCACGGGATCGGGTGTCACGGTCATCTCGGCCCCCTCAGTCATAGCGCACGCGCGGGTCGAGCAGCGTGTAAAGCAGATCGACGATCAGGTTGAAAATGATGACGAAACAGGCGATCACCACCACCGTTCCCATCACCAGCGTATAGTCGCGCCCAAGCGCCCCCTGGACAAAGTAGCGGCCGATGCCCGGGATGCCGAAGATGGTTTCCACCACCACGGATCCGGTCAGAAGCCCTGCCGCCGTCGGCCCGAGATACGACACCGCCGGCAGAAGCGCCGCCCGCAGCGCGTGTTTCACCACGACGATGCGCGCGGGCAAGCCATAGGCCCGCGCCGTGCGCACATGGTTGGATCGCAGCGCCTCGATCGTGGCGCCGCGCACCAGCCGGGCGATCACGGCGACCTGCGGCAATGCCAGGGTCGTGATCGGCAGCACCCAGTAGATCGGGTTGGCCGAGGACCAGCCGCCTGCGGGCACCAGGCCAAGGATCACGCCGAAAAACAGGCTGAGCAGCGGGGCAACCACGAAGTTGGGCGTGGTGATGCCAAAGGTCGCAACGGCGACGATGGCGTAATCCAGCGTGCTGTTCTGGCGCAGCGCGGCCATCGCACCCAGGATCACCCCAAGCACCACCGCTGCCAGAAGCGCAAGCCCGCCCAGCAGCACCGAGACCGGCAGGCCGGCCCGGAACAGCTCGTTCACGGTAAAGTCGCGCCGGGTAAAACTTGGCCCGAGATCGCCCTGCAACAGATTGCCGAGATAGGTCAGATACTGCGACCAGAGCGGCGCATCGAGGTTGAAGGCGCGGTTGAGGTTCGCCATGATGAGGGGATCGATGGGGCGTTCCAGATCGAACGGCCCGCCGGGTGCCATCCGGATCATGAAAAACGCCAGCGTGACGATCACGAACAGCGTGGGGATTGCGCTGAGCAATCGCCGCAAGGTGTATCGCAGCATGTCTTGGTCCTTCCGGTGGGCGGGGCCAGCGCGGCCCCGCCCGTTTGCACGATCAGTTCAGCGTCAGCCAGCGGGTGCCATGCACATCCATCAGGTTGTCTTCCCAGCCCTCGACCCGGTCCGAAACCAGCGCGCGCGACGAGTAATAGAGGATCGGGATGGCCGGAACATGTTCAAGGAACAGACGCTCGGCATCGGCCAGGATCTCGGCCCGGGCCTCGAGGTCAAGCTCCTGTTCCGCCTCGCGCATCAGGGCGTCGTAATCCGCGTTCGACCAGCGCGGATAGTTGAAGGACACGCCGGTCTGGAACAGGAACAGGAAGTTCTGCGGATCGTTGTAATCGCCGATCCAGCCTGCGCGCACCATGTCGAAGGGGCCATCTTCGCGCAGGTAGTTGAAGTAGCCCGAGCCCTCCATCTCGTTCATCGTGGCGTTGATGCCGATGGCGCCCAGTTGATCGGCGATGGCGGCCATGGTGTTGCGGTTGTTTTCCGAGGTGTTGTAGCGCAGCTCGATCGTCAGGCTGTTCGGGGCGATCCCCGCCTCCTCCAGCAGCGCCAGCGCCTGGTCTTCCCGGTCCAGAAGATCGTCGCCGGCATAGGGCAGCTCTACGCCGTCGATGTAGTTGGCGATGCCCGGCGGCACCAGCGAATAGGCGGGAAGCATGGTGTCCTGCCAGACTTCGGTCGCGATGAAGTCGCGGTCGATCACCATCGAGATCGCCTGACGCACCCGCGGATCGGAAAGCGGCCCGGGATTGGTCGTCTTGATCGGCAGGTAATAGGTGCCGAGATAGGGCGCGATGCGCAGCTGGTCGCCCAGGTTCTGGCGCATGTAGGCCATCTGTTCGGCCGGCACGTCCGAGCAGATATGGACCTCTCCGGCTTCAAAACGGCGCAGGCAGGTGGCGCGGTCCTCGAACGGGGTCCATTCGATCCGGTCGATCTGCACGGCGTCTGCATCGTGGAAATGCGGGTTCTTGACCATGACCATCCGGTCATTCGGCACATAGCTTTCCAGCATGTAGGCGCCGTTCGTGACCATCACGCCCGCGCGGGTAAAGTTCGCGCCCTCGGCTTCGACCGAGGCCTGATGCATGGGCAGCGCGGTCTGGTGGGTCAGGAGTTCGATGAAATAGGGGGTCGGCGTGTGCAGGGTGATCTGCAGCGTGTGATCGTCCAGCGCCTCGACGCCCAGGTCCTCGGGCGGCATTTCGCCGGTGGCGATTGCTTCGGCATTCAGGATCGGGAACAGCATGCTGGCATAGCCGGCGGCCGTTTCGGGGGTCATGATCCGGCGGTAGGCGAAGACAAAATCATGTGCCGTCACCGGATCGCCGTTCGACCACATCGCGTTGTCGCGCAGGTTGAAGGTGTAGGTGAGGCCATCTTCCGATTCCTCCCAGCTTTCCGCGACGCCGGGCACGATCTCGCTTTCGGCATCATAGACGACCAGACCTTCGTACAGGTCGCGCAACACGTTCGCCTCGGAGATCGTCGAGGTCAGGTGATGGTCCAGCGTGGCCGGATCGGTATCGTTGCCGCGCACAAGCGTCACCTGTGCCGAGGCAAGGGCCGTGGTGCCCAGAAGAAGGGTCGCCGCGCAGAGGCCGGTATGCACCGACTGTCGCAGGAAGGAACGGGTCATGGTCATCTCCCAGTATTCTTGTTGATCGGCGGATCATGCAGCCTGTGGGAGAGTGTGCAACCGTTAATATCGCGCGTGACGTTACGGCAACGAAATTGATGCAGGATGCGATGGGTGCGATGAAACAGAGGCCCCGAACGGGGCCTCTGATGCGCAATTTTCAGCAAGATCAGGGGGCGATTCTTGAACAGGCTTCAGCTGGCAGGCCAGGACGCCCCGCCCGTTCTCAGCGCATTCCTGCACCGCTGCGCTGCGGCGACTCAGGCGCTGCGGCCGGCGGCGAGGACGGTCGCCGCGATCCGAACTCGGTGTCATACCAGCCGCTGTGGTGTTCCTTCGCCCAGTTTTCATCGACCTCGCCACGGCCCATCGCGTCAAAGGCGCCCTCCATTCCGAGCGTGCCGAGATAGATATGGGCGATGATCACCGCGATCAGCAGGGCCGCGATCACCCCGTGCAGCGCATGGGCGATCTGCATCCCGGTGATCCCGCTGACGAAGAACGGCAAGAGCAGCGCAAGCCCGGTCACGGAAACGGCCAAGCCGCCGAGAATGACCACCCAGAAGATGATCTTCTGCCCCGCGTTGAAGCGTTCCGCCTCGGGGTGGGGGGTGCCGGGGCCGCTGAACATGCCGCCCGCCTTCTTCAGCCAGATCAGATCGGTGCGGTTGGGGATGTTGTCGCGCACCCAAAGGCCCGCCATCAGCACGATGCCGATGATGAACGGCGCGCCGGCGGCGTTATGCACCACCTTCGACGCCTCGGCCAGGGTGTTGAAACTGTAGTGGCCCATCAGCGGGATCAGCAGGTAGCGGCCGAAGGTGATGACCAGCCCGGTCAGCGCCAGCGCAAGGAAGCTGACCGCCGTCAGCCAATGGGTGAAACGTTCGACCCAGTTGAAGCGCGGCACCCAGCGGCCCGAGCGGCCCGCCTCGATCCGGATCCGACCGCGCCAGAGGAAAAATGCGCCGAGCGCCAGAACCGTGATGCCGATCGCGGCCGTGGCAATCCAGAACAGCCCCTGGATGCGGAAACTGCGCCAGACCCGCCCGTCGGGCTGAACCAGGACGCCCAGCCGATCATCCGGGATCGAAATGCGACCGCGCAGCTGGTCGTCATGGGGGATCATGATCGGCACGTCGTCGGGGTTGATCGGTTCGGCCGAGGGGGTGCGCGCTTCAAGCCCGGGCTGGACATAGCGGTTTTCATCCCAGCCGCCGCCAACGCCGACGGAATCCTGTTGCGCGGTCAGCGGCGCGGGCAGAAGGAAAAGCGTGGCGATGACCGTCAGGGCAAGCTGCTTCCAACGCATCTAGGCATCCCCCCGTTCGTCAAAGCGCACATGGGGCGCATAGGTGTCGCGCTGGCTGCGGCCGTAAGCCACCGACCAGCCCCAGGCGCCCGAACCATAGCCCCGACGCACCACACGTTCCTTGTAGATCTCGACCAGAATGTCCTGGTCGCCGGCCATCAACGATCGGGTGGAACACATCTCGGCGCAGAGCGGCAGCTTGCCTTCGGCCAGCCGGTTGGTGCCGTATTTGATGTATTCCTCCTCGGAGTTGTCCTGTTCCGGGCCGCCGGCGCAATAGGTGCATTTGTCCATCTTGCCGCGCCCGCCAAAGTTGGTGACCCGCGGGAACTGCGGCGCGCCAAAGGGGCAGGCATAGAAGCAATAGCCGCAGCCGATGCAGATATCCTTGGAATGCAGCACCACCCCTTCCGCAGTGGGATAGAAGCAATCCACAGGGCAGACCGCGGCGCAGGGCGCATCGGTGCAGTGCATGCAGGCCATGGAGATCGAGCGTTCGCCCGGCTGCCCGTCCTGCAGCGTGACCACACGGCGGCGGTTGATGCCCCAGGGAACCTCGTGTTCGTTCTTGCAGGCGGTGACGCAGGCATTGCATTCGATGCAGCGTTCGGAATCGCAAAGGAATGTCATTCGGGCCATGGCGTCACCTTACGCTTTCTCGACCCGGACAAGGGTCGCCTTGGTTTCCTGCATCAGCGTCATCGGGTCATAGCCATAGGTGGTGACCACATTGGCGGGTTCGCCCAGCACGATCGGATCGGCACCGGCGGGATAGAACCGGCGCAGGCTTTCGCCTTCCCAGTAGCCGCTGAAATGGAAGGGCAGGAACACCACCCCGGGCCCCACACGTTCCGTCACAAGGGCCGCCATGCGCGACCGGCCGCCTTCGGGGCCCACGATCCAGACCTGATCGCCATCGGCGATACCTAGCCGTGCGGCATCCTGCACGTTGATTTCGGCGAACATTGTCTGCTGGAGTTCCGCCAGCCAGCTGTTCGAGCGCGTCTCCTCACCGCCGCCCTCGTATTCCACCAGTCGGCCCGAGGTATAGACGAAGGGGAAATCCTCGGAGACGCGCGCGTCGATCGCTGCCTGCTGCACCGAACGGTTGAGAAGCGGCAGGCGGAAGTCGCGCATGTCCTCGATCGCCGGATAGTCGGCGGCCAGATCGGGACGCGGCGTATAGACCGGTTCGCGATGCACAGGCACCGGGTCGGGCAGGTTCCAGGCAACGGCGCGCGCCTTGGCATTGCCGTAGGGCAGGCAACCGTGGCTGATCGCCACCCGCATGATCCCGAAGGACAGGTCGGCGGCCCAGGACACATCATCGACATTGTCGCCGCCGATCGCCTCGATCACCGCCAGCTCTTCCGGGGTCAGTTCGGCATCCCAGCCCAGGGTGCGCAGCACCGCCATGGTGAATTCGGGATAGCCGTCCTCGATCTCGGACCCGAGCGAATAACTGCCCTCGGCCAGCAATGTCTCGCCGTCGCGTTCGATGCCAAAACGGGCGCGGAAGGTGCTGCCGCCCTCCATCACATGTTTGGATGTGTCGTAAAGCGTCGGGCTGCCGGGATGCTGCCATTCGGGGTGGCCCCAGCACGGCCAGGGCAGGCCGTAATAGTCCCCCGCAAGCGGCCCCTCGGTCGCGCGCATCGAGATCTTGTCGAATGTATGCTGATAGCGCATGTGCAGCTTGAGCCGTTCGGGGCTCTGGCCGGTATAGCCGGTCGAGATGCAGCCCCGGTTGATCTCGCGCAGGATGTCTTCGGCGAGCGGTTCGTTGTCCACGACCTGGATATGTCTGCACAGGTCATCGGCAAAGCCCAGCTTGTCGGCCAGGCGGTAAAGGATCTCGCGGTCGTTCTTCGATTCGAAGATCGGCTCGACCACCTTCTGACCCCATTGCAGCGAGCGGTTCGAACAGGCGCGGCTGCCGTCCTGTTCGAACTGGGTGCAGGCAGGCAGGATATAGCTGTTGTCGCGCCGTTGCTGCACGGCCGCAAAGGTCGTGGGATGGGCATCCACGACCACCAGAAGGTCAAGATTGGCCAGACCTTCCAGCATGTCGGGCATCCGCGTCACGGTGTTGCCGCCGTGGCCCATGACGAACATGCCCCGGATGGGGTTGGGCTGGTCCACCGTTTCGCGGTCGGCGGCAGCGCCATCGAACCAGCGCGTGGTCGGGATGCCCTTGGCTTCCATCAGGGCGCGCCGCTCGTCAGGGCTCATGCCCTCGGTGCCGAAGCGCGCGACGAGATCGTCGTAATCCACGTCCCAGACCCGGGCGAAGTGCCGCCAGGCCCCTTCGTCCAGCCCGTAGTAGGAGGGCAGGGTCGATACATCGAGCCCCATGTCGGTCGCGCCCTGCACGTTGCAGTGGCCACGATAGATGTTGGCGCCGCCGCCCTCGACGCCGATGTTTCCCAGCGCGAGCTGCAGGATCGAGAAGGCGCGCACATTCGCGGTGCCAACCGATTTCTGCGTGGCCCCCATGCACCAGATCAGCGTGCCGGGCTTGTTGTGGGCGATGGCGCGCGCCACTTCGAACAGCTGCGCGCCGGGCACGCCGCTGATGCGCTCTACCTCCTCGGGGGTCCAGCGGGCCACTTCGGCACGGATCGCCTCCATGCCATAGACGCGCTGCGCGATGAACTCGCGGTCTTCCCAGCCGTTCTCGAAGATATGCCACAGGATGCCCCAGACCACCGGGATGTCGGTGCCGGGTCGAATCCGGACATATTGCGTCGCATGGGCAGCGGTGCGCGTGAATCGGGGGTCGATCACGATCCAGGGCGCGCGGTTATGCTCCTTCGCGCGCAGCATGTGCTGCATGGCGACGGGATGCGCCTCGGCGGGATTGGCGCCAATGATCAGCAACGATTGGGCGTTCTGGATGTCGTTGAACGAATTGGTCATCGCGCCATAGCCCCAGGTGTTCGCAACACCTGCCACCGTGGTCGAGTGACAGATCCGCGCCTGATGGTCGATGTTGTTCGTGCCCCAGAAGGCCGCGAACTTGCGCATCAGATAGGCGCTTTCGTTGGAAAACTTGGCCGATCCCAGCCAGAACACGCTGTCGGGGCCATAGGTGTTGCGGATCTCCAGCAGCTTGTCGCCGATCTCCTCGATGGCCTGATCCCAGCTGATCCGCGTCCATTCGCCGTTTACCAGCTTGAGCGGGTATTTGACCCGCCGCTCTCCCTTGACCAGTTCGCGCACGCTGGCGCCCTTGGCGCAGTGGGTGCCCTGGCTGATCGGGCTTTCCCAGCCCGGTTCCTGCTGGACCCAGACGCCGTTCTGCACCTCGGCCACGACGGTGCATCCGACCGAGCAGTGCGTGCAGATGTTCTTGCGCAGTTCCTTCGGGATGTCGGCGCGGATCGGTGCCGCCTCGGCCCTGCGCACGAAACGGCCGGGCAGGGCGCCAAGGCCGGCCAGACCGCCGGCCGCCAGGCCGCTTTGCTGCAGAAAAGACCGCCGGGTGACGCCTTTGCCCCCGCCGGCCTGTGATGCCATACGCGCGACAAGCCCGCTGCGTGCCGCTGTTGCCGTGGTGCGCTTGATCAGCATGACCGTCCCCTAAAGCCGGTTGAGGAAATAGAACCGCTCGACATGCGGGGTGAGGCTGTAGCGCTGCTTCGGCTCGCCGGCCGGGCTGTGCACGTTCTGGGCGATTGCGGCCCCCGCACCGGCTGCAGCCCCGGCAGACAGAAGCCCCAGCTTGAGGAATCCGCGCCGGTCGGGGCCGAGGGTCGGGGCGGGCGGTTCGGGTGGGCGGCGGTTCGGGTGGCGGGTGCTGCCGTCGTCGGTCATGGCCTTCCTCCTCGCCGCCGGACCGTCAGGTCAGGGCGGCGGCATTCTGCTCGATCTCCATCAACAGGGCTCCGCAGCGCCCGACCGCCCGATAGAACCGGGCCGAAGGGGCGGCCTCGAGATCGGCGAAGAACCGCGGTGCCCAAGAGAACAGATAACGATCCTGGAACCGTGCTTGTTCCTGACTTTTCGCAGGTTCCTGTGCCGCGCCCGGGAATGCGCCCTCGATCAGGCCGGCCATGATCTCGGCCAGGCCGGCGATGTGGTCCTCGGGTTCGGACATTTCACCGGTGCGGGCAATGCCGAGGCGCAGCATGTCGCCGCGCAGCGATACAAGCGGCCGGTCATGCAGGAAGCCGGTGATGTAGTAGGAGGCATAAGGGACCAGTTCACCGGTCTGCACGCCAATGAACAGGCGGTTGAATTCCCGCTCCACCTCGGGGGCGGACATGGTCGCCGCGGATTCGGCCAGCGCGCCGATCGCACGGCCCCAGTCGCTTCCGTCCCCGCTCAGGGCCGCCAGCCGGTTCAGCAGATCGGCATCCGGGGGCGCCGCCAGGAGCGCGGCAAGCAGCCGGTAGGCCTGGGCACGCATCTGGTCATCCTGGTCGGCGGTGCGGATCTGGGACGGATCGGGGGAAGGGTGCATCTGTGCCTCTCGGTTCACTGCCGGCGCGCGACGCCGCTTGGTCCAGGTGGTCAGGATAGGGCTGCGGGGGCACAAGGAAAGCCGGGAACAGCATCGGTCCCCGCGGCGTTGACTGGCACCAACCGGAGTTCGCGCATGTCCCCTGTCTCTCGTTCCGCCCGACTGCGGCCAAGCCTGCTGTCCGCGGCCGTCGCTGTCCTTGCCGTGCTTGCGGGGCCGATTGCGGCTCAGGATGTCTCGCCTCTGGCGCCACCGCCCGAGAACGCCCCGGCCGCGCCGAGCGGCCCGCTGCCGTCGCCCGAGGCCGATCCCGAACCCGATCTGGCAGAGCCGCCCATTGAAGCGGAGGATCTGGACACCGTTGAGATAAACGAGAGTCAACCCCCCGAACCCAATGCCCAGGGCACGCGCGATCCGATGGCAAACCCGGGCAATGATGAAGAAGACACGCTCTATGGCCTCTTGTCGGCGGTGCGCCGCGCGCCCCCCGGGCTTGACGGGGTGCCGACCCCGCGGCCCAATGCCCTTGCGAGCGAACCCGCCAAGGAGATGGAGCCGCAGCAGCCCGAGGATCTCTATCTGTTCCCGGACGGCTATGTCGAGTGAGGGCGCCTTGCGCGAGCGGGTCACGCAGCGCCTCGGCCTGGCTGTCGAGGTCGAGCGGCGCCCCGCGAAAAGCCGGTGGCTGGCGCATCTGTGGCGCGTGTCGGCCCTGCGCCCGCCGCGCCCCGATCTTGCGCCCTGGACGCTTCTGCACGAGGAAGGCCCGCTTTCCCGGTTTCACGCGGGAACGGCAGAGATCCTGCTCCACTCCGCGGATACCCGGCTTTACAAGGACAATATCGAGGCCGAGCAGCCCTCGGTCTATGTCGTCCTGAGACGGGGAGGCAGTGCCCCCGGCTGGCGGCTCTTGCTGGTGACGGTCGATCCGAGCGAGGCCCACGCCCATGCCGATGTCGGCAATGATCTGGTCGAAGCCCTGGTGATGCCGCCGCCGATCCTGGCCGCCGTTACCGCCTTCGTGCGGCGCCATCATGTCGAGCGGCGCGAATGGAAGCGCCGGCGGGATCGGCCGGATCCCGAGGCCCTTGCCGCAAGGCGCGGGGCGCGCAGGGTGCCCCATGGCTGAGCCGCCGTTCCTGTCCCGCTGGTCGCAACGCAAGCGTGCCGAGACAGCGGAAACACCTGCCGTGCGTCCCGACGGGACGGACGAAAACGGCCCGGTTGAAGGAGAGGCAGAGCCAGACGGCACGTCCGTCCAGCCGCGGAGGGATGACGCAGATCCGCCACCCGAACTGCCGCCGCTGGAAAGCCTCGGCGCCGACAGCGACTATACGCAATTCCTTCGTCGCGGCGTGCCGAAAGCGCTGAAGCTCGCCGCCCTGCGTCGCGCCTGGAGCGCCAATCCGGCCATTGCCGCGCATCGGCCCATGGTGGAATATGCGTGGGATTTCAACGCGCCCGGTTACGGGCGCCTGCGGGCGGGCGATGATGCAGCGGCGATTGTCGCGCACCTGCTCCGTCGCCGCCCCGCTCGCGAAGCAGAGCCGCCGGCAGATCTGGCCTCGGCGCCTGTCCCCGAGCCGCATCCCGCATCTCCCGAGTCAGACGCCCCCGCCCAGGCGGTGACGTCCCCGGAAGCCGATTCTGCAGCCGATGCTACGGCAGCCGGACAGGACGCAGCGCCAGCCCCGGATGTGCCGGCCGGACGCCGCCCCGCGGGTCGGGCTGTTCCGATACTTCCCGCAGGGCCAGGCGACCGCAGCGTCTGACCGGCCCACAGGCCAAACATTTTGGCAAGGTAAAGCGACCGCGCCTCCCGCAGAACCTTGCAGCGGCATCCGGGACGCGGCGCGGAGAAGGCGTGGCGCCCCGTCTCGGTCAAGGCTGAATCCGCTGCATTTCCGGCACAAGACGATCATCCTTCATTGGCGACGCAAATATGTTGCGCTGCGGGTGCAAAATGCTTGCAATTGTTGTTGGCGCTCTGCATTGATGCTGGTAAGAAAAACTTACCAAACAAAACGGGAGGAATGACATGCACAGCAAGAAAGAGCTGCTGAACACAGCAGCCGCGCTTGGCGTTGTGGCCATGGTGACGGTGCCCGGTGCCGCCGCCGCACAGGATACCGTGCGCTGGCAGGTGCCGATGAGCTTCGCCTCGACCCTGACGGCGCTTGGCGACACGATGCCCTGGGTTGCGGACCAGCTTCGCGCGATCTCGGGCGGCAGCATCGATCTGCGTGTGGCCGAACCCGGCGCCGTCGTGCCGGCCTTGTCGATCTTCGACAACGTGTCCGAAGGCAGCATCGATGCCGGCTATTCGTGGATGGGCTACGAATGGGGTACGGTGCCTGCGGCGGCCCTGTTCGGCGCGACGCCGTTCGGACTTGAATCCGCGGAATTCCTGGCCTGGATGAACTTTCATGGCGGCCGCGAACTGCTGAACGAAACCTTCCATCCCTATAACGTGCACCCGATCCCCTGCGGCACGATCAGCCCGGAAACCGCCGGCTGGTTCCGCACCGAGGTGAATGGCGTCGAGGACTTCCAGGGCATGCGCTTCCGCGCCGCAGGCGTCGGCGGCGAGATCATGGCCGAGTTCGGCATGGCCGTGACGCTTCTGCCGGGCGGTGAACTGTATCAGGCGCTGGAGACCGGCGTTCTGGATGCGACCGAGTTTTCGCTTCCGACGGTGGACGAACAGCTGGGCTTCTTCCAGGTGGCGCCGTATCTTTATCTGCCGGGCTGGCACCAGCCCTCGACCAACCAGTTCCTTTACATCAACCTCGACAGCTGGGAGGGCCTGAGTGAGCAGACCCAGGCGATGATCGAGAACACCTGCATGGCCGGAAACGCCTATGCGATCGCCCGGGCCGAGGCGCTGCAAGGCGCCGCGATCAAGCGGTTCGAGGAGCAGGGCACCAATGTGCGCACCTATTCCGACGAACTGATCGCCGCCTTCTATGACGCGACCAAAACCGTCATGGAGCGCCGCTCGCAGCAGGACGAGATGTTCGGCAAGGTTTATGCGTCGATGATGGCCTTCCAGGAAGAACTGCGCCCGTGGAAGGAAATGGGCTATCTGCCCCGCGACTGGCAGAGCCGCATCGAGGAATGACAGACGGCGCCGCCCGAACGGCGCCCGCGGCCCGCGAAACATTTGCGGGCCGCCTTCTGATGTCCGGCATCCCCGCGGATGCCCGCATGACCGCGAGGAGGCGGTTTCAGGATGACAAGCGAGATCAAGCTTGACCTTGACCAGGTTGAACAGGCCTCGGCGCGCAGCGAAGGGCTGGACTTTCCGCGCACCTGGCTGTCGGACCGGATCGAAGCCGTGCTGCTGGCCATCGCATCACTGGTCAACTGGATCTGGCTGGTGCTGGTTCTGGTGATCGTCTGCAACGTGGCGATGCGCTACGCCCTCTCGACCAACTACATCTGGATCGAGGAAATGCAGTGGCACATGTATTCGGTCGGTTTCATGATCGCCATCGGCTATGCGATCCTGCATGACAGCCATGTGCGGGTTGACGTGCTGGCGGGCACCTTCAGCGCCCGGACTCGCGCGGTGATCGAGTTTCTCGGGCTGCTGCTGCTGGTATTCCCGCTGATCTATCTGATCATTTCCTATGCCATACCCTTTGTCGAACGCGCCTGGGTGCGCAACGAGGCCTCGGCGGCCCCGGGCGGATTGACCAACCGCTGGGCGATCAAGTCGGTGATCATCATCGCCTTCACCTATATCGGCCTGGCGGCCTTCGCCCGCTTCCTGCGGGTGACGGCCTTTCTCTTTGGTCTGCCGCGCCCGTCCGGGCCGCGCTGACCCAAACGGCCAGAAGGCCGGACCACCAACATCGGCAGCCGTGGCCAGAGGCGCGGCGCAGGGAGACCGTCGAGATGCTCGAAACCAACGAAATCCTCGTTGTTGCAATGCTTGTGTCGTTCATTGCACTGATCTTCACCGGCTTTCCGGTGGCATGGGCGCTGGCAGGCGTCTCGATCCTGTTCAGTTTCATTGCCATCCTCGGCAGCGACTGGTTCGGCTGGGATACCTTCTTCCTGACCGACATGCGGATCTTCGGCATCTTCGTGCAGCGGATCTACGGGCAGATGTCGAACTGGATTCTCGTGGCGCTGCCGATGTTCATCTTCATGGGGCTGATGCTGGAACGGTCCGGCGTGACCGAGAAACTCATGTCGAACTTCGTGCAGCTGTTCGGGCGGTTCCGGGGCGGGCTCGCGCTGGGGGTGGTGCTGATCGGGATCCTGCTGGCTGCCTCGACCGGGATCGTCGGCGCCTCGGTCGTGCTGTTGGCGATGCTGTCGATGCCGATCATGCTGCAACAGGGCTACAACAAGGGCTTTGCCTCGGGGGTGATCTGTTCGGCGGGCACGCTGGGCATCCTGATCCCGCCCTCGATCATGCTGATCATCATGGCGGACCAGATGTCGGTTTCCGTGGGCAACCTGTTCATGGGCGCGCTGATTCCGGGGCTGATGCTGGGCGTGCTCTACATCGTCTATATCCTTGCGGCCGCGGCGTTGTCCCGCAATCTGGCGCCGGCGCCTACAGGGCTGCCGCCCGTCACGGCGCGGCTGGTTCTGGACACGCTGCTGGCGGTGGTGCCGCCGCTTCTGCTGATCTTCGCGGTCCTTGGATCGATCTTCTTCGGCTTTGCCACCCCGACCGAGGCTTCGGGCGTGGGTGCCTTTGGCGCAACCTTGCTTGCGGCGGCGAATGGACGGCTGAGTTGGGCGGTGCTGCGGGAAGTGGGTATCAAGACCTCGCTGACCACCGCCTTCATCTTCGGCATCTTCCTTGGCGCGACCTTGTTTGCCGTGGTGATGCGGCAGCTGGGGGGTGACGAATTCATCAGCAGCGCCCTGCAAAGCCTGCCCTTCAGTCCGAACGGCATCGTGCTGGCAATCCTGTTCATCGCCTTCCTCGCCGGCTTCTTCCTCGACTGGCTCGAGATTTCGCTGATCATGCTGCCGCTGGTCGCGCCGGTGGTCTCGGCCCTTGGCTTTGACCAGATCTGGTTCATCGTGCTGTTCGCGGTAACGCTGCAGACCTCGTTCCTCACGCCGCCGGTGGGATTTTCGTTGTTCTACCTGAAGGGCGTCGCGCCGCGTGAAGTGACGATCATCGATATCTACAAGGGGGTCATTCCCTTCGTGTTGCTGCAGGTTCTGGCGGTTCTTCTGGTGTTCCTGATCCCCGATCTGGTGCTGTGGCTTCCTTCGGTCATGCTGTAGGGCCTGCGCTGCCCCCGGTCATCTGGGGGCCGGTAGCGTCCGTTCCGGCGGTGCGAGGCGCAGCGCGGCTGCGCTGCACGTCGGACCGCGCGCGGACCTGCCGCAGAAGGGCGATGCTGTAGATGACCAGCGCCGCCCAGATCATCGGGAAGGCGATCATGCGCGCCTGACCGAAGGGCTCGTTGAAGATGAGGACCGCGACAAGAAAGATGAGCGTCGGCGTCACATATTGCAGGATGCCGATGGTCGACAGCCGCAAGAGCTTGGCGCCGTGTGCATAGATCAGCAGTGGCCCGGCCGTCACCGCGCCACAACCGAACAGAAGCCAGCTGTCGAGGGCCTCACCCTCCAGGAAGTGCCCGCGCCCCG
This sequence comes from Halodurantibacterium daqingense, assembly GCF_042666235.1. Taxonomy (NCBI): domain Bacteria; kingdom Pseudomonadati; phylum Pseudomonadota; class Alphaproteobacteria; order Rhodobacterales; family Paracoccaceae; genus Halodurantibacterium; species Halodurantibacterium daqingense. Next base: position 237,123 of record NZ_JBHTFQ010000005.1, on the reverse strand, counting down.
TGGCCGTCAGCCAGCCAAGATAGGCAAGCGCCGGAAGAAGGAGCAGCAGCACCTCGAGCAGAAAGCCCTGGTTCGGCTCCACCGGCAAGGACTTCTTCAAGTAGGCATAGGCGCCCCAGCTCAGCGTGAGGCCCAGGGCGACCATCGGCACGCGCCCCGCCTCGACGGTCAGCACGATCACCGCCGCGGCCGCAAGCACCAGCGCGACGATCTGCGCCGGGCTCAGCCGTTCGCCCAGCACGATCGCGCCCAGCAGAACGCTGAACAACGGGTTGATGTAATAGCCAAGCGCGGCATCCAGGGCGTGCCCCGCGCCGATGGCCCAGACATAGATCCCCCAGTTGACCGAGATCAGCGCCGCCGTGATCGCGGCCATGCCAAGGGTTCGCGGGCTGCGCAGCGCACGGCGCAGATCCCCGGTTCGCCCGCTTGCCCAAAGCACGATCGCCGCAATGGGAACCGACCAGATTACCCGGTGCGCGATCACTTCAGAGGCCGGAATATGCGCAAGCGCCTTCATGTAAAGCGGCATCACGCCCCAGATGAGATAGGCCGTCAGGGCCAGGCCCAGACCCTTGAGGCTGTCCTCGTTCTGCATCACCAGCATTCCTTGTCGCGCGATTGCTGACCGCTAGCCCATCGCGCGGGGCTGCGCCATTCTTAACTTGTGGCCCTGCTCATGCCGGAACGTGATGATCGGTCTGGCTGCCGGGACTGATCGGCCGGGCGTTCCGGAGCAGCGTGACAGTGCCTGCGGCTCCATCCGGGGCCAGAACGACGTTTCGCTGTCCCTGCAACGGGCGGTCGGGCGCGTGCTGTCTGTTCCGGCCGGATCCAGGGCAGGACGTGGTGCAGGCGGGCGCGCACGCGGACTCGGGGGTCATCGCGGCACGCTTGCCAGCCGGGCGCTGGCGCAGTCCGATAAGACTTGCGGTATGTTCGCGTAATGTTCTATTTGTTGGACATGGACCATCCTGATCTTGACACACATCGTCTTCCGGCTCGGCAACCCACTCCCGGGCGGGCGGCGAGGGGAAACCCCGTGAACCGGTTCGAACGATTTGATCGCAGTCTGGTCGATGACGGGTGGGAAGCAGAGCCGCTGCCGCCCCTGCGTACCGAGGTCAGCGACGAAAACCCGCGTCAGATCATCACGCGCAATACCTCCCCCGATATAGGGTTCGCGCAGTCGATCAATCCGTATCGGGGCTGCGAACACGGCTGCATCTACTGCTTTGCCCGGCCCAGCCACGCCTATCTCGGCCTCTCGCCCGGGTTGGATTTCGAAAGCCGGCTGATCGCCCGCCCCGAAGCGCCCCGGCGCCTTGCGCAAGAGCTTTCGGCAAGGGGTTACCTGCCACGGGTCATTGCCATCGGCACCAACACCGACCCCTATCAGCCGATCGAGAAGGAGCGCGAGATCATGCGTGGCGTGCTGCGGGTGCTGAGCGATTTCAATCATCCGGTCGCGATCGTTACCAAGGGCAGCCTGATCGAGCGGGATCGGGACATCCTGTCGGACATGGCGGCGCGGGGGCTGGTGCGGGTGGGCATTTCGGTGACGACCTTCGATCCTGCGACTGCCCGCGCGATGGAGCCGCGCGTTCCCGCCCCGGAGCGCCGGTTGCGGACCATTTCGGCGCTGACCGAGGCGGGGATCCCGGTGCGGGTCATGGTTGCGCCGGTGGTGCCGGCCCTGACCGATCACGAACTCGAGGCGATCTTGGCGGCTGCGGCACGGGCTGGCGCCGTTGGCGCAAGCTGCATTCCCCTGCGCCTGCCGCGCGAAGTGGCGCCGCTGTTCCGCGACTGGCTGGCGGCGGCCTTTCCGGGGCGGGCGGCACGGGTGATGGGGCGCGTCCGTGAACTGCATGGCGGGCGCGACTATGATCCTGCCTTCGGCACGCGGATGACGGGGCAGGGGCAATGGGCGGCGCTTCTGCGGCAACGGTTCACGATCACGGCGCGGAGGCTTGGCCTCGACCGTGCGCTGCCGCCGCTTGCCACAACGCTTTTCAGAGTGCCGCCCAGGCCGGGGGACCAGTTGTCGTTGTTCTGACGCGCCGGTGCGCAAGCCTGTTGCGACGGCAGTGCCCTTGGGCCTATAGGTCGCGCGGGGTCAGCAAAGGACGGGAGCGCCTGTGGAACCGCCGCATATCAGCCGCTGGACCCGGGTCAGGGCGTTGTTGCCCTTCCTTGTGGCGGGGGGCCTGTTCCTGCTGGGCGTCACGGCACTTTACCATCTGCTTGCGCCCGTCGATCTGGCGGATGTGCAGGCGCAGATCCGCGCGACCCGCTGGAGCACGCTGGCCATCGCGGTCGGTGCGACGCTCTGCGGTTATCTCGCGCTTGCAGGCTATGACTGGTCGGCGCTGCGTTACATCGGGCGGCCGCTGCCGCTGCCGGTGGTTCTGACCGGCGGATTGATGGCCTATGCCTTCGGGAACACGATGGGGCTCTCGGCCCTGTCGGGTGGTGCGGTGCGCTGGCGCATCTATTCGGGGCTGGGGCTTGATGCCTATCAGGTTGCCAAGGTTTCCACCTTTGCCGCCGTTTCCTTCGGCCTTGCGGCAACGGTGGTGGGCCTTGCCGCGCTGGCCGCGCACCCCGATGCGCTGGCGGCGGTGCTGCCCTTCAGCACGGGGATCGTGCGCGCCGGGGCCCTGCTGGGTATCCTGATCATGACGCTGCCCCTGATCTTTGCCGCCTGGCGCAGATCGGTTTTGCGCCTTGGCAGGCTCTCGGTGCGGGCGCCTTCACCGCCGGTGCTTGCGGCGCAGGTCCTGTTCAGCCTTGCCGACATCACCTTTTCCGCGCTGACGCTTTACCTGCTGTTGCCGCCTACCGGGGTCGGCTTCTTCACCTTTCTTGCCATCTTTGCCGCCGCGACGATGGCGGGCATCATCAGCCATGTCCCGGGCGGGATCGGCGTGTTCGAGACCGTGGTCATCGCCGCGCTTCCCGCCGGCACGCCGGTCGAGTCGGTTGCGGCGGCGCTGCTGCTTTACCGCATCATCTATTTCATCCTGCCCTTCACCCTCGCCCTTCTGGTGCTTGCCCTCTACGAGGCGATGAAGCTCGGCGGACATCTGTCGCGGCTGCGGCCCGGAGGTCTTGTCGCTGCCGCCGAGCCTGCGCTCAGGGCGGTTGAACCGCTCGCACCGCTGGTGCTTGCGGTAATGATCGTGGGATCGGGGCTCTGGATGACGTTTTCGGCCTTGATCCCGCGCCATTCGGGTGCGGCCGATGCGCTGGAAGAACTGTTTCCTCTGGCCTTCCTTGAGGGCAGCGCGCTGCTTACCAGCGCGCTTGGAGCGGCGCTTGTCGTGCTGGCACTTGGCGTTGCCCGCCGGAGCGAAGGCGCCTTTCTGCTGGCGCTTGCCGCAATCGGCGTGGGGATCGGCGTGGCGCTGGTTCAGGGGCCGGACCTGTCACGGGCCATTGCCCTGGCAGGGGCGGCGCTGTTGCTGCTGCCTTTTCGGCGCAGCTTCAACCGTCGCACGCGTCTGACCCATGCCGCCATGACACCGCCCTGGATGGCGCTTGTGGCCGGGGCAGTTGCTGCCTTTGGCTTCGTGCTGTTCTTTGCCCATCGCAGCACGCCCTACGCGCATGAACTCTGGTGGCAGTTCGCGGTCGATGCCGATGCGCCGCGGGCGTTGCGCGCGGGACTGGTGGCAAGCCTTGCCGTGGGTGTCTGGACGTTATGGCTGCTTTTGCGGGCGCCGCGGTTGCGGCCAGCCCCGCCCACCGCCGAGGATCTTGCGCGGGCGGCGGCGCTTGTTGCTGCCTCCGAGGATCCCGACCTCGGCTTCGCCCTGACCGGGGACAAGACGCTGATCTTTTCGGACGAGGGCGACGCGATGCTGATGTTCGGGGTGCAGGGGCGGTCGTGGATTGCGCTTGGCGCCCCAAGCGGCCCGCCCGAGGCGCGGGCAGATCTTGCCTTCACCTTTGTCGATTCCGCGCGCCGGGCGGGCGCCCGCCCGGTGTTCTACGAGGTGGGCGAGCAAGACCTGCCGCTGATGCTGGAGCTGGGCCTTGGCCTGTTCAAGCTGGGCGAGGAGGCGGTGGTGGACCTGACGACGTTCACGCTCGACGGCCCCGCGCGCAAGAAGCTGCGCGCGGCCCATGCCCGTGCGCTGCGCGACGGGCTGACGCTCGAGATCCTCGCACCGCCCCATTCGGCGGATCTGATTGCGGCGCTGCGCGAGGTTTCCGATCAGTGGCTGTCCGGCAAGAAGGTGCGTGAAAAGGGTTTCTCCGTCGGCCGCTTCGATCCTGACTGGCTGGGCCGCTGGCCAGTCGCCGTCGTGCGGCACGAGGGGCGGATTGTCGCCTTTGCCAACCTCATGGTGACGGGCAGTGGGCAGAATGCCTCGCTGGATCTGATGCGCCATTCGGGTGCCGCGCCGGCGGGGGTGATGGAATTCCTGTTCACGGAACTGATGTTGCAACTGGCGGCGCGGGGCGTGCGGCGCTTTTCGCTGGGCATGGCGCCCCTCGCCGGGCTGGAACCCCGCAAGAGCCGCCGCCTCTGGGATCGCTTCGGTGCGGCACTGTTCCGGCACGGCGGAGATTTCTACAACTTTACCGGCCTGCGCGCGTTCAAGGCCAAATTCGGCCCGCAATGGCGGCCCCGCTACCTTGCCGCCCCGGGCGCCACGACGCCGCTGCTGCCGCTCGCGGATGCGGCGCTGCTGGTGGCAGGGGGTGCGCGGGGGGTGATTGCCCGCTAGCGATCAGGCGCCGCCGATCGGCGCGATGACCTTGCCGCTGCCATCGCACTCCGGACAGGTCTTGCCGTCCACATGGCCTCGGCCCGCACAGCGGCGGCACAGGTCCTCGCCCGCGCCGGGGGTGCCGGGGGGGACTTCTTCAGGATTGTCGCTGGTCGTCATGGGAGTACCTTCGTTTCCAAAGAAGGGTGCCGGGGCGCGTGGCCCCGGCGCCCGGATCAGGCGGCCCGCCGTTCGTGGCGGCCCTCACGGATTTCTTCGGCGAGTTTCGCGCAGAAGGCGTCAAGATCCCCCGGATTGCGGCTGGTTACCAGGCCCTGGTCGGTGACGACGGCGCTGTCTTCCCATTTGCCTCCGGCGTTGATGACATCGGTCTTGATCGAGTGGTAGGAGGTCACGCGGCGCCCCGCGACCACGCCGGTCTCGATCAGAAGCCAGGGCGCATGGCAGATCGCGCCGATCACCTTCTTGTCGGCCCAGAAGGCCTTGATGAAGGCCAGGGCCTGGGCATCTGCCCGCAGCACGTCCGGGTTGATCTGCCCGCCCGGAAGCACCAGCGCGTCATATTCCTCGGCCCGTGCCTGGGACAGTTCGCGATCCACCGGTGCCGCGCGGCCCCAGTCGTCCTTGTCCCAGCTCTTGATCTCGCCGCCCTTGGGCGCGATGATCTCGACCGTGGCGCCAGCGGCGCGCAGCTGGTCGCGCGGGACCTCGAGTTCGGACTGTTCGTAGCCATCGGTCGCAAGAATGGCGATGCGTTTTCCGGTGATGTCGTGCATCTTGTCCTCCATTGGTTGGGATGCGGGGACCAACAGCGCGCAAGCTCCGGGGTTCCGCTGGGCTGGCGGCGGCGTCATCACAAAGTCTGGCGCGGCGGCCTGACCGCAGCGGAACCGTCCCGTCTGTGATGCGTTCGAGTGCATGTCCTGCCTGAGCCGCGCGATCGCCCGCAATCCCGTTCTGACCCTCCCTCGCGCCACCGATTCCGAGGGCGGGATCCGTCGGATCGGCATCGAGCTCGAACTGGGGGGGCTCTCTGCCGCCGCCGCCGCCGCCGTGGCTCAACAGACCCTGGGCGGCGAAATCGACATGGTTTCACGGCAGGAATACCGCCTTGAGGGATCGGCGATCGGCACGGTCAAGATCTATCTCGACACCGCCTTCCGCGATCATGCCGACAGCCGCGCCGGACAGCTTGGCCTTGATCTTGCGCGTCGGGTCGTGCCGGTGGAACTGGTTACCGAACCGTTGACCCCGCAACAGCTTGCGCGCTGCGAGGATCTGCGCGAAGCCCTGCGGGACGCGGGGGCGATCGGCAGCCGGAACGGGCCGTTTCTGGGCTTCGCGCTCCATCTGAATCCGGCCCTTTCCGGGCGGACCGCCGCCGATATCGTGCCGGTGGCCTGCGCCTTCGCACTTCTGGAGGATTGGCTTCGCGGCGCCGATCCGCTGGACGTGACACGCCGCCTGCTGCCGTTCGCCCATCCCTATCCGCGCCGCTTTGTCGATGTGCTGGCAGCGACATTCGGCATCGAGGAGCTGGAGCCCTTCTGGGCCCTCTATCTTCAGCACAATGCCACCCGCAACCGCGGCCTTGACCTTCTGCCGATCCTGACCGCGCTTGATCCGGAGCGGCTGACCCCGTTGCGCGATCAGCTGGGCAAGATCACCCCGCGCCCTGCCTTCCACTACCGTGTGCCCGACAGCCGCGTCGATGAGCGGGGGTGGTCGATCGGCTATGAACTGGGCCGCTGGGCGGTGGTCGAGCGTCTGGCCGGGATGCAGCCGGAACTGGCGGCGCTCTGTCTCGACTGGCGCGATCATCGCGCCGCGCTGACCACCACGCCCCGGAACTGGCGGATGCATACCGAGGCCTTTCTGCGCCACCACGTGATGCCAGGGCTGGCATGACACGGCCCCTGATCGCCGTCACCACCTCGCAGCGCTCGGGCTGGCGGATCTTCCCGCTTGTCGCGCTGAACATCTGGCTTGCGGGTGGGCAGGCACAGCGTTGGGATGCGGGGCGGCCGTCGGATCTGGACGGGGTCGAGGGGCTGATTGTCGGTGGGGGCGATGACATCTCGCCCGAGCTTTACGGCATGAGCCTTGTCGCCTCGGCGCGGCTGGACCCCGCGCGTGATGACCTTGAACGCCGGCTGGTCAGTGGCGCGCTGGACCGCAACATGCCAGTGCTTGGCATCTGCCGCGGGGCGCAGATGCTGAACGTGGCCCTGGGCGGGACGCTGGATCAGGATGCCTATGCCTCGCATCAGGACAGCCGCCGCTATCGGACGATCCTGCCACGCAAGCGCGTCATGCTGCGGCCTGGCACGCGGCTTCACGCCATCGCCGGCGCGGCGCCCATGCGGGTCAACGCGCTGCACAGTCAGGCGGTGGCGCGGCTGGGACACGCGCTTCAGGTCGCCGCGCGGGACGAAGGGGGCATGATTCAGGCCATCGAACGCACAAGCGACCCCTTTGCCCTTGGTGTGCAATGGCACCCTGAGCATCTGTTCTATGCGCGGCGCCAGCGGGCGCTGTTCCGGGCGCTGGTCTGCGCGGCCGACGCCTACCGCTGCGGGAGCCATCAGGGCGGTGCCGTGGACCGCAGCGCCGATGGCGCCGCACCTGCCTGAGCGGAACCGCCCCGGCAGGCTCGCCCTGCCGGGGCTTCCCGGGGGCGATGGCGGGCCAAGGCATCAGCCACAGCCCGGCCGCATGCCGCCTGATCGGTCCTGAAACAGATGGCGCAGGCCAGAGGGCCTCGTGCGCGTGCAAAAACTGTTGACCCCGCGGGCCTAAAACCCCAAAGCAGACGGATCATGCGGCAAAGTCCGCACCGACCTGTGGGAGGTAGTCTTGGTCCTTTTGGCGGCGCTGATGCGCATGATCAACGGGCTGAACCGGCTGATCGGGAGCAGCTTTGCCTGGCTCGCGGTTGGGATCGTTGCAGTCTGTTTCTGGGTGGTGGTCGAGCGCTATGCCTTCGCGCATACGCGGCTCTGGATGCAGGATCTCTATGTCTGGATGAACGGGGCCATGTTCACCGCTGTCGCGGCCTTTGCCCTTTACCGCAACGATCATGTGCGGGTGGACATCTTTTTCCGCCCCGCAAGCCTGCGCACCAAGGCGCTGCTGGACCTGATCGGCGTTCTGTTCTTCCTGCTGCCCTTCATGTATGTCGTCTGGGTCTATTCCTATCCCAATGTGGTTCGGTCCTGGGCGCGCCACGAGGCTTCGGCCAATGTCGGCGGCATGCCCGGGCTGTTCATCCTGCGCAGCTTCATTCTGGGCTTTGCCGCGCTCATCGCGCTGCAGGGCCTGTCGATGCTGATCCGGTCGATTCTCATCCTCGCGCGGCGGGAGGACCTGGTTCCGGCCGATTTCCGCTACAAATACGATACGGAGTGACCGGATGGATCCCGTTCTGATTGGCGAGATCCTCGCCGGGCTGATGTTCTTTGGCGTCATCGGCATGCTGATGCTGGGTTTCCCGGTGGCCTTCACCCTTGGTGGCACCTCGCTGGTGTTTGCGCTGATCGGCATGCAGTTCGGGGTCTTCGACCCGTCGAACTTCGGTGCGCTGGCAGGCCGCTTCATCGGCTACATGACCAATGAAGTGCTGGTGGCGGTGCCGCTGTTCATCTTCATGGGCGTGATGCTGGAACGATCACGCATCGCCGAACAGCTTCTGATGTCGATGGGCAAGCTTTTCGGCAACATGCGCGGTGGGCTTGGCATTTCGGTGATCGTCGTGGGGGCGCTTCTCGCGGCCTCGACCGGGGTGGTGGGCGCGACTGTGGTGACCATGGGGCTGATCTCGCTTCCGGCGATGCTGCGGGCGGGCTACAAGCCCACGCTTGCCACCGGCGTGATCTGCGCCAGCGGGACGCTGGGCCAGATCATCCCGCCTTCCACCGTGCTGATCTTCATGGGCGACATGATCGCCGGCATTCATGCCCAGGTGCAGATGGCGCAGGGCAATTTCGCGCCCAAGCCCGTTTCGGTCGGCAACCTCTTCGCGGGCGCCTTTCTTCCCGGATTGCTTCTGGTCGCGCTTTACCTTGGCTATGTGCTGTTCAAGGCCTGGACGGATCCCGAAAGCTGCCCGGCAACGCCGGTCCCGCCCGAGGAACGCGCCGGCCTCTGGCGCGAGCTTCTGACCGCCTTCCTGCCGCCGCTCGCGCTGATCGTTGCGGTGCTCGGCTCGATCCTCGGCGGGATCGCCACACCGACCGAGGCGGCCTCGGTCGGCGCGGTCGGGGCCACGATTCTGGCTGGACTGCGCTGGCGTCTGTCCTGGTCGGTGCTGCGTGAAACCGTGGTTTCGACCGCCACGATCACCTCGATGATCTTCGTGATCCTGTTCGGCGCCTCGATCTTTGCCATCGTGTTCCGTCAGATGGGCGGCGACAATCTTGTGCACGAGTTCCTCTCGGATCTGCCCGGCGGCGCCGTGGGCGCGATGATCGTCGTGATGCTGATCATGTTCGTGCTGGGCTTCATCCTCGATACGTTCGAGATCATCTTCATCGTCATTCCGATCACTGCACCGATCCTGCTGACGTTGGGCCTTGATCCGATCTGGCTGGGGGTGATGGTGGGCGTGAACCTGCAGACCTCGTTCCTCACGCCGCCCTTCGGCTTTGCGTTGTTCTATCTGCGGGGGGTGGCGCCGAACTCGGTCTCGACTGCGGCGATCTATCGCGGGGCGCTACCCTTCGTGCTTCTGCAGATCCTGGCGATCGCGCTGCTGTTCATCTTCCCGGGCATCGTGACCTGGCTGCCGTCGGTCCTGTACTGAGCCGATGTGACAGAAAACGAAAAAGGCCCGGAGGAAACTCCGGGCCTTGTTGTTTCGTGGCGGCGCCAATCAGAACCGGATGTATTTCTCGCGTGCCTGAAGGAAGCGCAGGTCGGTGCCTTCGGTCCGGGTGCGCATCAGGTTCAGTGCCGAAACAAAGCTTTCCGCGGTCTTCTTGGTCAGCTCGTCGCTGCTGTCGCGGATACCGGTCAGGATTTCCATCGAGGCTTCGGCCGCCGCTTCCAGGATGCTGTCGGGGAACTGGTCGTGGGTGATCACGCCATGATCGTTCACCAGCGTCGCAAGGGCGCGCGGGTCGTTGGCATAGAAGTCCGACGCGACCTGGTCATATTCGGCCTGACAGACGTCGCGGATGATGTCCTGCAGGTTCTGCGGCAGCGCCTGATACTTGGCCTTGTCCACCACAAGCTCGGTCGCAAGCCCCGGCTCGATGAAGCTGGAAGTATAGTAATGCTTGCAGACCTGATGGAAGCCAAGCGCGAGGTCATTGTAGGGGCCGACGAATTCGGCGGCATCAAGCGCGCCGGATTGCAGCGCGGCAAAGATCTCGCCGCCGGCGAGGTTGGTCACGCTCGCACCCATGCGCTGCCAGACCTGGCCACCAAGACCCGGGGTGCGGAAGCGCATGCCCTGGATGTCCTCGATGCCGGTCAGCTCGTTCTTGAACCAGCCGCCCGCCTGGGTGCCGGTATCGCCCGACAGGAAGCCCTGCAGGCCGAACTGGTCATAGATCTCGTCCCAGATTTCCTGACCGCCGAGATAGCGGACCCAGGCCGTCAGCTCGCGCGAGGTCATGCCGAAGGGCACGCCGGTAAAGAACGACAGGCCGACGGATTTGTTCTGCCAGTAATAGGCGGCGCCGTGGCTCATTTCCGCGGACTGGTCGATCACCGCGTCAAGCGCCTGCAGCGGCGGAACCATCTCGCCGGCCGAGAAGACCTGCACCGTCAGCTGGCCATCGGTGGCCGCTGTAATGCGGTCGCCCAGACGCTGCGCGCCCACCCCGAGGCCGGGAAAGTTCTTCGGCCAGGTTGTGACCATGCGCCAGGTGATGCGGCCCTGTGCGATAGCGGGTGCGGCCAGTGTGCTTGCCGCGGCGGCGGCTGTGCCGCCAAGTGCAGACGTTCTCAGAAATGAACGACGATCCATCGGATATCCTCCCAGATTCGGCCCGCCCTCCCAGGGCGGCTGAATATTCCTAGCCCAGCATGCAGCGCTTCGCCAGTATCATGCGCGCGCGCGGCCGGAAGTTGGGCCTCGCTGGTGCGCTGCCGCGACAGCCCGATGCCGCCCGCCATGCTGCGTTGCAGAATCCGCATGACGGCTTTCCGGCATTGGCCGGTGCAAAGGGCGTCGAAACGGTCCATATCCCTGCCGTAACAAGGAGAAAGACCATGCGGATCGCCAAGATCGATCAGGCCCGCGCCACGCTTGTCGCCGAACAGCTGGGCCTTGACTATTACGCGCCCGCCGTTGCCGCAGCCCGTTCTGCCGCACCTGCGAAAGGTGCCGCCGTGCCATCCCCCGTGCTGGCCGCGCTGGAAGAGATGTACGCCTATTACGCTGCCGCCTGAGGCGCATCATTCTGCGGCGACGGAACTTTCCTAAAGCCCGGCCATTCTAGCTGATGACAGCGCGCAGGGGATCCGCTTCGATCGGTCCACCGGACTTTGCAGTCGGAGCGAGAATGGAAGATACACTGCCCGCCGGGGCCGAAGCGGCCCGGGTTCTGGAGAAGACGCCCTCGGACGCGGTTTTGCTGCATCTGGCACGGGACGACTTCCGCGCCGAAGAGGTTGCCCGCGCACTGCGCGGCCTTGATCCCGCAGCCGAGGTGATCCACCTGCCGCCCTGGGACTGCCTGCCCTATGATGGCGCCGCGCCCACCCCAGGTGCCGTCGGGCGCCGCATGGCGGCCCTGTGGCAGATGGGCTTGCCTGCGCCAAAACGCGCCCGTTCCGGGCGCCGCATTGTGGTGACGCCGCCGCGTGCCGCGCTGCAACGCCTCGTTGCGCCCGGGCAGCTTCCGTCGCTGCTGCTCCGGACCGGGGACAGCCTCGATCCGGAGATCCTGCGGCGGTTCTGCGACAGCGCCGGGTTTCGTGTCGATGAACGCGTGGATGAGCCGGGCGAGGTTTCGTTTCTTGGCGGGGTGATCGACATCTTCCCGGGACAGGACCGGCTTCCCTGCCGCGTTGAGCTTGCCGGCACCCGTATCGGCGCGCTGCGGCGTTTTGATCCGGTCTCGCAGCGCAGCCTGCAGGAAAGCGAAAGCCTGCTGCTGGTTCCGGTTGAGGAAGCGGGGGCAGAGGCAGGGCAGGCGACACTTGCCGATTATCTGCCGGACGCGCGGCTGTCCCTGGGACCGGGTGCTGCCGCGCAGCAGTCCGCCGCCTGGGACCAGATCGGCGATTCCTACGCGGAACGGCTGAACCACGATCAGCCGGTGCCCCATCACGTCACCCCCCCGGAACGTCTTTATCTGTCGCGGTCGGACTGGCAGCGCCTTTGGCCGGAACCGACGCTGATCCCGGCCGAGGCCGCCGAACCGGTGCCCGATTTCGCGGCCACTGCCCAGCCGCGGCGGGCCATGGTGCGCTATCTGCGGATGCAGGCCGAGGCCGGCCGTCGCTGCCTGCTCGTCGCGCCCGATGCCACTTCGGCGGCGGCGATGGCCGCCGTGGCGCAGCGCGCGCTTGGCCGCGGCCCGGGGGCTGTCCGGCAATGGTCGGACATTGCCGATGCCGATCCCGCCGCGGTGCTTGCGGCAGAGGGCGCGCTGGATCACGGGTTCAGCGACGCCGCGCTTGACCTGGTCGTGATTGCCGCGCCGGATCTGCTGGGCGGCAGCCTTCGATACCAGGACCGGGATGCGCCGACGGCCGAGGCCTGGCAGACTGCGGCGGCCGAGCTCCACCCCGGGGATCTGGTGGTGCATCTGGACCATGGGCTTGCACGGCTGGAAGGGACGGAACAAGGCCCCGAGGGGGAAACGCTACGCCTGTGTTTCGCCCAGGGCCAGCGGCTGCTTGTTCCCGTCGCCGAGGCCGGACGGATCTGGCGCTATGGCGCAACCGAAGGGGCCGTGATGCTTGACCGATTGGGAGGCACCAGCTGGATCAGGCGCCGCCGCAGGGTTCAGCAGGGGCTCCAGGATACTGCGCGACGGCTGATTTCGCTTGCCGAGGCGCGGCAACAGACGCGGGTGACGCCCCTTTTGCCGCCCCGTCCTGCCTACGACCGCTTCGAGGCCCGGTTTTCCTTTGCCGAGACGGCCGACCAGCGGCGGGCAATCCACGCCGTCCTTCAGGATCTGGCGCGGGACAGGCCGATGGATCGGCTGGTGGTGGGCGATGTCGGCTTTGGCAAGACCGAGGTCGCGTTGCGTGCGGCGGCGGCCGTGGCGCTTTCGGGGCGGCAGGTCGCGGTGGTGGCGCCCACCACAGTTCTTGCGCGCCAGCATTACGAAACCTTCCGGCGTCGTTTCGCCGGACTTGGGGTGAAGGTGGGGCACCTGTCGCGCCTGACCCCGCGCGCCGAGGCCACGGCCCTGCGCAGGGCTCTTGCGGCGGGCGACTGCGGCCTGGTGGTCGGCACGCATGCGTTGCTGGGCAAGGCAGTTAGCTTCGCGGACCTGGCATTGCTGGTCATCGACGAGGAACAGCGCTTTGGCGCGGCACACAAGCGTGCGCTGCGCCGGCTGGGGCAGGCACCCCATGTGCTCAGCATGACGGCGACGCCGATCCCGCGCACCCTTCAGGCGGCGCTTGTCGGACTGCAGGACATGAGCGTCATCAACACGCCCCCCGCGCGCCGCCGGCCGATCCGCACTCTTCTGGCCGATCAGGATCTGCCAACCCTGCGCCAGGCGCTGATGCGGGAACGGCAGCGCGGCGGGCAGAGCTTCGTCATCGTGCCCCGGGTCGAGGATATCCCGGGGCTTGAGGCATTGCTGCGCGAAACCACGCCCGATCTCGCGCTTCGGGTGGCGCATGGCCAGCTGCCCCCGCGCGAGATCGACGAGACCATGGTGGGCTTTGCCGCCGGCGAGGGCGATGTGCTTCTTGCAACCAGCATCGTCGAAAGCGGGCTTGATGTGCCGCGCGCCAACACGATGATCGTGTTCCGGCCGCAGCTGTTCGGGCTGACGCAGTTGCACCAGCTGCGCGGCCGGGTGGGCCGAAGCCATCAGCAGGCCTATTGCTATCTGCTGACCGATCCCGCCGATCCTCCGTCCGAGGCCGCCTTGCAGCGGTTGCAGACCCTTCAGGCGCTTGATCGACTAGGGGCAGGCATGGCGCTCAGCGCGCAGGATCTGGACATGCGCGGCGCCGGGGATCTGTTCGGGGAACGCCAGACGGGCCATATCCGGCTGATCGGCCTGCCGCTTTACCAGGAGCTGCTTGGCCAGGCGCTGCGCGCGACGCGCGGGGATGCCCCGCCGGAACACGAGGTCACGTTGCAGATCGGCGCCGTCGGGGCCGTGCCGGAAAGCTACCTGCCCGAGCCCGAGATCCGCATCAACCTCTACCACCGGCTTGCGCGATTGCGCAGCGCCAACGAAGCCCGCGCCCTGGCCGAGGAAATCGAGGATCGCTTCGGCCCGCCGCCGCCCGAGCTGCGCGATCTGCTGTCGGCGGCCTATATCCGGGCGGCGGCCCTGCAACTGGGCATCACCCATATCAGCGCCGGGCCCAAGGGCATTGCCCTGGACTTCCTGCCGGGCCACCAGCCCGATCTGGAGGAGCTTCCCGCAGATCGCCGCGCGGCGCTTGACTGGAACAAGCGCCGCCTGTTCTGGCACCAGCCCGCCGAGGGACCAGAGGCGCTTGGCCTTGTCCGATGCGTTCTGGATGATCTGAGCTGAAACCTGGTGCCGCCTTGCGCGTTGATCCCCGTCAAGCATGGGAGGCCGAGATGCCCTTGAAATCCAAGGCACAGCAAAAGGCGGCAGGCGCGGCCCTGTCGGCCAAGCGCGGCGACACGAAGAAAGGCGATCTGAAAGGCGCGTCGAAAAGCATGGAGAAATCCATGAGCGAATCCGAACTGCGCGATCTTGCCGCCACATCACGCAAGGGCAAGCCCGAACACAAGTCCTGACGCGGCGCCCGCATCCGTCGGGTGGCTTCTCGGGCATTGCCGGCCCGGCCGGCGCTGCTATGGTTGGGGCGCCATGAAGAACAAGGGGTCCGAATTGGCCCAGCCACGCTCTGCCTTTGCGCCGTTCCGACATCCGGCTTTCCGCACGTTGTGGACGGCGACGCTTGTGTCCAATCTGGGCGGACTGGTGCAGGGGGTCGGCGCGGCCTGGGCGATGACGCTGCTCACGCCGTCTCCAACGCTGATCGCGCTGGTCCAGACCACGACGACGCTGCCGGTGATGCTGTTTGCGATGGCCTCGGGCGCGTTGGCCGACAGTTTTGACCGGCGGCGGATCATGCTGCTGGCGCAGGTTCTGATGCTTCTGGTCTCGGTCGCGCTGGCGGTCACCGCCTGGATGGGCGGGCTCACCCCCCGGCTGCTGCTGGCCTTCACCTTCCTGATCGGCGCCGGTGGGGCGCTGCACAATCCCTCATGGCAGGCCTCGATGGGCGATCTCGTAAGCCGGGACGATCTTCCGGCAGCGGTGTCGCTGAACAGCGTGGGCTTCAACCTCATGCGCAGCATCGGCCCGGCGGCGGGCGGGCTGATCGTGGCGACGCTGGGTGCGGCGGCCGCCTTTGCCTTCAACGCGGCCAGCTATGTGCCCCTGATCGCGGCGCTGTTCCGCTGGCGGCCCGAGACCCGGCCGCGCCTTGCCCCGCGCGAAGGCTTCGTTCCCGCCATGGGCGCAGGGCTGCGCTATGTCGCACTGTCGCCGAACCTGCTGCGGGTGCTGGCGCGAGGCCTTTTCTTTGGGCTGACCGGAGCCTCCGTTCTGGCGCTCTTGCCGTTGGTGGTGCGCGACATGATCGGCGGCGGGTCGTTTCTCTATGGCCTCTTGCTGGGCGCCTTCGGCCTCGGGGCAATCGGCGGCGCGTTGCTGAACCCCTGGCTGCGGGCGACGCTGGCGAACGAACGGATCGTGCAGATCGCCTTTCTGGCGATGGCGCTGGCCGCGGCGGCCCTGTCGCAAAGCCACACGCTCTGGCTGAGCGTGCTGGCGATGCTGCCGGCCGGTGCGGCCTGGGTGCTGGCGCTGTCGCTGTTCAACGTGACCGTTCAGCTGTCGACACCGCGCTGGGTGGTGGGGCGTGCGCTTGCGCTTTATCAGATGGCGACCTTCGGCGGGCTTGCCGCAGGGGCCTGGATCTGGGGCGTGGTGGCCAGTGCGCAGGGGGTGGATGTGGCGCTGATCGGTTCGGCGGCCGGGCTGGGGCTGGGGGCGGTGCTGGGCCTCTGGGTGCCGGTCCCGCAGTTTGGCACGCTGGATCTGGACCCGGCCGGCCGCTTTCGCGAACCGGTCCTGCGGCTGGACATGCGCGGGCGCAGCGGTCCGATCATGGTGATGATCGACTACCGGATCGACCAGGCCGACGTGCCGGCATTTCTGGCGGCGATGGGCGAACGCCGCCGCATCCGGCGCCGCGACGGGGCGCGCAACTGGGCGCTGCTGCGCGATCTGGAAGAGCCGGAGCTGTGGTCGGAAAGCTACCACGTCGCAACCTGGGATGAATACCTGCGCCACAACCTGCGCCGGACCAAGGCCGATATCGCGGTCTCGGAGCGCATCCTGGCGCTGCATCGCGGCCCCGACCAGCCGCGGGTTCATCGCATGATCGAGCGGCACAATGTCTCGCCCGAGGATGATCTGCCGCTGCGCAGCGCGGATCCGCCGTGACCAACGGTCGCCGTCCCGCGGCGCGGCTGTTCCGGGCGGCCGCGTCCTGCGCCGCCGCCCCGGGGCCTAAAGCGTGATGCGGAAACGGGCGAAGCCGTCGTCACCCGGGCCTGCCTCCTCGATCTGCACGCCGCGGGCGCGGATGTCGTCCAGATAGGCCGCGGCGCTTGGCCCGCTGTCGAACAGAACCGTTGCCCCGCCCGCCGGCGCAAGCTGCCAGTTGCCGTCGGCCGCAGGCGAAATCGTGCCTTCGGAAACGATATAGCGCACGATCACGTCGCGGTTGGTGTCGGGGGCGGCAAGGATCACACTGGCGCCGTCGGCGCCCGGGAAATTGCCGCCGCCCGAGGCGCGATAGTTGTTGGTTGCGACGATGAACTCCTGCGCCGGATCGATCGGTCGCCCGTCATGGGCAAGGTCGATGATCCGATGCGCCGTCTCGTCCACCAGGGTGCCGTCGCGGTCGAAGCGTGCCGGCTGTGTCACATCGATCCGGTAGGTCACCCCGTCGATCGTGTCGAAATTGTAGGCCGGAAATTCGGGGTTGATCAGCGGTTGATCCGGGGCGCCGGGGGTGATCTGGTTGAAGATCCCGGCCGAGCGTTCCAACCAGTCCTTCACCTGCGCACCGGTGATCCGCACGGCCTGCAGCGTGTTGGGATAAAGATAGAGATCGGCCACGTTCTTGATCGCGACCGGTCCTGCGGCAACGTCGGTGTAATAGTCCGGACCACCCCGGCCGCCGGATTTGAACGGCGCCGCCGCCGACAGGATCGGCAGGCCTTCATGTTCCGTTCCTTGCAGAAGCTGGCGCAGATACCAGGTTTGCGCCAGGCTCACGATCTGCACGGACGGATCATCAGCCACCAGCGCGAAATAGGAATGAAGCGGCGCGGTGCTTTGCCCCACTTCGGCGCGGACATAATCCAGCGTTTCGTCGTGCAGCGCGTCGGTTGCGGCGATCACTGGCGCATGATCCTCGACCAGGGGCCTGATGCTGCGGTCCTCGGTTCGCTCGAAGATCGGGCGGGCGTCGGATTCGAAGGCGGCGATGCGCCAGCCGTCGCCCTCGCGTTCCAGCATCAGATCGATGGTGCCAAGATGCGAGCCCCAGAACCCGGCCATGGTGGCCGGCTTGCCGTTCAGCGTGCCGCGGTCGCGGTCGATGCCCGGGCCCTCGAAATCATCCGAGGGCCAGACCCTGTGATTATGTCCGGCCACCACCGCGTCGATCCCGTCGATTCCGGCAAGGTGCAGGGCCGCGTTTTCCATCATCGGGGTTTCGGGCGCGTCCGAGATTCCGGAATGGGCCAGCGCGACGATGAGATCGGCGCCTTCCTCCCGCATCACCGGCACCCAGGCGCGGGCCGCCTCGAGGATGTCGCGCGCCTCGAAGGAGCCCACCAGATGCCCCGCGTCCCAGCGCATGATCTGCGGCGGCACAAAGCCGATGATGCCGACGCGGATCGGATGCCGCGCCCCGGCCCCGTCCACGATCTCGCGGTCAAGGATCACATAGGGCGCAAGGTGCAGGTCGTCGGCAAGGGGATCAGCGCCAAGGCTGCGGGCAAAATTCGCGCAGACGATCGGGAAGTCTGCGCCGGCATTCACCTTGTCCATGAACGCGACGCCATAGTTGAACTCGTGGTTGCCCAGCGTGCCCGCGTCATAGCCAAGCGCGTTCATCCCGGCGATCACCGGGTGCACGACGCCATCCTCCATGCCCCGGGCATAGGCCATGTAGTCGCCCATCGGGTTCCCCTGAAGATAGTCGCCGTTATCGACCATCAACGTGTTGGTCGCCTCGGCCCGGATGGCTGCGACAATGGCCGCCGTTCGGGCGAGGCCCATCGTGTCGTTCTCGCGGTCGGCGTAATAGTCGTAGGGGTGAACATGGCAGTGCAGATCGGTGGTGGACAGGATGCGCAGATGCGCCTGGCCCGCGCTGGCCCGCGCCGAATAGGGGTGCAACAGCACGACGCCGCCAGCAGCGGCGCCGGTCATCAGAAAGCTCCGGCGGGACAGGGAAAACGACATGGGCACCTCTTGGACTATGCGACACAGGAAAGCTGTGGCCCGATCATCGACGCCGGGTGTAACAGCCGCGCAAAGCCTAGCGCCGTGCCTGGTTCGGCGAAAGCCCTGACGCGAGCAGGTGACGCAACGCTCAATCCCCGGTGGCAGGCCGTCAGCGGGTTGGCAGGCGCCGCCGCTGGCCGCAGTGCCATGGCGCCGCGGGCACCAGCCCTGATCGCCTTAAAGCGGTGCCGGGCCGGTCAGGGAGGCGGGGCCGGGCGCGCATAGGGATCATCCAGCGCGGGCAGAACGGTGCCGGTGCAGTCGCCAAAGCCGATCATGTGATCATCGGCGTGAAGATAGCCGCGCAGCGTGACGGTGTCGTGGTCTTCGAGAAAGCGCCGCACGCGGCCCTCTCCGATCTGCACCGGCTGCGTGCCGCCCCAGGACAGTTCCAGCAGGCAGCCGCGGCTGTCCGGACCCGGGCCCGAGATGGTTCCCGAGCCGAGCAGATCTCCGCAGCGCATCGGGCAACCGCTGCTGGCATGATGGGCAAGTTGCTGGGCCGCTGCATAATACATCTCGCGGGAGTTGGTGCGGCAGACTACCTTCTCGCTGCCGCCGCGCGGTGTCAATGCAACCTCAAGTTCGATATCGTAAAGCAGCGGGCCGGGCTCGTGCAGATAGGGAAGGAGCGGTACGCTGCGGTCTGGTGTGGCCACCCGCCAGGGGGCGAGGGCAGCGCGGGTGACGATCCAGGGAGAAATGGTGGTGGCGGTGGCCTTTGACTGGAACGGCCCCAGCGGCTGATACTCCCAGGCCTGAATGTCGCGCGCCGACCAGTCGTTGAGCAGCACATAGCCGAAGATCATCCCGTCCGCTTCGGCCACGGACACGGGGTGCCCGGACTGCGACGGCAGGCCGACAACAGCGCCCAGCTCAAGCTCGAAATCGAACCTGGCCGACGGCGCAAAGCGGGGTGCCGCCTCGTCTGGTGCCTTGATCTGGCCCCAGGGCCGGCGCACCGGCGTGCCGGAAACGACCACCGAGGAGGCGCGGCCGTTGTAGCCCACGGGCATGTGCAGCCAGTTCGCAGGCAGGGCATTTTCGGGTCCCCGAAACATGGTGCCCACGTTGAAGGCGTGGTGGCGCCCGGCATAGAAATCCGTGAATTCAGCCACTTCGAAGGGCATGTGCATCCTGGTCCGCACCTGCGGAACAAGGTGCGGCCGGATATTGTCCCGCTCGGCGGCGCCCTCCCGCAGCAGGGATTGCAACCGCGCGCGCAATGCGGCCCAGGCCTCGGAGCCCGCCGCCATGAAGCCGTTCCACCGCGGTGCGGTGAAATAGGGCCCGCCGGCCAGCGCCAGAATTCCCGCCTGTTCCAACGCAGCCACATCGAGGATCATGTCGCCGATCGCCACGCCGCAGCGGGGGGTGGGATCGGTGTCGGAAAACACCCCGCAGGGCAGGTTGTTCAATGGGAACGGCGTATCCGCGCGATTGGCGCTGTCGATCCAGGAAGGCAAAAGTGGCATGCAGGTTCTTTTCCTGTGGCGATCATCCGGCAGGGCGCGGGGGACTACTTGACACCGGGGGTGCCGTCGAACTTCTTCGCCAGGCTGTCCCAGCAGTCGATGTAGTCCTCTTGCAGCGGCGCGCTTTTTGCTGCCCATTCCGTAAGATGCTGGGGAAAGCGGGTCTCGAACATGAAGGACATCGTCTCGTCCAGCTTCTCGGGCTTCAGTTCCGCGTTCGAGGCCCCTTCAAAGGCCGTCCGGTCCGGCCCATGCGGCAGCATGCAGTTGTGCAGCGACATGCCGCCGGGCACGAAGCCCTTGGGCTTGGCGTCATAGATGCCATAGATGTTGCCCATCAGCTCCGACATGACGTTCTTGTGGTACCAGGGCGGGCGGAAGCTGTGCTCGGCCACCATCCAGCGTTCGCGGAACAGCACGAAGTCGATATTCGCGGTGCCTTCCAGCCCGGACGGCGCAGTCAGAACGGTGAAGATCGACGGATCGGGGTGATCGAACAGGATCGCTCCGACCGGCGAATAGCTGCGCAGATCGTATTTGAACGGGGCGTAGTTTCCGTGCCAGGCCACGACATCAAGAGGCGACTGGCCGATGCGGGTGCGGTGGAACTGGCCGCACCATTTCAGGATGACCTCGGACGCCGTCTCGCGGTCCTCGAAGGCGGCGACGGGCGTCTTGAAATCGCGCGGATTGGCCAGACAGTTGGCCCCGATCGGACCGCGGTGCGGCAAGGTGAAGGGAACGCCGTAATTTTCGCAGACAAAGCCCCGGCACGGACCTTCCAGAACCTCGACCCGATACACCAGTCCGCGCGGCAGGATCGCGATTTCCTTCGGCTCGAGGTCGATCACGCCCAGTTCGGTGCAAAAGCGCAGCCGGCCCTCCTGCGGGACAACCAGAAGCTCGCCATCCGCCGAGTAGAAATAGCTGTCCTCCATCGAGCGGGTCACCAGATAGACATGCGCCGCCATGCCGGTCTGGGTGTTCACATCGCCCGCGGTCGTGACCGTGCGCATCCCGGTGATCCAGGTCAGCGGCTGGTCGGCATGCGGGACCGGGTCCCAGCGGTACTGGCCGAGGCTGATGACATCGGGCAGCACATGGGGGGCCGACTTCCAGTGCGGCAGGTCGATCCGGTCAAACCGCGCCGTGTGCTTGACGCTGGGGCGGATCCGGTAGCACCAGGTGCGTTCCGGTTGGGGCCTGGTAAAGGCCGAGCCTGAAAGCTGTTCGGCATAAAGCCCGTAGTTGCATTTCTGCGGGCTGTTCTGGCCTTGTGGCAGCGCGCCCGGCAGGGCCTCGGTCTCGAAGTCATTGCCGAAGCCGGGCATGTAGCCTTCGCATGTGCCCAGTGTCGTTGCGGCGCGGATCATGCCGTGGGGCAGGGAATGGCGGGTCATGTCTCCTCCTCTCGCGGTTGGACGAGCATTGGTTGCAAATGCAACCATGTCAAGCGCCGCCTGGCGGGCAAGGCTGTTGGGGCGCGGCAAGGCGCCCGGGTGACAGCCGCGGCGTCCTGTGGCAGGCTCGTCCGGCACAGATATGGAGGCCCCATGCAGCCCGTCGCCCCGCCCACCGGCAGTTCAACCGCCTTCGATCTGGAGCACTTCCTGCCCTATCTTCTCAATCAGGCGGCCGAGGCGACGTCACGTTCGTTCCAGCGCATCTATCGCGACGATTACGGGATGACGCGCACCCAGTGGCGCGTGGTTGCCAATCTGGGCAAGTTCGGCGCGATGACGGCGCGGGATATCTGCCGGATCTCGCATGTCGAGAAAACCCGGGTGAGCCGCGCGGTTGCTGCGCTCGAGGCCGAGGGCTTGCTGATGCGGGCGCCAAGCCCCGAGGATGGGCGCGCCGAGATCCTGTCGCTGAGCGACAAGGGCCGGAATCTGTTCGAGGAGCTTGGCCAGCGGGCGCTGGCCCATGACCGGGAGTTGCGGAACATGTTGGGCCCGGATCTGGCGGCCCGGCTCGACGGGCTGCTGCGGCAGCTGATCGCGC
Source organism: Halodurantibacterium daqingense (assembly GCF_042666235.1). Lineage (NCBI taxonomy): Bacteria > Pseudomonadati > Pseudomonadota > Alphaproteobacteria > Rhodobacterales > Paracoccaceae > Halodurantibacterium > Halodurantibacterium daqingense. The sequence goes on along the minus strand of NZ_JBHTFQ010000005.1, from coordinate 215,181 downwards.
AATCGGGCCCTGCCTCCGGATGTTGACCGCCAGCACGGGGAAATCGCTCCGGCTCGATCGTCTTTGGCGAGGAGGAAAACCTGTTGCCGTGCCCGGGTTTCGACCCGGGAAACCGCGCAGAGGCGGCAGACTTCCGTCCGCAAGAGAGGGAATGGTGCCCGGTGAGGGAGTCGAACCCCCGACCCTCGCTTTACAAAAGCGCAGCTCTGGCCTCTGAGCTAACCGGGCAAACACGCGAACGTCATGTAGCAAGTCCCGCGGCACGGTGCAAGACTTGCGCGGCGGGCCTTTCGCTGCGGAACGGATCCTGGCCGCGGGCGACAGCCGGGTCGGCCAGCCCGGGCGGGCAGATCATGCCATGTCCCGCACGTGCTGCGATGGTGGCTTCCGAATGGCCGTGGCGCAAGCCCCCTGCCAGGATCAAGGCCGGTGACCCGGCATCATCCGTGCCATTACCGCCGATCACGTGAACAGCCGCTGTCGGGTGCCGGATCTCCATTCCACGCGCGCGTCACTGAACGGTCGGCACGAGGCACAGCGGGATCCGGGCCGGCGGTTTCCACGAGGTCCAGTTCCGGGTTGCGTCCTGACCCCGCTCTGCAACCCGCGGGGTATCTCCTCCACCAGGTGGATGCTTGCCTGCCCATCAGTGCCTGTTAATTATGCAGATGCTGCCCGGGCAGGCGCATGAGGCGCGTTTTCTGTTTCATCTTTCCCCGCTTTCCGATTTTCTGCCGAAAACCGACTCAGAGGAAGCGCCATGCCGATGACCTTTCGTCCAACCCGCCGTCACATTCTTGCCGGAGGTGCTGCCTTGTCGGCGCTGGCCTTCGGCTTGCCGCTGCGGGCGCAGTCGGGGCCGATCCGCGTTGCGGGGATCTATACCGTCCCGGTCGAACAGCAGTGGGTCAGCCGTATCCACCTTGCCGCCCTTGCCGCGCAAGAGGCGGGTGAGATCGAATACAGCTATTCCGAAAACGTCTCGAACACCGACTATCCGCGGGTAATGCGCGAATATGCCGAGGGCGGGGCAGACCTCATCCTGGGCGAGATCTTCGGGGTCGAGCAGGAGGCGCGCGAGGTTGCCGCCGATTATCCCGACACCGCCTTCCTCATGGGCTCCAGCTTCCTGCCGGACGGCAGTCTGGGCAACTTTGGCGTCTTCGACAACTACATTCAGGATGCCTCGTATCTCTCGGGAATCGTTGCGGGGGCGATGACGGAATCCGGCAATATCGGCATGGTCGGCGGCTTTCCGATCCCCGAGGTCAACCGGCTGATGCATGCCTTCATGGCCGGCGTGCGCGAAATGCGCCCCGATGCCACCTTCCAGGTCAGCTTCATCGGGTCGTGGTTCGATCCGCCGCGCGCCAAGGAAACGGCCATCGCCATGATCGATAACGGCGCCGACATCCTGTACGCCGAACGCTTCGGCGTGTCGGATGCGGCCGCGGAACGCGGTATCCTTGCCATCGGCAACGTCATCGACACCCAGGCGGACTATCCCGACACAGTGGTTGCTTCGGCGCTCTGGCATTTCGAGCCGACGCTTGCGGCGGCAATCGAGAAGGTGAAGGCGGGCAGCTTCACTTCGGAGAACTATGGCATCTATTCGATGATGCAGTATGGCGGCGCCACGCTTGCGCCCTTTGGCAGCTTCGAGGGCCGGATTCCCCAAGCCGCGCTGGATCTGATCGCCGAGCGGGAAGCCGCGATCCGCGACGGCAGCTTTGTGGTCGAGGTGAACGACAGCGAACCGACTGCCGGCTGACATGGAAGACAATACCACCCCGGCGCTTCGGGTCGAGGGGATCAGCAAACGCTTCGGCGCGAACCTTGCCAATGACGCGATCTCGTTCGAGATCGCGCAGGGCGAAGTCGTGGCGCTGCTGGGGGAGAACGGCGCGGGCAAGACCACGCTGATGAACATCCTTTTCGGCCATTACACCGCCGAGGAGGGGCGGATCGAGGTGTTCGGCGTGCCACTGCCGCCGGGCCGTCCGGCTGCGGCGCTGGCCGCGGGCCTGGGAATGGTGCACCAGCATTTCACCCTCGCGGACAATCTGAGTGTTCTGGACAACCTGATGCTGGGCACCGAAAGTCTGTGGCGGCCGGTTTCGGCCCGCCGCCAGGCCGCCGCACGGCTGCGCAAGCTGGCGCAGGATTTCGGGCTGTCGGCCGATCCCGATGCGAAGGTTGGCACGCTGTCGGTGGGCGAACGGCAGCGGGTCGAGATCCTGAAGGCGCTGTACCGCGATGCGCGGATCCTCATTCTTGACGAACCGACCGCCGTCCTTACCCCGCAAGAGGCAGAGGCCCTGTTTGCCACGCTGCGCAGGGCGGTGGCGCTGGGGCTTTCCGTCATCTTCATTTCGCACAAGCTGCACGAGGTCATGGCGGTGGCCGACCGTGTGCTGGTGCTGCGTCACGGGCGGCTGGTGGGCGAAACGCCGATCGCGGGCACCGATCCGGCGCGACTTGCGGCCATGATGGTCGGGGCCGAGGTTGTTCCCCCCCTGGTCGCGGCAAGCACCGAGGGTCAGGTTCTGATGCGCCTTTCCGGTGTTGCGACGCAAGGGCAGCGCCCCGATCTGCGCGATGTCGATCTTGATCTGGTGGCCGGGCGGATCACCGGGATTGCCGGTGTCTCGGGCAACGGTCAGGCGGCGCTTGCGGCGCTGATCGGCGGGCTTGCGCGGCCCGTGGCGGGCGAGGTCTCCTTGCAGGACCAGCCCCTCACGGACTGGTCGCCCCGCGCCGCGATCAAGGCCGGCATCGCCCGCATTCCTGCCGACCGCCACCGCGAGGGAACGGTCGCGGATTTCAGCCTGACCGAAAACGCGGTGCTGGAGCTGTATCGCAGCCCAGGGTTCAGCCGCCGGGGCTGGATGAACTGGCCCGCTGCGCGCCGCTTTGCGCGCCAGGTCATCGCACGCTATGACATACGTGGGCCGGGCGAGGGGGCTGCGGTGCGGCTCTTGTCCGGCGGGAACATGCAGAAGCTGATCCTTGGGCGGCTGCTGGAACGCGATCCGTGCATCATCCTGGCCGATCAGCCGGTGCGCGGCCTTGATATCGGCGCAGTGACCTTCGTCCAGAACCGGCTTCTGGATGCGCGCGGTCGGGGTGCGGCGGTGCTGTTGATCTCCGAGGATCTGGAAGAGGTGATGGCCCTGTCGGATGTGATCCATGTGATCTGTGACGGCCGGCTGAGCCCGGCCTTCCCGCGCGGCAGCAAGACGGTGGCCGAGCTGGGGTTGTGGATGGCCGGACAGGGGTTCAGCCATGCGGCTTGAACCTGTCGCCAACCCGGGCATCATGCGCCGGATCCTGCCGCCGATGCTGGCGCTCGTGGCAACGGTGCTGTTGGGCGCAGCCCTTGCACGGCTGGCCGGAGCCGATCCGCTTGCGGTCTTCGGCCTGATCGTCAAAGGCGCGGCCGGATCGCGTTTCGCGCTGCTAGAAACGCTGAACCGCGCTACGCCGCTGATCTTCACCGGGCTTGCCGTCGCGGTCGCCTTTCGTGCCCGGCTCTGGAATATCGGTGCCGAGGCGCAGTTCTTCGCCGGCGGCCTGCTTGCGGTGCTGATCGGGCTGAACCTTGGGCCGCTTCTGCCCTCGGCCGTGCTGTGGCCGGCGATGGCCCTGGGCGCGATGGCGGCGGGCGCGGTGCTGTTGCTGGGGCCGGCACTGCTCAAGCTCCGGTTCGGGGTGGATGAGGTGGTGACCACGCTGCTTCTGAACTTCGTGATGCTGCTGTTCGTCTCGATGCTGCTGGAAGGGCCCTTGCGCGATCCGATGGGCATGGGCTGGCCCCGCTCGCCCGCCCTGCCGCCCGAGGCGCGCCTGCCACGGATCCTGCCGGGGTTGCGGTTGCACTGGGGATTTGCGCTGGCGGTTGCGGCGGCGATCCTGATCTGGATCATCGACCGCAAGACGACCCTCGGCTACGAAATGCGCGCTGTCGGCCTGAACGAAACCGCCGCGCGCCACGCGGGCATGCCGGTGCGCCGGGTGGTGTTGCTCACGGCGGTGCTGTCGGGGGGGCTGGCCGCGCTGGGAGGCTTTTCCGAGGTTGCCGGCGTGCGGGGCAGCCTGACGCTCGATCTCAGCCCGGGCTTTGGCTATACCGGGATCATCGTCGCGATGCTTGCCCTGCTGAACCCCTTGGGCGTCATCTTTTCGGCGCTGTTCGTGGCCGCGATCTTCGTCGGCGCCGACAGCATGAGCCGCGCCGCGCAGGTTCCCACCTATATCGCCGACATCCTGCTGGCCTTTGCCCTTCTGGCAATGGTTCTGGCGCTTCTGACCACCCGATACAGGCTGCGCCGCGCATGAGTGACGTGATTGCAATTCTGATCTCGGCCAGCTTCTGGGTTGCGCTGGTGCGCATCGCCTCGCCGCTGATCTTTGCGACGCTGGGCGAGTTGATCTGCGAACGGGCCGGCGTGCTGAACCTCGGGATCGAGGGGATCATGGTTGCAGGGGCCTTTGCCGGCTGGATCGCTGTCTATGCCGGGCTTGGCCTTTGGGCCGGGGTGGGGGTGGCGCTGCTGACCGGCATGGCCTTCGGCGCCCTGCATGGGGTGTTGACGGTGCTTTTCGGCCTGTCGCAGCATGTGGTGGGACTTGGCATCACGCTGCTTGCGACGGCGTCAAGTTACTATACCTACCGTCTGGTCCTGCCGAACGTGTCCTCGCCGCCGCGGATCACCGCCTTTCCGGTGGTGCCGATCCCGATCCTGTCCGACATTCCGTTGCTGGGGCCGGCGCTGTTCGCCCAGACGCCGCTGACCTATCTGGCCTATGCGCTTGCCATCGCCACGGCCCTGATCCTTGCGCGCAGCCCCCTGGGCCTTGCGGTGCGCGCGGCCGGTGAGAACCCCGCCGCGGTCGAAGCGCAGGGCCTTTCGGTTGCAGCGATCCGGATCGGGGCGGTCATGGTGGGATCGGGGCTGATGGCCCTGGGCGGCGCGTTCCTGACCATGTCGGCCTTCAACTCGTTCTTCTTCGAGATGGTGAACGGGCGCGGCTGGATCTGCATCGCGCTGGTGGTCTTCGGGGCCTGGAAACCCGGCAAGGCCGTGGCGGGGGCGTTTCTGTTCGCGGGGTTCGACGCGCTGCAGATCCGTTTGCAGCAGACCGGGCTGGGCACGATGGTGCCCTACCAGCTGTTCCTGATGCTGCCCTATGTGCTTTCGATCCTCGCCCTGGTCGTCATGTCGCGGCGGGCCGAGGTTCCGGCCGCGCTGATGCAGCCGTACCGCAAGGGCGAGCGGCGCTGAAAAGAAGGAGACCGAGATGAGCCAGTTTGACCTGATCGTGAAAGGCGGCACGCTGCCTGACGGGCGCCAGGCCGACATCGGCATCCGCGAGGGTCGTATCGTCGCGGTCGAGCGGCTGGATGCGGGGCTGGACGCCGGCGAAGTGATCGACGCCACGGGCGATCTGGTCAGCCCGCCCTTCGTCGATCCGCATTTCCACATGGATGCGACGCTCAGCTACGGGCTGCCGCGTATCAACGCCTCGGGCACGCTGCTTGAGGGGATCGCGCTTTGGGGCGAGTTGAAGCAGATCGTCACCGTCGAGCAGATGGTAGAGCGGGGCCTTGCCTATTGTGACTGGGCGGCAAGCCTTGGCCTGCTGGCGATCCGCAGCCATGTCGATACCTGCGACGACCGCCTGCTGGGCGTGCAGGCGATGCTGGAATTGCGCGAACAGGTGAAGGGCTATATCGATCTGCAGCTTGTGGCCTTTCCGCAGGATGGTTTCTACCGTGACCCGACCGCACGGGCCAACACGTTGCGCGCGCTGGACATGGGCGTGGATGTGGTTGGCGGCATCCCGCATTTCGAACGCACCATGGCCGATGGCGCTGCGTCCCTGGCCGAATTGTGCCGGATCGCCGCCGATCGCGGCCTGCGCGTCGATATCCATTGCGACGAAACCGATGATCCGCTGAGCCGCCACATCGAGGCGCTGGCCTATGAGGCACAGAAACATGGATTGCAGGGGCGGGTGGCCGCCAGCCACCTGACTTCGATGCATTCGATGGACAACTATTACGTTTCGAAGTTGCTGCCTCTGATCGCCGAGGCCGGGATCGCTGCCATTCCGAACCCGCTGATCAACATCATGTTGCAGGGCCGGCACGACAGCTTTCCCAAGCGCCGCGGTCTCACCCGGGTGAAGGAGATGCAGGCCCATGGCATTTCCGTCGGCTGGGGCCAGGATTGCGTGCTCGATCCCTGGTATTCGCTGGGCACCGGCGACATGCTGGACGTGGCCTTCATGGGCCTGCACGTCGCGCAGATGAGCGCGCCCGACGAGATGGCGCGCTGCTTCGACATGGTGACCCGGGTGAACGCGGCAATCATCGGTGCCGATGATCTGGGGCTTGAGGTGGGGCGCACGGCCTCGCTTGTTGTGCTGGATGCGGCCGATCCGGTCGAGGCGCTGCGCCGCCGCGCGGCCCGCCGGGTGGTGATTTCGAAAGGGCGGGTGATCGCGCGCAGCCCGCGCAGCGACGCGGCACTGTCGCTGCCCGGCCGCCCCGGCAATGTCACCCGCCGCGCGCCGCCGCGCGCCGATACCAGCCGCCCAGCATAAGCGGCGTCAGATACATCGGAATCTGGAAGCAGCCGATGAACAGCATCAGCTCGTCCGCTGTCGCGGCGGGCAGGATGCTGAGAAACAGCGCCGCATTCCGGTTTCCGGCGACGATGCCAAGGGCGGGCGCGGCTTTCGGATCGCGCCGGGCCGCGAGCTGGCAGACCAGCAATTGCAGCGGCAGGTTGATCGCGAAACAGGCTCCAAGCGTCAGGGCCAGGCGCAGCGGCGCCTCGTGCAGGGCCGGACCGATTGCCGACATCAGCCCGATCACCACCAGCGCAAGCAAGATGGCGGAAAGCCCGTCGATCGCGCCGAGAACACGCGCTGCGGGCTGAAACCGCATGACGCGATGCAGCAACAGCGCGGCACCCGCCGCAAGGCTGATGATCGCCAGCAGGCGCAGGGCCGCCAGCACGACATCGCCCACCCCGCCAAACCCGGGCATCACCGCAAACACCGGAACGACGGTCAGGGGCAGAAGCGCCGTGCCCAGAACAAGCTGGCGCAGGGCTGCGACCGGTTCGGCCCCCATCAGCAAAGCGAGGTTGGCGCTGCCGGTGATCGGCGCTGCGGCCAGCACCAGCACCGTTCCCCGGGCCAGCGGGTGCTCCAGCACACCGGCAAGGGCGAAGGCCGCGGCCGCAGCCAGCGGCAGGACCAGTTGCAAGAGGATCGTGAGCGCACAGGCCGCCGGCAAACGCACCGCCCCCGTGCGCAGCCCGTCAGGCCCCAGCCGCAGTACCGCCAGGAACAGCAGCGCCACGATCAGGGGGGCAACGGCAAAACGCAGCGCCTCGGCCAGACCCGGCAGCAGCGCCCCGGCCAGAAGCCCCGCCACCAGCGCATAGCGCCCCTGCCGGGCCGTCCAGCCAAGCAGGCCCGTAATCACAGCGACGCCGCTGCGCGCGCCGCGTGATCGTATTCTCCCGACATTGCCCGCAGCAACCGCGACAGACGCGACAGTTCGGCAGGGTCAACGCCCATCTGCTGCGCGGATTCGACCAGCAGCGCCTCGCGCACGGCACGGTAGCGCTGGCACAGCTTCTCGCCCGCGGGGCTGATGCCGACGGTCTTTTCCTTGCCCTTGCGCCCCAGTTGCACGAGCTTCTGATCCGCCAGCTTCTTGATCGCGTAATTCACCAGATGCGTGTCCTCGACATTCAGCACCAGGCAGATGTCGGCCAGCGTCTTGGGGCGGTTGCGGTGATTGACCAGGTGCAGGATCAGCACTTCCAGCGGCGACATGGCCTGACCCGCCGCCGCCATGCAGCGCATGATCCAGCGCTGGAAGGCGTGGTGGGCCATGGTCAGCGCGAATTCCAGTTCCGACAGTTCGGGCAGGGCCGATTGGGCAAGATGGGCCGAGGAAACGATCGGCCCGATCTGGCTCAGCTGTTCATCATCGTGCCGGGCAACCACAGCGCAATCTCCGGGAAAAGGGTCATGATCGCGGCGGCCAGCACCAGCAACAGGAAGAAGGGCAGGGCATACCAGGCCACCTCGAAGATGTTGCGGCCGCTGATCGACTGTATCACGAACAGGTTGAAACCGACCGGCGGGGTGATCTGACTCATCTCGACCACCAGCACAAGGAATATCCCGAACCAGATCGGGTCGATGCCCGCGGCCATCACCATCGGCAGGATCACCGAGGTGGTCAGCACCACGATCGAGATCCCGTCCAGAAAGCAGCCGATCACGATGAAGAAGACAAGAAGCACCGCCAGAAGCGTGAATTGCGACAGGTCCTGCGCCCCGATCCAGGCCGCCAGCGTGCGCGGGATGCCGGTAAAGCCCATGGCGACGGTCAGAAACGACGCCCCCGCCAGGATGAAGGCGATCATGCAGCTGGTCATCGCCGCCCCGGTCAGGGAGGCGACGAAATTCGCACGGGTCATGCCGCCCGTCAGGCTGGCGATGGCCAGCGCACCGGCGACGCCGATCACCGCCGCTTCGGTCGGTGAGGCAAGCCCGGCATAGATCGAACCGATCACCCCGATGATCAGAAGGATGGTCGGCGCCAGAAGCCCAAGCGCGCGCAGCCGTTCGCGCCAGGTCGGGGCGGGCTCGGGTTCGGGCATCCGGTGACGATTGAGGCGCGACCAGATCATCACATAGCCCGAAAACAGCACCGCCAGCAGGATGCCGGGCCCGACGCCGGCAAGGAACAACCGGGCGATGCTTTGTTCGGTCGCGGCGCCGTAGACGATCAGGATCAGCGACGGCGGGATGAGGAAGCCGAACGTGCCGGCGCCCGCCAGCGTGCCGATCGCCATCGCCGGATCATATCCGCGTGCCCGCAGTTCCGGCAGCGACATCCGGCCCACGGTGGCCGTTGTCGCCGCCGAGGACCCGGAAACACAGGCGAAAAGGGCGCAGCCGAACACGTTGACGTGCAAGAGCCCGCCCGGCAGGCGCCGGGTGAAGGGTGCCATGCCGGCAAACATGTCCGAGGAAAGCCGTGATCGGAACAGGATCTCGCCCATCCAGATGAACATCGGCAAGGCGGTCAGGTCCCAGCCCGTCATCGCGCCCCAGACACGCCGGGCAAAGACGGCGCCCATCGGCGCACTCGAGGCGAGCTCCATCGCCACCATGCCCACGGCCAGCAGCGCAAAGCCCACCCACAGGCCAGACAGCAGCAGCCCGAACAGGACCACGACAAGCAGGGCGGACAAAAGCGTGATGTCCATGCTAGTGGCCCCCTTCGGTTATGTCGCGGCCCCGCTCGATATCGCGGAAGGCGGCGGTGCCGTTTCGCAAAAGCGCGATCAGCTCGTCAAGAAGGGCGATTGCAAAGATCACCAGCCCCAATGTCATCAGCCCCTGTGGTATCCAGAGCCTGATCGGCAGCATCCCGTAGGACATGGACCCACGCTGGAACGAGGTCATGGCCTGCATGCCCATCGCCCAGGTGATGAAGCCGGTCAGGCCAAGCGCGATGAGGATCACAAGCCCGGTCATGAACCGGTCGCCAGCGGGTCCGAAGGCGCGCAGGACCAGCGTCACCCGGATATGGGTTGCGCTGCGCAGCGTGGGCGCCAGCGCAAGGAATGCGGCGACACCGAACAGATAGCCCGCGATTTCGCCCAGCGACGGAACCGACAGCCCCAGCCGCGCCTGACCCAGCGCCACCAGCACCTGATCCAGCGCCCGGCCCAGGACCTGGGTGAACACGAGGGCCGCGATGGCCACCATCGCCGCGCAGGTCCCGAACAGGGCTGCGCCGTATAGATAATCGAGCGCCTTGCGCATCGCCATGATCCTTGCGCTGGTCGGGGCCGGCCGCGCCGGCCCCATGCCGCGTTACTGGTTGCGATAGGCCTCGACCACTGCGGCGCCGTCCGGTCCGGCAGTCGCTTCCCACTCGGCGGTCATGGTCGCGCCGATTTCCTGAAGCCGCGCGGCGAGGGCCTCGGACGGCTGCGAGACGATCATGCCGCCGGCCTCGAGCGCCGCGATCTTTTCGGCCGTTTCGGCACGCGACATTTCCCAGCCGCGGGTCTCTGCGGCCTCGGCTGCCGCCAGCAGCGCCGCGCGGTCGTCATCCGACAGCGCCTCGAAGGCATCGGTGTTCACAACCACGATGTTCTTCGGCAACCACGCCTGGGTGTCGATGTAATGGGTGGTGAAATCCCAGGCCTGCGCATTGGCTCCGGTCGAGGGCGAAGTGATCATCGCCTCGACACGGCCCGTTGAAAAGGCGGTGGGGATGTCGGTTTCCTCGACCTGGGTCGGCGTGGCGCCCAGCAGTTGCGCCAGACGTTCGGTGGCCACGTTGTAGGCACGGAAGCTCAGGCCCGCCATGTCGGCCGGATCGGTGATGTCACGGCGCAGGTAAAGGCTTTGCCCCGGCCATGGCACTGCATAAAGAACCGTCAGACCCTGCTGGCCCAGACGCTCGCTTACCGCATCGCGCGAGGCTTCCCAGAGCCGTTCGGCATCGTCATAGGACGAGGCGAGGAAGGGGATCGAATCCAGCGCAAAGATCGGGTCTTCGTTCGCCAGCCGCGACAACAGGAATTCCCCGATCGGGACCAGCCCGTCACGGACTGCATCGCGGATCTCGGCATGACCGAACAGCGAGTTGGCCGAATGGACGGTGATGTTCAGGTTGCCGCCCGTCGCCTCGCGCACGTCATCGGCGAACTGCAGGATGTTCTGGGTGTGGAAGATCGCATCGGCATAGGGGGTCGGCATGTCCCAGGCTTGCTGGGCAACAGCGGGGCCGGTCAGGGACAGCGCAGCGGCGAAAAGGCCGGCACGGGTCAAGTGCGACATTTTTAGTCCTCTCTGTTGGTGCGAACGGTTTGTCCGGTTCGTCTGGGTCGCGCCGTTGAGCGGCGTCAGGAGAAGCTTGACCCTACACTCACAATTTGTCAACGTTTTGTCAGCATGGCGGCGCGCTGCCGGAATATCATGACCAACGGGGAGAATTGCGATGACGCAGGTCACAGGGCGGCAACGCTGGGATTTCTGGATCGACCGGGGCGGCACCTTTACCGACGTGATCGGACGCGATCCCGAAGGCGGGCTGCATCCGCTCAAGCTGTTGTCGGAAAACCCCGAGGCCTATGAAGACAGCGCCATCGAGGGGATCCGCAGGCTTCTGTCGGTGGCGCCCGGTGCCGCGCTGCCGTCGGAGCGGATCGGCACGGTGCGCATGGGGACGACAGTGGCCACCAACGCCCTTCTGGAACGCAAGGGCGACCGGACGATCCTGTTGATTACCAAGGGCTTCCGCGATCAACTTCGCATCGCGTATCAGGCACGCCCCGATATCTTTGCCAAGGAAATCCTGCTGCCCGAGCAGCTTTATGAACGGGTGATCGAGGTTGACGAACGCCTGATGGCCGATGGCAGCGTCGAACGGCCGCTTGAGGCCGAGGCGCTCCGCCCCGCGCTTGCGGCGGCGCGCGCCGACGGCATCGGCGCAGTGGCCATCGTGCTGATGCATTCGTGGAAGAACCCGGTGCACGAGGCGGCGCTGGCCGAACTGGTGCGCGGTGCGGGGTTTGATCAGGTCTCGGTCAGTCACGAGGTTTCGCCGCTGATCAAGCTGGTCGGACGCGGTGACACGACCGTGGTCGATGCCTATCTGTCACCGATCCTGCGCCGCTATGTGCAGCGGGTTGCACGGATTCTGGGCGCCACGCCGCCCGATCAACCGGGGCCTACCCTGCAGTTCATGATGTCCTCGGGCGGGCTGACGGCGGCGGACCGGTTCCGCGGCAAGGATGCGATCCTGTCCGGGCCGGCCGGGGGCGTGGTGGGAATGGTGCGCAGCGCGGCCCAGGCCGGCTTTGACCGGGTGATCGGCTTTGACATGGGCGGAACCTCGACCGATGTGGCCCACGCGGCAGGCGAATACGAACGCGCCTTCGACACCGAGGTCGCGGGTGTGCGGATCCGTGCCCCGATGATGCGGATCCATACGGTTGCGGCGGGCGGCGGATCGATCCTGCATGCCGAACCGGGACGCTTCCGGGTCGGGCCCGATTCGGCGGGGGCCGATCCCGGCCCGGCCTGCTATCGGCGCGGTGGCCCGCTGACAGTGACCGATGCGAATGTGATGCTGGGCAAACTGAACCCCGATCTGTTCCCGGCCATCTTCGGCCCGTCGCAGGACCAGCCCCTCGACCGTGACACGGTCGCCGAAAAATTCGCCGGGATTGCGGCCGGCACCGACCGCAGCCCCGAGGAAGTGGCCGAAGGTTTTCTCAAGATCGCGGTCGAGAACATGGCCAATGCGATCAAGAAGATCAGTGTTCAGCGCGGCTATGACGTGACGCGCTATCTGCTCAACTCATTCGGCGGTGCGGGCGGGCAACACGCCTGTCTGGTTGCCGACGCGCTGGGGATGGAGAACATCCTGATCCACCCGCTGTCGGGGCTGCTGTCGGCCTATGGCATCGGGCTCGCCTCGGTCACCGCCAGCCGGCAGCAGGGGCTGATGCTGCCGCTTGATCCGGCAAACCGCAATGCCATCACGGGGCTTGAGGGTGAACTGCGCGCGGCCGTGCTGCAGGAACTGGCCGAACAGGGGCTTCACGGCGCCCTTGCCACGCAGACCAAGCTGCATCTGCGCTATTCGGGCACCGACACTTCCCTGGATGTGCCCTATGACGGCGATCTGCAGGCGGTGCGGCAGGCCTTCGAGGCCCGCTACAAGGCGCAGTTCGGCTTTGTCACCCCGGACAAGGAAGTGACTGTCGAGGCGGTCGAGGTCGAGGGCGGCGAGACGCCCCCGCCCATGCCGACGGCCGGGGGACAGGCTGAAGGGCGGGCGGCCGCAACCGACCGGCAGGTGCGCGTTTTCTCGGGCGGGGCCTGGCATCAGGCCGGGGTTTTCCTGCGCGAGGGTCTTGCCCCCGGCGACAGCATCCGCGGGCCCGCGCTGATCATCGAGCCGAACCAGACCATCGTTGTCGAACCCGGCTGGACAGCGCGCCTGACCCCGGATGACCTGATCCTGCTGCACCGCCACGAACGCGCCACCCGCGCGCGCGCCGTTGGCGCCGCCAGTGCCGACCCGGTGCTGCTGGAGGTCTTCAACAACCTGTTCATGAATATCGCCGAGCAGATGGGTGTGGCGCTGCAGAACACGGCGCAATCCGTCAACATCAAGGAACGGCTTGATTTTTCCTGCGCGGTCTTTGATGCCTCGGGCGCGCTGGTGGCCAACGCGCCGCATATGCCGGTGCATCTTGGCTCGATGGACCGATCCGTCGAGACCGTGATCCGGCTCAATGAGGGGGATGTGCATCCGGGCGATGTCTTTGCGCTGAACGCCCCTTACAATGGCGGCACCCATCTGCCGGACATTACCGTTGTCAGCCCGGTCTTTGACGATGCCGGACAGAAGGTGCTGTTCTGGGTCGCCTCGCGCGGGCACCATGCCGATGTCGGCGGCACCGCGCCCGGGTCGATGACCCCGCTTGCCACCACGGTGGACGAGGAGGGCGTGCTGATCGACAACTTCCGCCTGGTGTCGCGCGGCACCTTCCGCGAGGCGGAACTGTACCAGCTTCTGACCGATCATCCCTGGCCCTGCCGCAATCCGGCGCAGAACATCGCCGACCTTCAGGCGCAGATTGCCGCGAATGAACGCGGCGCGGCCGAGCTGCGCAAGATGGTGGCCGAATTCGGCCTCGATGTGGTGCAGGCCTATATGGGCCATGTGCAGGACAATGCCGCCGAAGAGGTTGCGCGGCTGATCGACCGGCTGGAGGATTGTGCCTACAGCTACGAAACCGACACGGGGCAGGTGATCCGTGTCCGGATCAGCTTGGATCGCGCCAACCGTCGCGCCAAGGTGGATTTCACCGGCACATCCGAGGCCACCGGCAACAACTTCAACGCGCCGGAACCGGTGACAAGGGCGGCAGTGCTCTACTGCTTCCGCGTCATGGTCGAGGCACCGATCCCGATGAATGCCGGCTGTCTGCGCCCGATCGACATCGTGATCCCCGAAGGCTCGATGCTGCGCCCCGCCTATCCGCGCGCGGTGGTGGCGGGGAATGTGGAGACCTCGCAGCATGTAACCAACGCCATCTTCGGCGCTCTGGGGGCCATCGCCAATTCGCAGGGCACGATGAACAACCTGACCTTCGGGAATGACACCTATCAGTATTATGAAACGATCTGTTCCGGCAGCCCCGCCGGGCGGATGAACGATGGCCGACTGTTCAACGGCACCTCGGGCGTGCATGTGCATATGACCAATTCGCGGCTCACCGATCCCGAGATCCTGGAAACCCGCTTCCCGGTGGTGCTTGAGAGCTTTGCGCTGCGGGAAGGATCTGGCGGGCGGGGCGCTGCCTCCGCCGGGGACGGGACGCTGCGAACCTTGCGTTTCCTCGAGCGGATGGATTGCGCGATCCTGTCGTCGCACCGCAGGCTGGCGCCGCAGGGCGTGGCAGGCGGGGGTGCAGGACAGGTAGGCCGGACCGAGGTGCGCCGCAATGACGGCCGGATCGAGGTCCTTCCCGCCTGCGCGCAGACGGTGCTCGAGCCCGGGGAAACGGTGACCGTGGTCACGCCCACCGCCGGCGGGTTTGGTCCGGCCCAAGGCTAGCGCGCCTTCTGCGCATTGCAACGCCCAAACCCGGCGCGCAACAAGCGCACCGGGTTTCTTCTGTTTGCGCAGGACTTCGCGGAACGGGATCAGCCTGCCGCCCGCGGCGCGTGGCTGCGCCGGAGTTGCAGCCGGTGTTCGCGCTGTCGGCTCTTGCCAAAGAAGAGACGTTATATAATAACGTATCAAGCTCGAGTCAGGAGAGAGGCACCATGCGTCCCAGAACATTTGCCGCTGCCGCGGCGATCGCCGTAACAGCGTTTCCCCTCGGCGCGGCGGCACAGAATGACGGCGTTCTCGATATCGTCGCGCCGTTCGAGATCAAGGGCGCAGATCCGACCACATCCGGCAGCATCTTCATCAAGATGGATGTGGCCGAAACCCTCGTGAATGCCGATGCCGACGGGGAGCTGGTCCCCGGCCTTGCCACCCATTGGGAGGTATCGGAGGACGGGCTCGTCTGGCGGTTCCACCTCCGCGACGGGGTGGTATTTCACGATGGTACGCCTTTCACCGCCGAGGCTGCCGTGCGGGCACTGAGCGTGGCGCGGGACAAGCCGGGCCTTCTGGCGCAGGCGCCCATTTCCGCGATCGAGGCCGATGCCGGCGATCTGCTGATCCGGCTGACCGAACCCTTTGCGCCGATGCCGGCGTTCCTGTCCGAATACCGGTCGCTGATCTATGCCCCCGCGGCCTATGCCGAAGATGGCAGCGTCGAAGCGGTGATCGGCACCGGCGCCTATCGCGTGACGCGAATGGAAGCGCCGCTGAAACTAACGGTCGAGGCATTCGATGCCTATTGGGATGGCGCGCCCGCGGTTGAGCGGGCGGTCTATCATTCGGTGGGACGCGCCGAGACACGGGCGCTGATGGCGGAAAGCGGAGATGCGGATTACGTATTCAACCTCGATCCCGCCTCGGTCGCGCGTCTTGGAACGGATGATCGGCTCGAGGTTCTTTCGGTCTCCGTGCCGCGTTCGCTGCTTGTGAAGGTAAATGTCGCCCATCCGTTTCTTGCCGATATCCGCGCGCGGCAGGCCTTGTCGCTTGCAATAGATCGCGACGGGCTGGCCATGGCCATCCTTCGCTATCCGGCGGGTGCGAACCAGTTGTTTCCGCCGTCGATGCGGGCCTGGCACGGGCAAGCGGTTGCGCCGCTTGACCACGATCCCGATGCGGCGCGCGCGCTTCTGGCCGAGTTGGGCTGGGCGCCGGGGCCGGATGGGGTGCTGCTGCGCGACGGTGCACGATTTGCGCTGACCCTGACGACCTATCCCGACCGTCCGGAACTGCCGCTGACCGCTGCGGTCCTGCAACAGATGTTCGCCGAGATCGGGATCGAGGTCACCATCGATTCCACGAATTCCTCCGAGATCCCGGTGCGGCATGGTGATGGCACGCTGGAACTCGCGCTTCTTGCCCGCAACTTCGCGCTGGTGCCCGATCCGCTGGGAACCCTGCTTACCGATTACGCCCCGGCAGGGGATTGGGGCGCGATGGGCTGGGAAAATGCGGAGTTCACGGCGCTGATCCGGGATCTGGCGCAGGGGGCAGGGGATCAGGCCGCGCGCGATCGCGCGATCGAGATCCTGCAAGCCGATTTGCCGGTCGTGCCCGTCGCCTGGTATCAGCAGACAGCCGCCGTCTCCCGGAAGATCACCGGTGCGATCATGGACCCGTATGAGCGGTCGATCGGCCTGCGGCACATTCGCTGGAGCGAGGCGCACTGATGGGCACCGCAATACGCGCCCTTGCATACCGCGGGGTACAAGCCCTTCTGGTGGCACTGCTGGTTGGGGTCCTTACCTTCCTGATGATGCAGTCGTTGCCGGGCGACATGGCCTTCCGCATCGCCGCGGGCCGCTATGGCTATGATCTGGTCGATGCGGCGGCGGCGGCGATGGTGCGGGAGGAGCTTGGCCTGGAGCGGCCGATGCACGAAGCCTTCATCGCGTGGTTCGGCGATATCCTGAGGCTCGATTTCGGTCGGTCCCTGACCTCGGGCGCGCCGGTCATCGACGAGATCCGCCATCAGCTGGGCGCAAGCCTGCAGCTCGCCGGCGCGGCACTGGTGCTTTCGTTCCTGATCGGACCGCCGCTGGGTGTTCTGGCGGGATTGCGCCCCGGCGGATGGTTCGACCGGGGGCTGCTTCTGATTTCGACCGCGCTGCGGTCCGTGCCGCAGTTCATGCTGGGCCTGTTCCTGATCGTGATCCTGTCAATCCATCTTGGATTGCTTCCGGCCGCGGGGCATGGGCGGGCAGTGCATTTCATCCTGCCGGCGCTGACGCTGGCCCTTGGCCTGGCAGCCGTGTCGGCCCGCATCGCCCGCGACGCGATGGCGGCCGTCGCGGCCAGCCCCTTCTATGCCTTCGGTCGCTGGAAGGGCCTGAACGAACGTCAGCTTCTGCTGCGGCACGGACTTCGCAACATCGGCGTGCCGCTGGTCACCTATATGGGGCTTCAGTTCGCGATGCTTGTCGAAGGCGTTGTGGTCGTGGAAAGCATCTTTGGCTGGCCCGGGATCGGACATGCGCTGGTCCATGCGATCTTTGGTCGGGATGTGCCGATGGTGCAGGGGACCGCGCTTCTGCTGGGGCTGGGTTTCGTGGTGCTGAACGGATGTGTCGATCTGGCGACAGGCCTCATCGATCCGCGTGGCACGGGGGCTGCATGATGCACCCTGCCGAGGCCTTCATTTTCGATGCGCAGCCCCTTCGCGCCCCTGGACAGATGCGGCGCTGGCTGGGATATGCGCTTCTTGGCGCAGTAATTGCCCTTGCCCTGCTCGCGCCATTGCTGTTTCCGGCGGATCCCTTGCGGCAGAGCCTGCGCCATGCGCTTGCCGGCCCGGATGCGGCGGCCCCGCTGGGTTATGATCATCTGGGGCGCTCGCTTCTGGCGCGGCTTGCGGCCGGATTGCGCCTGTCGCTTGCCATTGCGCTTTCGGCGGTGACCACGGCTGCGGTTCTCGGTGTCGCGCTTGGTGTTCTGGCGGCGTGGCGCGGCGGCTGGATGGATCGCGCCGCCACGCTGCTGGCGGACAGTTTCCTTGCGCTGCCGGGGTTGCTGATGGTGCTGATCGTGACGGCGGTTGTTCCCCAGACCGCGGTTGCCTTCTGGATCGGCCTGTCGCTCGTGCTCTGGATCGAGTATTTCCGGCTCAGCCGTGCGCTGGTGACCCGCCTTCTGGCCGCCCCGGCCGTGCAGGCGTCGCGCCTGCTCGGGTTCGGCCCGATCTACATCTTCCGACGCCATCTTTGGCCGGCGCTTGCGCCGATGCTGCTGACCCTTGCCGCATTCGGAACCGCCACGTCGATCATGATGATCGCGGCGCTGGGATTCGTGAGCGTCGGCATGCGGCCACCTGCGCCGGAACTGGGGCTGATGATGGTGGAACTGCTGCCCTATTACCGGGAAGCGCCGCTCGCGTTGATGCAACCGGTGGCGGCGATGTTCCTCACCGTCCTGTCGCTTAACCTGATTGCCGGAGGGCGCCGCCCATGACCATCGTTCTGCGCGCCGAGGGCGTGGCTGTTCACGGGGCGGAAGGTCGCCTGGTTGCACCGATCTCCCTGACGCTGAAGGCCGGGCGCCCCTTCACCATCCTTGGCGAAACGGGCTCGGGGAAAAGCCTCCTGCTGCAGGCGCTGACGGGAACCTTGCCGGCGGGGCTCCGGGCGACCGGCAGCGTGACGCTGGCAGGACGGACGCTTGATCCTGCCCAGCCGCATCAGTTTCGTCCCCTCTGGGGGCGCATGGTCGGGATCCTGCCGCAGGAACCCTGGCGGGCGCTTGATCCGCTCATGTCGGCCGAGGCGCAGGTTGCGGAAGGTCACGCGCTTGTGGCTGGCCTCAGTCGGGCAGAAGCCCGAGCCGCCGCACGTCGGGATCTGAGCGCGCTTGGCCTGGACGGCGCCGGCGGGCGACGGCCGGATCAGCTTTCCGGCGGCATGGCGCAGCGCGTGGCCTTTGCCGCTGCCCGTGCCGGCGGCGCGCGGATCATGATCGCCGACGAACCCTCGAAAGGGCTTGATGCCGCCCGGCGGGACGACATCATCGCCCTTCTGATGCGCGAACTGCAGGGCGATGCCGCGCTGCTGACCATCACGCATGATCTGGAGCTTGCACGGAGCATGGGCGGCGATCTGGCGGTCATGTTGCAGGGCCGGGTGATCGAACAGGGGCCTGCCGCCCGGGTTCTTGCGGCACCGCAACAGGACTATACCCGCCGACTGATCGCTGCAGACCCGGCGGCCTGGCCCCAGGGCCGGCCCCGCCTGGCGCAAGGCGATGTGGTGCTGTCGGCTCAGGGGCTGGGCATCACACGCGGCGGCCGTGAACTGTTCCGCGATCTTGATCTCGCGGTTGCCGCGGGCGAGATCCTTGGCGTCACGGGCCCCAGCGGCTGCGGAAAATCGACCTTGGGCGATGTGCTTCTGGGACTTGTCCGGCCCGATCGCGGCAGCGTCATGCGCCCGGGAGCTATCAGCGGATTACGTTACCAGAAGCTTTTTCAGGATCCGCCAAGCGCCTTCGCGCCGCGGGCAACCCTTGGACAGTCACTGGACGACCTCATCCGGCGGCATGGCCTGTCTGCGCCGCGCATTCCGGTCTTGATGGAGCGGCTGCGCCTGCGGTCTTCGCTGCTCTCCCGACACCCCGACGAGGTGTCGGGAGGCGAACTGCAGCGGGTTGCGCTTCTGCGGGTGCTGTTGCTTGACCCGGTGTTCCTGTTCGCGGATGAACCGAGTTCGCGCCTCGACCTCATCACTCAGGCCGAGGTGATGGAGCTTCTCGTGCAGGTCGCGCGTGACAGCGGCATGGCGCTGCTGGTGGTCAGCCATGATGCGGAACTGATCCGCAAGACAGCCGACCGCGTCCTGAGCCTGGAACAAGGGCAGGACGCGGCGCTGGCGGTGTCAGACCGGGGGATGAGTGGCTGACGGGGTCTTCACATCATTCTATGACGGCACAGCCCAGTCTTTCGCCTGCGTCGCCCGTGGGCTGGCTTTCGTAATCATCGGCGCCGGCATGGATCATCAGGGCGCGGCCACGGATGGCGGCATCCCCCTCATCCAGCCGGACGAAGGCGTTGAACACGTCAGCGCGCAGCACGCCGTCGCCGCCGACATACTGGTTCGGCATGTCGCCGGCATGCGGCCCGTCCTCGACCAGATATCCATGGGACGAGCCATCCGGGTTGAAATGTCCGCCTGCGGATTCATGATCGGTTTCGGGATCGCATTCACCCGTTTCATGAACATGGAAGGCAAGCCAGCTGTCGGCCGGAAGCGCTGAGACCTCAAGCCGGAACAGAACCCCCGAGGGCGTGTCGATCACCTCGGCACTGCCGATCTCGGATCCATCGGGATCGACAAAAACGGCCGTGGCGGGGCCGGGCTCCTGGGCCAGCGAGGAAAGGGGCCACAGGGCAACTGTGGCGAGCATGGCAAAAAGGGAACGGTGCATGGGGGCCTCCTGCTATGGTTCTCTTCAGCAACCCGCCTGCAGTCGGGTTGTTCCCGTCATGCGAGGCCTGCCCATTCGGCCGCTTGCATCGGCTGCCGGCCGCCGGCCATCTCGGCGATGCGGGTGAGGCTTTGCTCGGCAGCGGCGCATTGTTCGGCAAGCAGGCGGAACTCGGGCGCGTCGTTGGCCGATGCGATGATCGCCTCTCGGTAAAGCTGCACGATCCGGCGTTCGGCCTTCCAGAGGGACATTGACGAACTATCCTGCGGCACATGCCGCTGCCCCTGGCCTCGTCCTCTGCACGCGGCCGGATAGGGATCCCCGTCATACCGCAACGCTGCCCGCAATGTTGCTGCGGCGCGTCGCCGGGATGTGAGGTAGGACGCGCTCGGAAGCGGCAGACCGGCCCTCACATGGGCCTCAAGCTGAAGAACGCTGGCTTCAAGCGCGTTCAGCAGATGTGCGACGGTTGCCTTGTGGTTCATCGGATTGTGCTGCTCGTTGTTTTCGAACCAACCGCAGACAGGCATTCCTGTTCCGGCGAAAGCCCACCAATCGCGATTTTGTGGTTTGGCTGTTGCAGGGGGCTCAGAAGGGGCCGCCTGCAAGCGCGTCGCGCCGCGCCCAGGCACGTTGCAGGGCCTCTTCAAGCTGAAGCGCCGTGGTGGGCTTTTCGATGACCTCGACGGCCGGATGCGCCGGCAGGTTTGCGCGCGAATAGCCCGTCGCCATCACCACCGGAACCCCGGCCGCCAGAAGCCGTTCGGACAGGTCGAACGAGGTGCGCCCATGGCTGAGGTTCACGTCCAGCAGCGCGATATCGGGTTGCGCTGTCGCAACGGCCTGATCTGCAGCCTCGAGCGTATAGACCTGATCGACATGGTTGAAGCCGAGGTCATGAAGGGTGTCCACCGTCTCCAGCGCGATGATCGCCTCGTCCTCCAGATAAAGGAGACGAAGGCTGGAGGGGGTCCACGTCTGTGTCATAATCTACTTCCGTTGCTGCGTCCCAGGGCAGGTTGAGAACCGCCTCGAGGCCCTGGGGTTCCCAGATCATTCGTATGGTGCCGCCCATCGTTCCAGCCACCAGCGACCGGATCAGCTGCGTGCCGAAGCCTTCGCGTTCGGGATTGCTGACGGGGGGGCCGCCACTTTCCATCCAGCGCAGGATCAGCCGTTCGCCTTCGCCTTCGTCCAGCCGCGACCAGTACACATGCACGCGCCCCGTCGGGCAGGAAAAGGCGCCGTATTTCGCGGCATTGGTGGCAAGCTCGTGCACCGCCATGCCCACCGCCAGCGTGCCACGCGCGTTCAGCCGCAGCTCGGGTCCGCGCAGGATGACCCGGTCGCGGCCATAGATCTGCAAGAGTTCCGGTGTCAGGACATCGCGAATTGCCGTCGAAGCCCAGTTTTCCGCGGTCAGAAGGTTGTGCGTATGTGCGAGCGCCCGAATCCGCTGGTCCAGGGTTTCCAGCACCGCCTTCGGATCGCCGGTTTCGCGGCGTGCGCGATTGACCAGCGCAATCACGTTCGAGAGCATGTTCTTCACCCGGTGCTGCAACTCGCGCATGATCCGACGCAGATCGGCCTGCATGTCCATATGGCTGGTCATGTCGCGCACGTTCATGCCGATGGCGCGGATCTTGCCACCCTGCCGCACCGGATACCAGTCCACTTCCCAGATGCGGGTGCTGTCGGGGTCGGCCGGGGTCTGGCCGCGCAGGATCTGGCGCAAAAGTGGCTTGCCCGTGCGCAGCACCTCATCGATTGGGCCAAGGACGACCGATCCAAGCTCTGGCAGGACTTCATCGACCCGGCGATCGATGTGGTCCTCGATGCTCAGGCCATTGATCTCGGCAAAATGCGGGTTCACGCGGAGATAGCGGTAGTCGGTTCCGATCAGGGCCATGGCTGTGGGGCTGACGCGGTAAAGCTCCTCGATCTCTTCCAGCCGGGCGCGTGCTTCCGCTGTGGCCTGTTCGAGCTGACGCGCATAGCGGGCAACTGTCGTCACATCAAAAATCGAGAAGACCACGCCGCCCCCGCTCAGCCCGTCGGCACGATAGGGGGCAAAGCGCACCGTGACTTCGGCCTTGCCGTCCTGCGTCGAGAAATCCTGTTCTTCGGGCAGGCCGGTCGCGGCAACGCGCCGGCAGCTTTCCAGCAGCGCATGCATGTCCAGCCGCGACCCGATGTCCTCAAGCGCGCGTCCTCTATCCTGCTCGACAAAGCGGAAATAGGCCACTGCCTCGGGCGTGAAGTTGCGCAGCCGGAATCCGTCGTCCAGGAATACGGTCGCGATCTGCGTGCTTTCGGTGAAGTTCGCAAGATCGGCATTGGCCTCGTTCAGCTCGCGCAGCTTGTTCTGAAGCTCTTCGTTGGTGGTGGAAAGCTCCTCGTTTGCCGATTGAAGCTCTTCGTTCATCGACATCATTTCCTCGTTCGAGCTTTTCAGCTCTTCATTCGAGGTTTCCAGTTCTTCGATCGTGGTGCGGATGGTCTGGCGCGCGTCCTCAAGCTCGTCCTCGAGCTGGCTGACATAGGCTTCGTCGATGACGATACGGGCCTCGCTGCCCTCGTCGGGAACGGCATGGCTTTCGAGCGGCGTGAAGGTGACCATCCGGTTGCCGTCCTCAAGTGCCTGGGCAGAAAGCACCAGTCGCTGCGGCAGGTCGCCTCCGGAATCGGCCACTTCGATCTGCCGGAAGGTGCCAGGCCCCAGCGCCAGCCCGGTCAGAAGGCGCTTCACAGCCGGCTCCAGAACAGGAAGGATCAGCTTGCGCAGGCCCAGCGAAACCGGGCCGGTCGCCATCTTCACATAGCTCTCGGCCCCCGGCCCGATCAGCAGAACCTCGTCCTTCGGACCGATCACCAGAAAGGCGGGCGCATGACGCTCAAGCAGGGCACGGGCCACTGTGGCCGGAAAGCCAAGCAGGCCGGAGCTGGCCTCGGGGGGCGGATCATTGGCCAGGATCGGCGCGACCGGGCGGTAGCCCCGCGGCAGATCAAGCGGACGTGCGGGGCCGTTGTTGCGCTGGTAGATCCGCTGCCCCGCGGCCAGTTCGACAAAGCTGTCGCGCGGGCCCCGCGGCGTTTCACTGGGACCAAGCATCAGATATCCGCCCGGCCGCAAGGCATAGTGAAAGATCCGCGAGGCGAGATCCTGCAGCTGATGATCGAAATAGATCAGCAGGTTGCGGCACGACAGCAGATCAAGCTTCGAGAAGGGGGGATCCTTGATCAGGCTCTGGCTGGAAAACCGCACGATGTCGCGCAACCGCGAGGCAACGGTAAACCCGTCACGTGTGGGCGTGAAATAGCGTTCCAGGAAGTTCTGCGGAAGTTCCGTGGCGATCGAGCCCGGATAGGCGCCGCGTCGCGCCACATCCAGGGCCTCGTCGTCGATGTCGGTTCCGAACACGGAGACACGCGGCCTTGTGTCGGTGCGTTCCATGGCATCATCAAGAAGCATGGCAATGGAATAGGCTTCCTGTCCCGTTGCACAGCCGGGTATCCAGACTCGGACCTCCTCGCCCTGAGCCTTGCCGGCGAGGATCTGGGGGATCACCTGGGCGCGCAGGGTCTCGAATACCTGCCCGTCGCGGAAAAAGCAGGTCACGTTGATCAGAAGATCCCGGTAAAGCCGGACCGCCTCGGCCTTGTTCTGCACCAGTTCGCGCAGATAATCGGCAGGTTCCGTCATGCCCAGGACCGACATGCGCAGCGACACCCGCCTCAGCACGGTGGCCTGCTTGTAGCCCGAGAAATCGTGCCCCGTGCGATAGCGGACGTTCTTCACGACCTTCTCAAGGAACTCCGCGTCGCTTTCGATGGCGGGCGCAATGCCGCTCCGACGGTCGTGAAAATCGCGCAGCACCGTCATCATGTCGCTGACCGGCAGGATCATGTCGACCGCTTCGGTCGAGATGGCGCTGCGCGGCATGCCGTCGTAGCGCGCTTCATTGGGGTCCTGGGCAAAGACCAGGCCCCCGGCCTCCTTGATCGCGCACGCCAAGGCTGCCGTCGCTTCCCGTGCCGGAAAGCACCACTGCGGCGGCATGGACGCCATGCGCCTGAGCCAGGCTTTCAAAGAACTTGTCGATCGGGCGCCGCAGTCCGCGCGGATCCTGAAACTCGCTCAGCCGCAGCCGATTGTCCTTGATATCCAGCGCGAAGGCTGGGGGAATGAGATAGACATGGCCGGCCTCGATTGCCATTCCATCCTCGATCGACACGACCGGAAGGCGCGTGTGCTTGCGCAGGATTTCGGGCAAGAGGCTGACATGTTCCGGGTCAAGGTGCTGCACCAGGATCAGCGCGAAATTGTCGTTGCGCCGCAGCGTGCTCAGCAAGGTCTGGAACGCCTCCAGTCCACCTGCGGAAGCCCCAACGCCGAAGACGATGAGGGGGCGCGCCTCCGGGCTGGCTGACTCGGTTGGCAGGGTCATTCCTGCCTCCGTCGGGCTGGTCCTTCGCGGTTCATCGCGTTAGAGCTACAGCAATGGCCCATGAGGTCAATGCCAGAAAACAAAGGAGACCTTGTCGCATGGCCACCCTTCCCCTCGAACGTGTCCGTGGCGTCTTCGAGCGTTCGCCCGTCGCGCTGACCCTTTGTGATCTGCAGCAGGCCGACGCCCCGCTGGTGCTTGCCAACGAACGGTTCTCGAATCTCACCGGCTATGGCGCCAGCGAGATCATCGGACGCAACTGCCGTTTTCTTCAGGGGGCCGAGGACAATGAAGCCGCCCGCGCCGAGATCCGGGACGCGCTTGCCCGCTGTCACGAGGTTCAGGTCATCCTGCGCAACTACCGCAAGGATGGCACGCCCTTCGACAATCTGCTGTTTCTGAACCCGGTTGGCGGAGACGGGCGCTACATGCTGGGATCCCAGTTCGGCCTGACCGGCACACGCAGCGAGCCTCTGACCGATGCCGCCTCGCGGCACGTCCAGGGCCTGAGCGCCGATCTGCAGCGCCTTGCGGCGACCTCGGATGCGCTTCGGAACGAGCAGCGGCGGCACATGGCCGACGTTGCTGCCGGGCTTGTCACCACCTGGCTTCGCAGCCAGCGGTGACATGGGCCGCCAGCTGGGCACCGCCCCCAGGCGGCTGCACGTGATGGGTGCCAGGAGTGGCTTGGGGTCCGCCATGCGATCGCTCACCTGTCAGTCATTCTGACCAATTCCGCGGGCAGTGATTTGTTCCTCCGGCACGGCGCCAGCGGTTGCCGCGGTTCGGTTCCTCAGCCGCTCAGATCAGGGGAATTTCGGCCTCGGCACGGGTGCCGCGCGGAACCTGCACATAGCGCAGCTCGGTCTCGAGGCTCGAGGCCATCGAATTGATGATGCTCGTGCCCAATCCGGTGCCCACCGGCGCTGCCGAGGGATCAAAGCCCGCCCCGTCGTCCTCGACGCTCAGCAGCGCACGATCCGGGGCGCAGCGTGCGAACCGCACCCGGATCTCGCCGCCGCTATCGGGATCATAGGCATATTTCATCGCGTTGGTGACCAGTTCGGCCACGATCATTCCGACCGAGACCGCGCGATCGGCGGTCATGTTCAGCCCGTCCGCCGTCAGCAGAACCGGAATGTCACGCCCTTCATGCTGCATCGTCGCGTTCAGATCGTCGATCAGGGTGCCAAGATACTTGTCCATTTCGACATGGCGCACGTCTTCGGATGTGTAAAGAGCGCGGTGCATCCGGGCAATGGCGGTGATCCGGGCGTGGGTTTCTGTCAGTTCGGCCTTGGCTTCTTCGCTGCGGCTGCGCGCCGCCTGCAACCGCAACAGGCCCGACACCATTGCAAGGCTGTTGGCCACCCGGTGGTTCACCTCGGCCAGAAGCGCTTCGGCGCGTTCTTTGGCCCGGCGGATCTCGGCGTCGGCCTGTTCCTTGGCGATGCGCAACCGTTCGTTTGCAAGCGCCTGCTCGATGGCGGTGGCCAGCAGTGGCAGGAAATCGTCGCCGGTCGTCTTGGTGACATAGTCGGCGGCGCCAGCCTTCATCGCGTCGATGGCGACCTGCGCCTCGCTTGATCCGGTGACATAGATCACCGGCAGATGATGATTGCTTTCCCGCAGACGCTGCAGGATGTCCTTGCCGGTGCCATTGCGCAGGTAGTGATCCAGAACGATGGCCTGGATCGCACCGCTTTCCACATGGGCCACGATCTGATCCGGGTCCTCGGCATGCACGACCTGAAAGCCGCGCCGCCCCAGAACCTTCTGGACAAGCCGCACCAGTGTCGCGTCATCGTCGATGTAGAGGATCCGCGCCGGACCCTGATCGGTCATCATGGAACCTGCATGACGGCGAAGAACAGCCCCAGCTGCCGGATCGCATTGGCGAAGCTGTCATAATCGACCGGCTTGGTGATATAGACATTGGCGCCCAGATCATAGCAGCGCTGGATCTCGCCTTCGTCGTCGGTCGTGGTCAGAATGACCACGGGCAGGCGGCGGGTGTTCGGATTGGTCTTGACCTTTTCCAGGATGTCGATCCCGGACATGTCGGGCAGGTTGAGGTCCAGAAGGATCAGCAGATACCTGTCGGCAGAGACGACGCCGCTGCGATCCGGCCCCAGGATGTAATCCAGCGCCTCGCCGCCATTGGTGAAGGGCACGATTTCATTGTTGACACCGGCACGGCGCACGTTCTTCTCGATCAGGCGCGCATGTCCTTCATCATCCTCGATCATGACGATCGTGACTTCTTTCCCAAGCGCTTTCATCGTTGCATCTTCCTCATGATATGCGCCAGATCCACAGGCAGACGCAGAATGAATGTCGCCCCCTCGCCGAGCTTCGAGGAAACGGTGATTTCGCCGCCCAGATTTCGGGCCAGCGACCGGACATGGGCAAGGCCGATACCCTCGCCGGTCTTGTCCTGCTGGCCCGACCGGCGGAAAAGCTCGAAGATGCGTTCGTGATCTTCAAGCGCGATCCCGCGGCCGTTGTCCTCGACCTCGATCCGGACCATGCGAAGCCCTTCTGAGCGCGCGCGAATCCGTAACCGGAGCGCACGTTCTGGGTGACTGTATTTTACAGCGTTGTCAAAGAGATTCCCGAGGATCTGCTCCACGGAAAGCCGGTCGCTGACCACGGGCGGCACATCGACCGAAATCTCCACTTCGCCGCCGGATTCGGCGACCTGATGCTGCACTGTATCCGCAGTATGTTCGATCAGCTCGCGCAGGTCGAGCCGCTCGGGCCGCAACTGGCGCCGGCCATCGCGCGATATCTTGAGGATCGCGTTGATGAGCGAGTCCATCTTGCGGGTCGAGGAGCGGATGAAGTCGATCGCCTCCGGCAGGTCTTCCTCGGCCGCGGCGCGCGCATCAAGGATCTCCTGCTCGCCCAGGGGCTTGTCATCGGCCAGCACATAGGCCTGCAGTGCCTTCAGCGACGTTTCAAGTTCGCTCGTGAAGCCCATGACGTTGACCAGGGGGGCGCGCAGGTCATGGGTGACGATATAGGCGAAGCGCTGGATTTCCTGATTGGCGCGCATCAGGTCCTCCGTCCGTTCGTTCACCCGCTCCTCCAGCGAACCGGCAAGGGCCTTGACCTCGGCCTGGGCGGCGTTGATGTCGCGGATATGGCGGCTGATCAGGAAGATTGCGCCGCCCACGACAAGGATCATGGCCAGACCGCTCAGCGCCGCGAAGACGCGAAGCTGCGCGCTTGTCTTCATGTGCTGGTCGACCTCGCTCTCGATCTGCCCGTCCGAGATGTCCACATATTGCCCAAGAATCGCGCGGATACGATCCATCGGCACCTGGCCTTCGCGCGACAGGACCACATCGCGCGCGGCTTCAAGCTCGCCAGCGCGCGTCAGCGCCACAGTATGGGCCAGTTCCTCGAGCTTCAGATCAATGTTCTGTTGCAGCTCGGGCAGAAGGGCAAGGCGCACCGGACGGTCCTGCAAGCTGGCGGCAAGGTTTCCCTGCAGGGCGTCCACGCGCTGCAACGCTCTGTCATAGGGTTCGAGGAAATCGGGATCGGCCGTGATGAGATAACCCCGCTGACCGGTCTCGGCATCCTGGAGCGCCGACAGAAGATCAACCGAGCCGCGTCGGATCTGCCGTTCTTCCATGATGTTGATGAACAGCGCATTCGAGCGGTCGGCAAGCACGATCGTCGATGCAACGATGGCCAGAAGGATCGCGGCACCCAGCAGAAGCATCACGAGTGAAGACCGGACGAAGGCGGGGCTGCTCAGCGGCATGTGGACAATACCATCCTCTGGATCACACTCTTGACACGACCTGTCGCATTCCCTGTCCCGGAATGTTCCAGCAACTCCGGGCTGTTTTTATCGGCTCTGGAAGGATCTGCAATTGGATTCCGCCGCGATCCCCCGCTGGCGGACGCAACGACACCCCTGCCAGCGCGTCATGGTGACCGAACAGGCAATCGACTTGACCGAATGTGCAGCAAGAGGCAAGATTGCATCGCGCCGTCTGGAGGATTTGCCGTGGACAGAGCGGATGTTGCCGTCATCGGGGCGGGGATCGTCGGTTGCGCGGTTGCCCGGCGCTTTGCGCTTGAAGGGGCCAAGGTCGTGCTGATCGAGCGCGGCGCCGATATCCTGTCAGGCGCCAGCAAGGCCAACAGCGCCCTTCTTCACACGGGTTTCGACGCGCCGCCCGGAAGTCTGGAACTGGCCTGCATGGTGGAAGGCCGGGCAGAGTTCCTGAGCATCCGCGACCGGCTGAACCTGCCGCTACTGGAAACCGGGGCAATGGTCATCGCCTGGGATGACCCGCAGGAGGCCAGGCTGGAGGCGATTGCCGCGAAGGCCGCGGGCAATGGCATCGCCGACACGCGCCGCCTGTCCGCTGATGAGGTCGCTCGGCGTGAACCGCATCTTGCACCGGCGCGGGCTGCGCTGCTGGTGCCGGGCGAACATGTGATCGATCCCTGGTCCCCCGCGCTTGCCTATGTGCTTCAGGCCCTGGCGCACGGGGCCGAGGTGTTGCGAAGCGCCGACCTCCTGCGGGGTGGCTTCGACGGTGATGGCTGGGAACTCGTCACCTCGCGGCGTGTCGTTCATGCCCGAACGGTCATCAATTGCGCCGGCCTCCACGGGGATCATGTCGAGGCGCAGCTGCTTGGCCATGCCTCGTTCGAGATCCGGCCGCGCAAGGGCCAGTTCATCGTCTTCGACAAGGCGGCGGCCGGGCTGCTGCGCACGATCATCCTGCCGGTCCCGACCGAACGGACCAAGGGTGTCGTGCTGTGTCGCACTGCCTTCGGGAACCTGCTTCTTGGCCCCACGGCCGAGGAGCAGGAGGACCGCGACCGCCCCTTCACCGATACCGCGGTGCTGCAGGCCCTGCTGGCCGAGGGCACGCGGATGTTGCCTGCCCTGGCCCGGATGCCGATAACGGCCACCTATGCCGGGCTGCGTCCCGCCACCGAGGACCCCGGCTATCGCATCACCCATGATCCGGCGCGCAACTGGATCACGCTTGGGGGTATCCGCTCGACCGGGTTGACGGCGGCCCTTGGGCTTGCCGCCCATGCCTGGCGGCTTTACCAGAGGGAAGGGGGCTCACATGTCCCTCCTGACATCCTGTCTTGGCCGCAGGTTCCGATGCTGGCCGAGGAAGGCCCGCGCGACTGGGAAAGCCCGGGATATGGCGAGATCGTCTGTCATTGCGAAATGGTCACGCGACGCGAGATCGAGGCCGCGCTTGCCTCGGCGCTGCCGCCCGGCGATCTGGGCGGGCTGCGTCGCCGGACCCGGGCTGCAATGGGGCGCTGCCAGGGGTTCAACTGCCTGGCGCGGCTGGCACGGTTGACGGAAGGGCGGCTTGATCCGCCCCTGATGGTGGACGGATCATGATGCCTGAGGATGCAGCGGATATCGTGGTGGTGGGCGGTGGCCCCGCGGGCCTGGGCGCGGCGACACTGCTTGCCCGGGCCGGATGCGATGTGCTGCTGCTTGAACGCGAAACCGAGGCCGGCGGCGTGCCACGGCATTGCGGCCATCCGCCGTTCGGCATGCGCGAATTCGGCCGCGTTCTGGCCGGTCCGCGATATGCGGCCCGACTGGTGCAGGCGGCACGGGCCGCGGGGGTGCGGATGGCCACACAGCACAGCGTGCTCGGATGGGACGAGCCGTCGATGCTGCGCGTTGCAACGCCCTCAGGGCCGCGCCGGATCGCGGCAAGGCGCATCCTGCTGGCCACTGGCACCCGCGAAACCACCCGCGCGGCGCGGCTTGTCCCGGGCCTGCGCCCGGTGGGCATCATGAACACCGGGGCGCTGCAGGCATTCGCCTGCCTCGAGCATCGGGCCCCGTTCCGGCGCCCGGTGATCGTGGGAAGCGAACTTGTCGCGCTGTCGGCGATCCTGACCTGCCGCAAGCTCGGCATCCGGCCGGTGGCTATGATCGAGGAGTCCCCCCGACCGATGACGCCCCCTTTGCTGGCGCTGTTCCCGCGCCTGATGGGGGTGCCGTTCCACCCGGACAGTCGCATCACCGACATCGCGGGAAAGGGGCGGGTCTCCAGCGTGAGCCTTTCGCAGGCGGACGGCTCCGTCTGCACCGTTGATTGCGACGGGGTGGTCTTTTCAGGCCGCTTCACCCCGGAGGCGAGCCTCGCCCGTGCCCTTGGCCTGGCGCTCGATCCCGGAACGGGGGGCCCCGAGGTGGATGACGATGGCCGCACCTCGGATCCGCAGGTCTTTGCCGCCGGCAATCTGTTGCGGCCCGTCGAAACGGCCGGTCATTGCTGGCAGGAGGGGCGCAGGATCGCCGAACGGATGCTGGAGGATCTGCGGGCGGGCGGGCCTGAGGCAGGGCGGGATGCCGTTCCGGTTCAGGCAGGCAAGGGCCTGCGCTGGGTGATGCCGCAGAAGGTTCTGCCGGGGCGGGCGGGGGCCATGACGGGGGTGCAGCTTCGGCTGGCAGAGCATGGACGGGGTTGGGCCGAGGTGATGCAGAACGGGCAGCTGATCTTGCGCCGCCGCGTCTCGGGCACACCCGAAACCCGCATCACCCTGCCGTTGACCGCGAACAGGCTGGCACCCACGGGCGCGATTCAGATCAGTTTCAGGGGGCAATGATGCGGATCGTGGCACTGGATCAGGGAACGACCTCGACCAAGGCCCTTGTCTGGGACAATGAGGGGCCGCGGCTTGCCTTCATGCATCGCCACCGCCAGTTTCACCCCGCACCGGGCCGGGTTGAACATGACCCGGCCGAGCTTCTGGCCGGCTTGCGCGCCGCAATCACCACCACGCGGCCCGAGGCGCTGGCCATCGCGAACCAGGGGGAAAGCTGCCTTGCCTGGGATCGCATCACCGGCGCGGCGCTGTCGCCCGTCATCGTCTGGCAGGACAACCGCACCGAGGCCGAGTGCCGCGCACTTGAACGCGAAGGCGCAGGGCCGATCGTCGCCGCCCGGTCCGGCCTGCCGCTCGATCCCTATTTCTCGGCCAGCAAGCTCGGATGGCTGATGCGCAACCTGCCCGAAGTGCAGGCAGCGTATCGTGCGGGGCGGCTGTGTCTGGGTACCACCGACGCCTTTTTCCTTCAGGCGCTGACCGGACGCGCCGCCACCGATCCCAGCACCGCGTCACGCACGGCATTGATGAACCTGGCAAGTTGCCAGTGGGATCCGGAGCTTTGCGCCCTGTTCGGCGTGCCGTCCGAATGCCTGCCCGAGATCCGGCCGACCGCAGGCGATTTCGGCAGCATCGACGGCGTGGCGGTTGTGGCTTCGGTGACCGATCAGCAGGCGGCGCTTTACGGACACGGCTGCCGCGAGAAGGGCGCCACGAAGATGACCTTTGGCACCGGCGCCTTCGCCCTGGCGCTGACCGGCACCAGCCCGCAACGCGGGGAGGGGCTGTTGCCCACAGTTGCGTGGCAGATCGGAAACGCGCCGGTGCAATATGCCGTGGACGGCGGCGTTTATGACGTCGGTGCGGCCGTGGAATGGGCGCAGCGCGCCGGCCTGATCGACGGCCCCGAGGCGCTGGATTGCTTCGACCGTCCACCAGCGATTGACCGCGGCCTTGTCTTTGTACCGGCCTTTTCCGGCCTCGCCTGTCCCTGGTGGGATCGCAGCGCCGCGCCCGTCCTGATCGGGCTTGGCCATGACAGCGATCGCCGCGACATGGCTCAGGCTCTGGTCGAGGGGATGGCGCTTATGTCTGCCAGCGTGATCGACGCCATCGACCGTATCGCGCCGCTGAAGGGCAATATCTCGATCGATGGCGGCGTCAGCCGGTCGGGAGCTTTCGCACAGATGCTGGCTGATTGCAGCGGCCGCACGGTGACGGTGCGCAGCTTTGCCGATCTGACTGCGCTTGGTGCCGCCCAGCTTGCCGCCGCGGCCCTGGGGCTGACGCGCGAGGCCCCGGCGCAGCAGGATCGCCGTTACCTTCCGCGCGACGTGCCGCGCGCGGATTGGCAGGCGCGTTTCGCGCAGGCGGTGGCGCGCGCCCGCGGCTGGCGCCAGGATCCGACCGGGCGGTGAGCCGCCCCCCCGGGCGCCGTGCGGCGCTATGGGGCCTGGGCTGCCGGAACCAATGGCGCCGTGCCGCATTGGATCACGCGCCGGCAATCATGCCCCGCCTGCTGGCCCGTCCAGCCCCATGGAGCGCCCGAGGATGACAGCCTCTTTCGACCCCGATCCTTCCGAACCTGCGAGCCGGCCGACCGTCCGGGACGGGACGATCTGTATCTTGATGAACCCCGGCTCCGGCCGCCGCCGCGGGCGCGCTGCCGAGGCCGCGATCCTCGGGGCGGCGCGCAAGCTTGACCGTGAGGTCGTGCTGCGCCGGCTGGACCGCCGACGGTCCGTCGGCGATCAGGCACGGCAGGCACTTTCCGAAGGCCACGCGGTCATTGTCGCTGCCGGGGGCGACGGCACGATCTGCGGCATTGCTGCAGCGCTTGCGGGATCGGATACACCGATGGGGGTGCTGCCGCTGGGAACCTTCAACTATTTTGCCCGCTCGCTTGGCATTCCGGCGGATCTGGAGGCCGCCGTGGCACTGCTGCAGGACGGGGTGCCACGCCGGATACCGGTGGGACGCGTCAACGGCCGGGTCTTTCTGAACAACGCCAGCATCGGCGCCTATCCTGCCATCCTTGCCATGCGGGAAAGGGTCTATGACCGCTGGGGCCGCAGCCGCGCGGCTGCCTACTGGTCGGTGCTGCGGGCGCTTCTGGGCGGCAGGCACGCGATGATGCTGGATCTTGATCTGGACGGCGAGCGGCGTCAGCTTCGCTCGCCGCTTGTCTTCGTCATGCTCAATGCATTCCAGCTTGAGCAACTCTCGCTCGACGGGCAGGAGATCATCGAGAACGGCCGGTTTGCGGTTTTCATCGCCCCCGAAAAAGGGCGCTGGGGCATGATCCGCAGCGCAATTGCGCTGGCCACGGGCCGGCTGTCCCGGTCGCGCGACTTCGAACTGCTGGGCGCGCGGGATCTGACCATTGCCACCCCGGCCGCGCGCAACCGGGTGGCGCGCGACGGGGAACGGGCACGGCTGGAAGGCCCGTTTCACTTCACCCTTGAACAGGGCGCGCTTGAGGTGCTGGTGCCCGGGCGCCACCCCGGTCTTGCACCAGCATCCCATGATGCCTAGCCTTGGCGCATGGTGAGGCTGGTTCACATGTCCGACCTGCATTTCGGCCGCGACCGGCCGGAACTGCACGCGCCGATGCTGGCCGCCGTCAATCGGCTGCAACCGGATCTGGTGGTCATCTCCGGGGATCTGACCCAACGGGCGCTTGCCGGCCAGTTCCGTAGCGCGCAGGCGTTCATCTCCCGACTCGACGCCCGGGTTCTGAGCGTTCCGGGCAACCACGATGTACCGCTTTACAATCTCGCGCAGCGGTTCTTTCATCCCTGGCGCGGCTTCCGGCGCGCCTTCGGCCCCGAGCTTGAACCCGGATTTTCCTCAGCCGAACTCGTGGTGGCGGGGATGAACACCGCCGATCCGCTCAGCTGGCAGCGCGGCCGCGTGCGCAGCGGGTCGCTTGCCCGGGCCTGCGCGCGGTTCCGGGCGGCGCCACCTCAGGCGCTTCGGGTTCTGGTTGCGCATCATCCCTTCGAGCAGGCCGCCGATGCCGGCAAGACCCCGACCCGCGGCGCACAGGAGGCGCTGCGCCGCCTGCGCGCCTGCGGGCTGGACATCGTGCTGACCGGCCATCTGCACAAATGGTCCGTCGGCCCCTATCGCCGCCTGCGGGCCGGGGCGGGGGCCTTGCAGATCCAGGCGGGAACTGGCCTCTCAACCCGTCAACGTGGCGAGGAAAACGACTTCAATCTCATTACCCGCGAGGGTCCGCGACTGTCGGTCACCCGATATGTGGCCACGCCCGACGGATTTGTCGCCCTGCCCGTTCTCCACATGCATCGCAGCGGTTCGGGCTGGGCGGGACAGGAGGAGGGCGGAACCGGGTCCTGAGCAGGCGGTTGTGACTGGGACAAGCAACCGGAAGCGCCGCATGTGGGAATGGATCACGAGCCGAAGCACCGAGATCGATCTGGCGCTGAACGGGATCATGGTGCTCGTCTGGCTGGTGTATCTGCAGCTTTTCCTTGTGACCTTCCTGCGCCAGACCCGAACCGAGATCCTGATCAGCACCGGTGCGGGCCGCGGCCTCAACCTGCGCTGCTTTGTCAGCAACCTCGGGATGGAGCCGATCTATGTCTCGGACATCGTGCTTTGCCTGCGCGGCCAGGACGGGGAAACGCGCGCCTTCGTCACCGATCGCGACGAATTGCGCCCGGAAGACCTGCACCGGCCCGGCGAGGCGACGAACCAGGGGCCGCTCCGCTCGGCGCAATCCGCCGACATCGGCAGTTTCGCCGATCTTCTTGGCCGGGCGCGGGGGGGCACGGGGCTGGCGCTCGATCCAGGCAGTCTCGACTGCCTCGAGGTGGTGGTGGTGGCCTCGGCGGCCTCGAATGCGACGCTGATTGCCGCAAAACGCCGGTTCACCATCGAGGGGGAGGGCGACACGATCCGGGTCAAGCCCGCGACCTTGCGGACCCGGCAGATTCGGTCACTTCTCGCACGGCGCCGGTTGCAGAAGGAACTTCAGGCGCGGCTTTAGGTGAACAGGATTTTCGCCCCGATCAGCGCCAGGGGCAGCAGAACCGCGGCCGCAAGTGTCTGGAAGGCAATGATCCCCGCCATGAGCGCGGCGTCCCCACCCAGTTGCCGTGCCATCACATAGGATGAAGATGCGGTCGGAAGGGACTGAAAAAGAACGGCAACCATTGCTGTCGTGCCACTGAGCCCCAGCCAGAGGCAGGTGACAACCGTTGCCAGCGGCAGGATGACGAACTTGGCGCCGCTTGCCACGAGGGTCGGCCCCTTGCCGCGTCCCAGCGCCGACCAGTCCAGCGCTGCCCCCACGCACAAGAGGCCCAGCGGCAGCGCCGCCTGCCCCAGGGCGCGAAGGGTGCCGTCGATCCCCGGCGGCAGGGCAATTCCGGCCGTCTGAAGAACAAGCCCCGCCGCGCAGCCCAGGATCAGCGGATTGGTGGCAATGCCCCGCATCACGCCGCGCACCGAGGCACGCCCCTCACCATAGGCAGCAAAGGCCAGAACCGAGAGAACGTTGACCGTGGGCACGATCGTCGCATTGGCGACGGCCGCAAGACCCACCGCCGAAGGGCCGAACAGCGCCGCTGCTGCCGAAATGCCGACATAGTTGTTGAACCGGATGCCGCCCTGAAAGACCGAGGTGAAGGCGCGGCCATCAAAGCCGATCAGCCGCTGCGCCACCACGAGCAGCACCGCTACGCCGAGGATGGGCAGGATCAGCGCCACGACCAGCGACCCAAGCGGCACCGTGCCCAGATCGGCGGTTCCCAGCCCATGAGCGAACAGCGCCGGCAGAAGGATGAAATAGCTCAGCCGCTCGGCCTCGGGCCAGAAGGATGCCGGCAGGAAACCATGCCGCCGAAGGATATGTCCAAGGGCGATCAGCAGCGCGATCGGCACCAGCGCCAGAAAGACGGTCGAAAGCACGGGCGATCCTCTGCTGTCATGCCGTGGCGGCCCGATCCGGGGTGCCGCATCCAGAGGCGATGGTCAAGCCCCCGATCAGCCTCGCTTTGTGGCGTTCTGGCCGGACAGTCTGCACGCCGGCCGGTCCGGTTGCGGTGGCGGCGCGCCGCGCAAGCTGCTAGAGGAATGCGATGCCACACGAGCCTGCGACGACCCGCCCTTCGCCCGGTGCCCCAGACCTGAAAGATCCGCCCCTGCTGGGCGCCTTGATCCATCCGGGCATGCCGGCCCTCGCGCCTGGCCCGCTTTACCCCATGTTCAAGCGCCGGCTGAACGATCCTGTCTTTTATCTGCTGCCCGCACTGATGTGGCTGGGGCTTGCGCTTCGCCACGGCAGCCTCACCCTGCCGACCGCAGCGAATCCCTCGATGGAGGTGGGCGGGCTCTGGGGGGAGAGCAAGGCGCAGGGGCTGGGGCTGTTCGGCCCCGTGGGACGGCAGTTCACGGCCCCCTATGTCGTGCTTTGCCGCGGCGGTGAAAGCGCCGATGCCGCCGAGGCCGAGGCGCTTGCCGCCCTGCGGGGTGCAGGAATCGATTTCCCCGTCGTCGCCAAGCCCGATCGCGGCTATCAGGGATGGGGAGTGCGGGCACTGCAGGATGTGACGGATCTGCGCGCCTACCTGGCACCGGCGGGGGCCGGGTTGCGGATCCTGCTGCAGAAACTTGTCCGCTTTCAGGGTGAGGCGGGGATCTTCTATATCCGCGAACCGGGGGCGGCGAGGGGCCGGATCGTCTCGCTCGCGCTGAACTACGCGCCGCATGTCATTGGCGACGGGCGAAAAAGCGTGGCTGATCTGGTTGTCGCCGATCCGGTGCTTGCCGCGAACCGCGCGGTGTATCAGGCGCGCAGCCCCGCCGGCTGGGGCAGCATTCCTGCGCCCGGCGAGGTGGTGATCCTGACCAACGCCCGAAGCGCGCGGCTTGGCGCGGTCTATCGGAGCGCTCTGGATCAGGTTACGCCCGCGCTCGAGGAGATCGTCGATACCATCGCGCGCGAGATTCCCGACTTCCACTTCGGCCGCTTCGACATCCGCTTCTCGAGCCTCGAGGCGCTTCAGGAAGGGCGCGATTTTCTGATCGTCGAGCTGAACGGGGCAGGGGCGGAAATGCTCCACCTCTGGGAAGGCGCCACCAGCCTTTCCAGCGCCTACCGCACACTTTGGCGGCAATACCGCAAGCTGTTCGCGATCGGCGCCGCGATGCGGCGACAGGGGCATCGCCCGGCTGGCCTGCGGCAGATGCTGGCACTGCAGCGCCGCCAGGAACGCCTGCGGAAAGCCTATCCGCCGAGTTCGTGAAGAACTGGACTGTCCTGCATCGACGGCCCAATCTGCGGGCCTGCCCCTTCGCACCGAGAGCCGTGATGATCGCCGAACTTGCCACCTGTCCCCTTCCCGCCGAAATCCGGATTGCCGCCCCCGAACCAAGCGCGGCCGAGGCGGCGCTGGACGTGATCCTGCGCCCGCTTCAACCCCTGCGCGAACAGTTCACGGCCATCACCGGCCTCGGGCTCGACGTCGAGCTTCCCGATGACCGCGGCGTCCGCCGGATTGTCCGCCCGTCGGAAGGCGGAAGCCTTGCCTATCTTGCCGCGGGGCAGCCTGCCGCACAGCGCGTTCTGTTGCTGCACGGCAGCCCCGGGCTTGCCGAGGAATGGGCCCCCTTCCTGACCGAGGTGCCCGAAGGCCAGTATCGGATTGCCGTCGACCGTCCGGGCTTTGGCGACAGCGGGCAAGACACGGCCGTTGTCGATCTTGGCGCACAGGCCCGTGCGGTGGCGCCGCTTCTGCCGTCGCAGGATGGGCCGGGGGCGGTGCTGGTAGGCTATTCCTACGGCGGTCCGGTGGCGTTGCGGCTTGCGGCGGATTATCCCGCGCAGGTGGCCGCGGTGGTGCTGATCGGAGCGGCGGCCGATCCCGCGCTGGAGGAAACCCATCCCCTGCAGCAGATCGCCGCGCTCGAGTTCTTCGAGGCCTTGCTTCCGGTCGAACTGGCACATGCCAATGCCGAACTGCTGGCCCTTCGCGCCGAGCTTGAGGATCTGGCTGTGGATCTTCCAGGGATCGGCGCCCCGGTCACGATGTTGCAGGGCCTGGCGGACACGCTCGTTCCACCTGCGAATATAGAGTATCTGCGTGCTCGGCTGACAGCGCCGCTCAGGATCGTGATGATCGACGAGGCCGATCATTTCCTGCCCTGGACACATGTGCCGCTGATCGAGGCCGCACTGACCTGCGCGGCGCAGGATGCGGCGGATCAGTCACGCTGAGCGGCCGCGGCCCGCGCCGCCTCGCGCGCCCGGAACCGCCGCGCCACCAGACGGCTGAAGTGGAATAATGCTGCGGCACAGGCAACGACGGCAAGCCAGCCCCAGCCTGCGAACATCTCGAACAGGACCAGATTGAACCCATAGATGCCGAAGAACAGGATGGCGACATAGACTGCCGCGATCAGGGCGTTGACCCCCGCGAAGGTGACGAAGCGCACGCCAAGGAACCCGCTTGCCACGAAGACCGGAAACAGAAGCCAGGGCACAAGGCGCGCGGTGAATCCGGCAGCGACGACGCCGCGGCCCAGAAGGCGGCGCCCGCGGGCGATATTGGCCTCGCCGATGCGCTGGCGCAGCCATCGGCTGCGTCCCGCCGCGGCACCTATGGCGAAAAGCGCCCAGTCGCTGACGATCATGCCAAGTCCCAGGGCTGAAAAGGCAACTGCGGCCGACATTTCCCCGGCGGCAGCCAAGGCGGCGCCGGACAGGATTGCCGCCTCCTCAAGCACGAATGTGCCCAGAAACAGCAGCGCGAACAACACGGCAGGATTGCCGAGAAACGGATCGAGATAAGTGTCCATCGGGCCCCAGCGCAGAAGCGGCCCGATGGTGATAGCGCAGGACACCCCAAGGGCGCCAGTCACGCTGACGACATCGGGTTGCCATGTGTCGCCTGATCAGGCGTTCGCGCGCCGGACGCACAACCGGGAAACCGTCGGGCGCCCGGAGCTGCGCGCGCGGGGTTCAGTAGTTTGCCGGCGGATCGCTGGCCGGAAAGCTCTCGTCGGCGGCTTCGTCCACCTTGTCCCATTTCTTGGGCGGGTTCTTCATGTTGGCCGTGCCCGCCGGTCGGACTTCCTTGGCATGGGTCGTGGCATCCTGACCCCCGTCCTGCCCTGAAAACACCGGATTCTGCGCAGCTTGCTGCAGATGGCGCGACGCCATGTAACCAAGCCCGAACAGGGCCAGAAGGGGTAGCTTGCCCCGGAACAGTCTGAAGACCATCCTGAATGCCTTTCCTGGTAGGGTCACCTGCGTATGGTGACCTTTGGGTTTCATCAAGGGAGAACCCGTGGCGGCGGCGTCTGTTCCGCCCGTCGGGGACCGAAGGCCGGTCTTGGGCGCAATGCGGTCCAGTTCGCGCAACCCTTGGGCATATCGCGCACCGCTTTGCCCCAGCGCCTGCATCTGGGCAAGGTTGTCACGCAGATCCGCACGCTTTACAGGCCGCGCCAGCGGATTGGCGGCAGCGCGCGCCACCAGATCCGCGTCGCTTTCGCCAGGGCGTCGCGTCATCGCGGCAACTGCCGCCACGATTCGGCGGCTGATCCCCGCCTGCACGAGAGCTCGCGCGTCCCACTCCGGCGCCTTTTCGATCACATCATGCAGAAGCGCCACCGCCTGCGCCTCGGCGCCCCGGCCGGCGACAGTCCGCGCCACCCGCTGACAATGGGTCAGGAACGGATTTCCCAGCTTGTCCCGCTGATGGGCGTGGGCCTTCGCCGCGATGCGGGCCGCACGCTCTGCCTGATTTTGCCGGATGAACACGGGACGGCTCCTCTCGCGGGTGCGTTCCGCAACGTAACCACCCTTGCAGGTGGCGGTTCCGCGCGACGGTAACCATTCATGCACCTTTTAGTCCTAGCGTCGCGGCAGTTTCCTTCGTTCCTGTCCCGGAGTTTTCAATGAAGCGACTCGCAACCTCCGTTTCCCTCGCGCAGAAACTTGTCGCGATGATATCGGTGCTGATCCTGCTCGTGGCAGGGGCCCTCACCATGATCCTCGAACGCACCCAGCGGGACCAGCTTCTGGACAAGACGCTGGAAATCCAGCAGATGTCTCTTCGTGTTCTTGCCACCATGATGAGCCAGAATCTCGACGGGCTCAGCTTTCGCATCACTCCGGATGGCTCGCTTGCAGATGTGATCTGGGAGGAGTTGCCCGAATTCGCCTCGCATGAACTGATCGACCTTGTCGGACAGAATACAGGCACCACGGCAACCCTGTTCGGATGGGATTCCGCGCAGGGCGAGTTCGTGCGGCTGACCACGAACATCAAGGCCGCCGATGGCAGCCGCGCGGTGGGGACGGTGCTGGGCAAGAATGGCGCGGTACATCCCGTCATGCTGCGGGGCGAGACCTTCCGCGGACAGGCCACGATCCTCGGGACGGATTACATAACGATCTACGAGCCGATCATGAATCCCGCGGGCGAGGTGCGGGGCATCTTCTATGTGGGCGTGTCCCGTGCCAGCGTGGATGCGGCGCTCCGGGAGTCGTTCATTGCTGCCACGGCACTGTCGCTGGTCTTTGTGGTTCTGGCTTCCGCCTTGGCGTGGTTTGCGGTCAAGCACCTCACCTCGCCCCTGCGTGCGCTCGGTTCGGCCATCACATCGATCGCCGCCAAGCGCTACGACACGGATGTGCCGGCAACAGACCATCCGGATGAAATCGGGGCGATCGCCCGAAACCTCGAACGTTTCCGCGATCAGCTTGCCGAGGCGGATCGGCTTGCGCAGCACGCCAGCACCCGCCAGCATGAGCAGGAACGCGTGGTGCGCGACCTCACGGCGGCGCTGGAGCGGCTTGCCCGGGGCGATCTCACCGGCCGCATCGAAAGCCATCCGTCCGATCCCTTCCCGGCCGACTATGAACAGCTTCGTGCCACGTTCAATGCGCTGGCAGAAAGCCTGAACGACATGGTGACCAGCATCACCGAAAGCGCGCAGGGCGTTCGGAGCGGTGCGGGGGAAATCGCCCAGGTTGCGCAAGATCTTTCCAGCCGGGCCGAAACCCAGGCGGCGACGCTCGAACAATCGGCCGCCGCTCTCAACCAGCTGACCGAAAGCGTTCGCGCCACTGCTGGCAAGGCCTCGCAGGCCGATCGGGCAACCACCGAAAACCGCGGCCAGGCCGAGGTGGGGCGCTCGGTCGTGCGCGAGGCGGTCAGCGCGATGCGGCAGATCGAAAAAAGTTCGGAGCAGATCACGCGCATCATCGGTGTTATCGATGATATCAGCTTCCAGACCAACCTGCTGGCCCTCAACGCCGGCGTCGAGGCTGCGCGCGCCGGTGAGGCAGGGCGCGGTTTTGCCGTGGTCGCCTCGGAAGTGCGGGCGCTGGCACAGCGTGCATCGGGCTCGGCCAAGGAGATCAAGGCGCTTATCTCGGAAAGCTCGCAACAGGTTGCCGAGGGCAGCGCCCTGGTCAGCCGGACGGGCGAGAGCCTCGAGGATATTCTGGGTCGGGTTTCGGAGGTGTCGGCCCTCGTCTCCGAAATCGCTGCCGCAGCCACCGAACAGGCCAAGGGCTTGGCCGAGATCAACACCGGGATCAATCAGATCGATGTCGTGACCCAGCAGAATGCGGCCGTGGCCGAGGAATCCACCGCCGCGGCCAGCTCCCTGATGAGCGAAGCCGAGCAACTGACCCAAGCCCTCTCGGGCTTCCGGACAATGGGGAGCGCGCGGGCAACGCCACGCTCCGCGACCGCGACCGCGCCCCGTCCGCGGCCGCCCGAACCCGACCGCCCGAGCGCGCCACGCCGCGCCAAGGCCGCCGGGGGCGGCGGCGGTTGGGAAGAGTTCTGACTGCCCTCAGATCCGGCGCAGACGGGTGCCGCCTTCGTCGAACAGGCACAGATCCGACGGATCAAAGGCCAGCGACAGCCGCTCTCCCAAGGACGGGGGGGCGGCACGCCCATCCTGACGCAGGCAGATCTGCGTCCCCTCGTCGGTGACCATGTGGACCAAGGATTCAGCGCCAAGCGCCTCGGCGTAACGAACGGTTGCCGACAAGCGGACATCATCCCCTTCGGCACGGCGCAGCTGCTCGGGGCGGATGCCTGCGGTGGGGGCATTCAGGCCAAGGCTGCCGCCGGGCAGGAAGTTCATCGGCGGTGAGCCGATGAAGCCCGCGACAAAGGTCGTGGCCGGATCGGCATAGACCTCAAGGGGCGCGCCGATCTGTTCGGCCACGCCCGCGTTCATCAC
Source organism: Halodurantibacterium daqingense (assembly GCF_042666235.1). NCBI lineage: Bacteria > Pseudomonadati > Pseudomonadota > Alphaproteobacteria > Rhodobacterales > Paracoccaceae > Halodurantibacterium > Halodurantibacterium daqingense. The sequence continues at coordinate 172,713 of NZ_JBHTFQ010000005.1, read as the reverse complement.
GATCATCCGGTCGGCCAGCGTCATCGCCTCGACCTGATCGTGCGTGACATAAAGCGAAGTCACGCCAAGATCGCGCTGCAAGGCCTTGATTTCCAGACGCATCTGCACCCGCAGTTTGGCATCCAGGTTTGACAGGGGTTCGTCGAACAGGAACACCGCCGGCTTGCGCACGATCGCGCGGCCCATCGCAACCCGCTGGCGTTGCCCCCCGGACAGTTCGCGCGGGCGGCGCTGCAGATAGGGTTCCAGCTGTAACATCCGCGCCGCAGTGGCCACCCGCGCCGCGATCTCGTCCCTGGGCGTGCCGGCGATCTTGAGACCATAGGCCATGTTGTCATAGACGCTCATATGCGGATAGAGCGCGTAGTTCTGGAACACCATGGCAATGTTGCGGTCCATCGGCTCGCGGTCGTTCACCCGGTCCGGACCGATGCGCACATCGCCCGAGGTGATGGTTTCAAGTCCCGCGACCATACGCAGCAAGGTTGACTTGCCGCAGCCGGAGGGCCCGACGATCACGATGAACTCCCCGTCGGTCACATCGATCGACACTCCGTGAATAACCTCGGTCTGACCGTAGTTCTTGCGCACATTATCAAGGGTGAGGGTTGCCATTACTTGTCGCTTTCTACCAGACCCCTCACGAAGAGGTTCTGCATCAGGATTACCACCATCACCGGCGGCAGCATTGCAAGGATCGACGTGGCCATGATGACCGGCCAGTCGGCGATGTCATCGCCCGAGGGGAACATCTGCCGGATCCCCATGACCACGGTGTTCATGCTGGGGTCGGTCGTGATCAGAAGCGGCCAGAGATACTGGTTCCAGCCATAGATGAACAGGATCACGAACAACGCGGCGATGTTGGTGCGGCTCATCGGCAGGAGGATGTCGAAGAAGAACCGCATCGGCCCGGCTCCGTCGACGCGGGCAGCCTCGGCCAGTTCGTCGGGCACGGTCAGAAAGAACTGCCGGAACAGGAAGGTCGCCGTCGCCGAGGCCACCAGCGGCAGGATCAGCCCGGTGTAACTGTTCAGGAGCCCGAGCCCCGCGATCACCTCGTAGGTGGGAACGATCCGCACCTCGACCGGCAGCATCAGCGTCAGGAAGATCAGCCAGAAGAACAGCTTGCGCCCCGGAAACCGGAAATAGACGATGGCGAAGGCCGAAAGCAGCGAGATCACGATCTTGCCGAAGGTGATCCCCAGCGCCATCACCCCCGAGTTGAACAGCATCAGCCAGACCGGCGCGTTCACGCCGGAAAACAGTGCCTTGCTGTAGTTCTCGATCAACCGGTCCCCAGGCAAGAGCGGCATCGGCGGCCGCACGATTTCGGGCTGGGAAACCGTCGAGGCCACGAAGGCCAGCCAGATCGGGAAGCAGATGACCAGAACCCCGAGGATCAGCCCGGCATGCGTCATCCAGTGGCCGAGCCCGCGTTTTTCAACCATGCCCGCCATCAGTAATGCACCTTGCGTTCGATGTATTTGAACTGGATCACTGTCAGGATCGCCACCAGAACCAGCAGGATGACCGACTGCGCCGCCGAGGAACCAAGATCCTGCCCGACGAACCCGTCGGCATAGACCTTGTACACCAGCGTCGTGGTTGCCTGCTGGGGGCCGCCGCCGGTGATCGTGTGGATCACGCCGAAGGTCTCGAAGAAGGCATAGATGATGTTCACCACCAGCAGGAAGAACGTCACCGGCGACAGAAGCGGCAGGACGATGGTACGGAACCGGGTCCAGAACCGGGCGCCGTCGATCGCCGCGGCCTCGATCACCGAACGCGGGATCGCCTGAAGGCCGGCCAGGAAGAACAGGAAGTTATAGCTGATCCGTCCCCAGGCCGAGGCAATCACCACCAGCGTCATCGCCTCGTTCTGATTCAGCACGTGGTTCCAGCTGTAGCCCATCTGACCCAGATACCAGGTCACCACGCCGACGCGGGTGTTGAACATGAACATCCACAGCACGCCCGCGACCGCCGGCGCCACGGCATAGGGCCAGATCAGCAGTGTCCGGTAGGTGCCGGAGCCCTTGATCAGCCGGTCCGCCATCACGGCCAGCAGCAGCGCCACCACCATTGTCACCACCGTGACCGAGATCGAGAAGATCGCGGTCGTGACGAAGGCCGCGCGGTAATAGCGGTCCTGCAGCAGATATTCGAAATTGCCCAGCCCGACATACTGCATCGACAGGCCGAACGGGTCGGGGATGAACAGCGACTGCCAGATCGCCTGTCCCGCAGGCCAGAAAAAGAAGATCGCCGTGACGATGATCTGTGGTGCCAGCAGCAGCAGGGGCAGCTTCCAGCCCTTGAAGGTGACGCGCTTTTCCATGCTTGTCCTTGAAACTCGGGCTTCGCCGAAGCGAAGCGCGATCGGGGCGCGCGGCGGCGCCCCGACCGGACCAGGCCCCTAGCGGTTCGCCTGCTCGAACCGACGCAGGAGCGGGTTGCCACGCTCCACAGCCGTATCAAGCGCTTGCTGGGCAGTCTTGTTGCCGGCCCAGACGCCTTCCAGCTCTTCGTCGATGATCGTGCGGATCTGGTCGAAGCTGCCCAGACGCAGGCCTTTCGAGTTGCCGGTCGGCTCTTGCGCCGTCATCTGCTCCACGGCCACTTCGGTGCCCGGGTTCTCGTCATAGAAGCCCTGTTCACGGGTCAGGTCATAAGCGGCCTGGGTGATCGGCAGATAGCCCGTATCCTGGTGCCACTGCGCCTGCACTTCCGGCGACGAGAGGTAGTTCAGGAAGGCCGCAACGCCGCGATATTCGTCATCGCTCTTGCCGGCCATCACCCAGACCGAGGCACCCCCGATGATCGTGTTGAGCGGCGCGCCTTCCACATTGTCCCAGTAGGGCAGCGGGCGGATATCAAAGTCGAAATCAGCTTCGGCCTTCACCCCGGCATAACCTGCCGAGCTTTCGGTGAAGATGGCGCATTCACCGGCGCGGAAGTTTGCCCCGGCCTCGTTGCGGCGACCGGCATAGGTAAAGCGACCGTCGCGCGCCCATTCGCCCAGCATCTCGATATGGGCAACCTGCACGGGGCCATTGAATACCAGTTCGGTGTCAAAGCCGGCAAAGCCGTTTTCCTGCGTCGCAAACGGCTGATCGTGGCGGGCCGAAAGCGTTTCAAGATGAACCCAGCTTTGCCAGGACGTGGTAAAGGGGCAGCTGACGCCCGCGTCGCGCAGCTGCGTGAGCACCTCGTCCACCTGGCTCCAGGTGGTCAGATCGACGTCCGCATCGATGCCCGCCTCGGCCAACTTGTCCAGATTGACATACATGACCGGTGTGGACGAGTTGTAGGGGAAGGACAGCATCTGCCCGTCCACGGTGGTGTAGTAACCGGTCACGGCCGGAAGATAGGCCGATTCGTCGAAGGGCAAGCCGCTTTCTTCCATGACTTCGAAGACCGGCTTGATGGCGCCGCGCGCGCCCATCATCGTCGCCGTGCCGACCTCGAAGACCTGCAGAAGATGCGGCTGCTGACCGGCACGGAACGCCGCGATACCCGCATTCAGCGCCTCGGAATAGTTGCCCTTGTGCGTGGCGATCACGCGATAGTCCGACTGCGACTCGTTGAAGTCGGCAACCTGCGCTTCCAGAAGCTCGCCCAGGCGGCCGCTGAAAGCGTGCCACCACTGGATGTCGGTTGCTGCGAAAGAAGCGCCCGCAGGCACGATAAAGGATGCGACCGCAGTCGCAAGAAGGTAGTGTTTCACTGGACTTCCCCCCAGAATTGCAAAAGCCGCGCCATCGGGCGGCCGATGTTCCGTTAGCCTAGCGTTAGTGTTCCTTGTCGGTAAAGTCCTTTTCGTTCTTCTTCAGTGTTAGGTGCGCTTTTTCCCGTTTCGCCGGATCTGGCCCCGGTCGTGAACGCGGCGGCATCCTGCCCGTGCGATGTAACTGTTTCTTAAAGACCGTCCTGTAGATCGTTTTTACCGCAGCCGCGCTGCGAGGTTCAACGAACGCCGGAGGCCAGCCAGACTCATGACTGACACAACAGAGGATTCTGCCCTGCCGATCGAACCGGCAGAACAAAGACCGCCAAAGCTGCTCGATCTGCCGGAGCGGCTTGATCTGAACGCGGCCGACGAGCTTGCCGAGGCACTGGAGCATCTGCGGGAGACACCGCTGGATCTGAATGCGGCACGGGTCTCGCAACTCAGCGCGCTGTGCCTGCAGGTGCTGATTGCGACCAAACGGCAGTGGGATCAGGATCAGGCGCCGCTTCGAATCATCGATCCCTCGGAGGCGTTCACCTCGGGCCTCGAACGCCTGGGTGTCCCGCTGGACTTTTTCGTACAGGGAGAGGTGGCATGACGATCAAGGTGCTTGCCGTGGACGATTCGCGCACCATGCGGGGCCTTCTCGATCAGGCGCTGCGCGAAGCGGGATTCGAGGTCCGGCTTGCGGAGGATGGTCTGGACGGGCTCGAACGTCTTTCCGAGGAAATGCCGGACATCGTCATCACCGATATCAACATGCCCAGGATGGACGGGTTCGGCTTTATCGAGGCGGTGCGACGCCAGCGTGAATATCGCGCCCTTCCGATCCTGGTTCTGACAACCGAAAGCGCCCCAGAGCTGAAAGCTCGGGCACGTGACGCCGGTGCGACCGGCTGGATTGTGAAGCCGTTCGACGAGCAAAAGCTCGTCGCGGCTATCCAGCGCGTGACGACGATGTGAGGATGCGATGAGTGGCAACGACATACGTGAAGGCTTTTTTGAAGAATGTGAAGATCTGCTCGAAGCGGTTTCCGACGGCTTCGGCGCCATGGGGCGCGGTCAGCGCGACAAGGAGACGCTGAACGCGGTTTTTCGCGCCGTTCATTCGATCAAGGGGGGTGCGGGCGCGTTCAACCTCGACACCCTGGTCGAGTTTGCACATAAATTTGAGAGTGTTCTGGATGCTGTCCGGTCCGAGAAGCTGACGGTTGATGACGATGTCCTGCGCCTGTTTCACAGGGCGGGCGATCGGCTTGCAGATCTTGTGGTCATGGCGCGCAACGGTCAGGAATGCGATCCCGCCGAAAACGCCGCCCTTGTGGCTGAGCTTGCCGCGCTGATCGGAAATGATGACGGGGCCGCCGACGAGGCCGCTGCTGCCGCCTTCGTCCCCGTGACGTTTGCGCTGGATATGTTCGGCGCCCCTCCGGACGAACCCGAGGGTCCGAACGTCTTTGTCATCCGCTTCTCGCCGCATCGCGGGCTTTACGCGACTGGCAATGAACCGGCCTTGCTGTTCCAGGCGCTCGGCCGGCTTGGCACTTTGACGGTGGAAGCGGATCTGCATCGGGTTCCGCAACTCAGCAACCTGGTCTGGGACGAGCCGGTCATCGACTGGATCCTGCACCTGGAGACGACCGAACCCGAGATGGCCGTTCGCGAGGTTTTCGACTTCGTCGAGGGACTCTGCGATCTGGAGATCAACGCCGAAAAGGGGAACAAAGTGCCGGATTTTCCCTCTCCTCTGATCGAGGCGCCACCTGATGCGGATCTTCTGAAAAAGGAGCCCGCGCATGTGGTGGAACTCGCCCCGGCGCAGACTGCTGCGGCCCCTTCCGTTGCGCCCTCGCCAGCGGCCGCTGCGGCCAGCGCGCCGGTGCAGCAACGACCGACGATACGGGTTGATCTTGAGCGGGTGGACCGGCTGATCAACCTCGTGGGCGAGTTGGTCATCAATCAGGCAATGCTCACCCAGTCCATCTCGGAGGTCAAGCTGCCGCAGGGCAATCGGGTCGAGGTGTCGCTCGATCAGCTCAAGAGGTTGTCCAGCGAGGTACAGGAGCGGATCATGGCGATCCGCGCCCAGCCGGTGAAGCCGCTGTTCCAGCGCATGGCGCGGATCGCGCGTGAGGCGGGGCAGGCGGCTGGAAAGAACGTCCATTTCTCGACGATCGGCGACGCAACCGAGGTTGACAAGACCGTGATCGAACGGCTTGGCGATCCGCTGACCCACATGATCCGCAATGCTGTCGATCATGGGCTTGAGCCGCCCGAGATCCGCCTGGCCAATGGCAAGCCCGAGCAAGGCAACGTCATCCTGACTGCGGCCCATCGTTCGGGCAGGGTCATCATCGAGCTGTCGGATGACGGAGCCGGGATCAACAGACCACGCGTGCGGGAGGTTGCGATTTCCAAGGGGCTCATCCCTGCGGACAAGGAACTCACCGACAACGAGATCGACAATCTGCTGTTCCTGCCCGGCTTCTCGACCAAGGCCGAGGTTTCGAACCTTTCGGGTCGCGGCGTCGGCATGGATGTCGTGAAGAGCGAGATCCAGAACCTTGGCGGCCGCGTCTCGATCAGTTCGCGCCCAGGCTTTGGAACGACGGTGACGATCAGCCTGCCGCTGACGCTTGCAGTGCTGGAAGGCATGGTTGTCGAGGCCAACGGTGAAACCCTGATCCTGCCGACGACGGCCCTTCAGGAAACCGTTCAGGCCGATCCGGCCAACATCCATCGCATCGGCACCGACGGGATCTTCCTGTCGATCCGGGGGGGATATATCCCGATCCTTGACCTTGGGGTCTGCCTCGGTCTGCAGGAACGTCCGTCCGATCTGAAGGGCCGCGTCCTGCTGTTGCTGGAAAACAGCGCCGGAAGCCGAACTGCGCTGGCCGTCGACCGTGTGGTCGATCAACGCGAGGTCGTGATCAAGGGACTTGAAGGCAACTATGGCCACATTCCCGGAATTGCGGCCGCAACGATCCTCGGGGACGGGCGAATCGCGCTTATCCTCGATACCGACGAACTTGCTTCGGGGCTGAAAAGCGAAGCCGAAGCCGTCCCCCACCGACTCGCCGTAGCAGGAGGTTGAACCCATGTCGGCCGCAGCAGAACCTATCGCCGTGACACAGCGCGAAATCGTGTCCTTCCGGGTTGCCGGTCAGGACTTCTGCATCGACATCGGTTCGGTGCGGGAAATCCGGGGCTGGACGCCGACCACCGTCCTGCCACACGCCCCCGACTACATCCGCGGGGTGATGAACCTTCGGGGCGCCGTGCTTCCCGTGGTTGATCTCTCGGCGCGGCTTGGCCTTGGCGCCGCCGAACCCAGCGAACGCCATGTCGTGATCATCGTGACGATCGGATCCAAGACGGTGGGCCTTCTGGTCGAGGCCGTTTCAGACATCCTCAGCGCACCCGGCGAAGACTTCAAGCCGACGCCGGACGTCGTTTCCGACAAGGCGAAGGCATTCGTGGAGGCGGTGCTTTCGGTCGAGGACCGTCTGATCCGTCTGATCGAGCTGGATTTGATCATGCCTGCTACGCTGGGGGTCGTGAAATGACGATTGCCGCGGGCGCGCAGCCGGCCATCGCACTTTCGGCCGATGAGTTCCGTCGGCTCGCAAAGCTGGTGTATAGTGAATCCGGCATCGTCTTGCCGGATTCCAAGAAGCCGCTGGTCATCTCCCGCCTGTCCAAGCGCCTCCGGACCCTGGGCATGCAGAGCTTCGCCCAGTATCTGGCACTGGTCGAAAGCGGGCAGGGCGGCGATGAACGCGGCTGCATGATCTCCTCGCTTACCACCAATGTCACGCGCTTCATGCGGGAGGAGCACCACTTCCAGCGTCTTCGCACGGTGGCACTTCCCCCACTGATCGAGCGCGCCCGCCGTGGCGGGCGACTGCGGATCTGGTCGGCTGGCTGTTCCACCGGAGAAGAGCCCTACAGCCTGGCGTTCACCTTGCTCGACATGTGGCCCGAGGCTGCGAAGTTCGACGTCAAGATCCTGGCAACAGATATCGATCCTCAGGTGATCGCGACGGCGACTGCCGGACAGTATTCCGAACAGGCGCTGGAGCCTTTGCCGGCGGCAACGCGCCAGCGCTATCTGCGTCCGGTGGCCACCCGGACGGGCTATTACGAGGTGACCGACGTCGCGAAGGGGATCATTACGTTCAAGGTTCTCAATCTCCTGGCGCAATGGCCGTTCCAGGGGCCATTCGACATCATCTTCTGCCGGAATGTCGTCATCTATCTTGATGCCGAAACCAAGGATGTACTCTGGCGCCGCTACGCCCAGTTGCTTGCGCCCGGCGGGCATCTTTTCATCGGACATTCCGAGCGGATCTCTGCCTCGGCAGTGCCGTATTTTCACAGCGAAGGCGTTACCAGCTATGTGCGCACGGAAGCGCCGGTGCGCGATGCGCAGCCTCTCCACCAGCGATAAGGAAGCGATGCATGTCACTCAAGAACAGTTTGCGGATCATGGTGGTCGACGACATGTCGGTGAGCCGGGCGCTCATCACCCAGGCGCTGGATGAAATCGGTATTTCGAATTACCAGACCGCGAATGACGGGCACTCCGCCCTGACGATGCTTGCGGCCAACCCGGTGCATCTTGTCGTGTCGGATTACAACATGCCGGGCCTTGACGGCTTGCAATTGCTGGAGGCCTTGCGAATGAACAAGGCGACGCAGCGTATTGGCTTCATCCTGATCACGGGGCGCGCCGACCGGGAGGTGATCGAACGCGGGCAGAAGCTTGCAATGAACAACTTTCTCAAGAAGCCGTTCACGACCGAGCAAATGAAACAATGCATCGAGCAGGTGGTGGGCAAGCTATGACAGACGCTGCCGTGTCGGCGCTTGGCGCGGTCCTTGACCGCTGCGCCAACGAACTTGCGGCTCTTTCCCAAGAGGCCGCACGCATCGACCAGCTTGTCGGGGCGGCGCTTGCCCAGGAGGCAGGACAGGGCACCGAAATGCGGCAGCTTCTGCTGCAGGAGGGGCAGAAGGTGGATTACCTGCGCCAGGGGATCGAGGATATGACGCGGTTCATGACCCGCCTCTCGCAGGAAGTTCCTGCCTCGGTACAGGTCAATTCCGAATGGGCCATCGGCCTTCTCCATCTCCAGGATCTTGCGGAACGGCTGGTGGGACCCAGGGCGACAGGTTCCATGACGCAGACAGACCTGCCCGACGCGGGGTCAGTGCACTTGTTCTGACGCCGTTTGTCGCCACCCACTACCCGGACTTGCCGAACGCAGTGCTTCCGCGGCCGACTTTCTGGCGCTGCGCGAGGCGCGTCGGCCGTCTCTGACGAAACCGGAATGACCTGCGGTATCGGCCGGGCATGCTGCGCCGAATGCGGAGCTCGAACATGCTTCTGGTTGAGAGCGTCGAAGCCGGCCGACAGCTGAAGCATCTGGCTTCTGCGGAGGTGAGGGCTCTCACGGAGCCCAAGGGATCAGGCACCAGCGACGCGGGCCTGTTCAATGACCCCGGCGGTTTCTGACCAACCGTTCAAGACATATGCGGCAACCGAGCATTCACCCGGCACTGGATGCGGGTGGTGGTGGAGGATGCCCGATCGCGCCTGCTGGCGTCTCGCTTGCCTTGACGCGGAGACGGTCGCACCGCGGCCCGCGATCGGCCGCGACGCATCCGCAAAGCCAGACAGCGGATGCCGCGACCGCGGAACCTGTTCGATCACGGCGCGTTCCGGATCAGCGTCAGACGTGACACCAACCAGGAGGGGATAATGCAGGAGACCAGATGTGCCGCGCTGGAGGGACGGCTTGTTGCCCACCGCAAGATGCTGGCCCTGCTTGGCCGGCATCTGCCAGCAGAGGCACAGGCCGATCTGCGTCTGTTCCTTGAGGACCGGCAATTGATGCGGGATCATCAGGAGGATCCGGGCGCGGTGCCGACGCCCGAGATGGCGCTTCTGGCCGCCGAAGCAGACGAGTTCCGGCTGCTTCTTCTGGCGATGGAAACGCCGCACCGCTGATGTCGCGGGGGAAGGCCAGGCGGCGGGACGTTCCGGTCGTTCGCGGCGCATCGTCTGGCCGGGTGTTCACGGCGGAAGGACCGGCGCTGCGGGCGGCCGGACAGATCGCGCCTGCTCAGGTCCGGGCGTGAGCGTCCTGCTGACGGACGCGCCCGCCTCGGCCAGGCATCGTCTTGAACGGTATCCTGCGCTGGCCGGTTTGACTGCGGTCGAAACAAAGCCTCCGAAGGTATCGCGGACCTGTCGGGTTCGCGGAATCAGACCGCCCGGACAGGTGCCCTGCACGGACCCGCGTGGCATCGGCGATGTGCATGATCACCCGATCGGCGGCCTGCCTTCGTGATGCCCCCAGTGGACGCGAGAGGTGCGGGGAACCACGATCCCGATGCAAGGGCGCCAGCGCGCAGCGACGATGCCCTCGCCAAGTAGCCACAGTCATGCCAGTAATGCGCGACCCAATCGCGAGGAGAAGCTGATGACATCCCCTGCCTACGTTATCGATCCGCCCGCTTGCTCCAGCCTTCCCGTAGCAGGGACCGACAAGCGTTTTCCCGTGCACCGGATCTTCTGCGTGGGGCGCAACTATGCCGCCCATGCCGTCGAAATGGGGCATGATCCCGACAAGGAGCCGCCGTTCTTTTTCCTCAAGAGCCCATCAAACCTTGCGACGGATGGCGCGGCTTTTCCCTATCCGCCCGCAACAGGGGATGTGCACCACGAGGTTGAGCTGGTGGTGGCCCTGTCACGCGGTGGGGCCGATATTCCTGTCGAAACGGCTCTCGAACATGTTTTCGGTTACGCCGTGGGGCTGGACATGACACGGCGCGATCTGCAGGCCGAGGCAAAGGCACTGGGTCGCCCTTGGGAGGTTGGCAAGGCCTTCGACCATTCTGCGCCCTGCGGCACCCTTGTTCCGGCAAGTCGCATCGGGCATCCCGAAGCAGGTACGATCACCCTGCGGGTAAATGGCGCACCCCGGCAGGCCGGCGATCTTGCCCAGATGATCTGGAAAACGCCAGAGATCATCGCATACCTGTCCCGTCTCTTCACGTTGCAGCCGGGCGATCTGATCATGACGGGCACCCCGGCCGGGGTCGGGCCTGTCGTGCGGGGCGACCGGCTCGATGCAGAAATCGACGGCCTCATACCGCTCGCAGTCGCGGTGACGTGACGCTGCAGCGCTTGACCTTCCAGTCACGGGAAGGTTCACAAGGGGGGAAACGACTCGGAAGGAGCGCTCCATGTCCGTTTCCCGAACCCTTCTCCTGCCCCTGACCGGGATCAGTTGCGCTGGATGCATCGGCCGCGCCGAGCGGGCGGTCGCCTCGCTGTCAGGCGTCGATCGCGCCGAGGCAAGCCTTGCTACCAGCACCCTGCGCATCGAAGGCGGGTTCGATCTGGCGGAAGTGGCCGCAGCCCTTGCGCGGGCCGGATATCCGGCGGCCGAAACACGGACGCGGCTTGCCCTGCACGACATGACCTGTGCATCCTGCGTGGGCAGGGTCGAGCGCGCGCTGCAACAGGTCGAAGGGGTGCTTGAAGCCTCGGTCAACCTTGCCACGGAAACAGCGACAGTTCGCCACATCGCGCTGCCGGACTGCGCCGAAGCGCTGGTCCGGGCCGCCACAGCGGCAGGTTACCCGGCAGAGATCATCGGCGACCGGCCCGATCCTGCTCAGGCGACGGTGCAGTCGGATGAGACGCGGCAAATGGCGCGGCGGACGCTTGTCGCCGGCGCGCTGACGCTGCCGGTTTTCATGCTCGAGATGGGTAGCCATGCAGTCCCGGCCATGCATCACTGGGTGATGGACACGATCGGCATGTGGGAAAGCTGGATCCTGCAATTCCTGCTGACCACAGCGGTCCTGGCCGGGCCGGGGCGACGCTTCTACCGCCAGGGATTTCCGGCGTTGGTGCGGGGCGCCCCGGACATGAACAGCCTTGTCGCGGTGGGCACAAGTGCCGCTTACGGGTTCTCCGTCATTGCAACTTTCGCGCCGTCGCTTCTGCCCGAGGGCAGCCGCGCGGTCTATTTCGAGGCTGCGGCGGTGATCGTCACCCTGATCCTTCTGGGCCGGTGGCTTGAGGCGCGAGCCCGTGGCAGGACGGGCGCCGCGATCGCGCGTCTGGTGGGGTTGCAACCGCGCGCGGCGCGTGTCGAACGCGAAGGGGTCACCGTCGACATGCCGGTCGAGGCAATTCGGCCCGGCGACCGCGTGCATCTTCGGCCTGGCGAACGCGTTGCGGTTGACGGCGAGGTGGTCAGCGGCAGCTCGTTCCTGGACGAGAGCATGATCACCGGGGAACCCGTGCCGGTGCAGAAGCTGCCGGGCGCGACGGTGACCGGGGGCACCGTGAACGGCAGCGGCGCGCTGGTGTTTCGCGCCACGCATGTCGGCGCCGATACGGTTCTGGCGCGGATCATCCGCATGGTTCAGGATGCACAGGGGGCCAAGCTGCCCATTCAGGCGCTGGTGGACCGTGTGACCTATCGTTTCGTGCCTGCGGTGATGGCGATCGCGGCGCTGACACTGGCCGGCTGGCTGCTGGCCGGGGCAGGGATCGGCCCGGCCATGGTCGCTTCCGTTGCTGTGCTGATCATTGCCTGCCCCTGCGCGATGGGGCTGGCCACGCCTACATCGATCATGGTGGGCACCGGGCGGGCTGCCGATCTTGGGGTTCTGTTCCGCCGGGGAGGGGCCTTGCAGGCCCTGGCGGGCGTCAGGACCGTTGCCTTCGACAAGACCGGCACGCTGACCGAGGGCCGGCCGGCCCTGGTTGCGCTCGAGCTTGCGCCGGGACAAAAGGCGGATGAGATCCTGCGACTGGTCGCCGCGGTCGAGGCACGTTCGGAGCATCCCGTCGGCCGGGCGATCGTCGAGGCGGCCGAGGCGCGCGGGCTTGCGCTGCCCGAAGTCGTCCGGTTCGCCGCACTGACCGGCCTTGGCCTGCAGGCCGAGGTTGATGGGCGAAGCATCCTGGTGGGCGCCGACCGCCTGATGACGCGCGAGCGGGTATCCCTGGGTGCCCTTGCCGATGCGGGTGCGGCCCGGGCCGCACGCGGCGATACGCCGCTTTACGTCGCGATCGACGGGACCGCTGCCGCGATGATCGCCGTGGCGGACCGCATGAAGGCCTCTACCCCGGGGGCTATCGCGGCGCTCCATCGGCTGGGGCTGCGCGTTGCAATGATCAGCGGTGACAACCGTGCGACCGCCATGGCCATCGCCGCCGAGCTGGGCATCGACCATGTGGTCGCCGAGGTTCTGCCCGATGGCAAGGTCGAGGCGATCCGGGCCTTGCAGGCCGAGGGTTCCGTTGCCTTTGTCGGGGATGGGGTCAATGACGCACCGGCGCTGGCCGCCGCCGATGTCGGCGTTGCGATCGGAACCGGAACTGACGTGGCGATCGAAAGCGCCGAAGTGGTGCTGATGTCCGGAGATCTGAACGGTGTCATCAACGCGCTGGAGGTCAGCCGGCACACCATGCGCAATATCCGCCAGAATCTCTTCTGGGCCTTTGCCTACAATACGGCCTTGATCCCGGTTGCTGCGGGCGTGCTTTTCCCGGCCTTCGGGCTGCTTCTGTCGCCGCCGCTTGCCGCAGGGGCAATGGCGCTGTCCAGTGTCTTCGTTCTGGCCAATGCGCTGCGGTTGCGCAGGGTTGCAGCCGATCGTCGCGGAAGCCATTCGAGCATATCCGAACCGACACTCGCGAGCGGGGCCATCCCATGAACATCAAGCGCGCCGCGCAGGTTTCTGGCCTTCCCGCAAAGACAATCCGCTATTACGAGGATATCGGCCTGGTCCGGCCCCTGCGCGACATGAACGGCTATCGCGTCTTTCGGGAGAACGACGTTCACAAGCTCGCGTTTCTGGGCCGTGCGCGCGCGCTGGGGTTCAGCATCGAGGAATGCCGCGCCCTGCTTGAGCTTTATGCCGATGATTCCCGCGCGAGCGAGGATGTCAAACGGCTGGCCCGGACGCATCTTGACAGGATCGCGGCCAAGATCGCCGAACTGCAAAGCCTGCAGGCCACGCTGTCGCAGCTCGTCGCTGCCTGCGCCGGTGACAAGCGACCCGACTGCCCGATCCTCGCCGATCTTGCCGGAAAACGCGCCTCGCTTCCGGCCGGGAAGCTGCCGCCGTAAAGCTCTCGGGCACTTGACCTTCCAGTGACTGGAACATTCACAACGGCCAGGCTGGATTCGCCCGGCGTTGAAAGGAGCTTCGATGGAATTTCATGTAACAGGCATGACATGCGGACATTGTGAAGCGGCAATCCGCACTGCGATCCTCACCCATGCGCCGTCCGCAACGGTCACCATTGATCGTGATGCGGGGCGGGTGCGGGTTGAGGGCGCGGATGACGAGGCCGCGGTTCTCGCTGTGATCCGCGAGGAAGGTTACGAGGCGACCAGCGACCGATCCGTCAAATAAGGAGAATTCTATGCCGAACCGATTTATAGCCGCTGTTGCATCCGCAACGCTTCTTGCCCTGGCCAGCGCGGCAAGTGGTCAGACGCCGGGCCACGGGCATGCGCATCATGGGCAACCCGGAACGACCAGCCCCTCGACCGAGGCCTTCGCCGCGGCTAATGCGCGAATGCATGCGGACATGGAGATCGATTATTCCGGAGACGCCGATATCGACTTTGCGCGCGGCATGATCCCGCACCATGAAGGTGCGGTAGCAATGGCGCAGATTGTGCTTGCGCATGGCCACGATCCGGAGTTGCGCGCCCTGGCCGAAGAGATCATCGCGGCACAGGAGGCCGAGATCGCCTTTCTGAAGGACTGGCTGGCCCGTCACGACCAATGACACGGGACGGCGACGCCAGGGGCTGATGTGGCAACCGCGCCGCCCTGCGGCGGCGCGGCTGTCATCGATGGGATAGGGCACGGGCGCCCGGTCTGCATCTGCGCGGCAGCTCAGAATGATTCCCAGGATCCGGCACCTGCCACAGACGCCTTTCGGGCCGGGGCGGGGCGTTGCGCCGGGGCAGCCGCAGCACGCCCATCGGGCCGCGACGCAGTTGTCGGCACCTTCGGCCGGGTCTCGGCCACCCGGAACCGTGCGAGGGTATCGTTCAACTGCTCGGCCTCCGACAGAAGGGAGGTGGCAGCTGCCGTACTCTGCTCGGCGACGGCCGCGTTCTGCTGCGTTGCCACGTCGATCTGGTTCACACCGGTGTTGATCTCGGTCAGGCCGCGGGCCTGATCGTTGGCAGCAGTGGCAATTTCGGCCACCAGGGTCGACACCTCCGAAACCTTGCGCAGGATGTCTTCGAGGCTTGCGCCGGTCTTTCCGACAAGGGCGCTGCCTTCCTCGACCTGCTGCGAACTTTCCGAAATGAGCGCCTTGATTTCGCGCGCCGAGTCCGAGGCGCGTTGCGCGAGCGCCCGAACCTCGGAAGCGACGACAGCAAATCCTCGTCCTGCGTCCCCCGCGCGGGCGGCCTCGACCCCGGCATTGAGCGCAAGCAGATTGGTCTGGAAGCTGATGTCGTCGATCACACCGATGATCCGGGTAATCTGATCCGAGCTTTTCTCGATCTGCCGCATGGCGGCGACCGCTTCGCGCACAATCGCGCCGCCGGCTTCCGCTTCACGCTTGTTCTCAAGTGTGGCCTGGCTCGCCTGGGCGGCCTTGCTGGCCGTCGCCCGCACGCTTTCGGTCAGCTCGTTGAGCGAGGCCGCCGATTGTTCAAGCGTGGCCGCCTGGGTTTCCGCGCGCGAGGACAGATCCTGTGCGACCTGGGCGATTTCGGTCGCCCCGCCGCGCACGCCGCCCGCGCTTTCCGAGATGGCAAGAACCATGTCGTTCAAACTGTCGACCAGGCCATTGAACGTCTGACGCAACTGCTCGTAATCCGACGGGAAGGGGTTTGCCGGCGGGCTGTCGATCTTCTGGGTCAGGTCGCCTTCGGCCAGCCGCTCCAGCCCCTGGGTCAGGTCGCGAACCACGCGTTCCTGCTCGATCTGCCGTTGCCGCTGACCCGCCTGCTGGCGCGCCGCCTCGGCAAGCTGGTCCCGGAATTCCGACAGATTGCGAGCGATCACACCGATCTCGTCGCCATGATCCACGCCGGGAACCACCGTTTCGAACTTGCGCTGCGCGATGCTGCTCATTGCGGTGGATACGCCCGTGACGCCGTTGGAGATGCGCTGCCCCAGCCACCAGCCCAGCAGGATGCCGGAAAAGATGCAGGCCGCTGCAATACCCACCACCAGACGGACCGTTTGGCCCGACTGGTCAAGCCCCAGGGCACCGAGCCGGTCGCGGGCGTCATCGGCGGCCCCGGCAACAGCCGAGAATATTTCGTTCAGTTCGGGCCCAAGTGGCACAAGATCCTGCCGGAAGGTCGTTTCACGTGCGAACAGCGCCGTAGCCAGATTGTCGGATTCGCTGCGGTAGTTCGAGATGAGGTCACGCAGCTGCTGCGAAAGCGACCGCCGAAGCGGGCTCGCCGTGCTGTTGTGCAAGGCTTCGTTCAACTCGTCTGCCAAGGCGAGCGTCGACTGGATCTGTTCGATCTTTGCCGGATCGACATCCTGGGCGAATCTCTCGGTCAGAACCCGGGCTTCGAGCACCTTGTCCAGAAGTTCGCCGCCGCTCAGAACCAGTTGGGTATCGCCGTCCCCGGCTCCTGCGGTCAGGATCGCCATTGCCGTTTCCTGCATCGGCCGTTCCAGCGCTGCAAGGCGGGCAATCGCTTCCGTCGCGGCGGAATGCTGGGCAACCATCCGGTCAAAGCCATCCATATAGGCCGCCACCTTGCGCTCGATATCGGCAAGCTGACCTTGCTGATCGGGCCTGAGAAGGATGTCGTGCGCACGCTCCGTGATTTCGACCAGTTTCGCCGATTCGGCGGCGAACTGGTCGATCTGCCCGGGGCTGCGTGTGGCCATCCAGTAGACCAGCCGGAAGCGCATCTGCGCCAATCCCAGCGACATTTCCTTCGCGATCGCCGACTCCCGTGCGGCCGTCCGATAATCCTGGAAGGTCTCGGTGATCCGGTTCACGCCGCCAAAGGCGGTGACGGCGAGCACCGTCAGCAGTATGACCATCCCCCCAAAACCGCCGAGTATCTTGAGTCTGATCGATATGTTCCGCATCTGGGTGCCTCATCTCCTTGCATGCTGCGGAGACGGTCGCTTTGAAATCCTAAGATTCAGTTAGGTTTCGCCCGAGGCCTGCTGTTTATTACGCCAGGTGAACCACGTTGTTACGCCAGGTGAACCACGGCCGCCGACAAGCTGCGGATTGTTGAAAAGGCGCTGGCCGACCGGCCACGGACCTGCCGCGCCGCAACGGCGTAGCGCCGAACCGGTCTTCGGCGGCGGTTCATGCTCGCAGAGGAAGGCCGCTTCGGTGCAGTCACCAGTGGCAGGATGCGCCCGACCTGAGGCGCGCGGGGGGCCGAGTTGCGAGCCAATGCAAATGGGGCACGATTGGCACCGGCTGAGGCTGCGTCACCTGCTGTCCTCCTCGGTTGGCAGACCGTCCCACCGGGGCGCGAACGCGTCTCCACGGCTGGCGATGAAGCTGCCGAACTGCCCGAGCGTCACCGGCCCCGGAAGAGGATAGCGTGCCTTGATGTCCTGTTGCACCGCATCCTGATATCCTGCCAGCGCCCCGAAGTCGCGGGGATAGAGATCGGGATCAAAGCCAAGAAACGCGCCGCGGCGCGACGCATGCGTGGCGATCAGACGCCGCCAGTCGTCGATCGGAGGCAGGCCCACGCAATCGACGCCGTGCTGGAACAGTGTCAGGTGAATGTCCTCGTAGCGTTCGGCCCCGTTCAGATATCGTTCCAGCGCCTCGAGCGAGGGCTGCATGTTGAACTTCATCCAGTAGGGCACCGAGCCGGTGCGCAGCGTCCAGTGCGGCTCGACCATGAGGAAGCTCTCGACGAACAGGCGGTTTGCCGCCATGCCGCGCGCATGGTAAAGGCTGCGGTGGAACTCGGCCACCAGGGGCGAAAGATCCTCGGGTTCCTCAAAACTCACGGTGATGATCGGATGACCCTGTTCCCGCGCGAAAGCCTCGAGGTCGGCGCGCAGGGCGGGTTCGAAGCCCCATTCCGCCTCGGGCGCAGTGTGGTCGGGGGCCGGCGGCTCCCACTTGCGACGATGGCTTCCGTATTTCTCCAGATACTCGGCCACCGCGGGGCTGCCTTCGAAAAAATCCTTCTCCGAGGCGCCGCCGAGCGCGCCGAACTGAAAGAAATACCGGTCCGACACCCTAGTGACGGGCCATTTCCGCTGGCAATCGATCAGGATGATCGGATCGCCGGGTGACAGCGTGTCGCGCAGGAACTGCTTGTAGGCCTCGGCGAGACGACGCCACTTGACCCGGAAATAGGTCATGGTGTGCAGCATCAGTCGATCCTGGTTCGGATCATGCATGTGATGCAGCTGAAGTTCCGGATTGGCGGCGAGCAGCGCCTCGCCGGCTTCGCGGTGGCTGTCGAGGCCGGGAATGGCATCGTCGGGATGCACATTTGTCTGACGCACGGGCACGAACATCGTCTGGGGCAACCAGGGCATTCCCAGCGCCGTCGCAAGATGCGTCAGCGCCCCGTTTGACGATCCGATCATCACCCCGGGGTAGGGGCGGCGCGGATAAAGCCCGGTGACCCATGCCGCAATCCGCTCGGCGCTGACCTTGCCTGTCTGCGACGGCGCGATTCCCTCGCCCAGACCACCGCCCGCGTAGATCAGTTCGCGTATGGATTCGGGCAGGTGCGAGGCCAGCGGCAGGATCTTCTTGACCGGTCTGCCAAGGCCCCAGCCGGGAAAATCCTTGCCTTTGAGCGCAAGCGCCGTGGCACGCAGAAAGCCCGAAGCGGAATCGAAGTTCGAGATATAGGACGGCGGAAATGGCCGCATCATGAGGCTCCTTTCTCTGCCCTCTCGTCCAGCGAGAGGAGAAATGGCGTTGCGACCCGCACCAGTTCCAGGGCGCCGACCGCAACCATCGTATGTGCCGCGCCGGGAATGACACGCAGTTCGCCCCGCGGCAGCAGACGCGTGACCTCTTCCGCCCAGCCCTGGCTTACGTTCAGGTCCTTGGCGCCGCGCACAACCAGTGCGGGCTGATGGATCTGGGGCAGTTTCTTCTCGATCCGGTCGGCAAGCAGGTATTGGGCGGTGCGGATCGCCCGCCACGGCCCTGCCTGCAGATAGTCCAGAAGCGGCCCGATCCCGACCGAGCTTTCGCGGAAGGTATTGAGCGTATTGGCAAGCGCCGCGCGTCCCGGACTTCGCAACCGCGGATCGGCCGTCGGCCCCTGCAGCACCAGGGCCTGAACCGTTTCGGGATGTCGAACTGCGCATTCCACCGCGATCTGGCAACCAAGCGAATTGCCCAGAAGCACAGCCGGCCGCCCCAGGGCGGCGCGCATCCAGTGGGCCAGGACATCGGCAAGCTCGCGGATTGTCAGCACCTTGTTCGGCTTGTCGCTGCGGCCAAAGCCGGGCAGGTCCGGCGCAACGGTGGGGAAGCGCGCGCCCATGCGCTGGATCAGCGGCGTCATGTAACGGCTCGAGACTACCTGGCCATGGACGCAGACAATCGGTGGCCCCGCATGCCGCGGCCGCTGATCCGAGCGGCGGGAATGGATGCGCAGCCCCTCCAGCCGGTGCCACTGGGAGCGCACGCCCTCCTCGTGGCTGTCATCGCGGGGCCAGAGCCGCATCAGACCCACCCACGCCGCCGGCGGGAGCGCAGCTGACGTGGCAGCGCCCGGCGCCAGCGCGGCTCGGGCCTGCGTTCCCGCACAAGATGCCACCCCAGGCAGGCGACCCCTGCCAGCCCCAGCCCGAGAAGGCCCAGACGCAGGGCACCCGACCGTCCGTCAGAGGCTTCGTTGCGCCAGTTGCCGCTGACACCGGTCCATTCGGCCATGGGTGCCAGGATATTGCCTGGGCTATGGGGGGCGGGCGTATCGCGCAGGTGATTGCGCTCGACCATCCGCGCCATGAGCCGCTCGGTCAGGCCGGGCGCGACCGCATGGATCCTGGCCAGCATCCGACCGGAATTGCCGACGAAGACCTCGCGCATGGGGCGTTCGGCCATCTGCACGATCGTCGCCGCGCAGAGCTCTGCCGGATAGATCGGCTCCATGCCCTTCGCACCGCGGCCGGTGTAATTGGCGGCATGATGGAACAGCGGCGTGTCGATCGTGGCGGGCATCACCGTGCAGACATGGATGTCGGGCGCGTCCATCAGTTCCATCCGCAGGCTTTCGCCCAGGCCGCGGATCGCGTGCTTGGACGCCACATAGCCACTGGTATAGGGCTGACCCACATAGGACACCATCGAGGCGTTGTTGATCAGGACCCCATGACCCTGTTCGCGAAACACCGGCAGCACCGCCCGCGCGCCGTGAACATAGCCGAACAGATTGGTCTTGATCACATTGTCGAAGATTTCGCGGGGGATCTCCTCGAAGCGGCCGAACATGGCGACGCCCGCATTGTTCACCCACACGTCAATCCTTCCGAACTGTTCCACCGCGGCCTGACACAGCCGGCGCACCTGATCTTCGTCGCGTACATCCGTGGGCACGACCAGGGCGTTCGCGCCGGCGTTGCGGCATTCGGTGGCGACCTCTTCCAGCGCCTCGGCGCGGCGGGCGGCCAGCACCACCGTCGCACCGCGGTCAGCGAACATGCGTGCCGTCGCGCGCCCGATTCCGCTTGATGCGCCAGTCACGACGACGACAGCGTCTCTCAGCTTCTGTGGCATCTCTTTCTCCCGTAAGGATTTTTCGCTCCGACAACCGGAAGTAAGCCGAGATGTTCCGATCATTCGCCCGGTCGCGCACCGAGCTGGCGGGCACGCGCGGGCAGGTCTGACGTGCAGCTCCCCGATCTTCGGCGCATGGCTGGTGCGCTTGAGCCGTGTCAGTGCCCGGGGTATCGGAACGCTGAATGCCCGGCAGCGTCGCCTGGCGCGCGAACCGACCGCATCTGGCCTCTGGTCCAGGCGAAGGGCCGGCGTGGCGGCCGATACCCGGCAGGGGAGCCATCGACCCTTCGGAAACCCCCGCTTGGCGGCATTAAGAACGGGCGCTTCGCCCTCGGTTCTGGGGGACAGCCCCGGAACTGTCGCCGGTTGCGCGCCCGCTCTGCCAGCGCCCCGTTCGCGGCCAGCCAATCGGTCTGATGGGAAGAACAGGAAGAACCCCTTCGGTTGCGATCCAGCGGGCGCCATCGTTGGTCGCTCAGGCGAAGCGGCCGTATCCACGGATGCGCCGAGCAGCCGTGGAAATGACATGCAGTATCGCGCGGATTGCCTGTTCGCTCTGTTGTCGGACCGCCGTTTGATCATGCCGCGCGCTTCAGCCATATCCAGGTCACCCGCCGGAGCGGGGTGCCGCATCCCGATGCATCAACTGGGGAAAGACGTTCGTTCGGGCTGGGGCGGGATATCGCGGCTACGGGCGGCGTGATCGGCCGATGTCCGGGTTGCCCAAAGATGCAGCCGCAAGAGCCTTCTTGGAAGAAAAGCCGATCCTCCTTCCTCCTTGGGACGGTCGGGACTGCTTTTGGTCGACAGCAACCATCATCTGCCCGGGATCTGCGGCGCGGGCCTCGGTAATCGGCCTCGCACCACGCTGTTTTGATGCATTATCCTGCGTTTCATACATGTTTGCCTGCGTTTCTGAATCATGTTCTTATCGCGGCGCAACGACGAGGATTCTTGTGGGCGACCCCTTCACGACAGCCTTCTTCCTGATCGCGCGCGGCGATGCGGCCCTGATGCAGATCATCGGGCTCAGCCTGCGTGTCACCCTCAGCGCGGTAGGGATCGCCTGCGTGATCGGCCTGCCTTTGGGCGCCGCGCTGGCGCTGACGCGCTTTCCGGGACGGGGCGCGGTGATCGTCCTGTTCAATGCGCTGATGGGGCTGCCGCCGGTGGTGGCGGGGCTGGCGGTTTACCTGGTGCTGTCGCGGTCCGGGCCTCTGGGGTCGCTTGCACTCCTGTTCACCCCGACGGCCATGATCGTCGCGCAGACGCTTCTGATCCTGCCGATCGTCGTGTCGCTCACCCGCTCGGTGACCGAGGATCTCTGGGCCGAATACAGCGAACAGCTGCGAAGCCTGGGCGCAAGCCGGCTTCGGGCGGTGCCGACGCTGCTGTGGGACGGCCGCGTCAGCCTGCTGACGGGGGTTCTTGCCGGTTTCGGCCGCGCCTCGGCCGAGGTCGGTGCCGTGCTGATCGTGGGCGGCAACATCGCCGGACACACGCGGACGATGACCACGGCGATCACGCTGGAAACGAGCCGCGGCAACCTTGGCCTGGCCGTGGCGCTGGGGATCATCCTGCTGGCCCTGAC
The DNA here is from genome assembly GCF_042666235.1 of Halodurantibacterium daqingense. NCBI lineage: Bacteria > Pseudomonadati > Pseudomonadota > Alphaproteobacteria > Rhodobacterales > Paracoccaceae > Halodurantibacterium > Halodurantibacterium daqingense. Next base: position 150,615 of record NZ_JBHTFQ010000005.1, on the reverse strand, counting down.
ACTGGCGCTGAACGCCGCCGCATGGGGCGCCGGACAATGGGCGCGGGACCGTCTGGGATGATCGCCGCCCGCAAACCGGCGCGACATCCGATCCTGCCCTTGCGGCTTGTGCGCGCGGGGCATGCTGCCGCGGGCAGGCCGCTTCTGTCGGATATCACGATCAGCATCGAGGCCGGGCGCCGGCTTGTGGTGATGGGGCCGAACGGCGCCGGCAAAAGCCTGTTCCTGCGTCTGTGCCACGGGCTGATCGAACCGACATCCGGCCTGCGGCTCTGGGCAGACGGCAGCGCCCGGGTAGCGGCGCAGGCAATGGTGTTCCAGCGCCCAGTCCTGCTGCGCCGGACCGTCGCGGCCAATATCGACTATCCGCTGTTCCTGCAGGGCCTCGGCCGCGCCGAGCGGCAGCGGCTGGTCATCCAGACGCTTCAGCGCTTCGGCCTGCAGCCGCTTTCCGACCGCCCCGCGCGCCGGCTGTCTGGGGGCGAACAGCAGCGTCTGGCCCTGGCGCGGGCCTGGGCGATGAAGCCGCAGGTGCTGTTTCTGGACGAGCCGACTTCTGCGCTTGATCCCTCTGCCACGCGGATCATCGAGGAGATGATCGAGGCCTTCTCGGCCGAGGGGATCACCATCGTGATGACCACCCACGATCTGGGCCAGGCGCGGCGCCTTGCGCAGGAGGTGGCCTTTCTGCACTGCGGCCGATTGATCGAGCATCAGCCCGCAGCACATTTCTTCGCCGGGCCCGCGACGCCCGAGGCCCGCGCCTTCCTTGCGGGCGATCTGATCTGGTAACCGAAAGACGAGAGCCATGACATCCCGCCGCCGCTTCATCCTGCCTGCCGCCGCTGCGCTGGCTCTGCTGAGCGCCTTGCCCGCTGCCGCGCAGACGTTCATTACCCTCGCCTCGACGACCTCGACCGAGAATTCCGGCCTCTTCGCGCATATCCTGCCGCTGTTCCTGCGGGACAGCGGGATCGAGGTGCGCGTCGTGGCGCAAGGCACGGGCCAGGCGCTGGAAACGGGGCGGCGCGGGGATGCCGATGTGGTGCTTGTCCATGCCCGTCCCCAGGAGGAGCAGTTCGTGGCCGAGGGTCACGGCCTGCAGCGCTTCGACGTGATGTATAACGATTTCGTCATCGTCGGCCCGATCGGGGACCCGGCAGGCGTCGGTGCCGCAGATACAGCCCCGGATGCCATGGCGGCAATTGCCGCGGCCGAAGCTCCCTTTGCCTCGCGCGGGGATGACAGCGGCACCCATGTCGCGGAGATGGCGCTTTGGCAGGCGGCAGGGCTCGCCCCTGCGGGGACCTGGTATCTGTCCACGGGTTCGGGCATGGGCGCCACGCTCAACATTGCGGCGCAGGTGCCGGCCTATGCGCTGGCCGATCGCGGCACCTGGCTTTCCTTCGAAAACCGCGGCCCGCTTGCACTCCTCTTCGATGGGGATCCGATGCTGTTCAACCCCTATGGCATCATCCTGGTCAACCCCGAACGGCACCCTCATGTGAAGGCTGTCGAAGGCCAGGCGTTCATCGACTGGATCATTTCTGCCGCAGGTCAGGCAGCGATCGCTTCCTACAGGGTAAAGGGCGAACAGCTGTTCTTCCCCAACGCCGAGTGACAGGAGCCCCGCGGCCCCGGCGCTTTGCGAGTGGCGGCCGTTGCCTTTGCGCGGCAGTCGGTTTACCTGCCGTGCATGGTCAGCCTCACGCCCCTCGAGACCTGCCTTGCGCAGGCACTGCACGGCACCGCACCCGTCCCGGCCGAGATGCTGGGGCTTGCGGCTGCCCAAGGCCTTGTTCTGGCCGAGGACATCCTGCTGCCGTGCGACCATCCCGTCACCGCGGAGGCGCTGCGGGCGGGCTATGCGGTGGCGGCGCTTGATCTCGTGGGGGCGGGCGCAGGAAACCCGGTGCCGCTGGGCGCGGCGTCGATTGTGGTGCCCGGGGAGGCATTGCCCGCAGGCGCGGATGCGGTACTGCCGCAGGATGGAACCGACGCGACGGCGGGGCTGGCCGAGGCGATCCGACCGGTTGTTCCCGGCGAAGGGGTGCGCCGCAGCGGCCATGACGGGCGCCGCGGCGACACGATCCTGCGCGCGGGCCTGCGCCTGTGCCCCCGTGCGCGGCTGGTGGCGCGACTGGCCGGCGTCGAAACGGTTCCGGTACGGCGCCCGCGGCTGCACGTCGCGCTTGAGGATGCGCGGCTGGAGGCCTTTGCCAGCGCCTTGCTTCGGGGTCTGGGGGCAGTTACCACCGATACGGACCCCCACCTTTCGCTGCGGCCCGCCCGGGACCATCGGCCACGGCTCGCGTTCAGCCCGGCCGAAACCGCCTGGTTGGGCAAGGACGGCTCGGGCCTCGTGCTGGAGGTGCCGGCGCGGTTCGATCAGGCCGTTGCGGCCCTTCTGGGGTTGGCGCTGCCGGCAATGACGGCGCTTGCGGGGGTATCGTTGGCGCTGCAGACACGGCCGCTTTCGCGCAAGGTCGTATCAACCGTCGGACTGACCGAGCTGCTGCTTCTGGGCGGCGAGGGCGGTTCCTGGCACCCGCAACCGGTCGGAACGGTGACGCTGGCCGGCCTTGCCTCTGCAACTGCCTTTGCACTTCTTCCCCCCGACAGCGAAGGATTGCCCGCTGATAGGCTGCTTGCAGCGCAGCCGATCGCCCACTTGTTCGGATGATGCCCATGCCCACCACGACCCCGATGGCCCAGCACCAGTTCCTGCGGATCCTGTCCCGCGATGCAGCCGAGGCTGCCTTTCTTGCCGCGCTGAACCCGGCACCACTGGGGATCGAAGAGGTCGCGCTGGATCATCTGTCGGGCCGGGTTCTGGCGCAAGACATTGCGGCGCCCGTCGATGCCCCGCCCTTCGACCGATCGACGGTGGATGGGTTTGCGGTACGCGCCGCGGACCTGTTCGAGGCCTCGGGCGCGGAACCGGTGCGCCTTGGACTCAATCCCGAAACCATCGCCTGTGGCACTGCACCCCGGCTTGCGGTGGCCCCCGGAACCGCCACGCCCATTGCGACCGGGGGTCCGCTGCCGCGCGGCGCCGATGCGGTGGTGATGATCGAACATACCGAACCCGAGGGCGCGCAGATCGCCGTCGCCCGTGCCGTTGCGCCCGGCTCTCACGTCGCCTTTGCCGGATCCGATATCGCCTTGGGCCAGACCCTGCTGCGCAAGGGAACCGTGATCGGCGCGCGCGAGATCGCGATGCTGGCGGCAGTGGGCCTTGACCATGCGGCGGTCTGGCGCCGCCCGCGCGTCGCGGTCCTGTCGACGGGGGATGAACTGGTGCAACCGGGCCAGCCCCTGCGGCCGGCTGCGGTCTATGACTCCAACGGACCGGTCATTGTAGCTGCGCTGCGAGAAAACGGCTGCGAGGCGGTGCACCTGGGTGCCGTCCCGGACAAGGCCGAGGCGATGACCGCGGCGGTTCAGGCGGCTTTTGCCGCGCATGACGCGCTGATCCTTTCGGGCGGCACGTCGAAGGGCGCGGGCGATCTGACCGTGGCGGTGATCGCCGGGCTTGGATCGCCGGGAATCGTCGCTCATGGGGTGGCGCTGAAGCCTGGCAAACCGCTGTGCCTTGCAGTCTGTGCGGGCAAGCCGGTGGTGGTGCTGCCCGGCTTTCCGACCTCGGCCATGTTCACCTTTCACGAACTGGTCGCCCCGGCGCTGCGCAGACTGGCGGGCCTTCCCCCGCGCAGCACGGCGCGGGTGGCGGCGCGCCTGCCGGTGCGGCTGACCTCGGAACTGGGACGAACGGAATTCGCGATGGTCGCCCTGACCGAGGGGCCCGAGGGGCTGGTGGCGCATCCCGTCTCCAAGGGGTCGGGCGCCGTGACGGCCTTTGCGCAATCCGACGGGTTCCTGACGGTGCCCGCCCTGGCCGAGAGTCTGCCAGCGGGGACCGAGGCGGAGGTGACCCTGTTCGGCCCCGCGGCCGCCCCGCCTGCGCTGGCCGTTGTCGGCAGCCATTGCGTGGGTCTGGATGCGGTGGTCGGCAGGCTTGCCGATCAGGGGCTGAGGGCGCGGATCCTTGCAACCGGGTCGCAGGGCGGGCTGGCGGCGCTGCGCCGGCGCGAATGCGACATCGCGCCCATTCACCTTCTGGATCCTGACAGCGGCCTTTACAACCGCCCGTTTCTTGCGCAGGGGATGCGGCTGATCCCGGGTTGGCGGCGGATGCAGGGGCTGCTGTTCCGCCCCGGCGATACACGCATCGAAGGCCGCACGCTTGACGAAGCTCTGGCGGCGCTGCTGGCCGATCCCGATGCGATTCTTGTCAACCGCAACCAGGGATCGGGCACGCGGCTGCTGATGGACCGGCTCCTGAAGGGCGCGCGCCCGCCCGGCTACTGGAACCAGCCCGCATCGCACAATGCGGTGGCGGCGAGCGTCGCCCAAGGCCGCGCCGACTGGGGCATGGCGATCCGCCCGGTGGCCGAGGCGATGGGGCTGGGCTTCCTGCCCGTCGCCGACGAGCATTACGATTTCGCCGTCTGGCAGGAACCCCGCGACCCCGAGGCCATCGCCGCGTTCGAGGCGGCGCTGACGGAAAGCGCCCCGGACATCCGTCGCGGCGGTTTCACTCCGGGCTGAGCGGCCCTCCGCCCACATCCTCGGGGGGGACGGCGACGGACTTCAGGATCGCGTGACAGGGCTGTCCCGGCTCCAGCGCCAGGGCGGCGACGGACCGTCGGGTGATGCGCGCAATAAGACGTTCGTTTCCGACCGCCAGCGTCACCAGCGCCCCCGGCCCCATCCCCGGACGAATTTCTGCGATGATGCCTGACAGGATGTTGAGCGATGACAGGCCGCGCGGGGCCTCGCGCGCGAGGATCACGTCGCTTGCGGCAATCCGCACCCGCAGGATCGCCCCCGGCGGGGCCGCGACTTGCGGCAGAAGAAGCGGTCCGGCCGCAGTCGCCAGTTCGCTCAGCCCGTCGTCATGATGCGCGACGACCCGGGCCGTCAGAACCGAGGCCGCATCCCGCGCGCCGACGGCGCCCGCATCGCCCAGCACCTGCCCCGGAGTCCCGACCGCCACAACCCGTCCGTCCCGCAGCGCAATCACCGTGGTCGCCAAGCGCGCCACTTCGGCCAGTGAATGGCTGACATAGAGGATCGGCACCGACACCTCGTCGCGCAGCCGTTCGAAATAGGGCAGGATCTCGGCCTTGCGCGCCTCATCCAGCGCAGCGAGCGGCTCATCGGCAAGGATCAGCCTTGGCCCCGCCAGAAGCGCCCGGCCGATGGCGACACGCTGCTTTTCGCCACCCGAAAGGGCGCCGGGGCGGCGTGTCAGCAAATGGCCGATGCCCAGCATCTCCACTACCCGGCCCAGGCTTTCGCCGCGCGCGTCACGCGGCGCGAACCAGCGGCCATAGAGCAGGTTCTGGCGCACGTTCAGATGCGGGAACAACCGCCCCTCCTGGAAGATATACCCGATGCGCCGCCGGTGTGGTGGCAGAAACTGCCCCGTCGCACTGTCCAGAAGCACCCAATCGCCAACCGTGATGTGGCCCCTGTCGGGGCGCAGAAGGCCCGCGACCGCGTTGATCAACGTCGTCTTGCCGGAACCCGACGGGCCGAAAAGCACCGTCAGCCCCGGCGGTGCCTCGGCACGCACATCAAGCGTGAAACCGGGCAGACGATGCTGGACGGACAGGCCAAGGTTCATGATCCCGAAACCGCCCTTGCAACCCGCCGCGCCGCATATTCCGAAACCAGCAGCGCCGCCATGGCGATGATGATCGCGACGATGACCAGACGGCTTGCCGCATCCTGCCCGCCGGGCACCTGCAGGAAGGCATGGATCGCCGAGGGGATCGTCTGCGTCTGGCCGGGAATGTTCGAGACGAAGGTGATCGTTGCACCGAACTCGCCCATCGCCTTGGCAAAGGCCAGCACCGCCCCGGCGATGATGCCCGGCAGGATCAGCGGCAGCGTGACTGTCAGGAACACCCAGGTCCGCGAGGCGCCCAGCGTGCCGGCTGCGGCCTCCAGCTTCGGGTCCACCGCCTCGATTGCGAGCCGGATTGCCCGCACCATGAGCGGGAAGGCCATCACCGCTGCCGCCACCGCTGCGCCTGTCCAGCGGAACGACAGCACGATCCCGAACCACTGCTCGAGAAACGGGCCGAGCCATCCGCGCCTGCCAAGGACGATCAACAGCAGATATCCGGTGACGACCGGCGGAAGGATCAGCGGCAGATGCACCAACCCATTGAGGATCTGCCGCCCCGGAAAGCGCCAGCGTGCCAAGGCATAGGCGACAAGGATGCCGAAGGGCAGGCTGACCAGCGTTGCCCAGAACGACACGCGCAGGCTGAGCCGCACCGCCTGCCACTCGGCCGGGCCGAGCCAGTTTGCCCAGTCGCCTCCCATCACTCGACGATGCTGAAGCCGAACCCGCGCCAGATGCTGCGCGCCTCTTGCGAGACCAGGAAGTCGAGGAAGGCCTGGGCATCCGGGCTTTCGCTTTGCGCAGGGATCGCGGCAGGATAGACGATCGGGTCGTGGCTTTCTTCCGGAAAGGTGCCGATGACAGTGACATTATCCTCGGCCGCCGCATCAGTGGCATAGACGATGCCCAGCGGCGCCTCATTCCGGGCCACGAAGGATAGCGCCGCGCGCACATTGTCCGATTGCACGACAAGCGGCGCCACCTGATCCCAGAGGCCGAGGTTTTCGAGCGCGTCCCTGGCGTAGATACCCGCCGGCACCGCCTCGATCAGCGCCACTGACAGCCGACCGCCGCCAAGCAGCCCTGCCAGATCCAGGTTTTCGTCGATGCTCACTTCCTCGGCGCTTCGGCCATGGGCGATCAGCACCAGCCGGTTGCCAAGAATGTCCCGGCGCGTGCCGGTCCGCAGATCGCCCGAAGCCTCGAGCGCATCCATCCAGTCGCCGCTCGCCGAGAGGAAGACATCCGCAGGCGCACCCTCCTGGATCTGCCGCGCCAAAGCCGAGGACCCCGCATAGGAGATGACGACAGGGTGGCCGGTCCTGCGCGTCCAGGCATCAGCGACGCCGTTCAGCGCATTTGTCAGGCTTGAGGCGGCAAAGACCAGAATCCCTTCTGCGCCGGCACGCGCGGGCAGAACGCTCAGCGCAAGCGCCGGCAGCGCAGCAAGCAGGATAGGCCGCATGGGGGGGCGGATCATTACAACTCCTCCCGGAATGATCACGCGATCCTATCGCAGAGAGTCCCGCCGAGCCACAAGTGATAATCGGAGCGACGGGAACCGCGACCTGGCGTTGCCCCGCCGACAGGGTTCTGCCCGACGCGCCGGGGGGCGGCTTCCGACGGACCAGCGCGCGGTCATCATGGCGATGAGGCGGGCGAGGCCGGCTCGGCTCCGCCGACAGAACAGACGCTCTTGCCGGCGACCGCACCACACTCCATGCCGTCAGTCGGCAGCAGACGGGCGTTCTGAGCGCTGTCGCCCGCCCTATTGCAGGAACTGCCGGAAGCGGCGCAGCGCAAGCCAGAACAGTACCAGCCCGATCGCCAGAAGGGCAACGAATTGCGGCCAGACCGTGCCAAGCCCGGCGCCCCGGAACAGGATGCCCTGCGACAGGATGATGAAATGGGTGTTCGGGGCCGCAAGCATGAGGGTCTGGATGATCTCGGGCATTGAGTCCCGCGGGGTCATCGCCCCGGAAAGAAGCTGAAGCGGCAGAAGGACCAGCATCATCAGCAGCGCGAATTGCGGCATGGTGCCGGCGATCGTGGCCATGAAGACCCCCAGCGCCGTCATCGCGAACAGCATCAGCAGCGTCCCGGCCATGAACAGCCAGACCGAGCCCGCCACCGGCACCGCCATCAGCCCCTGCACCACCACCAGAAGCGCGAAGCCCGAGCCCAGCAGCACCACGCCGCCCATCGACCAGATCTTCGACAGCATGATCTCGGCCGCCGTCACCGGCATGACCAGCAGATGTTCGACCGTTCCATGTTCCTTTTCGCGGATCAGCGCCGCCCCGGTCAGCACCAGCGACAGCATCGTGATCGACTGGATCACCGAGGTAATCGCGCCGAACCATTTCGGATCAAGCGCCGGGTTGTAGCGCGCACGCAGTGCCAGCCCCACCGGCAGCGCGGCTTCAGCCCGATGCCCGGCGACATATTCCGACACTTCCGCGCTGACGATCTGCTGGATATAGCCCGCGCCGGTGAAGGCCTGGCTCATCCGGGTGGCATCGATGTTCAGCTGGATCGCCGGGCGCCGGCCCGCCAGCACGTCGCGTTCGAAATCGGGCGGGATGTTCAGCGCGAAGGTATCGAGGCCCGCGTCCATCCGGCTGTCCATCTCGGTCGTGGTGATCATGTTCGGCGGCACGAAATAGGGCGGGTAGAAGGCCCCACCGATGCGCGACGACAGCTGCGAGCGGTCTTCGTCAACGATCGAGATCGCGGCGCGGGTCAGCGCCTCGGGCGAGGCATTGGAGGAGGTCCAGATCGAGAGCGAGAAGGAATAGACGATCAGCACCAGCATGATCGGGTCGCGCAAGAGGCCGCGCAATTCCTTGATCCCGAGGTTTCCGACATTCCTGAGGTTCATGCGGCTACCTTGCCTGTTTGCGCAGCGACAGCGCGGCGATGCCCAGGATCACCGGCACCGCGAGGCCCATCGCCAGGATCGGGTGGACCAGATCGGCCAGGCCGAAGGCCTTGGAAAAGGCGCCGCGGGCGGCCACCACGAACCAGGTGGTCGGATAGACCTCGCCGATCGCGCGGCCAAGGCCCGAGAGCGACGAGACCGGGTCGATCAGCCCGGAATAGGACACCGCCGGGATCATCGTCAGCAGCGCCGTCGCAAAAAGCGCGGCAACCTGGCTGGCGATGAACACCGACACAAGCAGCCCCAGCGCCGTGGTCGCCCCGACATAGACCAGCGCCGCAAGCGTCAGCCCGGCGAAGCTGCCGGAAAACGGCACGCCGAAGAAGAACACCGCCATCGCCATCATCAGGAAGAAGTTGAGCATGCCAAGCGCCACATAGGGCAGTTGCTTGCCGATCAGGAATTCCAGCCGCGTCACCGGGGTGACGTAGAAATTGATGATCGAGCCCAGCTCCTTTTCCCGCGCGACCGACAGGGTGGTCAGGATCGCCGGGATCATCAGCAGAAGCAGCAGGATCACCGCCGGCACCATGGCCACGATGCTGCGCACATCGGGATTGTAGCGGTAGCGGCTGACAAGTTCGAAACTGCCTGCGGTGGCGGCCGCGCCATAGGTTTCGCGCGCCTTGCGCAGCACCCAGTCGGCATGCATGCCCTGGACATAGCCCTGGACGGTATTGGCGCGCATCGGCATGGCGCCGTCGAACCAGGCGCCGACCTGCACATCGCGGCCGCGCGCGATATCGGCGGCAAAGCCGGGCGGGATCTCGATCACAAGGCTCAGCTCGCCCGAGCGCATCCGCGCATCCATGTCGGCATAGCCCGACAGCGGCGGATGTTCGTTGAAATAGCGCGAGCCGGCGATGTCCTGGATGTAATCGCGGCTGGTGGTGGTCTGGTCGCGGTCAAGCACGGCGAAGGACAGATCCTCGACATCCATGTTGATGCCGAAGCCGATCACCACCATCAGCAAGAGCGAGCCGATCAGCGCCATGGTGAGCCGGATCGGATCGCGCCGCAACTGCAGGGTTTCAAGCCGGGAATAGCTGAGCAGGCGGCGCAGGCTGAAGCCCGAGACGGCCTTGCCCGCGGGCGGGGCAGGGGGGGTGGACGATGGGCTGCCGGACGCGCTGGCCACACTGGCCGCGTTGGCGGCCGCGACGCGGCGGGCAGACGGGGTGCTGGCGCGGGGGGCAGCGGGGGACAGGGTGGCCCGGGGATCCGACAGCGGGTCAGAGACAGGGCGCGATCCGGGGGCGGATCCTGTGTCAGGCACCGGGCCGGATGGAGGGTCATTCGCTGGGTAAGGTATCAGACCGGATAGCGGGGCAGTTGCCCGGCCGACCGCCCTGTCATGCGCCGGGCCAGACGCCGGGTCAGACGCTGGGCCCGATGTCGCGTCAGAGGCCGGGTCCGGGCGCGCATCACCTGCTGCGTCGGCGCCGGGGCCCGGGTCAGCCGTGGTGGCGGGCAGGGCGCCAGGGCGTGCGGCGGGGCGGCCTTCCGCATCCTGGGTCGGTTCGATGGCTGGTTTGGCGGTTGGTTCTGTGGCCGGTTCGTCGGGGGTGCCGGGCGCGGGAAGGGCTGCGCCGCCGGGATCCGGGCCGGGTGCCGGGGGAATGGCGGGATCCGTGGCCGCACCGGCGTGGGCGGCAGGACCGTGTTCAGGACCGTGTTCAGGATCGGGGGCAGGGGCCGCGGCCAGGCTGGAGCCAGTGGTGGGGTTCTGAACGGCATCGGGGCCGCGATGAGGGCCGGGGGTGACGGCGGCGGGGCGCCTGGGGGTGGATGGACCGGTGTCGCCCATCGCTTCCTCGAGGCAGTCGATGAAGGCGTCTTCCAGCGTGGTGCAGCCGCGCGCGCGCATGATCGCGTCGGCGGTGTCGGTGATCAGCACCCGGCCGGCATGCATCAGCGAGATCCGGTCGCACCATTCCGCCTCGTTCATGAAATGGGTCGAGACGAAGATCGTCACCCCATCCTTGCGCGACAGCTCCGCCAGAATCCGCCAGAAGGCGTTGCGCGCCACCGGATCGACGCCCGAGGTCGGTTCGTCGAGGATCAGAATCTCGGGGCCGTGGATCATCGCGACGGCAAGCGAGAGACGCTGGCGGATGCCCAGGGGCAGCGCCTCGGGCAGGGCCTCGGTCACCTCGGCCAGATCGAAGCGCGCGATCATCTCGGCGATGCGGGCGGGAATGGCCGCGGGTGCCATCGCGAACAGCCGCGCGTGCAGGTCAAGGTTCTGCCGCACCGTCAGTTCGGAATAGAGCGAAAAGGCCTGCGACATGAAGCCGACCCGGCGCCGGACCGCCATGTCGGAGGCATCGACCGGCTGGCCGAAAAGCCTTGCGCGGCCCTCGGAGGGTTCCAGAAGCCCGGTCAGCATCTTCATCGTCGTGGTCTTGCCGCAGCCGTTCGAGCCGAGGAAGCCGAAGATCTCGCCCCGGGGAATGCGGAAGCTGACATTGTCCACCGCCACGAAATCCCCGAAGCGCTGGGTGAGGCTCTCGGCCTCTATCGCGATGTCGCGGGGGGCAGGGTCGCGCGGCGGGATCACCATCGCCGTGTCGCCGCCGCGATCCTCTTCGGGCAGCAGCGCGATGAAGGCCGCATCCAGATCGGCCGCGCCGGTGCGGGCCAGAAGATCGGCGGGGGTGCCGGTGGCAAGCACCCGGCCCGCGTTCATCGCCACCAGCCAGTCAAAGCGCGCGGCTTCCTCCATATAGGCGGTGGCGGTGACGACGCTCATGCCCGGGCGGGCGCTGCGGATCGTGTCGATCAGATCCCAGAACTGCCGGCGCGACAGCGGATCGACGCCCGTCGTGGGTTCGTCGAGGATCAGGAAATCGGGATCATGGATCAGCGCGCAGCACAGGCCGAGTTTCTGCTTCATCCCGCCCGAAAGCTTGGCCGCCGGGCGGGCGCGGAAGGCGGACATGCCGGTCGCGGCCAGAAGATCGGTGATCCGATGCTCCCGTTCGGCCCGGTCATGGCCGAAAAGCGCGCCGAAGAAATGCAGGTTCTCCTCGACCGAGAGGGTCGGATAGAGGTTGCGGCCCAGCCCCTGCGGCATGTAGGCGATGCGCGGGCAGAGGCGGGCACGATGCGCCTTGTCGCGCATGTCGCCACCCAGAACCTGCACCTCGCCCTCTTGCAGGCGGCGGGCGCCGGCGAGAAGCGACAGCAGGCTGGATTTGCCCACCCCGTCCGGGCCGATCAGCCCGACCATGCGGCCGGCGGGCAGGTCAAGCGTCACATCCTGAAGCGCGGTGGTCTTGCCATAGCGCAGCACCAGCGCCGAAACGCTGGCGACCGATGCCGCGCCCGGGGCGGATGCGGTGCCGGTCATCTGACCACATCGGCCAGGAAGGCGGGCCAGTCGGCCCCGGGGTCAAGGCGGACATAGGCCATGCCCGGCAGGCCGATCTTCACATAGTCGATGTAGCGGTGCAGCAGATCGGGATCGACCCGGGCGCGGATGCGGAACATCAGCTTTTCGCGTTCATCGGCGGTTTCGACGGTCTTGGGCGTGAACTGGGCCACATCCGCGACATAGGACACGGTGGCCGGGATCACATAGGCCTGTGCCGCATCGAGCACGAGGCGCACCTCGGCGCCCACCTGCACCCGTCCGGCCTGCGAGGTGGGCAGGAAGAAGGTCATGTAGACATCGCCGAGATCGACGAGATTCAGGATCCGACCGCCCGAGGCCACGATCTCGCCCTCCTGGGCGATCAGATACTGGATCCGGCCATCGCGGGTGGCCCTGAGCGTGGCATCGTCGATCGAGGCCTGAATGGCGTCGATCGAGGCGGCCGCCGCCTCGACCGCGGCTTCGGCATCGACGACCTGCGCCTGGGCCGAGCTGATCCCGGCCAGTGCCGCCGCATGGCTGGCCTCGGCCGAGGCGACGCCGGCCCTGGCCTGACGGTCGCGCGCCCGGTCATCATCCAGAACCTGCTGCGAAATGGCGCTGCTGCGGGCAAGCTGTTCGGACCGGACAAGCCTTTGGGCTGCCGCATCGGCCGCCGCCGTCGCCTGATCGACCTGGGCAAGGGCGGCGCGTTCCTGCGCCTCGGCCTGGGTGACAAGCGCGGTTGCGGTTTCCACGCCGATGCGCGCCCGGCGCAGCTGTGCCTCGGCCTGACGTTTCTGGGCGTTCAGCTGCACGACATCCATCTGCACCAGCACATCCCCAGCATGCACGAAGCTGCCTTCCTTCGCGGTGATCCGGGCGATGCGTCCGCCCGTCAACGCCGCCACGTCGATCTCGGTCGCCTCGATCCGGCCATTGCCCTGGGCAAAGCCGGCGGGCAGGCCGCCGGTCTGCAGCGATTGCCAAGCGAGATAGGCAAGCGCCGCCCCGAGCAGAAGCACCAGCGGCAGAAGGGCTTTAGAGGGAAGTCTCGGCATGATCAGAATCCTGACGGGATGTGTCGCGGGGCCGGCCGGTCTGTGCCAGGGGCGCGGGGCTGTGGCCCTTCCCGAAGCGCGCTCATGTCCGGGCAATCCGGGTGCCTGCGCGGCCCTCGAGGATCGCGCGGGCATCTTCCAGCCGCCCGATCCCCGCGATCCGGCCGTTCCGCGCGGCAAAGGCGCAGGCCGCGCCGACCTTGGGCGCCATGGAGCCGGGCGGGAAATCGGCCGGGTTCAGATCGCCCGGCGCGGCGCTGCGGATCGCTGCTTGCGTGGTTGTGCCCCAGTCGCGATAGACGGCATCGACATCGGTCAGCATCAGGAAGGCCTCGGCCTCAAGCTCTTCGGCCAGAAGTCCCGCGGCGCGATCCTTGTCGATCACCGCCTCGATCCCGGCAAGCTGGCCCGCGGCATCGCGCACCACCGGAATGCCGCCGCCGCCGGCGCAGATCACCGTCACGCCGGCCTCGGCCAGAAGCCGCAGCGCCGCGATCTGGGGGATGCGTTTCGGCAGGGGCGAGGGCACGACGCGCCGCCACTGGCCGGGGCGTTCCTCGACCATCGGCCAGCCCTGATCGGTGCGGGCCTTATGCGCTGCCGCCGTGTCATAAAGCGGGCCGATCGGCTTTTCGGGGTGGGCGAAGGCCGGATCATCGGGATCGACCTCGATCTGGGTCAGAAGCGTTGCCAGCCGCGCGCCGGCGGGCAAGGCATTGGCAAGTTCCTGTTCCACCAGGTAGCCGATCATGCCCACGCTTTCGGCGCCGAGAATATCCAGCGGCCAGAGCGTTTCGCTGCTGTAGGCCGCTGCCTGCAGCGCCAGAAGCCCCACCTGCGGACCATTGCCATGCGCGACGATGATGTCATGATCGCGCGCCAGATCCGCGAGCGCAAGGGCCGCCCGGCGCACATTGGCGCGCTGCGCCTCGGGGGTCATCGGTTCGCCCCGTTGCAGAAGCGCGTTGCCGCCAAGGGCCACCACCACCCGCAACGGATCAGGCCCCGCCCAGCGTGGCCACCAGCAGCGCCTTGATCGTGTGCATCCGGTTCTCCGCCTGATCGAAGACGACCGAGGCGGGGGATTCGAACACTTCTTCCGTCACTTCCATGCAGTCGATGCCATATTGCTGGAAGATCTTCTCGCCGATCTCGGTCTCGCGGTTGTGGAAGGCGGGGAGGCAATGCATGAACTTCGCATGCGGATTGCCCGTGGCCTCCATGATCGCGCGGGTGACGCGATAGGGGGTGAGCTGCTTGATCCGGCTGGCCCAGACCGCATCGGGTTCGCCCATCGAGACCCAGACATCGGTATAGACGAAATCGCAGCCACGCGCGGCCTCGACCGGGTCTTCGGTCAGGGTGATCCGGGCGCCGGTGGTGGTGGCGATGTCGCGGCAGCGCGCGACAAGATCTGCATCGGGCCAGCATTCCTTCGGAGCGCCAAGGCGCACGTCCATGCCGATCAGCGCCGCACCCTCCAGAAGCGAATTGCCCATGTTGTTGCCGGCATCGCCCAGAAAGCAGAACGACAGCTGCGACAGATGCTTGCGGGTGAATTCGCGCATGGTCAGGAAGTCGGCAAGGATCTGCGTCGGGTGGAACTCGTCGGTCAGCCCGTTGTAGACCGGCACGCCCGACCATTCCGCCAGCGCCTCGGCATTGTCCTGACCGAAGCCGCGATATTCGATGGCGTCATAGACCCGGCCCAGGACGCGGGCGGTATCCTTCATCGATTCCTTCTTGCCGATCTGCGTGCCGGTCGGCCCCAGATAGGTGACATGCGCGCCCTGATCATAGGCGGCCACCTCGAAACCGGTGCGGGTTCGGGTGCTGTCCTTCTCGAAGATCAGCGCGATGTTGCGCCCCTTGAGGCGCTGCTGTTCATAGCCGCCATACTTGGCCTGCTTGAGCGAGGCCGCAAGTCGCAGGAGGAAGCGGATTTCATCAGGCGTGAAATCCATGAGTTTCAGGACGCTGCGTCCCAGCAGATTGACGGGCATGGCTTTCTCCTCAGACGGGGTCGCGGATCAGGGGGCAGGTCATGCAATGGCCGCCGCCCCGACCGCGGCCCAGTTCGGCGCCGGGGATGGTGATGACCTCGATCCCCGCCTTGCGCAGCTGGGTGTTGGTGTAGGTGTTGCGGTCATAGGCGACCACCACGCCTGGTTCGAGCGCGATGACGTTGTTGCCGTCATCCCATTGTTCACGCTCGGCCACATAGGAATTGCCGCCGCTTTCCACGACCCGCAGCTTGCGCAGGCCAAGCGCCTCGGCGGCGACCTGCACCAGCGGGTGCTTTTCCGCGCGGATGTCCAGCGTGCCGGAGGCGTCGCCGGGGCGGATCGAATAGGCCTGGATGCCTTCGGTCACGCCGGAAAAGACCGTCACCAGATCGCGGTCGCAGAAGGTGAAGACCGTATCGAGATGCATCGAGGCGCGTTCGACCGGCAGCTTGCAGGCAATGACCCGCTCGGCGCCCCCCTGCGCGAACAGGGCCCGTGCCAGCTGGCCCACCGCCTGCGCGGTGGTGCGTTCGCCCATGCCCACGAGCACGGTGCCGTTGCCGATCGGCATGACATCGCCGCCTTCCAGCGTGGCAAGGCCGTGGTTGTGATCGGGATCGCCCCACCAGACCTGGAAATCGGCGTCGCGGAAATCGGGATGGAAGCGATAGATCGCGGCGATATTGACGGTTTCCAGCTGGCGTGCCGTCCAGCGCATCGGGTTCAGCGTGACCCCGCCATAGATCCAGCAGGTGGTATCGCGGGTAAAGAGGTGGTTCGGCAGCGGCGGCAGGATGAAATCCTCGGGGCGCAGCGCCCGGCCCAGAAGTCCGCCTTCCTCCAGCGGCAGTTCGGCGCGGCTCATGCCGCCCAGCAGGATCAGCGACAGCGGGTCGGCATCCATGTCCGACAGATGGGCGCGCAGATCATCGGCCAGCCCCACGCCGACCGTATCCTCGTTCACCCGCCGGTCCAGCAGCCAGGCGCGCGCCTCGGGGATGCGCAGGGTTTCGACCAGCAGATCGCGCAGAAACACCACCTCGGTGCCGCGATAGCGCATCGCATCGACGAAGGTCATGTGATCGGCGCGGGCCTGCTTGACCCAGATGACATCGTCGAACAGCAGGTCATGGCAGTTCGAGGGCGTCAGCCGCGCCAACGCCGATCCGGGGCGATGGACCATGACGCGGCGCAGCTTGCCGACTTCGGAATGGACACCGTAAGCATGGGCCACGGGGGTCTCCTTCTTCAGGCGATCAGCGTGGCGAGGCTGAGGCTGACCATGATGATAAGGGTGAGCACCGCCAGAAGCGGCCACATGAAGCGCAGCCAGCGTTCATAGGGCACGCGGCCGATGGCCAGCGCCCCCATCACCACCGCGAAGGTCGGGTTGATGAGGTTCACAAGCCCGTTCGCCGACTGATAGGCCGTCACCACCAGATCGCGCCCGACACCGGCAAAATCCGCCACCGGGGCCATGATCGGCATCGACAGCACCGCCAGCCCCGAGGACGAGGGCACGAAGAACGACATCAGCACCTGCAGCCAGTACATCACGTTGATGAAGGCCACCTCGCCCAGACCGCCGACCGACAGTTCGGCCCAGTGCAGCACGGTGTCGGTGATGCGCCCGGCATCCATGACCACGACGATGCCGCGGGCAAGGCCGATGATCAGCGCCACGCCCAGAAGATCGCGCGCGCCGTTCACGAAGGCCTCGACAAAGTTCTTTTCGCCCGAGCGGGCAACGATGCCGATCAGGATCGCCATGCCGAGGAAGAAGGCGCTCATCTCGCCCATCCACCAGCCGCCGGCCACCACGCCCCAGACCATGATCAGGAAGCTTGCACCGAAAAGCGCCAGAACCACCTTGTGGGTGCCGGTAAAGGTGACCCGTTCGCCCTGGTGGGCGGACAGGAAATGCGCCTCGTTCTCCGCCTTGAGGTCATGGACCAGCGATTTCGTCGGATCCTTGCGCACCTTTTCGGCATAGCGCATGACATAGATCACCGAGGCGAGCCAGCAGAGCGCCAGGATCACCAGCCTGAGCCCGAGCCCCTGGGTGAAGGGCACGCCCGCCGCATCAGAGGCAATGACGGTTGCAAAGGCATTCACGGTCGAGCCGAGCACACCCACGCCCGCGCCCAGAAGGATGATCGCCACCGCCGTCACTGCATCATAGCGCGCGGCGAGCATGATCGGGATCAGGAGGCCGTAGAAGGCCAGCGTTTCCTCGGCCATGCCATAGGTGGTGCCGCCGAAGGCAAAGACGCCCATCAGCACCGGAATCATCCATTTCTCGCGGCCTTCAAGCCGCGTCATCGCCCAGCCGATCCCGGCGTTGATCGCCCCGGTCGCGCTGACGACGCTGATGAAGCCGCCGATCATCAGAACGAAGACCGCGACATCGATGGCATTGGCTTCGTTGGTGGCGGGATCATAAAGCCCGGCAATGGGCGCCATCAGAATGTCGATCGGCCCCTGGGGATTGGGCTCGACCTCGGCATAGGTGCCGGCGACGGGGACATCGCGATCAAGCGCGGGGTTGAGCGCGCGTTCATACTGGCCGGCCGGAATGATCCAGGTCAGAGCGGCAACCAGGATGATCAAGGCGAACAGGATCGTGAAGGCGGTCGGAAATCTGAACGGCCGCACAGCGCGGGGTTCATGGTCGTCCATCACTTCATCCTCCGAAAACTGAGCGAATAATCGCGGCGATCGTACATGATGCTGACTGCCCCGGATCGTGTCACGGGGCATTGATCCATGTCAACGCTCGTGGTTTTTCTGGTCGGAGGTCCGGCGGGATGCTGCGCGACAGGGGCGCGGGGGATCATCGCCCCGGAGCCGATGCCGGTTCCGGCACTGCGCATCGCTGGGGGTTGGCTGCGTCGTGCAGCCGGGCGCCGCGTCGTCCCGGGCTGGCCGGTTTCTGCCCCCTGCCTCCTCCCTGCGATGGCAGACGATCCGCCTCTCGCAGCACTGCCCGCGCATGCGCTCCGGTGCAGGGCGCCTGCCTTCGTCATAGGGGCCTGCACTCCGTACCCGGCCGGACGGTTCCGCCTCGGATGGTCACGGAACTTGCACCTGAACGGGTCTTGCCAGACCGGGGCACCCCGGCGGTGCGCCGGGTCGGACCGGTTGCACCGGGGTACGTGATCCGCTGGCTTGTGGCAGACGCTCCTGGCGCACCGCCGGGGTGCCCGGGATCAGGCGGTCAGCGGGCGGAATTCGCCGGTGGTGCCGCAGGCAAGGCCCATGTCGGTCACATGCGGGCCGGGGTTGCAGGCAAGGCTTGCGCCGACCACCGCCTTGAAGGTGCGCAAGGGTGGCGCCCAGTCGGCGATGGCGTCGGCGGCGGTGCGCAGCGTCTGGAAGGCGCGCGCGATCTCGGCCGGGGGGGCATCCGACAGAAGCCCCGCGACCGGCAGCGGCAGCAGCGCCGTGACCGCGCCCCCCCTGGCCACCGCCATGCCGCCGTCGCAGCCGATGAGGGCATTGGCCGCCGCCGCCATATCGGCCGGATCGCGGCCGAAGACGGTCAGGTTGTGGCTGTCATGGGCAACGGTCGTTGCCAGCGCGCCGGTCCAGCAGCCCCAGTCCTCCAGAAGACCCAGGACGGGGGTGGGTGCGGCGAGCCCATGGCGGTGGATCACCGCCATCATCAGCACGTCCTCGGGCAGGACCAGTTGCCCCGCCTGCGCGCCGAGCACCCGGCTGCGCCATTCCGTGAAGCGCGGGCGGAAGATCGTCTGCACCTCGACCCCGGCACCATCGGGTGCAGAGGTCCGCAGGATGAAATCATCGGCCGAAAGCGCCGGCACCCGCACCGTTCCCGCAAAGGCCGGGGCAGGGGCCGTCTGCACCGGGGCCAGGGCCACGCCATCCCGCGCAACCTCGCGCCCCGAAGCGAAGACACGTCGCACCGCGAGCCCCTGCAGATCCTCGAGCACGATCAGATCGGCGCGCCGTCCGGGCGCGACCAGCCCCAGATCGGCCCGCCCCAAGCGCATCGCGGCATTGAGCGTGGCGGCCCGCAGCGCCTCGATCGCGGGCAGGCCATAGCTCACCAGCCGGCGCAGAAGATCGATCATCCCGCCCTTTTCCACCAGATCGTCGGGAAAGACATCATCGGTGCACAGCGTCAGCGTCTGCGGCACGCGGGGCAGGGCCATCAACTCGGCCACCACGCCCGGCAGGACATAGTCATGCGATCCGCGCAGCTCGACCGTGAAGCCCGCGCGGAGCTTTTCAAGAATATCCTCGCCCGAGGTGATTTCATGGTCCGAGCCGATCCCGGCGGCGGCGAATCCCTGCAGATCGCCGCCAGAGAGCCCGCGGGCATGGCCGCAGACGAGCTTGCCGCTGGCGAGCCCCGCATCGATGATGCCGCGCATCCGGGGGCTGCGGTCCAGCACGCCGCGCATGTCCATCACCTCGGCCACGCCATGGATCCCGGGCCAGGACAGCATCTCGGCCATGGCATCGGGGCCCAGATCGGCACCCGCCCGTTCCAGCCCCGGCGCCGAGGGCACGCAGGAGGGGGCAAGCGTCAGCACCCGCAGATCCAGCCCCTCGGCTGCCGCGACCGCCCAACGAACGCCGTCCAGACCCGCGACATTGCCGACCTCATGGGGATCCCAGCAGACGGTGGTGGTTCCCTGCGGCACGACCACCTCGGCATAGCGGCGGGGCGTCATCATCGAGCTTTCGATATGCATGTGCATGTCGATCAGGCCGGGTGCGATCACGGCCCCCTCAAGCGCGATGCTGCGCGCCGCATCGCTGCGGCTGCCGCGTGGATGGACCGAGGCGATCAGCGGCCCGACAAGGCCGATATCGGCCTCGCGCAATTCGCCCGTGGCCATGTCGGCCAGAAGCCCCCCGGTCAGCAGAAGGTCGAAGGGCGCGCGCCCGCAAGCTGCGGCCACGGCGACATCGCGAAGGGCGGCATCATCAAGATCGGGGCGGGTCATGCGGGGGGTCCTTTCTGGGCGGGGGCGGCCCCTGTCGCGGCATGGGCAAGCCCGGCCATGAAGAGAGCGCGGATCCGGGGCGCATCGGCGGCGGTGGCGATCTGCGCATTCGGCGCGGCCTTGTGGGCGCGCCATTCGATCACGGTCATGCCCCGGGTCAGGCGGCCGGTGGTTTCGCAATCCAGCCGGGCGGGGGCGAAGGTCACGCTGTCGGGCGCGATCAGCGCGGCGGCGGCAACGGGATCATAGAGCGCCATGGGCCGCTGGCCATCGGCGGCAATCCGGCAGTAGCCGTCAAGCAGCCCCGCCAGCAGCGGCGCGTGCGGGCCGGGCCGGGCGGCCAGCGCCTGCGCATCAGCCAGCCCCACCGTCACCTGACGGCAGGGATCAAGCCCGACCATGCGGATCGTCACGCCCGCGTCGATCACCAGCTGCACCGCTTCGGGATCGACGAAGGCGTTGAACTCGGCCGCTGCCGAGTGGTTTCCCCGCCCCGGCGCCCCGCCCATCCAGATCAGCCGCATGCCCCGCGCCAGATCGGGCCGCGCAAGGGCGAAGGCTGCGATATTGGTCAGCGGGCCAAGCGCCAGAAGATCGCGCCCGCCATTGTCCGCAAAGCGGATCAGGGCCGGCAGCATCCTGGGCAGATCGGGTCCGGGGGGCGCATCGGGCAGGGCGGTGCCGCCGGGCATTCCGGTGTCACCCAGCACATAATCCGCCGTGATCAGCGGCCCGATCAGGGGCCGGCAGGCGCCGCCGTAAAGCGGGAAATCCCAGCCGAACAGCGCCGCCGCCGCCCGGGCATTGGCGATCACGCGTGGCAGGGGGCTGTTGCCCGCCACCAGCGAAAGCCCCGCCACCGCCCGCCCCGAGGCCACGACCATCGCCACGGCGGCGAGGTCGTCGAACCCCATGTCGCTGTCGATCCAGACGGTGCCCATGGCGTCAGGCCCGTTGCAGCGCGACGGCGCTGTGCTGCGGCAGGTCGAAGGCGATCCCGGTGCCCATCGCATGACGCGGCGCGCTGGCCGGGGCCTCGGCCTTGATCTCGCCCAAGGGGGTGGACAGCAGGTATTCGACCATCTGCCCCAGATAGGAGGCGCCGATCACCTGCCCCCGATGCGGCCCTTCGCCCAGCACCACCGCCTGCGGCCGCCAGGCCAGCGCCGCCGCCCCGCCCGCATCGAAGCCGGGATCGAGCCGCCCCGCCAGCTTGCCGTCCGTCAGCTCAAACGTATTCTCGAACCCGATGAAGCGCGCGACGAAGGCCGATACGGGGCGTTCATAGATTTCCTCGGGGGTGCCGGTCTGTTCGATCAGCCCGTCGCGCATGACGATGATCCGGTCGGCAAGCGCCAGCGCCTCGGCCTGGTCATGGGTCACATAGACCATGGTGATGCCCAGGTCGCGCTGCAGCCGCGACAGTTCCGAGCGCATTTCCAGACGCAGCCGCGCGTCGAGGTTCGAGAGCGGTTCGTCCAGCAGCAAAAGCTTGGGTTCCACCACGATCGACCGCGCCAGCGCCACCCGCTGTTGCTGCCCGCCCGACAATTCGCGCGGCTGGCGCCCGGCAAAGGCCGCAAGCCCGACCGAGACCAGCGCCGCCTCGACCCGCCGTTTCAGATCCGCCGCCGGAACGCGCGCGAGCCGCAGCCCGAAGGCCACATTCTCATAGACCGTCAGATGCGGGAACAGCGCATAGGACTGGAACACAAGGCCCACGCCGCGCCGGTTCGGCGCCACATGGGTGATGTCGCGCCCGTCCAGAACGATGCGCCCACCCGCAGGTTTCATCAGCCCGGCGATGGCACGCATCGTCGTCGTCTTGCCGCAGCCCGAGGGGCCGAGCAGGGCCACAAGCTCTCCGGCCTTCAGGCCGAAGTTCAGCCGGTCTACCGCGACAGTGCGCCCATAGCGCAGCGTCAGGTCGTCAAGGGTCAGGAAAGCGTCAGACATAGCGTGAAAGCCCCAGGAGCCGTTCCGCAACCATCACGACGGCAAGCGTCATCAGCGCCAGAAGGCCCGACAGCGCCGCGATGGAGGGATCGTAGTTGAATTCCATGTAGAACATCATTTCGATGGGCAGGGTGGTGATGCCCGGCCCGGTCAGGAACAGCGACACAGGCACCTGATTGAACGAGGTGATGAAGCCGATGATGAAGGCCGCCATGATCCCGTTGCGGATATTTGGCAGCACGATGCGGAAAAAGGCACCGGCCCGGCTGGCGCCCAGCATCACGGCGGCCTCTTCGATATCGGGGCGCAGGTTCACAAGGCTGGCCGAGACCACCCGCACCGCATATGGCACCAGAAGCGCGGTGTGGCCCAGAAAGAGCGCAACCGTCACCGTCATCCCCGTCGGGATCACCAGATGGCGCAGCAGCGCAAGGCCCACGATGATCCCCGGCACGACGATGGGGGCGGTCACGACGGACCGGATCGCCTCGGCCCCCGGGGGGTTGTAGCGTTCCAGCGCATAGGCCGCGGGCACGCCCAGCACGAGCGCGAGCAGCGTCGCCCCCACCGCCAGCACCATCGACAGCGTGAACGAGGCGCGGAAGCTCTGGATCTCGAACACCCGCGCGACCCAGCGCAGCGACCAGCCCTGCGGCGGGAAGGAAAGCGCCTCGCCGGCCGAAAGCCCGGCCATGCAGATGATGACGAAGGGGCCGATCAGAAACAGCAGCACCAGCGCCAGAAGAAGATGTCCCGCGGCCTTCATGCCGTTCTCCTCCGTTTCACGGACGCGAGGCGGCGCAACAGGATGTTCGCGGCCACGCTCATCACGATCAGGATCACCGCGATCACCGCGGCCGAGGCATAGTCATTCGCCACTGCCACGCGCTGATAAAGCAAGGTTTCCAGCATCAGGACCTTCGATCCGCCCAGGATCGCCGGCGTGACATAGGCGGTCAGCGAGCCCACAAAGACCAGCGTGCCACCCACCACCAGCCCTTCGCGGGTCAGCGGCAGGATCACCTTGAAGAACACGGAAAACCACGAGGCGCCGAGCACCCGCGCCGCCGGCACCACGTCGCGCGGCAGGTTTTCCAGCGACGAGATCAGCGGCAGCACCATCAGCGGAAAGAACAGCTGTATCAGCCCGATGAAGACCGCGGTTTCAGTGAACAGGAACCGGATCGGCTCATCCGTCAGCCCGACCCATCCCAGCGCCACGTTCACGAACCCCGTCCGCCCCAGGATCACCAGCCAGGCATAGGTCCGCGCCACGGGCGAGATCATCAGCGGCAGGACCAGCAGCGCCACCAGCCGGCCCTTGGCGCGCGGCCCGGCCTCTACCACCGCGAGCGCGACACCATAGCCGATCACCGCCGACACCGCCGTGACCCAGAAGCCCAGCCGCAGCGTGCGCAGGAACACCTCCTGGTTCAGGGGGCGGGAAAAGAAGTCGATGTAATTGGCCAGCGTCCAGGCGCCATCAGCGCGAAAGGCGCCGGCCAGCAGCACCAGCACCGGCAGAATGAAGCCCAGCAGGACGAAAAGCGTCGCCGGGGCGATCAGCGCAAGGCCGATGCGTCGGTTCTCGAACATGGCGTGTTCCCTTGCGGGCCGGACACAAGGCCCGGCCCATGCGCCTTCAGCGGGCGACGTTGTTGTTCCAGCCCTCGATCCAGGCGTTGCGATGTTCCAGCTGCACCGCCGGCGGGATGAAGCTGATCGCCGCCGCCGTCTCCGCGCCATAGGTCAGCCCCTCGGCGATGTCCTCGGACACGGTGACGGTGGTGTTGACCGGGCTGTCGATCAGGCCCTCGGCCAGACGGGTCTGCACCTCGGCCGAGAGCCAGAAGTCGATGAACTGATGCGCAAGCTCGGCCTGCTCAGTTCCTTCGACCACGGTCAGGACGTTCATGCCGCCGGTCTGGCCCTCGGCCGGTTCCGCCCAGGCGACGGGCAGGCCCGTGCGCAGGATGTTCGACCAGCCGAACCGGCCAACGACGGCGGCGAGGATTTCCTCTTGCTGCAAAAGCTGCGGGATCTGCGATCCGCGCTCGTAAAAGGTCACGATGTCGTCACGATGCTCGGCCACCATGGCGATGGCGGTCTCGAAATCGTCGCTCTCGCCGCCTGCCGCGCGCTCGATCATGTAAAGCGCCAGCGGGCCTTGGGTCGTGGTGATGTTCGGCAGCGCCACACGGCCGCGCAGTTCATCGCTGAACAGGTCGAGCCAGCTGTCCACGCTCACCTCGTCGGACCGATAGACGATCGAGGTGCCATAGAACGTGTAGCCGATGGCATGGTTGCCGCCGACCGGATCGCGGGCAAAGTCGTAAAGGCTCTCGAGATTGGTGATCGCGGCGGGGTCGATCGGCTGGATCAGGCCCTTTTGCGCGGCCTCGGCCGCATCGGCATCCGAAAGCGCCGCGACATCGATCACGGGGGCTGAGCGGTTCGCCTCAAGCTTGGCCAGCCGTTCGGAGCTGTTCCCGGTCTCGACCACCAGACGGCAGCCGCAGATCGCCTCGAACGGGTCGTAAAGCGCGGCCTTGTATTCGTCCTGCGCGATCCCGTAGACGGAAATGGTCAGCGTCGGCACCTGCGCCAGCGCGGGTGTGGCCGCGCCAAGCGCAAGGGCTGCGGCGGTGGAAAACAGTCGGCGTGTCATCTCTCGTGTTGTCCTTCCTGTTGTGGGCCGGTCCTGGGCCTGTTCTGGGTGAGTTTCATGAATGGGGCGCCGGACCGCTCGACCCGCGCGCGACCAGCGTGACCGGAAAGATCCGGCCCGGTGCGGCGCCGTCGGCCAGCACGGCCAGCGCCTGTTCGGCAATGGCGGCCAGATCCTGCCGCACGGTGGTCAGGGCGGGCGACAGGATGCGGCCCCAGATCAGATCGTCGAACCCCGTGATCGAGATATCCTGCGGCACGCGCAAGCCCCGCGCAGCCATGGCGGCCGCAAAGCCCACGGCGGCCGCGTCATAGGCAGCGGCACAGGCGGTCGCGCCCCCCAGATCGCCGGTCAGGTCGGCGCCCATGGCCCAGTCATGCACGCTGTCGAAATCCGGGCGCAGCGCCACCACCTTCCAGCGGACGTCGCGGATACGGAACACCTCTTCCATGCCGCGCTGGCGTTCGGCGCTGACGGTCGATTCCTCGGCGCTGACCAGGATGACGACGCGCCGGTGGCCCAGATCCGCCAGATGCCGCGCCACCTGCCGCCCGCCGTCGCGATGATCGCAGGACGCGGCGTTGAGCGGGTTGGCGGCGCTGTCCACCACTGCCATCGGGACGGGCAGCGCCAGATCGGCAAGGTTCGATCCGCGCAGCGGGATCACCACCAGCCCGTCCACACCGCGCGCGACGATGTTGCGGATCTCCTCGCGCTGGGTCTCGGCGGCGCCCATGCTGTCGGCGACCATGATCGCCATGCCGCGCCGCTTGGCCGCGCGCTCGAACGCCTGCGCAAAGACGGGAAAGAGCGGCATCGCGAAATCAGGCACCACAAGGCCGATATTCGCACTTTTGCCGGTGCGCAGTGACCGCCCCGCATGGCTGGGCACATAGCCGCTCCGCGCGGCCTCGGCCCGGATGCGTTCGGCCAGATCGCGCCCCACCCGGCCCGTGCCCCGCAGTGCGTTCGATACGGTCGCGCGCGATACGCCAAGCGCATCGGCGATCTGCTGCATCGAGTTCGGGCGGGTGTCGGACATGGTTTTGGATGATTACACGTGATACCAGAGCT
The DNA here is from genome assembly GCF_042666235.1 of Halodurantibacterium daqingense. Taxonomy (NCBI): domain Bacteria; kingdom Pseudomonadati; phylum Pseudomonadota; class Alphaproteobacteria; order Rhodobacterales; family Paracoccaceae; genus Halodurantibacterium; species Halodurantibacterium daqingense. The sequence continues at coordinate 124,880 of NZ_JBHTFQ010000005.1, read as the reverse complement.
GATTTCTCGATTAATCACTCTCAGGCTCAACGCAAGCCAGAAAATGCCTCTGCCGCCAGAAAACTGCGAGTGGCGTGTTTTCGGGCATGGTTGCGGCTGGTTACGCCCAGACTTCGGGCACGATCGCTTCCCCGCCTCACGCTGTCGGAGAGGCGATTCTCGTCCTCAGGCGGGCAGGCGGCACTCGCAAGGGGAGCGGGTCCGGAGACGAGCGGCCACGGCCGCAGGTTCGATGGCGACTTTCGAAACACGGGCGGGGCGCCGCGGCCTGAAACGCCCCCGCCGGGATCCCCTCGGCGGCACCGGCCGTGTTTCAAACCTCCCGCAGACCGTCGGTCACAAGGCGGCCATCCCCGGCGTGCGGGCGTGATCACGCAGTGGGGTCGTGACCCAGTTGACCGGAAATATCCCGACCGGCTGCGACCAGGGTAGCGCCGAGCGCCTCGATCACCTCGGGGGTGGCTTCGGGGCGGGTCAGTGACAGGGCGATGCCGGCGACCACCTCGTCCGCGTGGTTGCGCAGCACAGTGCCCAGGCAGATCATCCCCTGTCGCACCTGTCCATCGTCGATGGAAAAGCCGCGCGCGCGGGTCCGCTCAACCTCGGCCAGAAGATCGGGCAGGCTCCGCAGGCTGTTCTCGGTCAGCGGGGCGGGAAAGCCCTGTTCCAGACGCCGGCATACCTCATCGTCGCTGCGGGCGGCCAGCAGTGCCAGTCCGGTCGCCGTGAAGGGCGCCGGCAGGCGCATGCCGATCCGGAAGGTCACGCCCAGGGGCTGATCGGCCGGCGCACAGGCGATATAGATCACCTCGGCACCCTCGAGCACGGTCATTGTCACGGTGAAGCGCGCGAGGTCGCGTTCCCGCGCGAAATAGGTGTTGAAGCTTGTCACCAGATCCGTCTGCGACAGAAAGCCCGCGGCCCACCGGAGCGGATGCGTGCCGATGCGGAACCCTGCGCCCGGCATGCGCTTGACGAGTCCGATTTCCTCCATCGCCAGGATCAGCCCGTGGGCGGTGCTTTTCGGCAGGCCAAGGGCGCGGGCAATCTCGGCCATGCTGGGGGCATCGGACGTGCCGGCAAGATGATCGAGGATCGCGACCGCACGACGCAGAGCCGGTACGCTGGTCGCCCCGGTGGATGCAGGAAGAGGGGAAGACATCGGTGCTCTCGCTTGACGTGCATGAAACGAATCTTCTATGCTGTACAACATATCGAATTACGGTTCAATATAGTGAACTGGAGGGCAGATGCTGAACCTGGAAGATCCCGAACTCCTGCGCTCTGCCTGTCTCATCGACGGGGCCTGGATCTCGGGACAGGGCGCGACGCTTGCGGTAACCGATCCCGCCGACGGCGCCGTGATCGCGGCCGTGCCCGCGCTTGGGGCGGCTGAAACGGAACAGGCGATCTCGGCAGCCGCAGCGGCGTTTCCGGCCTGGGCAGCCCGCCCCGCCAAGGAGCGCTCGGCCCTTCTGCGCCGTTGGTTCGATCTGATCCTGGCCCATGCCGATGATCTTGCGGCGGTGATGACCGCAGAACAGGGCAAGCCCCTTGCCGAGGCCCGGGGCGAGGTCCTTTATGCGGCCTCGTTCATCGAATGGTTCGCGGAAGAGGCCAAGCGGGTGTACGGCGACCTGATCCCGGCGCCGCAGGCCGACAAGCGTCTGGTGGTGATGCGCCAGCCGATCGGGGTGACGGCGGCGATCACGCCCTGGAACTTTCCCGCAGCGATGATCACCCGCAAGGTGGCCCCGGCGCTGGCGGCTGGCTGCACGATGATCGTCAAGCCGGCCGAGCAGACGCCGCTGACCGCGCTGGCCCTTGCCGTTCTTGCGCAACGGGCGGGCATTCCTGCTGGCGTGCTGCAGGTCATCACCGGCGATGCGCGAGAGATCGGCGCCGTGCTGACCGGATCCGATGTGGTGCGCAAGCTGTCCTTCACCGGCTCGACCGAAGTGGGGCGAATTCTCATGGCGCAGTCGGCACCGACCATCAAGAAGCTGAGCCTGGAACTGGGCGGCAACGCACCCTTCATCGTGTTTGACGATGCCGACCTTGACCGCGCGGTCGAAGGGGCGATGCAGTCGAAATACCGCAACGCCGGCCAGACCTGCGTCTGTGCCAACCGGATCTATGTGCAGGCTGGCGTTCATGATGCCTTTGCAGAAAAGCTTGCTGCCCGCGTCGCCGAACTCAAGGTCGGCCCCGGCACCGCGCCGGATGTGGCGATTGGCCCGTTGATCGACGCCGACGCGCTGGCGAAGGTGGAGCATCACGTCGCGGATGCCCTTGCCGGTGGCGCGACCATCCGGCTGGGCGGACGGCGCGCGGCGCGTGGCGGAACGTTCTACGAGCCGACAATCCTGACCGGGGTCACCCAGGCCATGCGCATCGCGCAGGAGGAAACCTTCGGCCCGGTTGCGCCGCTGTTCCGCTTCGAGACCGAGGCCGAGGCCGTGCAGATGGCCAATGACACTGTTTTCGGCCTTGCCGCCTATTTTTATACCGAGAGTGCGCGCCGTGCCTGGCGTGTGGCCGAGGCGCTGGAATACGGCATGGTCGGCCACAACACCGGGCTGATCTCGAACGAGGTCGCGCCATTCGGCGGGATCAAGCAATCGGGGCTGGGGCGCGAGGGCTCGCGCTATGGAATCGATGAGTATCTCGAGCTGAAATACCTTTGCACCGATATCGGATGACCTGGCCGCAACCCTCGCGAGAAGACCAGGCACCCACCCATGCCGAAGCCCGCGAGCCGCCGCCCAGACCGCGGCGATAGACCCGTAACAGGAGGAGACATCATGACCCTGACCCCCTTCAGCTTTGTCACACCACCCCGCATCCATGTGGAATGGGACGGGGCGCGGCGGCTGGGCGAGTTGCTTGGCGAACGCTTTTCCGCCCGGCGCGCGTTGCTGGTCACCGACCAGGGCCTGATCGCGGCCGGGCTGATCGCGCCGGTGCAGGCATCGCTTGCCGAGGCGGGCTTTGTCGTCGCGCTTTTCAGTGATGTGGTCGCCGATCCGCCGGAAGCCGTCGTCGAGGCCTGTGTCGCGGTGGCCCGCGACCACGGTGCGGATATCGTGATCGGGCTGGGCGGGGGATCGTCGCTGGATATCGCCAAGCTTGCCGCGGTGCAGGTGCAATCCACCCAGCCGCTGGCCGAGATGTATGGCATTGACAAGGTTGCGGGCGCGCGTGTGCCGATGGCATTGATCCCGACCACCGCCGGCACCGGATCCGAGGTGACCAACATCTCGATCATCACCACCGGCGAGACGACGAAGATGGGGGTGGTCTCGGCGCAGCTCTATGCCGATTTCGTGCTGCTGGATGCCGCGCTGACCCTTGGGCTGCCCGCTGTGCATACTGCCGCAACCGGTATCGACGCCATGGTTCATGCGATCGAGGCCTATACGTCGAAGTTCCGCAAGAACCCCCTCTCTGACGCGCTGGCGCGCGAGGCGCTGCGCCTCCTGTCTGCCAGTCTGATCGCGGCCTGCACGGATGGCACTGACCGCACGGCGCGGGAAAACATGCTGCTGGGCGCGATGCTGGCGGGCCAGGCCTTTTCCAATGCGCCGGTCGCGGCGGTTCATGCGCTGGCCTATCCGCTGGGCGGGCATTACCACCTGCCGCACGGCCTTACCAATGCGCTGATGCTGGGTCCGGTCCTGCGCTTCAACGCCAAGGTGGCGGCGCCGCTTTATGCCGAGCTGGCCGATGTGGTGGGCGCCCCGGGCACCGGCGACGCCGAGGCACGATCCGCGCAGTTCGTCGCCTTCATGCAGCAGCTGATGGATGACAGCGGCGCGCCGCGCCGTCTGCGCGACGTGGGCGTCACCGACAACAGCCTTGCCATGCTGGCGCGCGACGCGATGAAGCAGACCCGTCTTCTGGTCAACAACCCCGTCGAGGTGACCGAGGAGGATGCACTGGAACTTTACCGCGAAGCCTACTGATCCGGCCCGGCACACCCGTTACACCACACGCAAGAGGAGGAACCATGACCGATATCCGTCTTTACATGCTTCAGAGCGGCTCTCTGAAGTGCAAGGTCCACAATATCAAGATGAACGAAGGCGCCGGTGCCGATTACGAGATTCCGGTTCCCTTCTACCTCATCACCCATCCCAAGGGACATACGATCATCGATGGCGGCAATGCGGTCGAGGTGGCGACCGATCCGCGCGGCCATTGGGGTGGGGTCTGCGATGTCTATTATCCGGTGATGGACGCCTCTGAAGGCTGCGTGGCGCAGCTCGAGCGGCTCGGCATCCGCCCCGAGGATGTGAAATATGTCGTCCAGTCGCATCTGCATCTGGACCACACCGGCGCCGTGGGCCGGTTTCCGAATGCGACCCATGTCGTGCAGCGGTCGGAATACGAATATGCCTTCACGCCGGACTGGTTCGCGGCGGGCGGCTATATTCGCAAGGATTTCGACCGGCCGGGCCTGAAATGGCAGTTCCTGAACGGAACTCAGGATGATTTCTACGACATCTATGGCGACGGCACCCTGACCACGGTGTTTACCCCGGGCCATGCGCCGGGCCACCAGTCGTTCCTGGTGCGTCTGCCGGAAAGCGGCCCGATCCTGCTGACGGTGGATGCGGCCTACACGACCGATCACTGGAACGAGAAATCGCTTCCGGGCTTTCTTGCCTCGACGACCGACACGGTGCGGTCGGTGCAGAAGATGCGTGCGCTGGCGGAAAAGACCGGCGCAATGGTCGTCACCGGCCATGACCCCGCCGGCTGGAAGGCCTTCCGGAAGGCGCCGGACTACTACGCCTGAGGCCCTGCCCGGCGGGCGCGCATTCGGCGCGTTCCGGCCGATGGCCCGTCTGCGCCGGCTGGCGCTTCTCCGCCCTGCGGCCTGGATCCGGCCGCAGGGCGCCGTCATGTCACCGCCGCGCGGAATGACAGGATGCAGATCGCTGCCCGGTCCCACGATCAGTCCGTTCCCCCCGCAGCACCCGCGCGTCGGAACACCGAGAGCCGCCTAAAGGGGCAGCGCAACGATTCCGAAAGCTCATCAAGACTCCGCCGTCCCGATCATGACCGGAACGCAACAGCTTGCCATTCCTAAGCGACCCATTCGCTGCGCAAAGGTATTAACCAATTTCTTTCTGGTATATGGCTGCCGTAATTGTCGAGGTGCTTCCATGTGGTATGGTTTTTCCCGTTTTCGTGCGCGTGGCGCCGGCCTTTTCCGGATTCTGCTGATCCCGGCGATCGGACTCGGGGCGGTGGCCTGCAACCCGATTCCCGCGACATTGCTTCTTTCCTCGGCCGAAATACGCGACCAGACCCCTTTCGTCCCGGTCTCCGTTTCGCAAAGCTGGATCAACGCGCCCCACATGGTGCTGGTGCTGCAACGCGGCCTGCGTGGCGAGGCCGAGCAGCGGGTGGCGCTACAGAATCGATCGGGCGTTCCCGGCGAGAACGTCATCATCATGCGCGCGCAGAACCTGCCCGGCAGCGCCGGGCGGTTCGTCTATGAAGACTTCATCCGGTGGGCAGGCGGTGCGCCTGCGCCCTTCGTCGGCCTGCGTTCAGGGGATCTGGTCACCAACGAGGACGGCCTCGGCCGGTTTTTCTGGGCCGAGCGCCGGATCGGCGACGATACGGTCTGCGTGCTGGGCGTGCGGCGAGTACACGCGGCACAGCGCCTGTTGCCGGGCGAAGCCACGGTGATGGATATCCTGTTGCGCAATTGCGTTCGCGGAACCGCGCAGGATGCAATCCGGCCCTTGCTGGAGGGCAGCGTCAGCACGCAGCCGCTGCCGGGGGTGTCTGCCGGCGAAACGCGGGTTCTCTCTCCGCTCGCAGCGCCTGACCTGCGCTGATCCTGACGCCGCCCTGATCCCAACCCGGAAAGCCTTGCATATGACCACAGACAGATCCTTCCCGCGCTGGATCCTGCCGCTCTGGCTTCTGGCCCTCGTGCCGGTGTTCATCCTCGCCTCGGTGCCCACGTCGAATGCGGCTCAGGCGCTGCTGGGGCTGAGCGCCGTGCTGCTGGTTGCGATCCTCAAGCCCTTCACGGCCCATGTCGTCGCCCGCGTCGCCCTGCTGAGCATCGCGAGCATCATCGTCCTGCGCTATCTGATCTGGCGCGTGACGGCGACATTGCCGGATGCGGATCTGACCATGTCCTTCGTGCTGGCGGTGCTGCTGCTGCTGACCGAGACCTATTCGATCATGGTTTTCTTTCTCAATGCCTTCATCACGGCCGACCCGGTGGTGCGTGACCTGCCGCCGCAGGTGCAGCCCGAGGATCTGCCGACGGTCGATATTCTCGTGCCGTCGTTCAACGAACCGGTCGAGATGCTGTCGATCACGCTGTCCGCGGCCAAGAACATGATCTATCCCGCCCGGCTGCGACGGGTGGTGCTGTGTGACGACGGCGGCACCGATCAACGCTGCAACGCCGCCGATCCCGAGTTGGCCGCCGCGGCGCAGGACCGCCGGCGCCAGTTGCAGCAGCTATGCAGTGATCTGGGTGTCATCTATTTCACGCGCGCACGCAACGAGCGTGCCAAGGCCGGCAACATGAGCGCCGCGCTTGAGCGGCTGGACGGCGAGCTTGTCGTGGTTTTCGACGCGGATCACGTGCCCTCACGTGATTTTCTGGCACGTACGGTGGGATACTTCCGGCACGACCCACGGCTGTTTCTGGTCCAGACACCGCATTTCTTCATCAACCGCGACCCGATCGAACGCAACCTCGGCCTGAAATGCCCCCCCGAGAACGAGATGTTCTATGGCAAGATCCATCCGGGCCTTGACCGCTGGGGCGGCGCGTTCTTCTGCGGCTCGGCGGCGGTGCTGCGGCGCAAGGCTCTGGACAGCGTGGGCGGATTTGCCGGCGAGACAATCACCGAGGATGCCGAGACCGCGCTTGAGGTCCATTCGAAAGGATGGCGCAGCCTCTATCTGGACCGGGCGATGATCGCGGGTCTGCAGCCGGAAACCTTCGCCTCGTTCATCCAGCAGCGCGGCCGCTGGGCCTCGGGGATGATGCAGATGCTGATCCTGAAGAACCCGCTGATGCGCAAGGGCCTGAGCCCGTTGCAGCGCCTGTGCTATGTCAACTCGATGGCGTTCTGGCTGTTCCCGCTGGTCCGGCTGGCCTATCTGATCGCGCCGCTCACCTACCTGTTCTTCGGGTTCGAGATCTTCGTCACCACTTGGCGCGAGGCCGCCGCCTATGTCCTGAGCTACATGGCCGTCGTGCTGCTGGTGCAGAACGCGCTGTTTTCCCGCCACCGGTGGCCCTTCATCTCCGAGATCTACGAGATCGCGCAGGCGCCTTATCTGGCCGGGGCGATCATCCGCACCGTTCTGCGGCCGCGCGGCGCCACGTTCAAGGTAACGGCCAAGGACGAAACGCTGGCCGAGGATTACATTTCGCCCATCTACAGGCCGCTGCTGATCGTGTTCGGGCTGACGGTGGCGGGGGTGGTGGCGCTGATCCTGCGCTGGTTCGCCTTCCCGGGTGACCGGAGCGTGCTGCTGGTGGTGGGGATCTGGGCAGTGCTCAACATGCTGCTGGTCAGCATTGCGCTGCGGGCGGTGTCGGAAAAGCAGCAGCGCCGCGCCGCGCCGCGCGTGGACATGCGCGAACCGGGGGCGCTGGGATGGGAGGGCGCGCCCGCGCCGGTCCCGGTCACGGTCATCGACGCCTCGACCAGCGGGGTTGCACTGGAAATCGCCGGCGCGCCAGGAACGGCGCCCGCGCGGCTGCCGTCTTCGGGCAGCGAGGTGGTGCTGCGGCCCCTCTTTCCCCATGCAAGACATCTGGAACGGGACGTGCGCGCGACGTTGCTCAAGGTCTCGACGGCGGCAAGCGGGGCGACGATCCTGAATCTGAAGTTCGTCGCCGATCAGGCCATCGACATGCGCGAGGCGGTGGCGCATCTGATCTTCGGTTCGTCCGAGAACTGGCTGCGCCAGCGCAGCGAAACCCAGTCCGGCAAGGGGCTGATCGCTGGGCTTGCCTATGTGCTGGTGCTGATCGTGACCTCGATTCCCGGAACAATGCGCGATTTCCTGCGCGAGCCGGCGAGGCGCCGCCGGCTCGCGCAGCGCCAGGAGACCGATGCGAAACCAGCGCATCTTGTCGCCTTCGGCGCCGATTTCGACAGGCCGGAGTATCTTGAGGAGAGCCCGCCGGTGACGGCGGATAATCTGATCGGGGGCGCACGCACATGATGATTTCTCCGTGGCCCGGTCACCGCATCGGCGCGCTGTTGCTGGTTGTGCTGCTTGCGACGGCGGCGCTGCCGGTCCGGGCGCAAGAGCCGGTTCCGCCCACCATCACCCTGGAGGGGGCCGCGACCGCCGCACCGGCGACCGTGGACGAAGCGCTACCCGCGCCGCCACCGACGACCGGAGACAGCCCGCTGATTCAGTTGCAGCTGCCGCCCTCGGCCACGTCCGAAGCGCCCCCGACCGAACCCTGGATCACGCGGGACCGCGCGAGCGAGAGCCCCTCTGCAAACCCGTCCGGCGGCGGCGACTGGCTGCTGCCGTTGTCGGTCGCCGCATCGCGTCTGCCGCGCGAGGTGCGGATGGGCGAAAGCCTGCCCGCGCAGGGCATCCTGCGCCTGACGGGGGAAACTGCGCACAGCCTGCTGACACTGGACCTTCCGGCATATGGCCCCACGCCGGCCGACCTGCATCTGGCGTTGCGTTCCGGGGTCGATGTACTGATCGGCACCGCCACACTCGGGGTATCGGTCAACGGCGCTCCCCCGGTCGAGGTGCCGCTGCGCAGCTTCGGAGACTTCTCCACCGTCGCCATTCCCGCGAGCGGGCTACGGGCCGGCGCGAACAGCATTGCCCTGTCGGTGCGCCAGCCGCACCGGATTTCCTGCGGGCCCCAGGCCAGTTTTCACGTCTGGACCGAGATCGACCTGAGAAACAGCGGCGCAAGCCTGCCGCAGGACGCGATCACGGCCGATGCCGATGGCTTTGCCGTCGCGATGCGGGCGGAACTGGCAAGCCGGGGCACGCTTGACCTTCTGATGGACGACGCTGTTGACCGCGTCCTGCTGCGTCAGGTATCCGACGCGGTGATCGACAGCATCGCCCAGCGTGGCAGGCTGCGGGTGACCTCGTTCTATGACATCAATCCTCCGCGCTTTGCCGCGGTGGCGCTGATCGCGTCAGACCGCAGCGCAGTCAGCTTTAGCCGCGGGGCGACTGGCGCGATCGTGCTGCGGATCGAACATGACGGCAACAGCCTGCCCGATCTGGCCACCGCATTGCCCGCACCCGGCCCGAACCCGGATGCCGTTCCGGCGCTGGTCCCGGGCCGCGCCACCGCGCTTTCGCACCTGGGCTGGGAAGATATCATCGGGAATACCCATTACTTCCGCCGCGATGTCGAGTTCCTGCTGCCGGATGACTGGCTTCTGATCGCGAACCAGAAGGCGCGCCTGACCCTGCGCTATGGCTTTGCGCGCCTTCTGCCAGAGGGTGCGATCCTGCTGGTCAAGGTCAATGATCAGACGGTCAGGCTTCTGCCGCTGGATCGGGGGGGCGGACAGATTCTGCCGCCGCTTCCGGTCAGCTTCGATGCAAGCCTGCTCAACCCGGGGCGCAACACGCTGAGCTTCGAGATGATGGTCCCGGGCAATCCCGCGACGGAGGCCTGCCCGGCCCGAACCACCGACATGCTGGTTGTTCTGGCCGACAGTACGCTGATGGTGCCGACCGCGCCCGCCATGATTCTGCCCGGCATGGCAACCCCGCTTGCAGGGCTGATGCCCGGCAATGTCGGGGTGCCGCCGGCTGCCGCAGCGGATCTCGATCTTCAGGCCGAGGCGATCCGGCTTGCCTCGGGGATGAGCCGGCCGCACCATCCGCAGGAACAGGTAACGCTGACGCTCGCGCGCTTGAACGAGCTGCACCTTCTGCCGTTCGAGGCAGCGGGCGTGACCCGGGGCCAGATCCAGTCGCTGCTGTTTCGCAGCCCCACATTTCCCGTGGCCGAGAGCGATGCCCCCGCCCAAACCGCCCCTGCCTACCGACTTTCGCCTTCGGACGAGCCAGGGCGCGAGGCGAGCGCGGGGGTGATCGGGCGCATCGGTGACGAGCTGTCGCGCATGATCTCTTCCTGGAAGGCAGATGGGCTGCGGCTGATCGGCTTCCGGGGGGCGGAGGCAGAGCTGCGTGACTGGCTCGCCACCCGCGAGGGAGAGGCGCTGTTGTGGCGCCCCGATGCGGATGATCCCGATGCGCTGTGGCTGATCCTCGGGCGGCAGACTTCGGTCGAGCAGATTTCCGAACCTCTGAACCGGCTCATCGCAAACCGGTCGGCGACGGGCGAGGCGGCGGTGCTGCTCTCGGACGGAAGCTGGGCGATCTGGTCGCCGGTCCGGCCGCCGGTTCTGGAGGAAAGCCTGCTGGGCGGCAATCTGCGCACCATTCTGGGCAACTACGCCTCGTGGTCGCCGTTGCTTTTCACGCTGACGCTGCTGTCCCTCGCCGTGATTTCAGCACTTCCGGCCCTATTCTACATCCTGACCACCCGCGACAGCCGAGGACGATCATGAACCGACGGGCCTGCCTTGCTCTCATGGCCTCGGCCTTCGCCCTCCGCGCCGGGGCCGAAATACCGCCGAGCCTGCTGGCGATAAGCGATGAACTGCACCCGTTGCAGGAAAGCTGGGCCGCGTGGAAGGCGCTGTGCCTGATGTCGGACGGCCGGGTGGTCGATGGGTTCCAGGGCGGTGCAAGCCACTCCGAGGGGCAGGGCTACGGGCTTGTTCTTGCGGCATTGTTCGGCGATGCCGCCACCTGTCGCGCAGTGATCGGCTGGACCGAACACCACCTGGCCGTGCGCGAGGATGCGTTGCTGGCCTGGCGGTGGCGGCCCGAGGCCTCGCCGCAGATCACCGATCGCAACAATGCCAGCGATGGCGATCTGTTCTATGCCTGGGGCCTGGTTCTGGCGGCGGAACTGACGGACGAACCGGCCTTCCGCCAGCGCGCCGTGGCGATTGCGCAGGATCTTGCGCGCACATGCCTCGCCGAACATCCCGATGGCAGCGGACGGCTGCTGTTCCTGCCGGCAGCAACCGGTTTTGCGCGGGACGAAGGGCTTGTCGTCAACCCCTCCTATTACATGCCGCTTGCCATGACGCAGCTGGGTGCGGCAACGGGTGTGGCGCGTCTGGGCCAGGCTGCGCGCGACGGGGTGCTGCTGGTTGACGCCCTCGGCGCCGGGGGGCCGGTGCCGGACTGGGTGTTGATCGATGCCGCCGGTCCGCGCCCGGCACCGCGCGATTTTTCCCCCGTATCGGGCTACGAGGCCATGCGGGTGCCGCTGTTCGCGCTCTGGTCCGGGCAGGATCAAAGCCCGGCCGTGCGGGCCTTCATTGCCGCAACGGCCGACCGGGACGACCGCGGCATCCCCACCGTGATCGATCTGGAGACGGGTGCGGTGCTGGAGCGCAGTCCTCATTCCGGCTATGCGGCAGTTGCCCAGCTGGCGCGGTGCGCCGCCGAAGGCGGTGTGGGATCGCTCATGCCGCGGTTCGACAGCAGACAGCCCTATTATCCTGCAACGCTGCATCTGATGGCGCTTGTCGCACAGATCTCAACCTATCCGAGGTGCGTGCCCATATGACCCGCTCTGCCCTTCTTGCCGTTGTCGTCGCCGCCTTGGCCGGCCCGGTGCAGGCCCAGGCCGTGCCCGAGCCGCAGGAACTTCTTGCGCTGACCTTCTATCATCAGCAGCAGGACGAGGCCTCGGTTCGGGCCGAGTTGCAGCGCCTGCAGATCCTTTACCCCGACTGGCAGCCGCCCGCGGATCTGTCGCGCCTGGGCCAGACCGCGCCCGGGTCCGAGATCGACACGATCTATCGCCAGATCGGCGCGCGGCAGTTCGATGCAGCGCGCGCAACCATCGCCGAGGCCCGCAGCGCCTTCCCCGGCTGGGAGCCGCCCGCCGACATGCTCGACCTGCTGGCGACGAGCGAGGGGCAGGTTCTTCTGGACGCCGCCCTGTCCGAAGGCGATCTGAGCCGCGCGCTGGCGCTGGTGGGGGAGCGCCCGGGCCTCTTGCGCTGCGATCGCATCAACAACGCCTGGCGCATCGCCGAACTGCAAGAGGCGGGCGGGATGAGCGACGTGGCGCTGGGAACCTATCGCGCGGTTCTGGGGGCCTGCGTGGACAGTGCAGACATCATCGCCACGTTGGAAAAGGCCAGCGCCCTTGCCACGCCAGAGGATCTGCGCAGCCTGTTTTCCCAGGTGACGGCGCGCCTGCCCGAGATGGCCGAACCGCTTGCCCCGGTGCGCACGCGGCTTCTGGGCGATGCACCGCCGGCCGCTTCGACCGCCGGTCCTGCATCGCCTTCCGCATCACCTTCCGAGCCATCGGCAACCGCCTCTGGCCCCACAGCGCCGGCTCCGCGCCCTGTGTCGCCTGCGGCCCCGGCAGCCCCCGCGCCGCAGGGCGCGTCGGGCACTGCAATCTATCAGCAGGCCTGGCAGACCTACAACATGGACCGGCCGATGGAAGCCATCGCCCAGTTCGAGGCTGCGCTGCGTGGCCGGCTGGACGCCACCCAGCGTCGCGATGCGCAGTACGGGATTGCATTGGCCTATCTCAAGCTTGGCATGACCGACAGCGCCGCACGGCTCGCCGCCATTCATGACCTGACGCGTGATCAGCGGGTCGATCTGGAGCGTCAGATCCTGGATCAGCGCGGCGTGGCGGCCTATCAGCGCCGCGACTATCGCCGTGCGATCGAGTTCTTCGATGCGATCGAGGCGCTGACCGGCACCCTGCGCCGCGATCTGGATGTGCTGCGGGCCTATGCCTATTTCAACAGCCAGCAGCACGAGCGGGCGCGACGCGAGTTCACACGATTGCACAATGAATTGGCCACCGCGGAAACCCGGCGCGCGCTCTCGGCGCTGGAATGATCAGCGCCAGCGTGTCAGGCGCAGATCCAGCGTGACCTGGCTGTAATTCGCGATCCCCGCGGTCGAGCTGCTGTCCAGAATGCCGATCCGCAGCGTGGCCCCCGGGCGCAGCTGGGACGAGAGCGCAAGCGCATGCACCTCGTCCCGCCGCGGAATGCCAAGAAATGCGCCCCCGTCCAGCACCTGCCGTGAAAGGTCGAGACTGAAGGCACGCCCCAACGCCAGCCAGGTGATACCCCCCTCCAGCCGATAGCGCAGGACGGTGCGATCGGTCGATGGCGCGCCAAGGGTGACCGTGCCTCGCGTTGCCAGCCGCGACCAGACCGACTCGGCCGACAGCGCCAGGCGGTTCTGCCCGCCCGCGCCGCCCGAGGCCCGGATGAGCCGCGCGCCGAACTGATGCGCGGAGCCTGCATTGGTAACGATCTGCACCGCCTCGACCGAGATCTCGGTCGCGGTGCCCTCGGTCAGATCGCGCCAGTAACGCGCCCCGCTTGCGCAAAGATCGAGGAAGGTCCAGCCGGTCAGGTGGTTCTGGGAACAGACCCCAAGGCGCGCATCGGCCCGGCTGATCCTGTGTTCGGGCGACCAGCCAAGGTCAAGCCCGCCGCGCAGGTCGATCAGCCTTCCCGTATCCCAGGCAAGCCGCGCCATACCCGAGGCCTGCGCCCCGCCCACCAGTCCCGGTTTCGCCCGTGCCTCCGGGGCGGCCTCGAACACCAGCCCGTCAAAGACAAAGCGGTCCTGAAGAACCCCGCCATTGATGTTGCCATCCCATGCCAGAAGCGGCGCAAGCACAAGCTCGCGCGCGACAAGGGCCGGTGGGCCGCCGGTGAAGTAATAGCCCTGACGGACCATCTCGGCCCGCATCCGTGGCAGCGCGAACGGCGGCAGCTGGCCCGAAGACAGCGCCGCACCCTGAACGCGCAGGCGCAGGCGCTCGGGGGCTGCTGCTTCGGCAAGATGCAGGCGCCGCAACACATCGGCGGCGGCAGGTCCGGCAAGGCTCAGTGCAAGAAGGGCAATCAGAACGCGCCGAAGGCTAGCGCGCATTCGGGTCGCGACCGACATAGGCCCCATCCACCGTCACATGCCGTCCGCCATCGGTTCCGGTCGCAGTGAACAGCCCCGAGGTGGTCATCCCGTGGGTTCCGTTCTGATAGATGGGGCTGCCGCCGACATTGCCGCGCAGGTAGCCCGGAATGTCATAGCTTTCGGCAAGGTCGGGATTGCGCACGAAGATCGTGGTGGCGCCGCCATACTGGCCGGTCACGATGTTGAAGGGCAGGCCGCGGGCATTCAGGCCGATTTCGACCTCGGACCGTGCAGAGACTTCGGTACGCAGGCTGATGTCAGCGGTGCCGCGGTCGAAATCGAGCATGAGGTTCTCGAGCCCCTGATCCTGGCGCCCCGACAGAAGCGGGCCGTCATCGATGGTCACCCAGGCAAAGCTCTGCCCGCGGAAGAAATACTGGCCGCTGGCCGTGACCAGCCCGGTCCTGCCAATGTTTCGGAAGGGTTCCTGATCGGCAGTCAGCCGCAAGAGGCGCGTGGGAGCGCCCGCAAGCGCAGGATCGACCTGGGCGATCACCTCGATCGTCACACGACCGTCGTAGGTTTCGGCAAGATCGATCAGGTTGCGGTATCCGGCCGGGTCGGCAGGATCTGCATCCTCGAAGGCGGCCAGGATACCCGCATCCCCGGGGCGCGACCGGTCCATGCGCACACGTTCGAATCCGTTATGATTCGTCCGGTAGGTTTCAAAGGGACCAGGCAGGACGGTGCTGCCCTCGGGGAGAGAGGGCTCCGATGATCCGCCGCCGCACGCGGCCAAAAGGGCGAATGTCCCAGCCGCGAGCCATTTCGGGAAGGTGGTCATGGATGCTCCTGCGAAACCGACGACGGTCATATCATGTGCGGGCGCATACTCAAGCGTGCATGAAACCGGTTGATGCGATCTGCCGCCCTGGCGTTGCCGCGAAACCTGGGGGCGGCTGTCTCCCTCTCTGCGGCCCCGACGCAACAGGGATGTGCAGGATGTCCCAATGGCAGGCGTGCCGCGATCCCCGGCTATGCCAGCCTGTCCTTCGTCCGCCCCGATGTGCCTTCCGACGGATTTCGCCGATCATGCCTGCATCTGCCCGGCTGTGGGCAGGGTCGCATCCCGATGGGTGCTCGGCCTGCCGCCCTGCCTTGGCAGCTGCGGCGACCCCGGAGGCGGCCGCTCCTCTAGTCCGGAGCCGCTGTCCGTCACCCGCGCATCCGCGCATCCGCGCTGGCCGGAACGGACCGATCCGTGTGCCCGCCGACGGTGACTTTGTCACCGACACCGGCAAGCTGCGCTGGCACAAGGGCCTCATGATGCAGCGAGCTGAAGGAGCAGAGTGATGGCAAAGCTGTTTGAATTCGGTGAACACCTGCCGGAATATCCCGTCCCGGTCCTGAACGAACGCGAGGTGCGCGCTGGTGCAGGGATCATGTTCCTCGTAGCCATCGTGGCCTTTTTCCAGGCCTTCCAGATGGGGAACTTCACGCCAATGCGCCTTGTCGTGCTGGCCTTCCTGATCGAATTCGCGATCCGGGTGCTGGTCAACCCGCGTTACGCGCCGGCGCTGGTTCTGGGGCGACTGGTGGTGCGCCATCAGGAGCCCGAGTATTCCGGCGCGCCACAGAAGCGCTTTGCCTGGTCTTTGGGGCTTGGACTTGCCCTGGCCGTGTCAGTCATGGTGTTCGGCCTCAACATGGCCGGGCCGGCGGTGCTCGCGGCATGCCTGATCTGCCTGTCGCTGCTGTTCATGGAAACGGCCTTCGGCATCTGCGTCGGCTGCAAGATGTACAACATGGTGTTTCCCGGCCAGGCCAAGCTCTGCCCCGGCGGCGCCTGCAGCCTGCCGGGGCGCAACCCGAGCACCAATGTCACGGCCGGTCATCTGGCGGTCATGGTCGCAGTGATCGCCCTCGTCGCCCTCGCCGCACCGGTCATAGCGCGGATGGACCCGCCCGAGCGTCCCGGGCTCCGCACCGCAGCCACTGCACGATGACGCCACCACTTCTGGAACAGGAGAAACCGATGATCACTGCACTTGATGACGCCACCTTCGACCAGTTTGTCACCCGTAATCCCCGGCCGGTGCTGGTCGATTTCTGGGCGCCGTGGTGTGGCCCGTGCAAGATGCTCGCCCCGGTTCTCGAGGCGTTCGCCCACGAGAGCGGCCCGCGGCTGGATATCGTCAAGATCGATGTCGATGCCAATCGCCGGGTGGCGGGCCGCTATGGGTTGCGCGCCGTCCCGACGTTGATGCTGTTTCGGAACGGCGCGCCGATCGGCCAGAAATCCGGAGCCATGGGCAAGGAGGCGCTTTCTGCCTGGGTGGACCAGGCCCTCGGCGCCCCGGCCAGCCAGGCCGGTACCTCCCGCTGACGCACCCCGAAAAGGAGATCACCATGACCACGACACGTCATTGCCCGCTTCTGATCCTGGGATCCGGCCCAGCAGGCTATACTGCTGCCGTCTATGCCGCACGGGCCAATCTTGCCCCCGTGATCCTCAGCGGCACGCAGATGGGTGGCCAACTGACCACCACCACCGAGGTCGAGAACTGGCCCGGGGGCGCGGCGGGGCTGCTTGGCCCTGACCTGATGGCGCAGATGCACGACCAGGCCGTCCGGTTCGGGACCGAGATCGTCTTCGACCAGATCACCCGCGCCGACCTGTCGCGGCGTCCCTTCCGGCTGGACGGCGATGCAGGGCAGTATACCTGTGACGCGCTGATCATCGCCACGGGCGCGAGCGCGCAGTATCTGGGTCTGCCATCGGAGGCGGCCTTCATGGGACGCGGCGTTTCCGGCTGTGCCACATGCGACGGGTTCTTCTACCGAAATCAGCGGGTCGCCGTCGTGGGTGGCGGCAATACCGCGGTGGAAGAGGCGCTCTATCTGTCCAATATCGCGTCGCATGTCACACTTGTTCATCGCCGCGACAGTCTGCGCGCGGAAAGGATCCTCCAGGATCGCCTGAACGAACGGGTGCGAGAGGGCCAGATATCGCTGCTCTGGGATCATGTGGTGGACGAGGTTCTGGGCGACGACAGCGGCGTGACCGGCGTCCGGCTGCGCGCCACCCGCACGGGCAACACCCGGGATCTGGACGTGACGGGGATCTTCATCGCGATCGGTCACAAGCCGAACACCGACATGTTCAAGGGACAAATCGCGATGCAGGACGGCTATATCTTGGTGGGCAAGGCCGGCAACGGGCAGGCTACGGCCACCAGCGTCCCCGGGGTCTTTGCTGCCGGGGATGTGGCCGACCACGTCTATCGTCAGGCAGTCACCTCGGCTGGCACCGGGTGCATGGCCGCGCTGGATGCCGAGCGCTTTCTCCAGACGCGTGACATCGCCAGCGCTGCCTGATAGCGGATATGCTGTCAGAAGGACAACCGGCAGGTGATGATGACCCCGATCCATCCGATCCTTGCGGGCCTGGATCCGTCCGTGCAGGCGCGCATCAGCCGCGAGGCACGACGGCTGGATCTGGCCGCCGGTCAGAAGGTGTTCGAGGCGGGCAGCCTCTGCCAGGGCCTGCCGCTGGTGCTTGGTGGCTGCATCCGGCTTCAGATGACCGCCTGTTCAGGCCAGGAGATCACGCTTTATCGCATTTCCGACGGCGATGTCTGCCCGCTGTCACTCAGCGCCTTGATGCAGGGCGAAGGCTATCGCGCGGAAGCAATCGTTGAAGAGGACGCCCGGGTCATCATCCTGCCCTTCGGCCTGTTCGACGATCTGATGGCCGCCTCGGCACCGTTCCGTCGGCAGATCCTGGGGTTCTTCAGCGCGCGGCTGGATACGCTCATGCTGCTGGTTGAACAGGTGGCATTCCGGCGGATGGATCAGCGCCTTGCCAACTGGCTGCGCGACAGGGCCGGGCAGGGGCCGACACGGATCACCCATCAGGCGCTTGCCGCCGAACTCGGCACGGCGCGCGAGGTGGTAAGCCGGCTGCTGAAAGGGTTCGAGCGCAACGGATACGTGACCCTTGCCCGCGGCGAAATCACGGTGATCAAGCCGCCGCCAGCGGAGGTGTCGGATTGCTGGTGCTGAACGCCTGACAGCCCGCGTCGGCTGAGCTCGTCACAGGAACGGTCGCGAGATCTGCCGGCCACGATCCGGCGGCACGCCGCGCTCGTCAGGTTTGGCCGGCGAAACCGGCCCGTTCGGCCCTCGCCTCAGGGCCCCGCGCAGACGGCGGCGCGGGCAATGGGTTGCTGACCAACCTCGACCCCATAGGCGCGGAAGCCGAGAGTGTCGATCTGGATCAGGCGGTAGCAGGGATTGCCCCCGGCCCACCAGGGCGCCGGATCCGCTGGCGCGGTGATGAAGCGATGCGACATGGCCTGCCCCGAGCTGAAGGCGATGCCCTCGCGGCTGGTGCCTGCCAGAGGCACATGGATATGACCGAAGACGATATGACGCACGCCGCCCGGATGGGCCGCCAGAACCTGCATCAGCGGCGCGGCGTCATGCAGGCCGATCGAGGCGAAATGCGCCAGCCCGTCCGGAACCGGCGGATGATGGATGAATACGGTGACGGGCTGCGGCCCCGCGCGCTCAAGCGATGTCCGCAGCCAGCCCAGACGATCCGCGCCATAGCGCCCGCCGATCAGGCCGGGCTCGTGGCTGTCAAGGAACAGAAGCCGCCCGTGGGGGCTGTCAAGCGTGCTTTGCACATAACCCGCCGCATCGATGGGATGATCGGGAAAGGCCTCGCGGAAGGCAGGGCGGGCGTCATGGTTGCCCAGCAGCATCCGCACCGGGAAAGGAACCGGCGCAAGGATCTCGCGCAGGAGGGCATAGGCTTCGGGATCGCCATCGTTGCAAAGATCGCCGGTAATCACCAGAAGATCGGCGTCGGCCTCGGTCTGGCAGATGTGGTCGATGGCCCGGCGCAGCTGGTCGGCCGGATCAAGCCCGTGCAGACGCCCGCCGGGGGGAAGAAGGTGGGTGTCGGTGATCTGGATGATCTTCATGTCTTGCCTTGCAAAAAGGGGCAGGGGCCGAAGCCCCCGCCCGCAGTGTCGGTCAGTTCATCAGGCTGTTCGTCGCCTCGACGATCTGGGCAAGCCCATCTTCCGGCGTGATGTCGCCGCGCATGACCGAGGCGATGATGTCGCGCTGCGTGCGCCAGATGCGCACGGAATCGCCGCCCGGATAGCCCGCCCAGGGGCGGGAGCGGTCGGCCTGGTGCGAGGCGGTTTCGACATTGGGATGTTCGGCATAGAAGGGCGCGAGGAATTCCTCGCCCGTGGCGCGCTTGTTGGTGGGCAGATAGCCGGTGATGCGCACGATCATGTCCTGCGCTTCCGGGCCGGTGACCCATTTCAGATATTCCCAGGCCGCCGCCTGTTTGGCCTGATCCTGTGTCAGGATCACGGCTGCATTGCCGCCGGTCGGCACGCCGCCCTCTTCCTTGTTGTCCAGCGGGAAGGTGGTGGTCAGCAGCTCGAACCGGTCACCCACCAGTTCCTCGATGGTCTGGACATGGGCGGGGGTGGAGAAGATGAACCCGGTAAGCCCTGCGCCGAACTGCTGACGGGACTGGTCCCAATCCAGCACCGGCTGCCCGCCCTCCGTGACGAAAGAGCGGATGAGCCGCAGTGCGTTCAGACCGATCTCGGCGTCAAACGCCACGCGGCCGGTTTCCGGGTCGGTCAGGTCGCCGCCCTGCTGATAGATCATTGCCTGCCACAGCCAGTCATCCGGCCAGCCGCCGATGTCATAGGCCATGCCGGCATAGCGTGAATCCAGCGCGTGAATGTCGGCTGCAAGAGCAACCAGTTCGGCCCAGGTGTCCGGCATGTTCTCCGGGTCGCCGCCGGCCTCGCGCACCAGATCGGCATTGATATACATGATGGGCGAAGAGGCATTGACCGGCAGCCCGTATTGCTTGCCGTTCACCTGTCCCAGCGCGAACATCTGCGGGGTGAAGTTTTCGTCCACCCAGTTCGCACCCTCGGCCTCGACCAGCGGACCAAGGTCACGGATCTCACCGCGCGGTTCCAGCGTGTTCACCAGCTCGCTCAGCAGATGGTAGCCCGAGAAGAACACATCCGGCATGTCGCCGGTGACGGCCGAGCGGAGAACCTGCTGATGGCCTTCGTTATAGGCAACGGCGGGGGCCAGGAACTCGATCCGGATATCGGGGTTGTTCTTCATGAACTCCTCCGCGATCGGCTGGTGAAAGCGGGTAAAGCCCGGCAGGTTGTAAAGCACGTTGAGCGTGACTTCCTGGGCGGCCACGGCCCCCGGCAGAAGGCCAAGCGCAAGCGCAGCGGCAGCAAGACGGTGCGGGATCATCGAAAGGCTCCGTTGGTTGGGGAGGGGAGGTGTCATTTGATGCCGGTCATGGTGATGCCGGCGATGAAGTGGCGCCGCGCCAGCAGGAAGCACAGCACCATCGGCGCGGTGATGATCGTGGCGCCGGCCATCAGCGCGCCGTAATCCGCGCCCGATTCCGCATCCGAGAAATACAGCATTCCCAGCGGCGGCGGCGCCAGGGCGGTGTCGCGCACCACGATCAGCGGCCAGTAGAGGTCATTCCAATGCGCCACGACCGAAAAGATGGAAAAGGCCGCCAGAACGGGAAGCGAGCCGCGCAGCACCAGCCGCCAGCAGATCTCCAGTTCCGAGAACCCGTCGAGGCGCGCGGCCTCGATGATTTCGTCAGGATAGGAACGGAAGGACTGTCGGAAGAGGAAAATCGCGAAGACCGACAGGAAGAACGGCGCCATCAGCGCGAAATAGGTGTTCAGCAGCTTCGCCTTGGCCAACCCCACGAACAGCGGCAGCGCCAGCGCCTGCATCGGCACGCAGAGCGCGGCAACCACCAGCGCGAACATCAGCCGTCGCCCCGGGAACCGCAGCTTGGCCAGAGCATAGGCCGCAGGCACCGCCGTCAGCACCTGCACGATCAGGATGCCCGCGCAGACGATGACCCCGTTCAGCATGAAGCGCGCCATCGGCACGATATCGGTGGCACGGCCATAGTTCCGGGGGGCGGAAAATTCCTGCGGGATGGGCCAGAGCGAGATATCGAAGATTTCGGCCGGGGAACGGAGCGAAGTCAGCACCATCCAGTAGAACGGCAGCAACATCACGGCCGCGCCAAGCGCCAGCACCAGATGAGGAGTGTAACGGCGCAGAAGCGGCATCAGTAATGCACCTTCCGGTCAAGCCCGAAGGTCTGGCCGATGGACAGAACCAGCACGAGCGCGAGAAACACCAGCGTCAGCGCAGCGGCATAGCCGGTTTCGGCATATTCGAAGCCTTCAAGATAGATGGCATAGAGCAGCGTTTCGGACCCCTGCCGCCCCTTGGTCAGCACCGCCACCTGTTCGAAGACCTTGAAGGCGGAAATCGAAGTGGTCACCACGACAAACATCGTCGTCGGTCCCAGCATCGGCCAGGTGACGGTCAGGAAGCGGTCGATGGGATGGCGCGCACCGTCAAGCCGCGCCGCCTCGGTCAGGTCGCGGGGGATCGCGGTCAGCCCGGCCAGGAACAGCACCATGTTGAAGCCCAGCACCTGCCAGATGCCGATGATTGCCATCGTGGGGATCAGAAGCGCGGGCTGGCCCAGGAACGAGACCGGCTCGAAGCCAAGGGCGCGGATGGCCGCGTTCACCGGGCCAAGCGAAGGGTGCAGCAGGAACTGCCACACCGTTGCCATGGCAACCAGCGTCGCGGTCACGGGCAGGAAATAGGCGGCCTCCCAGAAGGCGCGGCTGCGGCGGCGGCCCTGCACCAGAAGCGCCACGCCAAGCGCGAGGCCGATGCCCAGGGGAATGACCAGCGCGGCATAGATCAGCGTGTTCGTCAGCGCCCGCAGAAAGACCGGATCCCTGAAGGCGCGCGTGAAATTGTCGATCCCTGTGAAGCGCCATGACAGGGCGCCCAGCCGGTAGTCGGTGAGGCTGAAGCCCGCCAGCACAAGAATCGGGATGATATAGATGGCCAGAAGCAGAAGCGCGGCCGGGGTTGCAAACAGAAGCCCGCGCAGGATCACCTTCCGGTCCCGCCGGGATCGCCGCGAGATATGTGCGGGACCATCAATCGACGTGATCGTCATGCCGCGACGCCTTCCGTCACGAAGGTGATGCAGCGCTGGCCCGCGGCATCGAACACATGCGCCCGTTCGGCCGCAAAGCCGATCTCGACACTGGCCTCGGCGCCGATGCCGGCATCGCCCGCATACTGGCGCATGACAAGGCGCGTGCAGCCTGGAATTTCAAGCGTGAGATACCGGTCGGCGCCATGCTGCTCGGCGCGGATCACCCGTGCCGGAAGGCCGCCCGGCGCAAGATGCAGATCCTCGGCCCGCAGGCCCAGCGTCACCGGCCCAGGCAGAAGGGCACCCCGATCGCCCTGTGCGGCAAGGCGCGTGGCAAGGCCAGGAAGCCGGATACGCCCGCCGCCATCCACCTCGGCGGGAAGAAGGTTCATCGCCGGCGTGCCGATGAAGCGGGCCACCGTCAGGTTGGCCGGACGCTCGTAAAGCTCGGAGGGCGTGCCAAGCTGCATGATCTGCCCGCCTTCCATCAGCGCGATCCGGTCCGACATGGTCATCGCCTCGACCTGATCATGCGTCACGTAAAGGAAAGTCGTGCCCAGCCGGCGGTGCAGTGCCGCAAGCTCTTCGCGCATATGGGCGCGCAGCTTTGCGTCGAGGTTCGACAAGGGCTCGTCCATGAGGAAGGCCGCCGGATCGCGCACCAGCGCCCGGGCCAGCGCCACCCGCTGCCGCTGGCCGCCCGAAAGCTGGCCGGGCTTGCGGCCCAGCAGCGGCGCGATCTGCAGGACCTCGGCTGCTTTCTTCACCGCGTCGTCGATATCCCGCAGCACCGCCGCCCGTCCCGGCACCAGCCGCCCGACCAGCGGCAGACGTGCAGCCATCCGCAACCGCCGCATCCGCAGCGGGGTTGCGATGTTTTCGCGCACGGTCATGTGCGGGTAAAGCGCGTAGGACTGGAAGACCATCGCAAGGTTGCGGTCTGCGGGATCCACATCGGTCACGTCACGGCCGCCAATCATCAGCCGGCCCTGATCCGGCGACTCGAGCCCGGCAATGATGCGCAGCAGGGTGGATTTGCCGCATCCCGACATGCCCACCAGCGACAGGAACTCCCCGTTCCGGACGGCGAGGTCGATGCCCTTCAGGACCTGTGCGCCGCCAAATCCCTTGGTGATCGACGAAAGCTCCAGCGCCAGGTCGCAGGATCTGTGGCCCATGTAACGCTCCTTTTCTGAGCGCCTTCAATTGCCGCAGATCACGACAGTGACGTGACAGGATCGCGAAGTTTTCATCACGATCGGGTTTCGGCCCTACGGAAACCCCTCTGGGCCTTGTGGGACGTCGGCGCCGTTCGCGGGTGCGGCGAGGGGCGCATGCCGCTCCTGTGCGCCGCCTGACGCGATGCCAGCCGACTACCCCGGTTGCGAGGGCGCCGCGCGAGGGTCAGGCCGAAGCCCTCGGACGTCTGGCGGTTCGGAGGCGCGTGGCGCAGGAGAGGCCCGGATGCACGGCGCCTGAGGGCTTTCCGGCCAAGCTGCGTGCCTCAGCCCCAAGCCGCCGGTCTTGCGCATCTGCGTCCTTGCGCGGCTTGCCCCTGCGCCCGTGCGGGGTGACTCATCCACCTGCCTGGCAGGGGACGACAATCATCGTCCTGACGGGCCTTGCAGCACAACACGAAGGCATAATCCCGAAACCGGCCTCAGGCCGAGCTGCGCGTGACAAAGCGGCCTTCGAGGAACACATCCTCGGACAGCTTGCCGTTCAGAACCTCAAGCAGCTTCTGGGCCATCAGGGTGATCGGCTGACGATAGGTCGTCAGCTGATAAGCCGGCGAGGACGAGAGCGGAATGTCGTCAAAGCCGGTGACCGCGATGTCTTCGGGTACGCGCAGGCCCAGCTTGTAGCGAATCGCGTCCATCGCCCCGATGGCGATGATGTCGTTTTCACAGACCAGCACATCCGGATGGTCGGCGCGGGGCGTTGCCGTCAGAAGCTCGGTCACCCGGGCAATGGCCGGGCCGAAGTCATAGGCTTCGGCGTGAACAACCGGCACCGCGGTGCCGGTGCGTTCGCGCCAATAGGCTTCGAATGCTGTCTTGCGATGCAGCTTGGCGGATTGGGTGTCGGGGCCGGCAACGAACACCGGCCGGCGATACCCGCCCTCCAGCAGATGATCGGCGATCTGGCGCATGGCGATAGTGTCGTCGCAGGCGATGACCAGCGTATTGGGATTCTGACTGTAGCGCGCAAAGACCACCAGCTTCTTCAGCCGGCGCGCCCCCAGCGCCGTGCCGAGAATGCGGTCGTCGAACCGCGTCCCGATCACCACCGCCGCATCGACGCGGCGCTGGCTTGCCGCCATCAGCGCCGCCGAGGCATCGTCGCTGTCGGACATGTGCACGAGAAGGGTGCCCCAGCCCGCGCTCCAGAGGATACGCGTCAGACGTTCCAGCAGCACAAGCTTGTGCGGGTTGTTGAAATCGTTGGTGATGATTGCAACCAGCGACGACCTGTCCGATGCCAGTCCCGAAGCCAGAAGGTCCGGTGCATAACCTAGGGCCTCGGCCGCCGCCAGGACGCGTTCGCGGCTTTGGCGCGAAATGGATGCATCCTTCTTGAAGGCGCGTGCGACGGTCCACCGCGATACGCCGGCTGCCGCCGCTACGTCATCGGCGGTCACCACGCCGGATGTGTTTGAAGCCTCGTCCATCGCTGCAGACTAGCTTGCCCGGCAGACGTCCGAAAGCACATTGCACGCGCGTGCAGTTTTTTCTTGCACGCGCGTGCAATGTGGTGCAGCGTGCTCCTGACGTCGTCGAACGGACGATGCTGGGAGGAAGATTCATGCTGAAGGTGGCGTTGCTGGGCGCTGGCCGTATTGGTCAGGTCCATGCCAGATCCATGACCGCGTCGCGTCAGTGCCGCGTGGCGGCAGTGGCGGATGTGAATGCCGCGGCCGCCGATACGCTTGCGGCAGAGATCGGGGCCGAGTCGTGCAGCGTTGAGGCCGTCATTGCGGATCCCACAATCGACGCGGTGCTGATCGCCACCTCGACCGACACCCATTCCGATCTGATCACGCGCGCCACTGCCGCGGGCAAGGCCGTGCTGTGCGAAAAGCCCGTGGACCTTTCGCTTGATCGTGCGCTTGCCACACTGGCGGCGGCCGAAGCGACCGGGCGCCCGGTCATGATCGGCTTCAACCGGCGCTTCGATCCGAATTTCGCCGCCCTCAAGGCCGCCTTCGAGGCAGGCGAGATCGGCAAGGGCGAGCTGTTGTCGATTACCTCCTATGATCCGGCGCCGCCGCCCGTCGAATACATCAAGGTTTCCGGCGGGCTGTTCCGAGACATGATGATCCATGATTTCGACATGGCTTGCTGGATTTTCGGCGGCCCGCCTGCGCGTGTCACGGCACATGGTGCGGCGCTGGTCGATCCCGCGATCGGCACGGCGGGTGATATCGATACGGCGGTGGTCACGATGGTCTGGGCCGACGGGCGCATCGCAGTCATCAAGAATTCACGCCGGGCGGGTTATGGCTATGACCAGCGGCTGGAACTGCTGGGGTCGGGCGGGTTGCTGTCGGCGCAGAACGTGTTGGAAAACACCGTTCAGAAAGTCACGCCACAGGGCGCGGTGGCGGCTAAGCCCGTGCATTTCTTCCTCGAACGCTACATGCGTGCCTACGAGATCGAATGGCAGGCCTTTCTTGATGCCCTGACGCAAGGGGCGCCGATGCCTGTGACGCTGCGCGAGGGCGTGGCCGCGCTTGCCTGTGCGGAAGCTGCGGCGCGCGCGCTTGTCGGGGGCGTTACGGTCGAGATCACGGCCGCGATGCTTGGGGCCGGTGATGCGTGACATCGGGTTCTGCAGCTGGATCTTCGGGGGCGAACCGCTTGCCGTGACCGCCGCGCGCGGTGCGCGCTGCGGACTGCAGGCGGTCGAGATCCATGGCGATCTGTCGCTGGATCCGGTCGAAGCCGGGCGCATCTTTCGCGATGCCGGTCTCGGGATCGTGTCCGTCACGCCGGGGGACGCCGATGTCAGCCATCCTGATGCGGCGATCCGGGAGGCCGGGCTGGGCTACTATCGCCAGCTCGTGGATTGGGTCGCGGCCCTGGGCCATGACGCACGGATTGGCTGCCACGGACTTGTGCAGCGGATCCGCCCTGTCTCGACCCAGACCGAGGAGGATGCGATCCTCGCCGAAAGCGTGGCACGGATCTGCGACTGGGCCGGGGGCAGGATGGTGGTGTTCGAGATCCTCAACCGTTACGAAAGCCATCAGGTGCGCACCGTGGCCGAGGGCCTTGCCTTGCTTGACCGTGTGGGGGCGCCGAACCTTTTCCTGCTTCCTGATGCCTATCACATGAACATCGAGGAGGCCGATCCTGCGGCCGCCTTGCGCGATGGGGGCAGCCGGATCGGGCTTTACCACCTGGCCGACAGCAATCGCGGCGCGGTGGGCGACGGCCATTGCGATTTCGCGTCCCAGTTCGCGGCACTCGACGCCATCGGCTATGATGGCCCGATGATTGTCGAGCCGGCCGCGCCCGGACCCGACCCGTTCAACACCGACAAGGGCGCAGGCTATCGGGACCGGCTTGAAGAGATGCTTGCCCGGTCGGTTACCCGGATCAGGGAGATGGGCCACTAGGAATCCGCGCGCCCGGGGCGCGCCGGACGACGCTGGCGGGACCGCCGCGAGCGTAACCAAAAAGGGAGGAAAGACATGACCAAATTCACCACCGCAGCCGCCACTGCCGCACTGATGGCGCTGGCAGCGCCCGCAATGGCGCAGAACATCATCGTCGTGGCCCATGGCCAGGCAAACGACCCGTTCTGGTCGGTCGTCAAGAACGGCGCCGCACTGGCGGGCGAGCATACCGGCGCCAATGTCGATTTCCGTGCGCCGGAAGTCTTCGACATGGTGGCGATGAGCCAGCTGATCGATGCCGCCGTGAACCAGCAACCGGCGGGGCTTGTCGTCTCGATCCCGGATGCGGATGCGCTTGGGCCCTCGATCCGCCGCGCAGTCGAGGCCGGGATCCCGGTGATCTCGATGAATTCGGGCGGAGACGTCGCCGCCGAACTCGGGGTTTTGCTGCATGTCGGGCAGTCAGAGTATGACGCGGGCCGTGCCGCAGGCGAAAGGCTGGCCGAGATGGGCGGAACCAAGGCGATCTGCGTGAACCAGGAGGTCGGAAACGTCAGCCTTGACCAGCGTTGCGCGGGCTTTGCCGAAGGGTTCGGCGGTCCGGTCAATGTGGTGCCGACGCAGAACGATCCGACCGAGGTGCAATCCCGCGTCCGTGCCGCACTTGAATCCGACACCGAGGTGAACGCGGTGCTTGGCCTCAGCGCGAGCCTCGTGGGGGAGCCGTCGATCGCCGCTGTCGAAGCGCTCGGCCGTGATGACGTGCTGGTCGCGACCTTCGACCTTTCTGCCGGCTTTCTGGAAGCGGTATCCGAGGGGCGTGCGGCCTTTGCCATCGACCAGCAGCAGTATCTGCAAGGCTATCTGCCGGTCGCCTTCCTGGCACTTCATGCCGAATACGGCCTGATGCCGGGTGGCGACGTGCCGTCTGGCCCCAATCTGGTGACGCAGGACACCGCCGGACAGGTGATCGAGCTGTCTGCCCAGGGCATCCGCTGATCCGGGCGGGGCGGGCCTGCGCCCGCCCCATCGGAAACGATATCAAGGGGGGAACCGACCGTGGCTGACAGTGCCAGCTTTTCCGTGGACGAGCGGATCAAGACCGAATCCGTGATGACACGCCTGATGAGACGCCCGGAACTGGGGGCGATCGGCGGCGTGATCCTTGTCACCATCTTCTTCATGGTCACGGCCAGCCCGGCCATGTTCACCCTCGCCGGGATCATGAACTTCATGACGCCCGCCGCACAGCTGGGTATCCTGGGGATTGCCGCCGCCATGTTGATGATCGCCGGTGAATTCGATCTGTCGATCGGCTCCATGGTTGCCTTCGCCGGCATGGTCTTTGCGGTCCTGGTCGTCAACATGGACCTGCCGCTGATCGCGGCAATCCCGCTGACGATGGTCTTTGCCGCCATCGTGGGCGCGCTGAACGGCATGATCGTGATCCGAACCGGCCTGCCCAGTTTCATCGTTACGCTGGCGTTCCTGTTCATCCTGCGCGGAGCATCGCTGGTCGGGTTGAAGATGTTCACCGGCGGCGCCACCCAGTTGCGCGGTGTGCGGGACGCGGTTGCCGCGGACTGGCTTGCCCCGATCTTTTCGGGCCACGCCTTCGGGGGTTTGTTCCGCTGGATGGCCGAACAGGGCTGGATTGCCAGACTTGCATCGGGGGCGCCCGCGGTTCCGGGCGTGCCGGTTTCCATCCTCTGGTTCGTGGGCTTTGCGGTGGTTGCGACCTTCGTGCTGTTGCGCACGCCGGCCGGCAACTGGATCTTTGCGACCGGCGGCGACAGGAACGCTGCCAGCAATTCCGGCGTGCCGGTGTGGCGCGTCAAGATCGCGCTGTTCATGCTGACCGCCTGTGCCGCTGCCCTGGTTGCCATCATCACCGTGATCGATACCGGATCGACCGATGCACGGCGCGGCTTCATGAAGGAATTCGAGGCGATCATCGCCGCGGTCATCGGCGGCTGCCTGCTGACCGGGGGCTACGGATCCGCCATCGGCGCTTTCTTCGGCGCGATCATCTTCGGCATGGTCACCATCGGGCTGACCTACACGAGCTTCGATCAGGATTGGTTTCAGGTCTTCCTGGGGGGCATGTTGCTGCTGGCCGTCGTGTTCAACAATGCGATCCGCAAGCGCGTGACAGGGGAACGTTGAGATGTCCGAACCGATCCTCCGGATGGAGAACATCAAGAAGCACTTCGGCAATGTCATCGCGCTGAACGGAGTGACCTTCGACGTGCGCCCGGGCGAATGCCATTGCCTTCTGGGCGACAACGGCGCCGGAAAATCGACCTTCATCAAGACGATGTCGGGCGTTCACAAGCCGACCGCGGGTTCGATCACCTTCGAAGGCCGCCCCATGGCCTTTTCCAGCCCGCGCGACGCGATGGAGGCGGGCATAGCCACCGTCTTTCAGGATCTGGCCATGATCCCGCTGATGAGCGTGACCCGCAATTTCTTCATGGGCCGCGAACCGACCAAGGGCCGGTTCATCAAGCGGTTCGACATCGCGACCGCGAACCGGATCACGATGGAGAAGATGCACGAAATGGGCATCAACCTGCGCGGACCCGATCAGGCGGTGGGGACCCTCTCGGGGGGCGAGCGGCAGACGGTGGCCATTGCGCGGGCGGTGTATTTCGGGGCCAAGGTGCTGATCCTCGATGAACCGACCAGCGCGCTCGGCGTGCGCCAGACCTCGAACGTGCTGGCAACCATCGCGCGGGTCCGGGCGCAGGGGGTAGGCGTGGTCTTCATCAGCCACAATGTGCGTCACGCGCTTGCGGTGGGCGACCGCTTCACGGTGCTGAACCGGGGCCAGACCCTGGGCACGGCCCTGAAGGGCGAAATCGACGCGATGGAACTGCAGGATCTGATGGCCGGGGGGCAGGAACTGGCGCAGCTGGAAGGCAGCCTTGGGGGAACGGTGTGATGTCTCTTGGTGTTGCGCTGATCGGCACGGGGTTCATGGGCAAATGCCACGCGATGGCGTGGCGCAACGTGGCGACCGTGTTCGGCGGCGTGCCGCCCCGGCTCGAGATGCTGGCGGATGTGGCGGATGTCTCCGACCTCGCCCGGGCCTTCGGCTTTGCCCGCACCACGACGGACTGGCGGGCGGCTGTGACCGATCCGTCCGTCGATGTCGTCAGCATCACCACCCCGAACGGCCTGCACCGCACCATGGCCGAGGCCGCCCTGCGTGCGGGCAAGCATGTCTGGCTCGAAAAACCGATGGCGCTGACGCTTGAGGATGCGCAGGCCATGGCCGAACTGGCCGCCGAACGGCCCGGTCAGGTAACCCTGCTGGGCTACAACTACCTGCGCAGCCCCGCTTTCCAGGCCGCGCGGGCGATGATTGCTGCGGGCGATATCGGGCGGCCGCTCGCGTTCCGTGGTGTCTATGACGAGGATTATTCCGCCGACCCGGCTTTGCCCTGGTCGTGGCGGATGACGCATGCAGACGGGGGGCTCGGTGCGCTGGGTGATCTGGGTTGCCATCTGGTCAGCGTCATGGTTGCGCTCATGGGTCCCGTGGCCGAAATCACCGCGATGACCCAGATCGCGGTGCCGATGCGCCCCTCGCCCGAGGGTCCGCGCGCGGTCGAGAACGAGGACAGCGCGCTGGCGTTGATCCGATTTGCCAGCGGCGCACAGGGATCCTTTGCAACCTCGCGCGTGGCACGCGGGCGCAAGTGCCGGCTGCAATGGGAAATCCACGGCAGCGCGGGAACACTGGTCTTCGATCAGGAGAACATGAACGAACTTTGGGTGCACCGCGCCGGAGAAGCCGGTTTCACGCGCCATCTGAGCGGCCCCGAGCAGCCTGATTTCGCGGCCTTCTGCCCCGCGCCTGGCCATAACTTCGGTTTCAACGAACAGAAAGTCGTGGAATGTCACGCCCTGATCCGTGCCATCGAAGGGCGGGCGCCTGCCGCACCGGGCTTTGCCGAAGGGGTGCAGATCGAACGTGTCATCCACGCCATGGCCGTGTCAAACGGCCGGCCCGTCAGCCTGCAGGAGGCCGCGCATGAAGCAGCTTGACGTGATCACCATCGGTCGAAGCTCGGTCGATCTTTATGGCCAGCAGGTTGGCGGCCGGCTCGAGGACATGGGGTCATTCGCCAAATACATCGGCGGCAGCCCGACCAACATAGCCTGCGGAACGGCGCGCCTGGGGCTGCGCTCTGCGGTCATCACGCGGGTGGGGGACGAACATATGGGCCGCTTCATCCGCGAGCAGTTGCTGCGCGAGGGTGTGGACGTGCGCGGTGTCACCACCGACCCCGCGCGGCTGACCGCGCTGGTCATCCTGGGTATTCGGGACCAGGACAGCTTTCCGCTGATCTTCTACCGCGAAAACTGCGCCGACATGGCACTGTCGGCGGATGATATCGACGAAGGGCTGATCTCCCAGTCGCGTTGCGTCCTGGCAACGGGCACGCATCTCAGCCACCCGCGCACCGAGGCCGCGGTGATTAAGGCGCTGCATCTTGCGCGGAAACATGGCGCGCAGACCGCGCTCGATATCGATTATCGCCCGAACCTCTGGGGCCTTGCAGGACATGGTGACGGCGAAAGCCGTTTTGTCGAAAGCCGGGCGGTGACGGCGCGACTGCAGGCGACCCTGCATCTTTTCGATCTGATCGTCGGCACCGAAGAGGAATTTCACATCGCTGGCGGCACCACCGACACGCTGGACGCCTTGCGCGCGGTGCGGGCGGTCAGCGATGCGGTGCTGGTCTGCAAGCGCGGCGCCGCGGGGGCGGTGGCCTTTACAGGCACGATTGACGGCTGGGACAGTGGCGAGCAGGGGCCGGGCTTCCCGATCGAGGTCTTCAACGTGCTGGGGGCGGGCGACGGGTTCTTCTCGGGGCTCCTGAAGGGCTGGCTGGACGGCGAGCCCTGGCCGAAGGCGCTGGAATATGCCAATGCCTGTGGCGCCTTCGCCGTCAGCCGGCACGGGTGTACGCCCGCCTATCCCTCGCTTGAGGAGCTGGACTTCTTCCTGAACCGTGGTGTGGCCCGGCCCGATCTGCGCAACGACCGGGATCTGGAGCAGATCCACTGGGCCACCAACCGCCAGGGACGCACCGGCGGCGACTGGACCACAATGCGTGTCTTTGCCTTCGACCACCGCGCGCAGCTTGAAGAGATGGATGGCTACAGCCCTGCGCGGGGCGGAGCCTTCAAGCAGCTGTGCCTTGATGCGGCCCTAAGGGTCGCGGCGGGCAGGGGCGGCCATGGTATCCTGTGCGACAATCGCATCGGACGCGCGGCGCTGCAGCGCGCCAGCGGCAGCGGGCTCTGGATCGGGCGGCCCGCGGAATGGCCGGGCTCACGCCCTCTGGCGCTCGAGCCGGAGCTGGGGCCGGATTGCGGCGGCCTTGGCGAATGGGCGCGGGAAAACGTGGTCAAGGTGCTCTGCTTCTGTCACCCTCGGGACGATGCGGCGCTGCGCGCGGCGCAGGAGGCAACGGTCCTGCGCCTGTTCACGGCCGCGCGCCGCAACGGGCTCGACTTCCTGCTCGAGATCATCCCGTCGAAGGTCGGTCCGGTGGACGAGGAGACGACAGCCCAGTTGATCCGCCAGTTCTATGCCGCCGGGATCTATCCCGACTGGTGGAAGCTGGAGCCCCTGGCCAGTACCGCCGCCTGGCAGAAAGCCATCGCCGCGATCGAGGATCACGACCGGCACACGCGCGGGATCGTGGTGCTGGGGCTCGACGCCACCGAAGAGGACCTGGCCGCAAGTTTCGCAGTGGCGGCGGCCTTTCCGCTGGTGCGGGGCTTTGCGGTCGGACGGACGATCTTCGGCGCCGTGGCCCGTGAATGGTTCGCAGGGCGCCTGAGCGATGATGCGGCTGTGGCCGAGATGGCAGCGCGTTTTCAGCGCTTGTGCGGGCACTGGGATCGGGCGCGGCTTGCCGCCCGTGCCGCGGCATGAACGGCCATGACCGTCGAATACTTGGGGGGCGGGCGCGGGCCCGGCCGGAAGGGATGAAACGATGAGCGAAACAATCCGGTTGACGGCGGCGCAGGCGATGGTGCGCTGGCTTTCGGTGCAGATGACCGAAGAGGGCGAGCGGTTCATCGACGGGGTCTGGGCGATCTTCGGCCATGGCAATGTCGCGGGGCTGGGCGAGGCACTTCACGGCATCGGCGATGCGCTGCCCACCTGGCGCGGCCAGAATGAACAGACCATGGCCCATGCGGCGATCGCTTTCGCCAAGGGCGCCGCCCGGCGGCGGGCACAGGCGGTGACCGCCTCGATCGGGCCGGGTTCGACCAATATGGTCACGGCGGCCGCCCTTGCGCATGTGAACCGGCTGCCGGTGCTGTTCATTGCCGGCGATGTCTTTGCCTCGCGCCGCCCCGATCCGGTTCTGCAACAGGTCGAGGATTTCGGCGATGGCACGGTCAGCGCGAACGACTGCTTCCGCCCGGTGGTGCGCTATTTCGACCGCATCTCCCGGCCGGAACAGCTTTTGTCGGCGCTGCCGCGTGCGTTGCGGGTGATGACCGATCCGGCCGAATGCGGGCCGGTCTGCCTTGCCTTCTGTCAGGACGTGCAGGCCGAGGCCTTCGACTGGCCCGAGGCTTTCTTTGCGCCGCGCGTCTGGCGCATCCGCCGGCCTGCGCCCGATCCGGCCGAACTGGCCGAGGCGGTGGCGCTGATCGAAAAGGCGCGCTCGCCGGTCATCATCTGCGGCGGTGGCGTGGTCTATTCCGGGGCCGAGGCCGCGCTCGCTGAATTCGCGCAGCGATACGAGATCCCGGTGATCGAAACCCAGGCCGGCAAGTCGGCACTGGCGCAGGCACATCCGATGAACCTGGGCGCTGCCGGGGTGGATGGCTCGGCCGCGGCCAATGCGGCGGTGGGCGCTGCGGATCTGGTCATTGCCATTGGCACCCGGTTGCAGGATTTCACGACCGGTTCGCGCACGCTCTTTCCGCAGGCGCGACTGCTGGGCATCAATGTCCAGCCCTGGGATGCGGCCAAGCATGGCGCGGTGACGCTGATCGCCGATGCACGCATCGCGCTCGAGCAGCTTGGAAAGCTGCTCGGGGAACGTCATTTCGGTGTGGACGCGGCGGCGCGGGCAGACTGGCTCGCAGCGGTCGATGCCCATTGCGCGGCCCCTTCGGAGCCCGGCCTGCCAACGGATGCGCAGGTCATCGGCGCGGCGCAGCGCGCGGCCGGCGATGCCATCGCGATGTGCGCGGCAGGCACGATGCCCGGGGCGCTCAAGCTCTTGTGGCAGGCGTCTCCGGGCGGCTATCACATGGAATATGGCTACAGCTGCATGGGCTATGAAATCGCCGGGGCCATGGGGTTGAAGCTGGCCCGCCCGGACCGCGAGGTTCTGTGTTTTGTGGGCGATGGCAGTTACATGATGGCCAACAGCGAACTGGCCACGGCCGTCATGCGCCGCATCCCCTTCACGGTGATCCTTACCGACAACCGCGGCTTCGGCTGCATCAACCGGCTGCAGCAGGGGTGCGGCGGGGCGCCCTTCAACAATCTCTATGCTGACTGCCGGATCGAGACGCAGCCCGAAATAGACTACGTGGCCCATGCCGCCAGCATGGGGGCGCATGCGGTCCGTGCCGGTGACATTCCGGCGCTTGAGGCCGCCATCACTGCAGCGCGGAAGCGCGACATTCCCACGGTCATCGTGGTCGAAACCACCCCCCGTCCCGGCCCCGGCGAGGGGCTGCGCGGCGCCGGCCACTGGTGGGATGTCGCCGTGCCTGCCGCCAGCGGGTCCGAGGCGACGAAACAGGCCTATGCACGCTATCTGGCGATGGCGTCGCGGCAGAGCATGATCAACTGAGGCAGACATGATCCTATACGGCACCAACCCCATTGCCTGGGCCAATGACGATGACCAGTCCATCGGCGCCCATATCCCCACCGGGCAGATCCTGCACGAGGCGGGCCCGCTCATCGGCTTTGACGGGATCGAGAACGGCCATCGCTGGCCCGAGGATCCGCAGGCTTTGAAGCGGCTGCTGGGGGAATACGGCCTGCGCTTCATATCTGGCTGGTATTCGACGCATCTTCTGGAACGCTCGCTCGAGGAGGAAATCGCCGCGGTGCAACCGCATCTGGCCAGGCTGAAGGCCAATGACTGCCGCGTCTGCATCACCTGCGAATGTTCAAACACCGTGCATGGACGGCCGGATGTGCCTGTCAACGACCGGCCGCGGCTTTCCGCGTCCGAAATGGCGAGCTTCGGCGCCAGGATCGAGGCCTTCGCGGACTACCTTGCCACGCAGGGGATCACGCTGGCCTATCATCACCACATGGGCACCGTGGTCGAAAGCCCCGAGGACATCGACGCCTTCATGGCCGCCACCGGACCACGGACACATCTGCTGTTCGATGCCGGTCATTGCGCCTTCGGCGGCGGCGACCCGGCAGCGGTGCTTGCACGCCATGTCGGGCGCGTGGCGCATGTCCATGCCAAGAACATCCGTCGTCCGATCTGCGATAGGGTGCGGGCTGAACGCCTCTCGTTCCTGCAGGGTGTTCTTGCCGGCGCCTTCACTGTTCCAGGGGATCCGGAAGGCGCGATCGATTTCGTGCCATTGCTGCGGATCCTCGCTCAGGCGGGATATGACGGCTGGCTGGTAATCGAGGCTGAACAGGATCCGGTCCAACGCAATCCGCTGAAATATCAGACGATGGGGCTCCGTGCGCTGCGCGAGGCGGCCCGTATCGCGGGCCTCGATCCACGTGCACCTGACTGAGATTGATCGGGGCGTCAGCTGTCCCTGCGCGAAGCGACCGGAGGGCCCCCTGACGCACCCGTTGGCCGGGTGCCGGAGGGGCGTCAGCCCCGACTGCCCTGCCGGCCCCTCGACGGGGCCGGCAGGGCAGGATTATCACAGACAAGAACGCAGCAGGAAAGGACAGGACGATGCCGGAATTGCTGAGAAGGCCCTTCGGCCGGCATGGCGAAACGCATCGGATCACCCCCGCCGACGCCGGTTGGCGGTATGTGGGCTTCGCTCTGCACCGCCTGCGCGCCGGGGACCGGGTGGCCGAAGCCACCGGTTCGCGCGAGGTGATTCTGGTCATGGTGGAAGGCAGGGCTGCCCTCCATGCCGCTGGTCAGGATTGGGGTGTGCTGGGCGATCGGATGGATGTCTTCGAGAAAACGGCACCGCATTGCCTTTATGTGCCCGGTGGCCAGAACTGGACGGCAACGGCGGTCACGGATTGCACCATCGCCATCTGCTCTGCGCCCGGGCGGGGCGGCCATCCGCCGCGTCGCATCGGCCCCGAAGGCATCTCGTTGACACAGCGCGGTGAAGGGTCAAACACGCGCTGGATCAACAACATCGCCATGGAGGCCGAGGATTACTGCGACAGCCTGCTGGTGACCGAGGTCTTCACCCCCGCCGGCAACTGGTCCTCCTATCCCAGCCATCGTCATGACGAGGATGACTTTCCGCGCATCACCTATCTCGAGGAAACGTACTACCACCGCCTGAACCCTGCCAATGGCTGGGCGGTGCAACGCGTCTATACCGACGACGGTAGCCTCGACGAGGTGATGGCCGTCCGCGACCACGACGTCGTTCTTGTGCCGCGTGGCCACCATCCCTGTGGTGCCCCGCACGGCTTCGAACTCTATTACCTCAATGTCATGGCAGGACCCCGTCGCAACTGGCGCTTCGTTGCCGCGCCCGAAGTCGAAGGAATTGGCTGATCGTTGCCCGATCGCCTCGGGGCCGCCCCCGCGGGCGGTCCGATCGTCGCGCCGCTGCCTGCCCCACGAGAAACAATGCCATGCGGACATGATCTGGTGCTGGCAGCAGCGACTCCAGGCGGCGCCCGGGCTGCCCCGATGCCATCACCTGTGCAGGACGCAACCGGAGCGCCCGGGGGCGCTGCCGTGAATCGCGGTCTTCGGAAAACCCTGAACAGCTGCACTGAACACATCAGCAGCCTGCACCACGCGCCGTGGCGCGCCGCCCGGCTTTCGCTGGCTTCGCGCCCCTGCCGCCGGGCAAGGGCCCTGGGATGCTTGCGCCAGAAGGCGGTCATGGCCCGCTCACCCAGCCTGCACATGCTCCGACACACCCTTCTTCCTGTGCAACTCGGCCACTCCAAAGCCTGCGGCGCGCGCAGGAGGAGTCGCCCTCAGCAGCAGGCCATCTGCGCTGTGATGAAAAACCCGTCTCCTCTGCCGCGAAACAGGCGCTTTTTCTGACAACCCCGGTTCCGCCGCGAGGGCACTGCGCAAAATTCTGGCGGCGGGACCGATCCTGCGGACAGCTATCCCTGAACAACCAGGGAGATCGGCCGGTGCGGTCACCACTTGACCTTGAACTTGTCTCTGTCACCAAACGCTACGGCGATGCCGTGGCCGTTGATGCCGTCAGTCATCTGTTCCCAGCCGGAACCTATGTCTGCCTTCTGGGGCCGTCCGGGTGCGGCAAATCCTCGACCCTGCGGATGATTGCCGGGCATGAACGTGTCACGGATGGGGCGATCCTGCTGGCGGGGCGGGATATTTCCCACCTGCCACCGGCGCGCCGCGGCACGGCGATGATGTTTCAAAGCTATGCGCTGTTTCCACACATGACGGTGCTCGACAACGTGGCCTTCAGCCTCAAGATGAAGGGGGTCGATCGCGCCACCCGCCAGCGCAAGGCCGAGGAACTGCTGGATCTGGTCGGGATGGCGCATCTCGCGCAGCGGTTGCCGGCGCAGCTTTCGGGCGGTCAGCAGCAGCGGGCCGCGCTGGCGCGGGCGCTCATTACCGATCCGCAGGTGCTGTTGCTGGATGAGCCGCTCTCGGCGCTGGACCCCTTCCTGCGCACGCGGATGCGGACCGAGCTGAAGAAGCTGCAGCGCGAACTGGGCATCACCTTCATCCACGTGACCCATGGCCAGGACGAGGCGATGGCCCTGGCTGATCAGGTGGTGATCATGAACAACGCCGTGATCGAACAGGCCGGTAGCGCGCGTGACGTGTTCAACGCGCCGAAAACCGAATTCGTGGCGCGGTTCATGGGCGGACACAATGTCATTGCCCTTGGCGGGCGCCGCCATGCGGTGCGATCGGACCGGACGCGGATCGTGCCTTCGGGCGGGGCAGGACTGGACGCAACCGTCACATCCTTTGAATTCCTCGGAACCCATGTCGCGGTCGGGCTGATCGGACCCGGCGACACCGAACTGACTGCGATGGTCCCCGACGAGGCCTTTTTCGCTGCGCCCGTCGAGCCAGGGCACACCGTCCGCGTCGGCTGGCACGAGACGGATCTGCATCTGCTCGAAGCGTGAGCGGGACCGCGAGTTGAATGAAAACCGGGCAAAGACCCGACAACAGGAGAGTGGAAGACATGACTGAAGCAAAGGGCCTGAGCCGTCGCGCGGTGCTGAAGGGCGCGGCTGCCGCCGGCGCCGCATCGACCCTCGGCGCGCCGATGATCTGGGCGCAGAACATCCAGAACATCACCCTGCGCCAGGTGGGCACTGGTGTGTCGAACCTGAACGAGATCGCCCAGAAGGTGAAGGAAGACCTGGGCTTCACGCTGGAAATGACCGCGCTCGACAGCGACGCGGCGACCCAGCGTGCCGCCACCCAGCCGGGCAGCTATGACATTGCCGACATCGAATACTGGATCTGCAAGAAGGTCTGGCCCACGGGCAACCTGCAGGCCATGGACGTGTCGCGGATCGAGCTTTACGACAAGATCGTCGGCATCTTCAAGGATGGCAAGCTGACGCCCGAAAGCACGGTGGCGCAGGGGACCGCGCCGCATACGGTGGGCTTTGTCGAGGGGCCGGGATCGACGACCTTCGTGCAGGAACAATCCGGCTGGATGACGCTGATCCCGACGATCTACAACGCCGACACGCTGGGCATCCGCCCCGACCTGATCGGCCGCCCGATCGAAAGCTGGGCCGAGCTTCTGAACCCCGAATTCCGCGGCAAGGCGTCGATCCTCGATATCTCCTCGATCGGGATCATGGACATGGCCATGGTCTGCGAGGCGATGGGCGAGATCGCCTATGCCGACAAGGGCAATATGACCCGCGACGAGATCGACCGGACGCTGGCGATCTTTACCGAGGCCAAGCGCGCGGGCCAGTTCCGCAGCTTCTGGAAGACCTTCGACGAAAGCGTGAACCTCATGGCCTCGGGCGAGGTGGTGATCCAGTCGATGTGGTCGCCCGCGATCACGGCCGTGAAGGCGCGCGGGGTCCCATGCGTCTATCAGCCCCTGAAGGAGGGTTACCGCAGCTGGGGCGGCGGTATCGGCCTTTCGGCCGGTCTGTCGGGGATGGAGCTTGATGCAGCCTATGACTACATCAACTGGTATCTGTCGGGCTGGACCGGGGCGTTCCTGATGCGGCAGGGCTATTATTCCGCCGTGCCCGAAACCTCGAAGAATTTCATGTCCGAAAACGAGTGGGGCTACTGGTTCGAAGGCAAGCCCGCGACCGCCGAGATCGTCAGCCCGCAGGGGCAGGTGATGGAGCAGGCCGGTGCGGTGCGCGATGGCGGCTCGTTCTACGAGCGGATGGGCCACGTCGCCTGCTGGAACGCGGTGATGGATGAAAACCAGTATCTTGTCCGCAAGTGGAACGAGTTCATCGCGGCCTGACCATCTCTGCCTTGGCTGACGATGCTCATGGCGAGACCGGAGCATCCGGTCTTGCCACCATGTGCCTCGGCAAGGCCGAACAGAACAACCCATGGGGCCATACTGATGCGTGCCGACACCATCCCGTCTGACAAGGCGATCACCCCGGATCGCACCCCACGTGGAGCCGTCTTCGGACCGGCCAGGGCGCAACAAGGAGCGATCATGGCCCGACTGCCTTCCCTGCCCGTATCAAGAAGCTGGCTTCTGGCAGCGCCGATCACGGCGGTTCTGGCCTTCTTTCTGCTGCTGCCCATCGTGATGATCGTGATCGTCAGCTTCTGGGGCGCGACGGAATACTCGATCTATCCCGCATTCGAGTTCGAGAACTATCGCTATCTCTTCGGGTCGGCAGTCACCTACCGGGTGTTCCTGCAGACCTTCATCTTTGCCGCCACCACCTGGGCGCTGACGCTGGTGATCGGGTTCACGGTGGCCTATTTCCTCGCCTTTCACATCCGCAGCCAGACCTGGCAGATCGCGCTTTTCCTGCTCTGCACGATCCCGTTCTGGACCTCGAACATCATCCGGATGATTTCCTGGGTGCCGTTCCTGGGGCGCAACGGGCTGGCCAACCAGGCGCTGATCTCGATGGGAATCGTGGATCAGCCGCTCGAATGGCTGCTCTTTTCCAACTTTGCCGTCACGCTGGCCTTCGTCCACCTTTACACGCTGTTCATGGTGGTGCCGATCTTCAACACGATGATGCGCATCGACAAGTCGCTGATCGAGGCGGCGCGGGACGGCGGCGCCTCCGGGTTCCAGATCCTGACCAATATCGTCATCCCGCTGACCAAGCCGGGGATCATGATCGGGTCGATCTTTGTCGTGGCGCTGGTGATGGGCGATTTCATCACGGTGCGCTTCATGTCCGGGTCGCAGACCGCGAATGTGGGGCGCCTGATTTCCAACGACATCGGGCTTTTGCAATACCCCTCGGCCGCGGCGACGGCGGTGGTGCTGCTGGCCACCGTGCTCATCACCATCGCGATCATGCTGCGCTTCGTCGATATCCGGAAGGAGCTTTGAGATGGACGAGAAACGGCCGCTTTCGTTCTATATCCTTGGTGCGTTCTTCATCCTGTTCCTGATTTTCCTCTATGGCCCCACCTTCACCATCGGCATCCTGAGCTTTCAGGGGCGGGAAGGTGGGCTGACCTTCCCCATGCGGGGGGTGTCGCTGCACTGGTTCGACCAGCTTTTCCAGCAGCAGTCGGTAGGCGACATCTGGGGCGCGTTCCGCCGCAGCCTCGTGCTGGGACTGCTGGTAATGGTGGTGACGGTGGTGGTCTCGGTCATGGCGGGCATGGCGTTCCGGCGCAGGTTCCGGGGATCGGGCGTGCTGTTCTACCTGATCCTGGCCAGCCTCGTGATCCCGTCTATCCTTGTATCACTGGGGGTGGGGCTGATCTTCAGCCAGCTGGGCTGGACGGTGCATTGGGCCAGCTCGGGCTTTGGCGCGCAGCTGACATGGACGCTGCCCTTCGGCTTCCTCATCATGCTGGCGGTCTTCAATCGTTTCAACGGGGCTTATGAGGAAGCGGCGCGCGACCAGGGTGCAAGTACCTGGCAGGTGTTCTGGCATATCGTCCTGCCGCTGATCGCGCCTTCGCTGATCGGGGTGGCGCTGTTCGGCTTCACGCTGAGCTATGACGAATTCGCGCGGACGCTGCTGACGGCCGGTAGCCGCAACACCCTGCCGCTGGAGATCTTCGGCATGACGACAAACGTCACCTCGCCGGTGCTTTACGCGCTGGGGACGCTGACGACGCTGTTTTCCTTCGGGATCATCGCGGTGTTCCTGATCGTGGCGCTGGTGATCCAGCGGCGGCGGGCGCGGCGGGTCTCGGATGCGGGCAAGGGACTGGCCTGATGCGGATCGCGGTAATCAACCCCAATTCGACGGTTTCGATGACCGAAAAGATGGCAGCGGCGGCGCGCGCCGTCACCGAGGCTGAAGTCGAGGCGCGGACCTGCGCGGGCAGCCCCCCGGCAATCCAGGGTCCGGCCGATGCCGCCGCCGCCATTCCCCATCTGCTGGCCGAGGCGCGGGCCGCCGAGGCGGGCGGCGCGAATGCGGTCATCATCGGCTGCTTCGACGACCCGGGACTGGAGGAGGTGCGGGCAGCCTTGCGCATCCCCGTCCTTGGCATTGCGCAGGCGGCCTGTCACGCGGCGATCCTGCTGGGGCATCGTTTCACCGTGGTGACGACGCTGCCGGTGTCGGTGCCAGGGATCGAGGAAAACATCCATCGCTATGGCCTTGGCCCGCATTGCCTGAAGGTCCGCGCCAGCGGGGTCGCCGTTCTGGAACTGGAAGAGCCGGAATCCGGCGCGGCGGCCCGGGTGTCTGCCGAAGTGGGCCGTGCCGTGGCCAACGAAGCGCCCGGCGCGATCCTGCTGGGCTGTGCGGGCATGGCGGATCTGGTCGGGCCCTTGTCGGCGGAACACGGGCTGCCGGTGATCGACGGTGTGGCTGCGGCCACGGTGCTGGCCGCGGCGCTGGTGCAACTCAACAGATAAGGAAACAGATGCCACGCTATCTTATGACGGCAAGCGCCCAGATGGGCCCGATTGCCCGCTCCGAGACCCGTGCCGATACGGTGCGCCGCCTGATTGCCATGATGCAGGAGGCCAAGGGCCGGGGCTGCGAACTTGTCGTTTTCCCCGAACTCGCGCTCACCACCTTTTTTCCGCGCTGGCTGATCGAGGACGAGGCCGAGCTGGACAGCTATTACGAGACCGAGATGCCCTCGGCCGCGACGCGGCCTTTGTTCGACGAGGCGGCAAGGCTCGGGATCGGCTTCTACCTCGGCTATGCGGAACTGGTGGTGGAGGGGGGCGTCAAGCGGCGCTTCAACACCTCGATCATCGTCGATGCGACGGGGCGGATCGTCGGCAAGTACCGCAAGGTCCATCTGCCCGGCACCGCCGAACCCCTGGGCGGGCGGCAGTTCGAGCATCTGGAGAAGCGCTATTTCGAACCGGGCGACCTGGGCTTTCCGGTCTTTCGCGGCTTTGGCGGGGTGATGGGCATGGCGATCTGCAACGACCGCCGCTGGCCCGAAACCTATCGCGTCATGGGTCTGCAGGGGGTGGAGATGGTGATGCTGGGCTACAACACGCCCTTTGACCACGGCAACAACCAGTGCATGGACAGCCTGACCCTGTTCCACAACCACCTGTCGATGCAGGCGGGCGCCTATCAGAACGCCACATGGGTCGTGGGCACCGCCAAATGCGGCAACGAGGAAGGGTCGCGCATGGGCGGTCAGAGCGTGATCGTCGCCCCCTCGGGCGAGATCGTCGCCATGGCCTGCACGGTCGAGGATGAGGTGATCACCGCGCGCTGCGACCTCGACATGGGCAATACCTACAAGACCACGATCTTCGACTTCGCCCGCCACCGCCGCCCCGAACACTACCGGCTGATCGTCGAGCGCACCGGCGCCATCCCCCCATCCGAGTGAGGTTTCCATGAGCATCGTCATCAAGGGCGGCACCATCGTCGCCGCCGACCGCAGCTATGCCGCCGACATCCTGATCGAGGGCGACACAATCGCCGCCATCGGCCCGAACCTTTCGGGCGACACGGTGATCGACGCCGAAGGCGCCTATGTCCTGCCCGGCGGCATCGACCCCCACACCCATCTGGAGATGCCCTTCATGGGCACCACCACCGCCGAAACCTGGGAAAGCGGC
Organism: Halodurantibacterium daqingense; assembly: GCF_042666235.1. Taxonomy (NCBI): domain Bacteria; kingdom Pseudomonadati; phylum Pseudomonadota; class Alphaproteobacteria; order Rhodobacterales; family Paracoccaceae; genus Halodurantibacterium; species Halodurantibacterium daqingense. Next base: position 81,819 of record NZ_JBHTFQ010000005.1, on the reverse strand, counting down.
ACCTTTGCCGCCGTCTCGGGCGGCACGACGATGGTGGTGGATTTCGTGATCCCCGGCGAGGGCGGCATGCTGCCGGCGCTGGACCTTTGGGCGGAACGCGCGGCGCGGCAGGCAAGCTGCGACTACGGGTTCCATATGTCGGTTACCGGCTGGTCCGAACAGATCTTCGGCGACATGGAAAAGGTCGTCGCGCGCGGGGTGAACACCTTCAAGCATTTCATGGCCTACAAGGGCGCGCTGATGGTGAACGACGACGAGATGTTCGGCTCGTTCACCCGCTGCGCCCAGCTTGGCGCGCTGCCGCTGGTTCATGCGGAAAACGGCGATCTGGTGGCGGCCTTGCAGCAGAAATACCTGGCCGATGGCGTGACCGGGCCCGAGGGCCACAGCTATTCCCGCCCGCCCGCGGTCGAGGGCGAGGCGACGAACCGCGCGATCATGATTGCCGATGCCGCCGGGGTTCCGGTTTATATCGTACACACCTCCAGCGAAGAGGCGCATGAGGCGATCCGCCGCGCGCGTCAGGCCGGCCAGCGGGTCTATGGCGAGCCGCTGATCCAGCACCTGCTGCTGGATGACAGCGTCTATGCCAGCCCCGACTGGGATTTCGCCGCCCAACGGGTGATGTCGCCGCCCTTCCGCGACAAGCGCCATCAGGAAAGCCTCTGGGCCGGGCTGGTATCAGGGTCGCTGCAGGTGGTGGCGACCGATCATTGCGCCTTCACGCTCGCGCAGAAACAGCTTGGCCGGGGGGATTTCACCCGCATCCCGAACGGCACCGGCGGGTTGGAGGACCGCATGTCCCTTTTGTGGCACAACGGGGTGGGCACCGGTCGGATCACGATGAACGAGTTCGTCGCCGTCACCTCGACCAACATCGCGCAGATCCTGAACATCTATCCGCGCAAGGGGGCGATCCTGCCCGGCTCGGACGCCGATCTGGTGGTGTGGGACCCGAAAGCCTCGAAAACCATCACGGCGGCTGGCCAGAAGTCGGTCATCGACTACAACGTCTTCGAGGGGCACAAGGTGACGGGCCTGCCGCGTTACACCCTGTCGCGCGGGGCGGTGGTCTGGGACGCAGGCCGGGGCAGCAGCCCCCAGCCCGGCCGTGGGCAGCATGTGGCGCGCCCGGCCTTTCCGGCGGTATCCCGCGCCTATGCCACCTGGAAAGAGCTTGTCGCGCCGCGCCCGGTCAACCGCGCGCCCGAGCACATGCCGATCGGAGTGTGAGAGGAAGCCATGACGAAAAAGATCATCTGCGCCTTCGGGACCGACATCGACTCGGTCGCCGGCTGGATCGGGTCCTATGGCGGGGGCGACAGCCCCTCGGACATCCAGCGCGGGATTTTCGCCTCCGAGGTGGGCATCCCGCGCCTGCTGCGGCTGTTCCGGAAATACGACCTGCGCACCAGCTTTTTCATCCCCGGCCATTCGCTGGAAACCTTTCCCGACCAGATGCGGATGATCGTCGATGCAGGGCATGAGGTCGGCGCCCATGGCTATCTGCACGAAAACCCGGTGGCGATGACCCCTTCGCAGGAAGAGGCGGTGCTGGTGAAGTCGATCGAGCTGATCGAGGGGCTGACCGGCAAGGCCCCCCGCGGCTATGTCGCGCCCTGGTGGGAAATGTCGAACGTCACCGCCTCGCTTTTGCAGAAATACGGGTTCCGATACGATCACAGCCAGGGCTACCGGGATTTCCAGCCCCATTACGCGCGGGTGGGCGATGAATGGACCACGATCGATTATTCCGGCCCGGCCGAAAGCTGGATGAAGCCCCTGAAGCACGGGCATGAGATCGACCTCGTGGAGATCGCGGCGAACTGGTATGTGGATGACCTGCCGCCGATGATGTTCATCAAGAAATCGCCCAACAGCCACGGTTTCGTGAACCCCCGCGACATCGAGCAGATGTGGCGCGACCAGTTCGACTGGGTCTACCGCGAGATGGAGTACGGCGTCTTTCCGATCACCATCCACCCCGATGTGTCGGGCCGCCCGCAGGTGCTTTTGATGCTCGAACGGCTGATCGACTACATCAACGGCCACGAGGGCGTCGTCTGGATGCCGTTCGAGGAGATGGCCGAGGATTTCCGCGCCCGCTATCCGTTTGACGGACCCGAACGCCCGGATGTCATCTGATGTGCACTGCCTGCGGGTTTCCGGCACGGCCGGGTCTGTGGACCGAGGCAGGGCTGGAAGGGCCTGGTGACCGGCTGCGCGCGCGCTTCCTGCGCGCGCAGATCTTGCAGCGCGTGCTGCGCCCCCACGGCCTGACCGCCCATGATGACGGACAGACGGCGGGCATCCAGATCGGCACGCTGTCCGGTGCGCGCCAGATCGTGGACACGGTTCCCGAGATCTGGCCCGCGGTAGAGGCGTTGCTCGGCCGGCCCTTCGATCCGCTCGATCCGGACCCGCGCGATGAAGGTTGACGGGCGGCTGAAGCTGGTGGTCCTGGGCGGCTATCTTGGCAGCGGCAAGACGACATGGCTGCGCCACCAGCTGCACAAGCACGACGCATCCACACATGTCATCGTGAACGAGGCGGCAGAAACCCCGGTGGATCATGGCCTTCTGGGCCGCGCCGCGGGGTTGAGCGTCCTTGCCGGCGGCTGTGCCTGCTGCACGGGCCGCGACGGGTTTGTCCGCGCGCTGCGCAACCTCTGCGACGGCTGGAGCCGCGCGGGCGCCCGCCGCCCCGACCAGATCCTGCTGGAGACCAGCGGACTTGCCGATCCCGCGCCGATCATCGAGGCGATCCGCAGCGATCCGGTGCTGACACATCATGTTCTCGTGTCCGGGATCATCGTTCTGGTCGATGCACAGCATGGCAGCACGCAACTGCGCAGCGAACCGCTGGGCAGGGCGCAGGTTGCCGCAGCCGATCGCCTGATCCTGACCAAGACTGCCGGCGTTGCCGACCGGACGCTGGCGCAGCTGGTCGCGGATCTGCGTGCGATCAATCCCGGAGCCGAGATCGCAGCCGCCGAGCACGGTGTGCCGCGCCTGCTTCCCGATCTGCCCATGGAGGGGCTTGCGCCGCTGCCGCCGCTGCCAGCAGCCGAAGACCTGACACCTATGGTCGCGATGCGCGTGGCACTGGAGGGCGTGAACTGGGCAGGGTTCAGCCTGTGGCTTTCGGCGGTGCTCCATGCGCGGGGGAACGATCTGGTGCGCGTGAAAGGCGTGATGCGGACACCGGCTGGCCGGCTTCTGGTGCAGGCGGTGCGCCAGCAGGTTCAGGCCCCCGAGGTATTGCCCGATGCTGCCGATGACCCTTCCGAAGGGCATCTGGTGGTGCTGGGCCGCGGCTGCAATGAGGCACAGCTTGCCCGGTCCCTGGGCATCTTCACGGCATGAGCGCCCCGGACCGCTGCCCGGTAACCGGCCGAGTCAGCCTTCGGTGGGCAGCAGGTCGGGGTTCCAGACGATTTCCCAAAGATGGCCATCAGGATCGCGGAAGTAACCCGCATAACCACCATAGAAGGTCGGCTGCGCGGGCCTGACGATCTCGGCACCTGCCCGCTCGGCTTCGGCCATGACCGCATCGACCTCGGTGCGGTGCTGCACATTATGCCCGATGGTAAAGGCAGTGGGGCTGGCCGGCGTCAGCGGCAGCCCCGTGTCATGGGCGATGTCTGCCTGTGCCCAGAGGGCAAGCTTCAGCCCGCCGGACAGATCAAGAAATGCCACGGCCCCATGGGCGTATTCAGTCCCGATAATGCCCTGCGTCGGTAGCCCCAGCCCCTCACGATAGAAGGAAAGCGCCCGCTCAAGATCGGTGACGCCAAGTGTCAGAACGGAAATTGCAGGTCTCATGCCAATACCCCAAGCAGCGGCATCCGCACCATGCGGAGGCCACGAACGCCTTGGGCCGCTGATGCCAGCGGAAGGACCCGCAATGCGGGGGCCGGGCCAACCCTCCCGAGCCTGACCTGTTTCAGGCCGGGAAATTTTAGGCGGATCGCGGCGTAACTCAACTGTTATCTGATCCCGCGACCGGAGGGCTGCACGCGGCCGCGGCGGGCAGCCTTCGCCCAGGCTCGCCGATCATGGCGGGCGCCACACGGTCACCCTTGGCATGGGGCGTAGTCCTCCAGGGAATGCCTGCGGCACCGACTCCGCCGAGGCTGAACGAGGCTTGCACTGCCGGTGCATGCAACTGCCGCGCTCGCCCCGGATATTCCTTCTGGCATTTCCGCCCCGGCGGGATCAGGCTGCAACGAAATCCCGCACGAAATCGGTTGCCGGCCTGGCGCGGATTTCTTCGGGCCTGCCGATCTGCTCGATCCGGCCCATGGACATGACAACAACCAGATCGGCCAGTTCCATCGCCTCGTCCTGATCGTGGGTGACAAAGACGGTCGTGAGGCCGGTTTCGTCGTGAATGTCCCGCAGCCCCTGGCGAAGCTCTTTCCGCACCTTGGCGTCCAGCGCGCCGAAGGGTTCATCCAGCAGCAGCATGCGCGGCTCGATCGCCAGCGCCCGCGCCAGGGCAACGCGCTGGCGCTGCCCGCCCGACAACTGGGTCGGATACCGGTGGGCAATCTGCGGCAGCTGGATCAGATCCAGAAGTTTCAGCACGCGCCGGTCGATTTCGGCATTTGAGGGCCGGGCGGCGCGCGGCCGGGCGCGGAGCCCATAGGCGATGTTCTCGAACACGGTCATGTGCCGGAACAGGGCATAGCTCTGAAAGACGAATCCGGCGCGGCGATCCTGGACGGTCATTCCCGTCGCGTCCTGCCCGTTGAAAAGCACCCGTCCCGATGTCGGGAACTCAAGCCCGCCGAGGATGCGCAAGAGCGTCGTCTTGCCGGATCCCGACGGCCCCAGCAGCGCCACGAGCGCGCCGGAAGGGATGGAAAGGGACACCGGGTGCAGTGCGGTCGTGGTGCCGAATTCCTTGGCGATGTCGTCGATGTCGATATGCATGATGTCTTCTCGCAGGGGCCTCAGTGGCGGCGGGTTGCGGCAAGCTGGTCTGCATGGCGCAGCTCCAGCACGGTTTTCAGCATCAGTGTCAGCAGGGCGAAGCCGGTCAGCAGCGCCGCCATGGAAAAGGCCGCAACCGAGAGATATTCGTTGTAGAACATCTCGATCGTGATCGGCATGGTCGCGGTCTGGCCTCGGATCTTGCCCGATACCACGGCGACGGCCCCGAATTCGCCCATCGCGCGGGCGGTGCAAAGGAGCGTGCCGTAAAGGAGCGCCCACCGGATGTTCGGCAGCGTCACGGTGCGGAATACCCGCCACCCCGAAGCGCCCAGCGTCAGCGCGGCCTCTTCCCCGGATCGGCCCTGTTCGATCATCACCGGGATCAGCTCGCGGGCCACGAAGGGGAAGGTCACGAAGACGGTGGCAAGGACGATGCCGGGGACCGCAAAGACGATCGGGAAGCCGTTGGCCACGAGCCAGCCGCCCATGGCCGAATTGGCGCCGAACAGCAGCACGATGCAAAGCCCCGCGACCACCGGGCTGACGCTGAAGGGCAGGTCGATCAGGGTGATGAGGAAGGCCTTGCCGCGAAAGTCGAACTTGGTGATGAACCAGGCCGCCGCGATGCCGAAGGCCGCGTTCATCGGCACGGCAATCGCCGTGATCAGCAGCGTCAGGCGGATCGCGGCCAGCGCGTCGCGGCTATGCAGGCTGGCCAGGGCGGCGGTCCACCCCCGCGCCAGCGCCTCGACGAAGATGATGGCCAGCGGCGCGCCGACCAGCAGCAAGAGACCGCTTGCCGCAACCGCGATCAGGGCGATGCGGACGACGGGGCCTTCCTCGGTGGGGCGGCGTGGAGCGCGAGCCGGGGCCAGGCGGTGTAGCATTGCGTCAGACATGACCGATCCTTCTGCGGCTCCAGATCTGGATGAGGTTGATCGCCAGCAGCATCGCGAAACTGATGACCAGCATGGCAATGCCGATGGCAGCGGCAGCGTCGTAATCGAACTCTTCCAGCTGGATGACGATCAAGAGCGGCGCGATTTCCGTGCGCAGCGGGATGTTTCCGGCGATGAAGATCACGGATCCGTATTCACCGACCGCACGGGCAAGCGACAGGGCAAAGCCTGTCAGCGCGGCCGGCATCAGCATCGGCAGGACCACACGGTAGAGCGTATAGGCGCGCCGCGCCCCAAGCGTTGCCGAGGCTTCCTCGACCTCGGTTTCGATCTCCTCTATCACCGGCTGCACGGTGCGGGCGACGAAGGGCAGGCCGACGAAGACCAGGGCCAGGAAGATGCCCCATTGGCTATAGGCGATCTTCCATCCGATCTGCGCGGCAAGCCCGCCCAATGGTCCGGTTGGCGCATAAAGGGCAGTCAGGGCGACGCCTGCGACGGCCGTGGGCAGGGCGAAGGGCAGATCGACGGCGGCGTCGATCAGTCGCTTGCCGGGGAAGCGATAGCGCACGAGCACCCAGGCCAGGATGACGCCAAAGACCAGGTTGAAGGCTCCCGCCAGAAATGACAGCCGGAACGACAGCCACAGCGCGGCCCAGACGCGTGGACGATTCACGACCTCCCAGAGGTTTGCGGCGCCAAAGCTGGCTCCCTTGGCCAGCAGGGCGCCAATGGGCAGGATGACGACAAGCGACAGCATGAACAGGGTGATGCCGGACGAAAGGCCAAGGCCCGGCATCGCACTGCGCTGGATCAGGGGGAGGGGCCTGACCATCATCGCACCGTGTAGATCTGATCGAAGATGCCACCATCCCCGAAATGCTGGGGCTGCACCTGCGCCCAGCCACCCAGCTCGTCGATCGTCACCAACTCCAGCTCGGGAAAGCGGGCGACATCCTCGGGTGCGGCCGCGCTGGCATCCCAGGCGCGATAGAAATGCTTGAAGGCCAGCGCCTGCCCTTCCGGCGTGTAGAGATAGTCCAGATAAGCTTCGGCCAGGGCGCGCTGATCGTCGCCGGCGATATTGCCCTCGACCAGCGCCACCGGCGGCTCGGCCAGGATCGAGAGGCTGGGGACCACGATATCGAACTGATCCTCGCCGAGTTCCTCGAGTGCCAGATAGGCCTCGTTTTCCCAGGCCAGCAGCACGTCACCGATGCCGCGTTGCGCGAAAGTGGTGGTGGCACCGCGTGCGCCGCTGTCCAGAACAGGCACGTTGGCGAAAAGCTGGCCGACAAAGGCTTGCGGATCGCGATTGTTGCGGTCTGCCCAGGCCCAGGCGGCCAGGTAGTTCCAGCGGGCGCCGCCACTGGTCTTCGGGTTGGGGGTGATGACCTCGACATCCTCCCGTACCAGATCCCCCCAGTCGGCAATTCCCTTCGGGTTGCCGTCGCGGACCAGGAAGACGATGGTCGAGGTGTAGGGGCTGGAATTGTGCGGCAGGCGAGACTGCCAGTCGGCGGGCAGTTTTCCGGTATCGTGCGCGATGCGGTCGATATCACCGGCCAAGGCCAGTGTCACCACCTGCGCATTCAGCCCGTCGATGACCGCCCGCGCCTGCGCGCCCGATCCGCCATGGCTGGTCTCGATCACCGGCGCGGGATTGCCCTTGGCGGTCCACCAGTCGGTGAAGGCTTCGTTGAGTTCGCGATAAAGCTCGCGCGTCGGGTCATAGCTGACATTCAGCAGGCCTTGCGCATGGGCCGGCAGCGCCAGGAACGTGAAGGCAAGGAGTGCAGGGCGGAGATACATCGGAGCCTCGTGATGGATGCTGTGGATTGGGTTCAGGATCGAGTCAGACGGCGTCGAGGGGCACGGGGCCGATCGGCCGGCCCGACAAGATGCGACGGCGGGGGCGAGGTGTGCCGTGGCCGTCGGCACCGACGGAAAGGCATGGCCGCTGCGCCAGATCCCGCACCCGAAGCCGATGAGGATCGGCGCAAGCGTTCGGGATGCCGTCGGTTGCGGCGGGTAGCCTGCCGGTGCGAAAGCGCGGTTCAAGCGCGGGATGGGCCGGCTTGCCGTCTTCCTGGGCGGAAGTTCTGGCCGAATCAGGATGGTGCTTCTTCGAGGCCACGGGCCGTTGTGCCGGGGGTTTGCCCCGGTCTGCCAAGGCTGGGGGAGGGTCTGTCGGGGCTGGGTGAAGGCGCATCTGGGAAACCTCTGCATGGCCATCTTGTCCCGAATTACGACAGATAAAATCGTCTTTGGCAAGCAAATAATCTCGGGAGATTTTGTCGTGATAAAGCGACGCCCGGGTGGGGTTGATCCCTGCGGCGGCAATCCGGCCGCGCGGGCGCCTCACCGGGGCGGGACCGGTCCAACCGCGCGGAACCGCGATGCATCGCCCCTGCGCAGTTCAGTATCCTGTCTGTCCGTGCCTTCCGAGGCTGTCGGGCTGCGATCAACGGCGGGATCGCCGCCGATGGCGGATGCGGCGTCTCCGACCGGCCTCTCCGGGCCGCGAAGTCTGCGCAGCCCGCCTCTTTGTAGGGCAGGGCACCCGGCTGCATCACCGCAGGCTCCGATGGATGAAACCACCCCTGACAGGCCCAGCCGGGGGGCCTGCCCGTGGCAGAAGGACAGCAGGATGGGCGGCGGCTGCCCGAGCCTCAGTAGGCCAGCGAGGGAAGCCAGAGCGTCAGGATCGGGAAGGCGATCAGGATGATCAGCGTCAGAAGGTCCATTGCAAGGAACCAGGTGATCCCGCGGAAGATCTCGGGCAGGGTAACCCTGTTGTTGAGCGCGCCGTTGATCATGTAGACGTTCAGGCCGATCGGCGGGGTGATCAGGCCGATCTCCAGCAGCTTGATCACGATGATCCCGAACCAGATGGGGTTGATACCTGCCTCGTTCACCAGCGGCACGAGGATCGGCAGCGTCAGGAGCAGCAGCCCGATGCTGTCGATCAGCATCCCCAAGATCAGGAAGATGATCGCGACGGCCAGCAGAATCCACCAGGTTTCGGTGCTGACCGACAGGATCGCGTCGGCAAAGGCGCGGGGAAACCCCGAGAGCGCAAGGAAGCGGGTGAAGAAGAGCGAGCCGATCAGGATGATGAAGATGGAGGCGGTGGAAACCACGGCCTGCGATACCGCCTCGAACAGGGCCGCGCGGGTCAGCTTGCGCCGGACGGCCGCGATCACCAGCGCCGCAAAGGCGCCCAGGGCACCCGCCTCGGTTGGGGAAAAGGCCCCCGAGAAGATGCCCCCCAGCACCACCAGGATCAGCGTGGGCAGGGGCCAGACATCGCGGAAGGCCTCGCGGCGTTCTTCGGCCGTGGGCTCGAACCGGACGCTGCCGGCAAGCTCGGGCTTCAGCTTCACGCGGATGACGATCATCGCCATGTAGATCAGCGCCGACAGGATGCCCGGGATGAACCCCGCCATGAACAATTGCCCCACCGATACCTGTGCATAGACCCCGTAAAGGATCAGCAGGACGGACGGGGGGATCAGCGAGCCCAAGGTTCCCGACGCCGCGATCGTCCCCGTCGCAAGCCCGCGGTCATAGCCGTTGTCCAGCATTTCCGGCACTGCCATGCGCGACATGGCCGAGGCGGTCGCCACCGAGGATCCCGAGGCCGCGGCAAAGAAGGCACAGGCACCCACCGAGGTGATCGCAAGCCCCCCCGGCAGCCGCGCAAGGTAAAGCCGCAGCGACAGGAACAGCCCCCGCGTCATGTCGGTGGAGGAACAGATGAAGCCCATCAGCAGGAACATCGGCGCCGCCGAAAGCTCCCACTGTCCCACATAGTCGAAGGGCGTGGCCGAGATCATGCCCCAGGCCACGTTCATGTTGAACATGACCGCGATGCCAACGATCGACACCAGGCCAAGCGCCAGTCCGATGGGGATCCGTATCGCGATCAGGACCAGTGCGACGACAATGCCGGCGACACCGACTTCAAGGTTGGTCATATCGACGTCTCCGAACAGGGTTCCGGCCTGGCGATCACAGGGCCTGCCTGCGCAGGATCGCGCGACCCAGATTTGCCAGGATGGCAAGCAGCGCGCCGGCAAAGCCGATCGGCAGCGCCCAGCGGGCCGGCCAGATCAGGAAGCGGAAGTTGCTCATCGCCTCTTCGCCGCGCCGGGTGGCGCGAAGCGCATCGGACAGCGATTGCCAGAACAGCATCCCGAAAAAGGCAAGCCCAAGCACACAGGCCAGGATATAAAGCGCAAGCTGCACGCGCGCCGGCATCATCTGCGCGAAAAGATCGACGCGGATGTTTTCGTTCTTCATCTCCACATGGCCGAGACCAAGGAAAACCAGCGCCACCATGTAGTAGAACGATACCCATTCCAGCGTGCCGACGATCTGCCCGTTGAAGAAATAGCGCACGCCGACATCAAGCGTGATGTGCAGCATCATCAGGACCATCACCAGCCCGGCGGCAGCCGCGGTGCCGATGTTCAGCCAGCGGATGATCCCATCAAGGAACCGCATCATGAAGCCTCGCAACAGGGTGGTGAAACGGCGGGCCCGTCCGTTCTGGGCCCGCCGGGTGTCATTGCACGCCGTAGGTTGCCGCGTCGATCTTGCTGAAGATCTCCTGCATCGCAAGCTCGGTCAGCGCATCTTCGTCGCTGATATCGACATTTGCCAGAAGATCCTGCCATTTCTGCATCGTGGCCTGGAAGTCGCCGATCAGCGCCTCGGGCTCGGCGATGCCGAAATCGGTGCGGGCCTTTTCGGCGGCATCCGCCGAGGTCCGTTCGCGGAAGGCCGCGACATGATCGGCAAGATCGGCTTCGGGTTCATAGACATTGCCGCCGGCATCAAGCGACGCCTGAAGGCCGGCCTCGACCTTTTCGGTATAGGCGATGACCATCCGCGCCATGGAGCGGGCCGAGGCCTCCATCAGCACTTCGCGCTGTTCCGAGGTCAGCCCGGCCCAGAACCCTGGGTTGTAGCCCCATTGCGGCCCCGACCAGTACATGCCGGTGGACAGCAGCGTCGTGTGCTTGGCCACCTCGAGCAGCGAACGGTCCACAAGGTCGCTTGCCGCATTCGTGGCGCAATCGAGGCTGCCGCGCTCAAGGCCCGTATACATCTCGCTTGAGGGGACGTTGACGGGGATACCGCCGGCCTCCTCGACCCAGACCGAGACGGCCGAACCGGCCGTCCGGATGCGCTTGCCGCGGATTTCCTGCAGGGTGCGCACCGGGCTGGAACACATCAGCACATAGGCAGGTGTCGCATAAGCGCCGAGATAGACAAGGCCGTTCGCCTCCCATTCGGCAAGCTGGAGGGGGTTGTTCATCGAGAAATCGGTGACGGCAAAGATCGCCGTGGTGGGATCGGAATAGGCAAAGCCGAGTTCCTGCACCGCATTCGCCACCGGAAGGTCCGAGGGCGTATAGATCGCGGCGTGGTGTGCAACCTGCACGACATTGTCCTGGATGCCCTGCAAGGCCGCCCGCGGAGCAAGCAGCACGGTGCCGGTAAAGACCTCGGGCACGAGATCGCCGTCGGAAAGATCCTGCACAAGCTCGGCCCAGCGGATATATCCTTCGCCCGACATCGGCACGGCGCCTTCATAGAAGCTGTTGGCGATGAAGTTCGTCTGCGCCGAGACGCTGCCCGCAAGGATACCGGCAAGTGCGGTGAAGGCCATAAGTCGTTTCATCATCTTCTCCCTGTCATGATCCGCAGGCGGATCTGGTTTTGATTCTGGTTGGGTGGTTCTTCGGGTGTCGTCCTGTCCCGCGTCTGCCCGGGGGGCGGTTGCCTGCCGGAACGGGTTTGCCGGGTCTTCGGTCTTCTTCTGCGACGCTTGCGAAGGGGGCAGTGCCACGGAACGGGCTTGCGCCCGCCCGATCTTGCGGGGCCGACCGGCGGGGCCGGCCCGCGGCGGCCCTAGCGGAGCGACGCAGCCATTTTCACTGCCGCCCCTCCCTTCATGATAAGGGGCATATGCGCCCCCTGACGCGTCAGCAGGTCGAGATCCTTCAGCGGGTTGCCATCGACCGCGATGATATCGGCGTAAGCGCCGGGGGCGATGGTGCCGATCCGGCCCTCCATCCGCAGCACTTTCGCCGCATCCGCCGTGGCCGAGCGGATCACCGCATCCGCCGGAATGTAGCGGCCGCGAAGCGGGAATTCGCCCGATTGTTCGGTCTGCATCCCGCCGAGAAGGTCCGAGCCATAGCCCATGACCACGCCCGCCTCGTGCATCTTTTCCAGCCGTTCCAGCCCCGCCTCGCGCACATCGGCGATCTTGGCGACCGATTCAGGCGGCAGGCCGAATTCGGCGCCAGATTTTGCCAGAATGTCATAGGTGATGTTGGTGGGCACCACCGGGATGCCTTCCCGCGCCACGCGGGCGATGGTGGCGTCGGAAATGAGGTTGCCGTGTTCGATGCACTCGAACCCGCAATCCAGCGCCCGCACGATGGCCTCGTCGGTATAAAGGTGCCCCGTCGCATAGGTGCCGAAGCTTCTCGCCACCTCGACCATGGCCTTGAGCTCCTCGACCGAGAAGACAAGGTAGCCTACCGGATCGGAGGGAGAGGAGACGCCACCATCGGCCATTGCCTTGACGAACTGGGCCCCGTTCTTGATTTCCTCGCGCGCAGCACGCTGAACCTCGGGGATACCGTCACAGATGCGCCCCATTGCGCCAAGGCTTTGCGCATACCAGCTCGCATCCCGGCTGTCATAGGGCCCCCGGTAATCCGTATGCCCGCCCGTCTGCGACAGCGCCTTGCCGCAGATGACGAGCCGGGGACCAGCGAAGGCCCCTTCCTCGACCGCAAGCTGCAGGCCACGATCCGCGCCGCCCAGATCGCGCACGGTGGTGAAGCCGCGCATCAGCATGTTGCGCATCAAGACGCTGCTGCGCGCCGCGATCAGCGAGGACGGCAGCGCGGCATTGAGGCCCAGGTTGGCCGTGGTCGCGATGACGTGGACGTGGCAGTCGATCAGCCCAGGCATCACCGTGAGGCCGGCAAGGTCCAGAACCTCGTCCGTATTGGCGGTGACGCCGGGGCCCACGTCGCGGATCATGCCGTTTTCGATCACGATGGTCATCGGCTCGGTTGGTTCGGTCGTGGTTCCGTCAACGATCCGGGCATGCTTCAGCAGAATTACAGTCATCTGGCCTCTCTGGGTTCCGGGCCTTGGACGGGCCGCGGCAGATTTGATGTCAGTTGGCGTGGGCCGCGGCAGGTGCGACGGCGCCCTTGTGCCAGCGGTCGAGGTAATCGAGCACATATTGCAGATCGACCACATCCACATAGCGCCGGCCAAGGTCGCGCAGGTTGTCGCGGTGGGGCTGTTCCTCAATGTCGCCCACGCAATCCTCGGGAACCAGGGTGCGATAGCGATAGCTGAAGGAATCGATCGAGGTCGCGCGGATGCAGCCGCTGGTGTTGCAGCCGGTGACGATCACCGTATCGACCCGTTCCTTGGTGAAGAAATCCGCGACATCGGTGCCGAAGAAGATCGAGGGTGCCTTCTTGCACACCGTCAGGTCATAATCGGGATCATAGATCCGGGGATCGAAGTCGATGCTGGGATGATCGCGCCGGAAGGTTTCCCGCACGGCGGTGATCTTCCAGTACGGCATTTCGCGTTCGTTCATGTAGGCGGTGTTGCAGTTCGCGACCGGCACGCCCATGGCGCGCGCGACCTTGAGCAGCCGTGCGGTATTTTCCAACGCCCGCATGACCAGCGGCGCCCCGCCAAGGGGATACTGCGCCTCGGTAAAGCCCTTTTGGAAATCCACCACCACGATTCCCGGCTTGAAGCCCGTCCCCACCGGGATCTCACCATAGCTGCGCTGCTTGTAATCATCCGTGTGGGTCATTGGCACGTCCTCCTCGAACCGGTCAGCGACAGAGTGCGCGATCCAAACAAACAGTCAAGACGGTTTTTTAGTTTGTCGCGGGCGCGCCGCGCCGGCACAGGACACGACGGCTTTTTCGGCAATCCCGTGCGGGGGGGAAGGGGCTGGGTGCCGAACGGTTGGGCAGATGGGAATCCGGGGCGCCGACGACGAACGATTTTCACGCCTCAATAAAAAGCCGGTTGACATGTTTGTAAATTTGGAGGTGCTTAAGGGCAACCGGCCACAGCGCGAAACCACCCCGTGCAAGCTGGCGCCCATCAGGGGCGGTGGGACTTCAACACGCCTTGTCCACATCAGGTACAGCAGAGAGGAAGACGGATGAACAGACTGATACCCGGGATCTTGCTGGTGGCGATTGCCGGCACGGCCTCTGCCCAGACGGCCATGGACATGGCGAACGAATACCCGCCGAACTCCATCCATGCGCAGACGGCAGATCACTTCATCCGCGCGCTGACGGACGTGTCAGAGGGCGCCATCGTGGTGACGGCACATCATGGCGGGGCGCTTGGCTACAAATCCGTCGATCATTATGACGCCGTGGGCGATGGCGCGGTTCAGATCGCAACCTCGTTCTCGGGGGCCTGGTCGGGGATCAACCCGATTTTCCTCGTGTCCTCGCTGCCGTTCCTTGCGACCGACCTCGAAGATACCCGCGAACTCTATGAGGCGACGCGCCCCTATTACGCGGCGGCGATGGAGGCGGATAACCAAGTCTTTCTTTATGCGACGCCCTGGCCGGCCTCGGGATTCTGGGGCAGAAAGCCCATCGATACCGTCGAGGCGCTGCAGGGCCTGAAGATCCGGTCGTTCGACACGCCCGGCACCACGACGCTCGTGAATGCGGGCGCGGGTCCGGTTCAGCTGTCCTGGGCCGATATCGTCCCGCAGCTGACCACGAACGGCATCGACGCGGTTCTGACCTCGGCCGATGGCGGGGCCTCGGCGCAGTTCTGGGAATACCTGTCGGACTTCACCGAGGTGAACTATGCCCTGCCGCTCCAGGTGACCCACATGAACCGCGACGCCTTCGAGGCGCTGTCCGAGGAAGACCGCGCCGCCCTGCTGGAGGCCGCCCGCCAGACCGAAACCTTCGGGTGGGATTTGCTGTCCAGCCGCGTCAGCGAGAACTACGCGACCCTTGCCCAGAACGGTGTGACCGTCACGACCGAGGTGGATCCGGCGCTGATCGCAAGCCTGCAGGCCGCGGCCGAACCGGTGGTGTCGGACTGGGCCGAGCGGGTCGGCCCCGACGCGCAGGCGCTGCTGTCCGCCTATCGCGCAGCCATCGCGGACTGATCTGATGGTGCCCGGCGTAATCCGGGCACCCGATCAGGGGAAGGGGACATGATGCGGTTCTTTCTGTCGTTTGCAGATTTCCTCGCGCGGGTGGGTGCCTGTCTGGCGGGTGCGGTTCTTGTCGGGATGGTCGGGCTTATCCTGTGGGAAATCGTCCTGCGCAGCGTCTTTCACACCTCGACCTTCGTGATGGATGAATTCGTGGGCTATGGCGTCGCCTCGGCGACCTTCCTGGCGCTTGCCCATGCCCTGGGGCAGGGGCAGATCATCCGCGTCGGCCTGCTGATCGAACGCCTGTCGCCGGATGCGCGGCGGTGGCTGGAGGGGCTTTACGCGCTTGTCGGAATGCTGACGGTGGCGGTGCTGATCCACTTCTTCTGGCTGCGGGTGGCGCGGGCATGGTCGCGCGGCTCGGTTTCCAATTCCATCGCCCAGGTCCCGATGTGGATACCCGAGGCGATCGTCATGACGGGGCTTGGTCTTTTGTGGCTGCAGCTTCTCGCGCATCTGATCCGCAACAGCCTGGGGGAGGCGCGCTGCGCACCCCCGGCCGCCCATTGACCGGGAGCACGCATTTGGACGCCCTTCTTTCCGCCGGCGCGCTTCTGGCGATGATCTTCCTGATGCTTGGCCTGGGGGTCTGGATCTTTGTCGGCCTGATCGCCGTCAGCGGTATCGGCCTTGTGCTGCTGGCGGGGATGGACCTGTCGCGCGTGGCCACGATCGCCACCGGCATCATCTATCGCTATTCCTCGGCATGGGAGCTGGCCGCCATCCCGATGTTCATCTGGATGGGAGAGATCATCTTCCGCACCGATATTTCCGACCGCATCTTCAGGGGCCTGGCGCCCTTCGTGGCTCATGTGCCGGGGCGGCTTCTGCATACCAATGTCATGGGCTGCACCCTCTTCGCCGCGGTCAGCGGATCAAGTGCCGCGACCACGGCCACCGTGGGCAAGATCACCACGACCGAGCTTGCAAGCCGCGGCTACAGCCGGTCGCTGTCGCTGGGGTCACTGGCCGGTGCGGGCAGTTTCGGGCTGTTGATCCCGCCCTCGATCATCATGATCGTTTACGGCATTCTGGCGGAAGTCTCGATCAGCCGCCTGTTTGCAGCCGGTGTCATGCCAGGATTGATGATCGCGGCCCTGTTTTCCGCCTATATCATCCTGCGCGCGCTTCTGGACCCCTCGGTCGCCCCCCACGGCGGGGAGCGCTACCGCCTGCGGGACTACGCCCATGCGCTGGTTGACCTCATGCCGATCTTTTCGTTGATGGGAATTGTCCTCGGGGCAATCTATACCGGTGTGGCCACCCCGTCCGAGGCGGCGGCGGTGGGTGTCTTCGGCGCGCTCGTTATCGCCGGAGTCCTCCGCCAGCTTTCGATCCGGCTGCTGATGGAGACGCTGCTGGGGGCGGTGCAACTCAGCGCGATGATCTGTTCGCTGCTGATCGCGGCGGCGTTCCTGTCCACGGCCATGGGGTATCTGCATATCCCGGCGGATGTGGCACGCGCCATCGGGGCGCTGGACCTGTCGCCCGCCATGCTGATCCTGACGCTGACGGCGTTCTACATCCTGCTTGGGCTGTTTCTGGACGGCGTGTCGATCATCGTGATGAGCCTGCCGATCACGCTGCCGCTGGTTGTCGCCGCTGGCATCGATCCGGTCTGGTTCGGAATCTTTCTGATCGTCACGGTCGAGCTGGGACAGGTGACGCCGCCCGTAGGCTTCAACCTGTTCGTGCTGCAAGGTATGACAAGAGAACCGGTGGGCCGCATTGCGGTCTATGCCTTCCCGTTCTTCTGCCTGATGCTGATCGGCATTGTCCTGCTTGCGGTCTTCCCCGAAATCGCCCTCTGGCTGCCCGGATATCTTTATGGCTGATCTGACCCTGTCTTCGACCACATTCTCCGCCGCGCATGCGGCGGCGGACCAACCCAATGCGGCAATTTCAGCCTTCGCGGCCGTTTGTGCGTCGCGTTTCGGGCTGAAGCTGCTGACGGTCTTTGCCTGGGATGCCGGGGATGACCTTTGCACCCGCATCTGGTCGAACCAGCCCGAGAAATACCCCGTCCCCGCGACCAAGCGCATGGGCCCGACACAATGGGGCGACACGGTTCTGCGCGAACGCAGATCATGGTGCGGCCCCACCCGCCAGGAAATCCGCGCCGCCTTCTTTGACCACGCCCTGATCGAGAGCCTTGGCTGCGGCGCCTGTCTTTCCGCGCCCGTCGTCTGGCAGGACCGGGTCATCGGCGCGGTCAGCGTGCTGGACGCCGAAGGATCCTACCGGCAGGCGGATGCGGATGATCTGGGGCACATGACCTGGGCGCTTGTTCCGGCACTGCTGGCGCACCGCCTTGAACCTGCGGGCCACCCGCTTCCTGACCGAAAGGACACCCGATGAAACTTGGCGACTTCAAGGCCCTGACGTTCGATGTCTATGGCACCCTGATCGACTGGGAAAGCGGTATGGTGGCGGGCCTCAGGCCGCTGACCGACCGGCTGCCGCAGGAGGTGTCGCGCAACGCGGTTCTGGAAACCCATGCGCGCCAGGAAAGCGCGCAGCAGGCACAGACACCGGGGCGGAAATATTCCGAGCTGCTTGCCACCGTCTATCGGCGCATTGCCGAGGAATGGGGCCCGAGCGTGACCTGGGATGACTGCCGGCGCTATGGCGAAAGCGTGGGCAACTGGCCCGCCTTTCCCGACAGCGCCGAGGCGCTGGCCTATCTGAAGCAGCACTACAAGCTGGTGGTGCTGTCAAATGTCGATAACCGCAGCTTTGCAGCCTCGAACGAACGTCTCGGGGTGGCCTTCGACGCTGTCTATACGGCCGAGGATATCGGAAGCTACAAGCCGCACGACGGCAATTTCGAATACATGCTTCGCAACCTGCGGTCGCTGGGGGTGGAGAAGGCGGATATCCTGCACACGGCGGAAAGCATGTTCCACGACCACAAACCCGCCAACCGGCATGGGCTGGCCTCGGCCTGGATCTATCGCCGGCATTCGGACGAAGGCTTTGGCGCGACGATGCATCCCGGCGAAACCCCGCGCTACGATTTCCGCTTCAACAGCATGGCCGACATGGCCGCCGCCCATCAGGCCGAGAGGCGCGGGCTTTAATCTCCGGTTCATCCGCTTGTCGCTGCGCGGGCCGAAAACGCGTAGAATGGACCCGCATCGAACGAAAAGGAGCGACATGACCCTGCAGAAGCCATCACCCGCCCCGCAGGTTACAGCGCGGCGCCGCCGAACCCAGGCAGAGCGTTCCGCGGAAATGCGCGAGAAAGCCTGCATTGCCACGCTTCAGGCTCTGACTGAAGTTGGCTATGAAAGGATTTCGACCAAGTTGATCGCAGACCGGGCCAAGGTGTCGCGTGGAGCACTGACCCACCACTTTCCGATGCGCAACGATCTTCTTGTGGCGGCCTTCGAGTATCTGGTGAACAGCTGGGAAAGGAACTGGCCGTTCACGGCGGAGCCCGCGCTGCCGCGGCTGAGCATCGAGGAGCTGATCGATGCGCTTTGGGAACGCTTGTTCTCCACCGAACATTACATGGCGGCGATGGAGTTGATGCTGGCCGCGCGGATGGACAGCGATCTTGGCCAGCGTCTGCGCGAGGTGCAGCTGCGCTGGAGCGGGATCCGCGACACAATCGCGGCAAGGATTCTGGGCGTGGCGACGGAAGACGACAAGAACCACCTGTTTCTGCAGCTCAACCTGTGCCTGCTGCGTGGGATCGCGGTTCACAAAAGCTTTGACAACGATCCGGCGGTGGACCTGAAGCTTCTTACCCTCTGGAAGGACATCGTGCGTGAACAACGTGTGATCCATCTGCCCGGAGCAGGACGTGCGGAAGACGTGCCTTCCGCATGATTCCGTCACAGTCGCCCTGCGGTCCGGCCTGAGCGGCACCGCCAGCCATCGCGCCCCACTCATGCGCGATCGCAGGCCCCTGTGTCGGCCTGATCGCCCTGCAGGCCCGGGCGAAGAGGAGAGCGCAAGCTGGCAGAGCACGCCTCTCTGCCAGCCTCATCCGCCGTGCCGCCACTTGCACCGCCGTCGGAAAGCGGTTGCCGTCATGGCACCCGCCATTCACCTTCTGCCGGAAGGGCGGCTGCACTTCCCCGGGGATCATCGCACGCACTGCGGTCACCATCCTGCGCGCGCCGGTTACCGCTGCGATGGCCCCATGATGTGCCTGGCGAACAGACGAGCATCATTGGCATGGTGCCGGTGACGCTGTGCCGCGGGCTTCAGGTATGGTTCCGGGCTGCCTTGCCAAGTCGATCTTCCTTCAGCTGCGGCCGGCGAGCATGAGGGGCCCGTCGGCGCCAGGTCGTTGAACATGTCCGACCGACGAAGTCCCGAGCCGCGGGCTGCACGCCGAAAACCTGTTGCTTGCGGAGAGACCCTGTGACCTGCCTCCCGGTCGTCCCTCGTTCATAACGAGAGTCCTTGGGGTTGATAGTGGCCGGTTTCGGGCTGGGCAAGCGCGCCGGGCGCGGAGCCCTCAGATCGCTCAAGCGCCCGGCGCGCTTCTGCTGGCGTCTTGTTGCCCAGCGAGGAATGCGGCCTGACGTTGTTGTAGTCGTATCGCCAGTTGGCGAGCTTGCGCCGGGCCTCGGCGAGGCTGTCGAAGATCTCCTCATTCAGATGGCGTAATCGGGGCTCGGTCCCCGGGATCACCGGTAGACTTCTTGCCGGTATTTGCATGACCGGGAGAATGACCATGACCAGAGCTTTGTATGCTGGACTCGATGTCTCGCTCGAGTTGACCAGCATCTGCGTCGTCGATGCCGACGGCCGAATGATCCTTGAGGCGAAGGCCGTTTCAGACCCTGCCGACATCGGGGAGGTTCTGGCCGGCATCGATGGTATCTTCGAACGAGTTGGCTTTGAGGCCGGCCCCTTGTCGCAGTGGCTCTACAATGGGCTCACGACCGCCGGTCTCCCCGCCGTCTGTATCGAGGCGAGGCATGCCAAGGCTGCAATGGTGGCCATGAACCGCAACAAGAACGACCGCAACGACGCGCGATCTCTGGCACAGCTCATCCGCTCGGGCTGGTTCAAGGCTGTCCACGTCAAGTCGACGGAGAGCCAGGAGATGCGCACGCTGCTTATGTCGCGTGAGTTCTTCGTCAACAAACTGCGCGACCACGAGAACGAGATCCGCGGTCTCTTGCGTCCGTTCGGCCTGAAGGTGGGGCGCGTCACCGCCCGGGACTTCGAGACCCGGGTGCGTGAGCTCGTCGAGGGCTATCCGAACCTCGAACTCTGCATGTCGGCGTTGCTTCGCGGGCGCGCCGAGATGCAGGCGCAACTTGCTGAACTCCACCGGGCACTGTTGCGTCTTACCGCCAATGACGAACTCTGCCGCCGGTTCATGACCATTCCTGGCGTCGGCCCGGTCACGGCGCTGGCATTCAAGGCGACGATCGATGACCCCGCGCGTTTCCGACGCTCGAGCGATGTCGGCGCGCATCTTGGTCTTACACCGCGACAATACCAGTCCGGCGAGACCGACGTAAGAGGCCGCATCAGCCGATCCGGCGATGCCTTCACGCGCTCGGCGCTCTTCACCGCGGCCCATGTGATGCTCACCCGCTCTCGCCAATGGACATCGATCCGAGCTTGGGGCTTGAGAATCGCCAAGCGGAGCAGCCTGAAGAAGGCGAAGATCGCGGTGGCCCGCAAGCTCGCCGTCGTGATGCACCGTATGTGGCGCGACGACGCCCCGTTCCACTGGGGAGCCGCTGCATGATCTGATCCCGAAGCCCATGGCGCCAGTTCACCGGGTGCTTCGGACAAGGGTCCCGTCAGGGACGGGGATGAGGCGAAGGCCGCACGAGTGCCTGGTGCTGCTTCCTGCGCGCAATCACGCAAGCCCGCCGTTTAGCATGGTCCGCCTCACCTTCGACCGCCAACATGCGGCGCACCCAAAAAACGGGCCGACCGCGGACAGAAGCATGACCCCATGACGGAACTGGAACCGATCGCACTTGACGAACACGCCCCGATTACAGAAGCAGTTCGTCGCGCAGGCTGCCATTGAATGACTCGATGTAGCCATTCTGCTGCGGCTTGCCCGGGTCGACACCGATCAGGACGCAGGCCCGGCGTTGAGAGATCGGATGATCCTTCATCGCCCGCAGCACTGCGTCCCGCCGTTGCATCGGCGTCGTCAAGGCTTTCCCAGCAGATCCTTCAGCACGACGTTATCGAGCATGACATCCGCCAGCAGCCGCTTGAGCTTCGCATTCTCCTCTTCGAGCTGCTTCAGCCGCTTGGCGTCGGACAGGTTCATCCCGCCATACTTGGCCTTGAGCTTGTAGAAGGTCGCGGGGCTCAACCCGTGCTTCCGGCACAGCCCGGAGGTCGGCAAACCGGCCTCCTGTTCCTTGATCATCCCGATAATCTGCGCCTCGGTAAAACGGCTTTTCCGCACCTCGTCTGCTCCTTCAGGTTGATCTGATCCCCGCAAACTGGACCGTTTGAAGCTGGAGTTTTCCGCTACGCTTTCCTGGCTGGGAGAGGAGCGGAATCGGATGAAGGCGAGCAATTTCTCGGACGCGCAGAAGGCGTTCATTATCAAGCAGGGCGAAGACGGAACGCCGGTTGCGGAGATCTGCCGCAAAGCGGGGATCAGCCAGGCGACCTATTTCAACTGGAAGAAAAAGTATGCCGGACTTCTGCCGACCGAGATGAAGCGTTTGAAGCAGCTCGAGGACGAGAACGCACGGCTGAAGAAGATCGTGGCGGACCTGACGCTCGACCGTGAGATGTTGCGAGGCACGTTATCCGGCGAAAGCTCTGAAGCCTGGTCGGATGCGCGAACTCGTCCGCGGGATGTGCAGCGATTGGGCGGTGTCGATCCGGCAGGCTTGTGGGGCCATCGGGTTTGACCGTTCGACGTTCCACTACCAATCCCGCCGCACCGATCAGGCTGCCGTGGCGAAGCGGATCAGGGAGATCTGCGAGACGCGGGTCCGGTATGGTTACCGGCGCCTTCACGTCCTGCTCGTCCGTGAAGGCTGGGGCATCAACATCAAGAAAGTCTATCGCAGTTACAGGAAGTTGGGCATGCAGCTCAGGCACAAGACGCCCAAGCGGCGGGTGAAGGCCAAACTGCGCGATGACCGTGCTGTCGCCGTCGGGCCGAATGATGTCTGGGCGATGGAATGAGCCGGGCCAGAAAACAGTCCGGGGGACTGTTTTCCCGGCGAATGTTCACGATCAGTTAGCGACAGGCAAGAAGCTGCGGGTTCTGACCGTGGTCGACACCTTCTCACGATACGTCCCGGTGCTCGACGTTCGCTACAGTTACCGCGAAGATGTCGTGGCGACCCCCGACCGGGTCTGCCGCACGGTGGGCTATCCCAAGACGATCCGCGTCGACCAAGGCAACGAGTTCGTCTCGCGCGACATGGACCTCTGGGCCTGCCAGCGCGGGGTGGTTCTCGACTTCTCCCGGCCTGGCAAACCGACCGACAACGCCTTCATCGAGGCGTTCAACAGTAGGTTCCGGGCTGAATGCCTGAACCAGCACTGGTTCCTGACCCTTGCGGACGCGGCCGAAAAGTTGGAGGCTTGGCGTAGATATTATAACGAGGAACGGCCACACGGCGCGATCGGCAACAAGGTCCCGATCATGCTGACGAAATCAGGGGGCGTCACCAGCCCGTCACCCTGAGCGAAGCCGGAAAACTCTGCCCTCGGGCGGTCCAACGCTGGGGATCGGATCAGTCCCGATAGCGCGCGGTCATCAGGGCGTCCCGCCAAGGCGGTGAGCTGGGCGAGATCGGCCATCACGCGCTGCGTTCATGAACCAGCGCCGGTGGTCGATGAAGCCCGCCCGGAAATCCAGGATCACCCGGATCTCCACGCCGTCCACGTCCCAGCCCGAGCGGTTCTCGACCTGCGGGCCCGAGAGACAGGCGAACTCCAGCGCGTCGATCTTGCCGGGGTCGGCGGTGACATACCAGCGTGAGGAAGAGGCCGATCCCCCGGCGCGGCAACAGGGCGGGATCGAGCGGCAACAACCCTTCGGGCCCGGCGATCCAGAGCGCGGATGTCGTGGCAGAGGAGAGCGCGATATGAGCGGGAAACAACCAGTCCAGAGCAGCTCCCAATGCCATCCAGGCTGGACATGCCAAAGACAGTCGAGCGTCCCCAGCACCACGATCAACCCACGGTCCTGCCCGCGCAGCCACGGGGCCGCCCCACCCAGCACTGCCATTGCCAGCCCCAGCACCATATCCTGTGGCGGACAGCCTGGGCCAGCATCAGCGGGTTGTAGCGACAGATGCCTTCGCCATAGGGCCTCTGACCGCCTCACCCCGGACGGATGGGACGTCCAGCGCCGTACGCGGAGAGCCTGTCCGCAGCAGGCCCGCCGGCGCGGCACCCAAGAGGAATGATCAGGCGAAGGAGAGGCAACAAGAGAGGTGATCGGTGCACGGCCTTCGGCAAGGCTCTGGTCGGGCTTTCAGGCCAGGCAATCGCGCTTTCCGATGATCGAGGTCAAATCGATGCATTGCAGAATCATGATATTCGAAGCGGTGACTTCCATTGTCACCCGATTCCCCCTTTTCCGCCGGATGGTGCCCATGCTCTCGAGACGACTCTTCCTACTCGGTGGCGGTGCTCTCGCTGCCGGAGGCGTATATATGCTCACCCGAGGCCCCGATCACGATGCCGCCACCGCTGCGCTCTGGGCGGCACGCGATCCGGGTACCTTCATGGGGCTGGTGCACCACGCTACTCTCGCCGCAAACAGCCATAATGCCCAAGCATGGCGGTTCCGGCCGACGGCCGAGGGGGTGGCGATCCTGCCCGACATGTCCCGCGCGCTGCCGGTGGCGGATGGGGATCACCACCACCTTTACGCCTCGCTCGGCTGCGCGGCCGAGAACCTGATGCTCGCGGCAGGCGCGGCCGGGCGCTCGGCGGAGCTGGGTTTCGTGCCTGATGGCGAGGGGCGGGTCGAGATCGGCCTGGCAGAGGGGGGCGGGGCCGATCCGCTGTCTGACGCAATTCTCGACCGCCAATGCACCCGGTCCGACTACGACGGCCGCGCGGTCCCGGCCACCGATCTGGCCGCGCTGGAGGCCGCCGCCCGCGTGGAGGGCGCCGAGGTGATGCTGATCACTGATCCCGCCCGGATCGCGCAGGTGCTGGAGCTGATCCTGACCGCCAATGCCGTGCAGCTCTCGGACCCGGCCTTTGCCGCCGAGCTGAAATCCTGGCTGCGCTTCAACGCCGCCGCGGCCATCGAGACAGGCGACGGGCTCTATTCCGCCGCCTCGGGCAATCCTACGCTGCCGACATTCCTTGGCCGGTTCATGTTCGACCGGTTCTTGACGGTGGGGGCCGAGAACGACCGCTATGCCCGGCAGGTTCGGTCCTCGGCGGGGCTGGCGATCATCCATTCCGACCGCGACGCCCCCGCGCATTGGGTGCAGGCCGGGCGCGCCTGTCAACGCTTCGCCCTGCAGGCCACCGCGCTGGGGATCCGGCACGCGCATCTGAACCAGCCGGTCGAAGTGGCGGCGACCCGGCCGCAACTGCAATCCCTGCTGGGGCTCGGCGAGCGGCGCCCCGACATGGTGCTGCGCTTCGGCTATGCCCCGGCGATGCCGCGGTCGCTGCGCCGCCCGGTCTCGGCCGTGATCGATGTGTGAGACCTTGCCATGAGGCGTCGCGCGCGTTGGCTGATCCTGCTTGCGCTGGCGCTTGGCGCGATCGCTGTCGGGCTGGTCTGGCAGCGCGACATGCGGGCCATCGAGGCGCAGCTGGCGGCCAGCGCGCGGGTGATCCAGACGTCCTTCGGTCCGGTCGCCTATGCGACGGGCGGTCAGGGCGTGCCGGTGCTGGTGATTCACGGCGCCGGTGGCGGGCATGATCAGGGGGCGCTCATGGCGCAAGCGTTCCTACCCGAGGGAACAGGCTGGATCGCGCCTTCGCGCTTCGGCTATCCCGGATCAGGCCTGCCCGCCGACCCTTCGACCGCCGCGCAGGCCGATGCCTTTGCCGAACTGCTCGACGGCCTTGGCATCGGTCGGGTGACGGTCATAGCCATGTCGGGCGGCGTGCCCCCGGCGCTGCAGTTCGCGCTACGCCATCCGGAACGGGTGCAGGCGCTGATCCTGCTGTCGCTTGCTCCCTACGCCCCGCTCACGGCCGCGAAGCAGGAGCTTCCGGTGCCGATCTGGCACTATGACGCGCTCTTTGCGACCGATCTGCCGCTCTGGACGGTCCTCCGCCTCTCGCCCCGCGCGCTTGCCCCGATCTTCGACGCCAGGCCCGAACTGACCGCGCATATGACCGCCACCGAGGCCGCCTTCCTTGACGCGATGATCGCGGCCTTCCTGCCGGTCACCGGGCGTCGCGCGGGGCTGGCGAACGAGGGCGCGGCCATCGACCCCGCCCACCCCATAGACCCGGGCGCGATCCGTGTCCCCGTGCTCATCGTCCACGCCCTCGACGACCGGCTTGCCCCCGTTGCCACCGCGCAGTTCACGGCTCAGGGCATTCCAGGGGCCTTGACGCTGTTATTCCCCACCGGCGGGCACCTGCTGCTGGGCCACCACGAGGAGGTCCGTCAGCAGATTGCCGCATTCCTTGTCGCCCACGTCCCTGCGGCGGCGGAGTGACCATCACCTTTCAGGACCTCAGCCCATGACCGTTCTCGAGATCACCTTGTTCGCCCTCGCAGCATTTCTGGCCGCCGCCGCCGCCCTCGGGCTGTGGGTCCATGCCCGCGACCGGCTGCAGGCGGCGCGGGTCTGGGCGGCGCTGGAGGCCGCACGTGAGGCCGAGCCGCCGCGCTACGATCCGGCCATGACAGCAGGCCTGCCCGAGGTTGCCCGGCGTTACTTTGCCCGCGCCATCGAACCCAGCACGCCCCTGCACCGTATGGTCAGGCTGGAGATGGAGGGCAGCTTCATAATGAATGGCAACTCCATGCCAATGACTGCACGCGAGATCCTCGCGCCGCCCGCGCGGGGGTTTGTCTGGCAGGCCGAGTTGGGATCGGGGCTGATGCGCGTTGGCGGCTCGGACGGCTACACCAGCGCAGCCGGGATCGAGGAAAGCTGGACCAAGTTCTGGCTGCACGGCCTGTTCCCGCTGGCGCGCATCGGCGGGACCGGCGATCACGCCCGCGCCGCCGCCACCCGCGTGATGATGGAGGCGATCTGGGCCCCCGCGTCCCTGCTGCCGCAATTCGGAGCCGAATGGGTCCAGACCGGGCCCGACAACGCCGAGATTCGCTTCGCCGAAACCCCTGGGCTGGAACCCATGCGGATCACGCTCGACGCCGAGGGTAGGCCGCTGGAGGTTGTCGCCCTGCGCTGGACCGACGCCAACCCGGAAAGGATCTACCGCCTGCAACCCTTCGGCGGCCGGTTGCTGGAGATGGGGCGGCACGGCGGTTTCCTGATCCCCACCCGCGTCGAGATGGGCAACATGTTCGGCGCCCCCGACTATGCACCCTTCTTTCTCGCCACCCTTACGCGTGCGGACTTCTGAAGCTCGGGATCCGATCGCGACCGAATATTGAAGCCCACTCACCAGAGCGACGGGCAATGCGGGTCACGTCCGTCGAGCTGGTATTATTTCCCGCTGAGGGCATGATCAGGCGGCTTTGGTGGTTATGCTGGGAATGGGGTCGATCTTCTCTCTGGCGATCTGTGCGAGGGCCTCGATGATCGCGTAGCGGCTCGAGGTCTGCCCTTCGTCGTTCTCCTCGGACAGCACGGCGCCGATCAGGCGCATGATGGAGGCCTCGTTCGGGAAGATCCCGACGACATCGGCGCGGCGCTTCACCTCCTTGTTCAGGCGCTCGATCGGATTGGTGGAATGCAGCCTGGTGCGGTGCTGGCGCGGGAAGGACAGGAAGGCCGGCAGGTTGTGCCGCTGGTGTCCATGAAGTCTGCAAGCCTGGGCCGACGCGGGCGCAGCTGTTCGGACAGCTTGCTCCAGGTTTCGCCGGCATGGGCGCGGTCCGGCTGGTCGAAGGCCTTGCGGATTGCGGCGGCGACCCCGCCGTGCTGGCCGCGGGAGACATGGGCCAGAGCGTTGCGCATCCAGCGAACCCACCTCGCTGATCCGGGCATAGCAGGCCTTCGGAAGCAGCGCGCGGCTGCTTCAGACCGTGGCGGAAATGGACAAGCGCCTGATCGACCGCTGAAACCCGCCGCCCGGAAGCCCGCGCGGCGATGGCCGCGACTGTCGGGAGCCCGCGCTTTCGCGGCGATGGCCGCCCTCCCGGTCGGTGGCGCCGCACCGGCTCCGATGGACAGACTGGCGGTTCGCCCTCCTGTCCGCGATCGCGCGGCGGACCCAGCGCTGGCGGGATCACCTGCGCCTCTTGCCGACCGACCGTTGCCGATCACCCCGTTCCGGCAGGTGAACTCGCACCCGTCCGAGCAGTGCGCCGATGAGGGCGCCATTGATGACCGGGCGGCTCCCGTTCCCCGCATCGCAACGTGCCACATTGGGTGCTGTCCAAGCGCCAATGAAGGGAGCCACCCGGGAAGGAGATTATCACAGTTGGCCTGGATCTGGCCAGGAACGTGGTCCAGGTTCATGCCGCTGATGCAGAGGGCGCTGTCGTCCTGCGCCGGCAGGTCAGGCGCGCGCAGGTGCTGCCGTTCCTCTCTCGCTTGCCTCCCTGCCTCAGGAATGGAAGCCTGCGCGGAGGCCCTTTACCGGGCAGGAGAACTGGCAAGGCTTGGCCATGAGGTGCGGCTGATCCCGCCCTCCTACCTCGAACCCTTCGTCAAGCGGGGCAGGACGGATGCGGCTGATGCGGGGGCCGTCCGCGAGGCGGTAACCCGTCCGAACATGCGCTTTGTGCCGGTCAAGAGCGAGAGGCAGCAGGCGGTGCTGATGCAGCACCGGGCAGGCGGCTTTCTTGTCCGTCAACGGACGCAGCTGGCCAATGCACTCCGCGCGCATCGGGATGAGTTCGGCATCGTGGTGCCGAAAGGGTGCCAACATGGGCCGCCTTGCTGCCGAGGCGGAGACAGCCGATCTGCCGCCCGAGACGCGGATGCCGCTTGATCTGCTTGCCGGCCAGTTCCGCGACACCAGGCAGCGCCTCGATACCATGACCGCTCGGCTCAAGGTCGATGCAGAGAAGAACGGGACCGCGTGCCCTCTCCAGACAGTGCCGGGCGTTGGACCGATCACCGCCGGCCTGCTGGTGGCAACGCTGCCTGATGTGCCGGGCTTGCGATCGGCCCGGATCTACCCGCCTTGCTGGCCTGACGCCAAAGCCGCATTCGAGTGGCGGCAAGGAGAAGCCGAGCTCCATCTCCAGGATGGGCGCCGGTTTATGCGACGCTTGCTCTACCTGGGCGCCATGGGGGAATGCATGCGTAAGCTCTCTGACCCCGGCACGGATTGGCTGGGGCCCTTGATCACGACAAGGCCGCTCAAGGGTGCTGCCATAGCCCTGGCCAATCGCATGGCACGGGCGATCTGGGCCATGCCGGGAACCGGCGAGGTTTGACGACCGGCATGACCGGACAGAAATGCGCGCCGCTGTTGCTGGCCTGAACGAGATGGCGCGGGCAGAGTGAGATGATGGCAAGCTGACGGACATGAGGCAGGGACACCCCGTGACCCCGAGCGCCACGCGCGCATGCCATCGGGAGGGACCCACACCTCGGGCAGACGTTCATCAGCGCGCGATCACCGCCGCAGATCAGACGCCGAATGCGTGGCCGCAGCCGACCAGATGCCAAAGACCACAAGCCCCGTGCCACGCAGGAGCCATCCATAAGGTTCAAGCCCAATGGCGAACGCAGGTTCGAGCGCATGACGATCACCTTGCCGTCGTGAACATGCTCGGGGCGCTCGGAGTATTTCCGCGCCAGCAGCAGGCTGGGGCCTGCATGATCCGGGTGACCCGCTTGCGATTGACCGGTTCCAGCCTTCTGATCGCAACTGGCGGTTCAGGATCGGCGTGATCCGTCGGTAGCCATAGGTCAGGCGCACCGCTACCAGCGTCGAGATCAACGCCACCAGCGCCGCGTCCGCGCTTTGTGATAGCCCCGCCGCGGCTTCGTTCTCCCGGGCAGCCGGTCGATCAGCTTCGAACGGGCCGCCCCCGGCGTTGCAGCCACCAGCGCCTGCTCCGAGGTCTTCCGGGTCTCGAGGAAGCCCGGGAAGCAGCTGCCCTGCCGCAGCTTCGGCACCCGCAGCTTCAGCCTGCCCGGACGGGTATCGAGAGCGCGCCCTGGGATACCCGTTGCGCCAGGTCGTGCGTTCGCCGCTGCGTTCATGGCGGCCAGCACCGATGATGCCTTCCACATCCCCCTCCATGATGAGACGCAGCACGGCTTCGGCAATGCCGCCCAGCAAGTTGCCTGATCGCGCGTGGCCAGAAGATCGGAGAGGTTCATGCTGGTCCTGGGGTCATCGCGGTCTCCGCAGGCTCCGTGGCCACCGCCGCCACACTCCACCTCGACCATATACCTCGATAGCCAACAGAAATCACACCGCTGCAGCGCCGAAATCACACCAACTCCTCGGACATAACGCGAAAGGCGTGGCCTGCGCACATGGTTCAGTTGAAGCGTCAGCGGCTGGCGCGCCGGGCTCGGCGGGCAGGCGCCTGGTCGCGCAGGACAGCGCAATCGGTGAGCCAGCCGAGTATCAGCGGCCCCTCCGGCAGCGTCGCCAGCCCGACCTGTTCGAGTGGCCTGTGGATCCCGATGGCCGGGCGCGCTTCAAGCTGAAACCCGTCGCGCCCCTGAATGGCTTTGCCGGCATAATGCGCATGACGCTCGGAGACGGTGATGCGGCGCTCCACATCGCCCGACTGCTCTCCCGGCGCTCTGGGAAAAGCTGCTGGCCAATGCAGGCGGGCTTGCGTTCATCGTTCTCGACGGGCGCCATGCCTAACAGAGGCGAAAATCCTGAAGATCCCGGAACCTTTGGATCGACCGAACCGTCACTTGTCCGATGCCGCTGCGGGGGCTGGCGGTGCCTGGGCGGGTTTGCTAGACTTTCGTCAGCCAGGCTTTCGCCGCGCCAGCACCTTTCCCAGCAACTTCCTGTCGGAGGTCTCCGATGCTGCACGCGACGACCAGGCTCGAACATCCAGACTGCCGATCTGCAATGGCCCGCTTTGCTGCCGACCATCCGGAGTATGTCACCGGCGGCACCGATGGCCCCTGGCGCATGGCGCTGCCGTTGGGTCAGTTCGAGGTGCGGCAGGACGCAGGGGCGTTGCTGGTGGATGCGCAGGGGGTCAACCCGATCGGGCTCAGCTACATGAAGCTGATCTTTGTGGATCATATCCGCGAATATCTCGATGCGCCGGTCGAGCTTGTCTGGGAAGGCGACGGGCAGGGGCAGGGCTTGCCGCCGTTCTTCCGCGAGGCGCGCGTGACCGCAGTGCGGCGGGTGACGCCCGCGCTGCAGCGGGTGACCTTCGCGGTGCCGGACCTTGCTGCGCTGCCGGTGGACGAGCTGCACATCCGTTTGCTGCTTCCGCCCCCGGGCCGCCCTGCCAATCTTCCGCCGGTCTGGCCGATGCTGACGCCCAGCGGATCGCTGACCTTCCCCGGCGGCGCCGATGCGCTGCTGGTCCGGATCTATACCATCCGGCGCGTCGATGTGGCGCGGGGCGAAGTCGATATCGAC
Organism: Halodurantibacterium daqingense; assembly: GCF_042666235.1. Lineage (NCBI taxonomy): Bacteria > Pseudomonadati > Pseudomonadota > Alphaproteobacteria > Rhodobacterales > Paracoccaceae > Halodurantibacterium > Halodurantibacterium daqingense. The sequence goes on along the minus strand of NZ_JBHTFQ010000005.1, from coordinate 51,096 downwards.
TTCGTGCTGCATCCGACCGAGGGCGCCTCGGCCGCGTCCTGGGCCGCCTCCTGCAAACCTGGTGACATCGTCGGGCTGCTCGGCCCCGGGGGCGGACCGATCCCCCGAACACCACGCCTTCTGCTGCTGGGCGACGAAACGGCACTGCCGGCCATTGCGCGGATCCTGGAGAGCCTGCCTGACACCACGATCTGCGAGACGATCATCGAGGTCAACGGCCCCGAGGACCAACAGGTGCTGGCGCGTCCCGTGACATGGCTGCACCGGCGCGGCGCCGCGCCCGGCACGACCCGGCTTCTGGCCGAGGCGCTCACGCGCTGCCAGCCGTCCGAGGATCTTTACCTTTGGGCCGCCTGCGAATTCGACGCATTCCGGGACATCCGTCGCCATGTCCGGTCCGTCTGGAAGATGCCGCGCGATCGGCACATGGTCGTGGCCTACTGGCGGCGCGGGATCGCCGGGGAACTGGCGGAAGAGCCGCACCATACTTCTTCGGCCGCCTGACGGGGCGCGACGCGGCGCATGGCGGGAATGGCCGCCAGCGCCAGTGCCGCGGCAAGCGCGAAAAAGAACCCATATCCCAGGTGTTCGGCCATAACGCCCGCGGCGACGCCCGCCACCATGCTGACAGCCGCGTCCATGCACTGAAACAAGGTGAAGTCCACCCCCGCCTGGCGCGGATCGGACCAGCGCATGAACTGTGCGTACAGGGCCACGAATCCGATCGACATGACGGCCGATCCGCCGAGCAGCGCCACGCCGATCACCAGCGCCAGGGGCAGGGCAGCAGTGGCCGCCTGCAACGCCATCAGCGCCAGCGCCAGCGCCTGCAAGGCCGCGGCGCCGGCCAAAACGGGACGGATCCCGAAGGCGCGGGTGGCCGCTCCCCCGACAAGCGCCCCCAGAAGGCCGAGCGTCAGGCTTGCCGCCCCGCTCAGAAGCCCAATACGCGCGAGGCTCAACCCCTGATCGACAAGGAACGGGCCGGCCATCGCCATCGCCGTCTTCTGGCCAACCACATAGATCGCCGCCATGGCGAGGCCCTGGCGGATCTCGGGCCGGGCCAGTGCCGCCCGCAGCGAGGGACGATGCATCCGTGCAGGTTCGCGCGCGCCGGTCCTGCGTCCCGCATGCGCCAGAAAGGGAAGCCCCAGCAGCGCCACCAGCGCGGCCATGATCCAGATTGCTGCTTGCCAGCCCAGGATCTGCACCAGCACCAGAAGCACACCACCGCCCAATGCCGCGCCCACATAGGCGCCGCCCACCTGTGCGGCATTGCCCCAGCCCAGATCGTTGCTGCGGAGGTTTTCCACCGCATAGCCGTCGCAGGCGATATCGACCGTGGCGGTGGCAAAGGCGACCACCATCAGCGCGGCCAGCACCGGAAGAAGCGGCGCCGGTCCCAGGGCCCCTGCCACCAGCAGGCCCAGGACCGCGATGGCTCCGCCCAGCAGCACCACAGGCGCCGAACGGTTGCCCCCCGCAGCAGGAAGGCGCACACGCTCCAACGCCGGGGACCACAGGAACTTGAGCGCCCAGGGCAGGATCAGCAGCGACAGAAGCCCGATCCTGTCCAGCGGCAATCCCTGCGCCCGCAGCACGGCCGGAAGGCCGGACCATGTAAGACCCGCAATGACGCTTTGCGCCACATACAGTCCGCCGATCGCGCCGATCAGCGGCAGGGCCGGGCTCCGTGCCATCAGAAGCGGCGGCCGATGGACAGGGTGGCCGTCCGACCTTCGTCAAAGTAGCAATAGCCTGCGGTGCACATCTGTTCGCTCTGGTCGAACAGGTTCTTCACGTTGGCCTGAAGCTTCAGCCCCCGCAGCCCCTGTGCGGCGAAATCATAGGAGGCGGCGAGATCCACGAACATCCGGTCGCTGTTGCGGAAGGTGTTGGTGTCATCGCCCCAGCTGCGGCCGACATAGCGCAGCCCCGCCCCCAGCCCAAGGCCCGAAAGCGCCCCCTGATCGGCATCATATTGCACCCAGAGGGCGGCGACATCGTTCGGCGTTGCCGACAGTTCGTTGCCTGCGGTGCCCGTCGCACCCTGGTCGATTCTGACCTTGAGATGGGTATAGGAGGCGATGACGCTCAGTCCGTGATCGAAGTTGGCCACGGCTTCCAGTTCGATCCCGCGCGAAGTCAGGTCAAGCTGGCGCTGCCGGTTCATGCCGGTCGAGGTGTCGAAGACGATGCCGTCTTTCTGCTCGATCTCGAACAAGGCGGCGGACACCAGGCTGTTGGTGCCCGGCAACTGGTATTTCAGCCCAACCTCTTTCTGCAGCGCCCGCGTGGGTTCCGCCGGGCGGCTGTCGTTCGAGGTGACGTCGTCATAGACAACGCCGATATTGGGCGAGAAAGAGGTGGACAGGTTTGCATAGGGCACAAGCCCGTTGGCCATCTGGTAGGACAGACCAATGCGGCCCGAAAACGCATCATCATCGGTTCTGGTGCGCGTGCCGTCCGCGGCGATGGCGGTCGTCTCCACCCAGTCATAGCGGCCGCTGGCAAAGACGGTCCAGGCCCCCAGGGCAATCTGATCGTGGAGGTAAAGGCCGGTCTGATTGCTGCGCTGACCGCCATAGTAGGGCAGGTCCATGGCAGCCGTCGCCGGCGCCGAGACATAGCCCACCACCGAATGCGCGTCATATTCCGCCCGGGTGAAATCCAGCCCTGCCACCAGTTCATGGCTGGCCGCGCCGGTGCTGAAGGTGAACTGCGCCATGTTATCGACGGTGAAAACCTTCATCGTCTCGGCATAGTGGCCCCAATAGCGCGCCAGCCCACCGGCCCCGTCGGGATAATGGCCGCTGTATTCGAGATCGGCATCGACATCGGCAAAGCGCAGGTGCTGGCGCAGTACCAGCGCGTCGTTGACCTCGTGCTCCAGCTCGTAGCCCAGCCGCGCCTGCTGCTGCGAAAAGTCATTATAGGCCGGATCGCCTTCATAAAGCCGCGAAGCCACGCCATAGGAGGGATTGTAGAAGGCTGCAGTGCCGCCCACTGTCGCGTCAGAATATTCGCCCAGCACCGTCAGTCGCGTCCGGTCGCTGATGTTCCAGCTCAGCGCCGGGGCGAACAGCAGCTTGTCGTCCCGGTAGCCGGGCAGGGTGGTGCCACTGTCGCGGGCCAGCGCTGTCAGCCGGTAGGACAGCACGCCGGCATCGTCAGCCGGGCCGGAAAAGTCGAAGGCCAGCTGCTTGCGGTCATCGGTGCCCCCCAGCAGTTCGATCTCGCGGTAGCGATGTTCCGTGGGGCGTTTTGACACGATGTTCACCAGCCCGCCCGGCCCGCTGACGCCATAAAGCGACGAGGCCGGCCCCTTCAGGATCGCCACACCTTCGGTCGTGTACGGATCGTTGCGGAACCAGGCCGACGGACCGTTGTATTGCCGCAATCCGTCGCGGAAAATCCCGGTGTAGTAGGCCGGAAACCCGCGCAGAAAGAAGGCGTCATAGCGGGTGTCAAACCCGTAGTTGTTGGGGTTGGCGCTTGCTGTATAGCCAAGCGCCTCGTTCAGGGTGCGGGGTTTCTGATCCTCGAGCTGCGCCTGCGTCACCGTGGTGATCGCCTGCGGTATCTGAAGGATCGGTGTATCAACCTTGGTGGCCTGACGGCCGCTTTCGGCGACATAGCCATCCTGGATCAGGGTCGTGTTGCTCTCCGCCTGAACAATGATCGGTTCAAGCTCGATGATGCTCTGCGCCGTCGCCGAAAGCGGAGACACCGACGCCAGAATGGTGGTGCCGGCAAGAAGGGATCTGATCCACATGTCGCTGTTCCTCTGGATTTGCCGCGACAATAGGAATCATAGTGAAATAGTCAAGTATTCGTTTGCGGCCGGTGCAGCCTGTCCGCCGACATGGAACTGGCGCCTGGTGGCGATCATCTGACAGGCCAACATGCAAAGCGCAGACGGTGGATCGGGCAGAGCGCGGGCCGTGGGCCCGTGTCCGCAGCGGCACGGATGACACGGCGGACCGCGGTCTGCCCCGCGTGCCATCGGCCGATGCCGGTCGCGGCCCCGCCCGAGGAGCAGCCTGTGGTATCGGGCTTCCGGATGCTGCGAACCCGCCGCACGTCTGCCCCGAGCACTGGGCGCCGGTTGCGTCACTCTCGCCAGGGGAGGGTGCCCGGGGGCAGCCACCCGGCCAGACGATCCAGCGCAAGCGTGATGGAAAGCACCAGTCCCACGGAGAGCACCGCCATTGCCGCCGCCGCGGGCGAGTTTCCTTCGTATTGCAGAGCGAAGATCATGACGCCGATCGTCTCGTTGCCACTGGACCAGAGCAGCGACGACAGCGTCAGTTCGTTCACGGCGGTCATCACGAGCACCAACGCGCCGGCAGACATCGCCGGCAACACACCGGGTGCGAGAATCAAGATGATCCGCCGCCAGATGGGCGCGCCCAGGATGCGCGCGGCCTCGTCCAGTGCGGGTTCGGCGGATTCGGCCGCTGCTAGAACCGGGCGCAGGATCAGCGGCAGGAACCGCGCGAGATAGGCCAGAAGCAGGATCGCGAAACTGCCGTAAAGCGAACCGATCAGGGGCAATGGGCGCAGAAACGCCAGGATCATCGCCAGGGCAACGACCGTGCCCGGAACGACCCAGGGCGCATCGACAAGCCAGTCCAGCACGCGAACCGCGCGGGATTTCTGCACCACCGCAAGAAAGGCGAAGGGAAGCGCCACGATGCTGCAGATCAGGGCGGCAAGCAGCGAAAGCCGGAGCGAGTTGCCGATGGCCCGCATCGCTGCGGGATTGCGCATGACGTCGGCGAAGTTGGCGAGGGTCGCGCTGTTGCCGGACAGCCGGACTCCAAGCGCGGGGGAAAAGGCGGTGGCCAGCAGGGCAAGCATCGGCAGGACCGCGATCAGCAGAAGAACGGCCCAGACACCGGCTTCAAGCACCGGGCGCAGCGCGCCAGCGTCAAGCGGCACCGTCGGTGCCCCGGCCGGAAGCGGCGCGGACAACCGAAGCAGGATCAGCTTGCGCAACGCAAGGGCCCCCAGCGCCAGCGCGACCAGCAGAAGTGCCAGCACGGCCACCTGGCCGGCAACGGAGGGCCCAAAGCCGTTCAGCCGCTGGTAGATCTGCGTGGTCAGCATCGGAAAGCGCCCGGGAATGCCCAAAAGGGCCGGAATGCCGAAGTTTCCCACTGCAGCCGCGAAAGCCAGCACTGATCCGGCCAAGGCTGCGGGCGCGGCAAGCGGCAGGAGGACCCGGACAAGGATCACTCGCCGGCTGGCGCCGACGATCCGCGCCGCCTCGATCAGATCGCCCGGAACGGCGCGAAGGGCCGCCCGTGTGGCGATGAACACCAGCGGCATGTGCTCGATCCCCATCAGCAGGGCGATTCCCGCCCCCGAATAGATCGGATTGGTCCGCCCCGGCGGCGGCGCAAGGCCAAGCGGCCCGAGGATGGGTGAGGTGGCCCCCGTCAGTTCGATCCAGGCAAGCGCCATGGTCTGCGACGGGATCAGCAGGGGCGACAGGATCAGGAATGTCATGGCGATGCGACCGCGCAGCTGGAACAGCCCGGTCAGCAACGCAAGCGTCACACCCAGGCCTGCCGATATCGCCACCGATGCGGCAGAGGCCCCCAACGTGTTCCAGAACGCACGTCCGGTTGAACGCGCCGAAAGAACTTCGGCCATCAGGCCGAGGGGCGCCCCGGTCTGGCCGGGGGCCAGTGCCTCGAGAAACAGCCGCGCCAGCGGCCAGACCGAGATCGCGATGATCCAGACAGCGAGAAGGGTGGTGAGAAGCATCTCACCACCCCAGAACCGCAACCCCGCAGCAGGCCGCAGGCGCGTAAGGGAAAGCTCAGCCACCAAACAGCTCGGCAAAGGCTTCCTTGTTGGCCAGGTCGTCGGCAAGCATGACGGCCGGATCGGCCTCAAGGATTTCGAGCGTCGCCGGATCCGGATAGCCTTCGGGCTGGGCGACCCCGGCGAGGATCGGGAAATAGCCCTGCGCGACCGACTGTTCCTGTGCCGCCCGTCCGAGCTGCCAGTCGATGAACACCCGTGCGGCATCGACCGCATCGCTGTCGCGGAGGATGGCAACCGGCTGGGTGATGACTGACACACCCTCTTGCGGGAAGACGAAATCGACAGGCGATCCCTTCGCCCGGGCGTTCATCGCCATGTATTCGATGATGATGCCATAGGCTTTTTCACCCCGTGCCACCGCCTCGATGACGGTGCCGTTGCCCTGCCCCGCGACTGCGCCGTTCTCGGCCAGGGTCTCGTAGTAGTCCCAGCCGAATTCCGGCTGCTGGACCATGGTGCCGACATGGATCACCGCCGCGCCGGAATAGAGCGGGCTTGGCATGATGAGGCTCGCGGCGATGTCCGGCTGGACAAGATCCGCCCAGGAGGTCGGAGCCTCGGAGACCAGCTCGGTGTTGTAGACGATACCGGTGGTGATGAGCTTGGTTCCGAAGAAGGTCATGTCGGGGTCGATGACGGATGTGGGAATGCCTTCGACCCGCGCTTCGGGATAGGGGAGAAGACGGTCGTCGTTCTTCAACTGGGTCATGGCCACGGCATCGGCGATCAGGACCAGGTCTGCCGGTGTGCCGCCGGCTGCGAATTCCGCCGCAAGCTTTGCCATCAGTTCGGTCGTGCCGGACCGGAAGATCTCGACCGTGATGTCGGGATGATCCTTGTTGAACGCCTCGACAACGGCAGCCATCTGGTCCTGGGGCTGCGAGGTGTAGACGGTGATCGTCTCGGCCGAGGCCGCGCCCATGAGGACGCCCGTCAGCGTGACGGAAGCCAGGAAGATTGCGCTTGCGCGGAAGGGGGACATCAGAAGCTCCGTGGATGAAGATGTGGCTGTCCTAGCGACGGTCTTTGACAGTCGGGTGACAGTTCGGCGAAACTCCAGTGACCATCGGGGCCGGGGCGCCACACGAGTGGCACCGCATTGCCCGGGCGCTGGAAGGGTTGCCCGATCGGATCGGGGCACAGAAGCGCGTGAAGCTCGCGTGCCGTGCCGGAATGCGCAACGATCAGCACGGGAAAGGGGCCGACGATGGCGCCAAGCGCTTCGCGGATGCGGTGACGGAAAGTCTCCGGCCCTTCCCCTTCGGGCGGGGTGGCGTCGCGGCGCAGCACGTGGCGCGGTTGGCCCTCCCACGTTCCCCAGTCCCTTTCGGCAAGCCCGGGCAGGGTGACAAGCGGTGCCCCGGTGGCCTGTGCCACGGCCTGTGCGGTCAGCCGGGCGCGCGACAGGGGCGATGTCCAGATCGCGGCCAGCGGCTGATCCTTCAGCAGCCGCGCTGCCTGGTGAGCCTGCGCGTGGCCGCGCCGCGTCAACGGGCTGTCGGTGCTGCCCGCGATGATGTCGGCAGCATTCGCCGCGGTTTCTCCGTGGCGCAGAAACCAGAAGGGCTGCTGAAGAAGGGCAATTACCATGTGATCTCCGGTTCGGTGACGACGGGGCGGTCGATGAGCAGGGCAAGATCGTCGCGCATCGCGGCCGTGCAGAAGGCGGGCATGACCCGTTCCGGATCCGCGGCGGCAACTACGGCTTTCAGGCCGGACAGCGTCGGATGAACGTTCCAGCGACGAAACTGCGCCTTGCCGCAGGCTACCCATTCCGGCGCCGGCGTACCGCCGGACAGATGGCCGGTAAAGACGACGCGCGCAGATCCCTCGGCGATGAAGCGGGGCGCCAGCGCGCCCGCCACGCCACGCTCGGCATTCGGACCGGCGGCAACCATCACGCCGCCCGCTGCACTGTCCTCGTCCAATGGCCCGGACTCGGCCAGCAACCGGCGCAAGGCTGCGGCCCCGCCGGGCGCCAGCCAGGGAACGGCCTCCAGCATCGCCCCCGCTACGGCGCGATGGGCGGGACAAAGCCTTACCGCATGGCCGGCCGTCTGAAAGGCGGTTGCCATTTCAAGGCCGCGCCCCCCCGCCGGCGCAGGCAGCAAGAGCGGCCCATCCGTCAGGGCCAGCATCTGGCCGATCTGGGGCGACAGCGGCTCATCTGCCGCCCCATACGAGGCATCGGCCAGCAGAACCCGCGCCCTTGGTGGCATCGTGCAGCGCCAGAGCAGGCTTTCCTCCGAGAGATCGCCGGTATAGAGCAGGCCGTCGCGCCCGCCAATCCGGATCCACGATGCCCCGGGTGCATGCCCCGCGGGGCCGGAACAGAACGGCAGCCCCAGGATCTCCCTCAGCGCTTCGAGCGGTCTCGCTTCCTTCAGTGCCGGATCAGGTGCAAGAAGGATCGAAGGGCCTGGGGCGTAAAGCGGCGGGTTGCCCAGGTCCGTCGCCAGATGCAGCCCGCCGGTATGATCCGCATGACCGTGCGAAAAGACGATCGCGTCAACCGGCGCGACCCCCGCGAGATCGGGGAGGGCATCGCCGTCCGGCCCGCGCCCGAGGTCAAGCAGGATGCGGCGGCCATGGATTTCCAGCAGGAAGCAGGCCGGCCCCTTCTCGCCAAATCCCGATAGCGCCCTCAGCCGCATGCCGGCACCGGCTGCGTCACGGGCAGGCGCAGCGTGGCGGCCGCTTCGCGTTGCATCACCCAGCCGCCCGACAGCCGAAGCCGGAGCCTTTCTCCGGCGCGTGGCGCACGCGGCAGGATCACCTCGACCGCGCCGCCGTCCTCGGCGCCCTCAAGCTCTGCGCTGACGGCATAGGCCCCTGCGCGGAACAGGGTGCCGGTCACCCGGGCCGCCAGCGGCCCCTCGGGATCGGGCACAAGGTTGGCGGGGCGCAGGCACAGCCAGCCCGGACCGGGGGGCGCATTTCCCGCGACATGAAGGGTGCGCCCCTGCAGGAACAGCGCGCAGATGCCCGCGCCATGTGACAGCACTTCCACGGGTATCGTGCGCCCGCCGCCCACGAAGCGCGCGACCATCGGTGTTGCGGGTCGCGCGAAAAGCTCTTCTGGCGTGGCAAGCTGTTCGAGCCGCCCGGCGTTCATCACGCCGACATGGGTGGCGACGGCCATCGCCTCGTCCTGATCATGCGTTACAAGGACGAAGCCCGTGCCAAGCGTATGGTGCAGGCGGCGGAACTCGGCCAACATCTGGCCGCGCAGATGGGCGTCAAGGTTTGCAAGCGGCTCGTCCAGCAGGACCAGCTTCGGTCGCAGCGCAAGTGACCGCGCAAGGGCCACACGCTGCCGCTGACCGCCCGACAGCTGATGCGGCCGCCTGTCGCCCATTCCGTCCAGGCCGACCAGCGCCAGCGCTTCGTCGATGCGCGTCCGTTCCTGCGCACGCGACAGCCCCTTGAGACGCAGGCCGAAGCCGATATTCCCCGCGACCGTCATGTGCGGCCAAAGCGCATAGGACTGGAAGACCATGCCCAGCCCGCGCGCCTCGGGCCGGACGAAGCGATCCGGGGCCGCCATGATCTGACCGTCGATCACGATCCGGCCACCATCGGGGCGTTCCAGTCCCGCGATCAGCCTCAGTAGCGTGGTCTTGCCACAGCCCGAGGGCCCCAGCAGCGCGAGAAAGGCGCCATCGGGGACCAGCAGGCTGACATCGTCAACAGCGGTCGTTGCGCCAAAGCGGCGCTGCAGAGCAGAGAGTTCCAGTAGGGCCATGACATATCCTTGCGATGGCGCTTCCTAGTCCCCCTGCGTGACATCCGTGTGACGGCTGCGCCCGCCGGGCGCGCCGCTGTTGCGGGCGGGCGGCGGCTGGCGCTGGTGTTGCAGACGTCTCTTGCCCCCGAAGGGTCAGCGCGGCCTATCTCGTGTTCACGCGGACGCACGCGCTTGCGGGCCGCGCCACGGCGGCGGCGCGGGCGCTGGAGGCAGCCCGCCTTCCCCTGCGTCCCTGGGCAGAGCTTTCGGGCGGGAAGTGCCAGCGCGCGCGGATGGCAAAGGCCCTTGGTCAGGGGGCGCCGCTTCTGCGTCTGGACGCGCCGACGATATCGCCTGATCTGCCGCATCAGGTCGAGCTGCTGGCGCTGCTGCGGGCACCAGTATTCCGGACGCTGTCGTGCTGCAGGAAGCCGTGGCCATGTGCTTGACGCGGCGGGTTTGCGCCGCTCTGGATCCGGCTGGAAATCACCACATCTGAGGGTGCGCAGGTCGCGGCGGTGGCCGATCCCGGCGCGCGCTCGGCGACGTGGTGGTGCCGGCAGAGGCCTTGGTGCGGCTGCCGACGAAAGGGCGATGGCCGATGATGTCCGGGACCGGCATCGCGCACTTGTCCTCGACCGGAAGAACATGCAGCCCGCCGCCCACTGGTCGCGCGCGGGCGGCGGCCAGATCGCTGCGCTCAGCCGCGCATAGCGGACGCCGGTGCCGACAGGTCCGGTGTGGCCGCCGACCTCGGTGATCCGTCCAGCCTCCATCACCACGATCCGGTCCGCGTGACGGATCGTCGCCAGCCGGTGCGCGATGATCAGGGTGGTGCGCCCTGCCCGAGATCATGGCGCCCCTGCGCCATAGGGCGTGACCATCGGCACCCGCGCCTGTTTTCGGGCCCGGCCCAGGAGCCGCAGAGACGACGGATGCCGCCGCTCGGCGTCAGTCCCTGCACCTGGGGAAGATCCAAAGGTCAGATGCAGGGCGGCCGTGCGTCCGATGGTGGCATGGGGTCTTCCAACAACGACCGCTGGGCCACCATGGTGCCCCGGTCGAGGGCGGCCTGCGGGCAGGCGCGGTGTCGCCGCCTGTCAGGCGGTGCGGCGGGACCTTGCCCGAACGGTTTGCCAGGTTCCCGCGGGATCGCCCACTGCCGCAGTGCCGATGCTGCGGATCGCTGCATTCACCTGCGCCAGGCCCGAGGATTGCTGTGCCGCGCCGCTGGCAATACCCTGCATCAGGTCGTCAAGCTCGGCCACGGCGGCCACGATGCGCTCTAGCGCCGCGCCGGTTTCGCGCACAAGGCCGACACCGGCCGAGACCTGCGCATCCGAGCGCGCCACCAGATTGCGGATCTGCTGCGTCGCATCCGCTGACCGTTGCGCCAGTTTGCGGACTTCTGCGGCGACAACGGCAAACCCGCGGCCGGCTTCGCCCGCCCGGGCGGATTCCACCGCGGCATTAAGCGCCAGGAGATCGGTCTGCCGGGCGATTTCGTCGATGATCGCGATGATGGACCCGATCTGCGCCGACGAGGTCTCGATCTCGGCCATGGCATCCACGGCGCGCTGCACGATTGCGCCGGACTGCTCGGCATCGCTGCGTGCCTGAGACACACCTGTCTTGGCGCGGGCGGCACTGGCGGCGGCGGCACTGGCGTTTTCGGCGATCTGCACAACAGCCGCGGCGGCCCGCGCGCCCTCGTTGCGGGTCAGATCGGCGGCGGTCACCGCCTGTTCGCGGGCATTCTCGGCGCGTGCGCGGGCTGCCTCGGCCGTCTCTGCGGCGCGGGCCAGATCCTCGCGGGCGGCCTCGATTTCGGCTGCGGCCTTCTGGCGCTGCAGGATGGTGCCCAGAAGCACTGCCACCTCGAAGACCACGATCGCCGCGTGGATGGAGGTGCGCTGCAACGCATCGCTTATGTCCAGAGACGGATAGACCAGCGCAGGCAGGGCAACCGACAGCAGGAGGTGGTGCACCGCAGTGGCCAGGCAGGCGGCCAGCAGGGCCGGGACATTCGACATGCTGGCCACGATGGCCAGAACGGCAAAGAACAGCATGTGCGTGTCGATCTGCCAGGGATGACCTGCGAAGGCCGCCGTCAGCGCCATGCATTCCCCGACCAGGATCAGGCCGATGACAACCGAACGGGGCGTCGCTGCCATGTGTCGGCTGACATGGGCAAGGCCGGCGAAGGCCAGGCCCACGATCGCGAACGGCAGCAGCGTCGCCTCCGTAACAAGGCTCCCAAGCGCAGCCAGGGGGGCAAGCGCATAGGCGGTCAGCCGCGCTGTTGCGGTCTGGTCGCGCTGCTGCGGGAAAGAGATGGTTGACGTCATGTGTCGGTCGGGGCTCCACAAAGGAATGACAGGGTTTTCGGATCCAGAACCGCCCAGGCCCCGGCGGCGCGCAGCGCCCCGGCCGACGGCGCATCGGCCAGCGCGGCAAAGGGGGCAGAGCCCATGCCGAGCACTCGTCCGCCCGCCAGCAGAACCACCGCCTCGGGCCCCACGCCCCAGGGCGGTGCGATCACCAGAACTGGCCCCGCCGCCGGATCACCCGGGGCAAGGCCAAGACCGGCAAGGCCGAAGGCCGCCATCATCGCTGAGACAAGGGCCGTCAGGAGGCCGAGCTTGAGCTTTTTCATGGCGGAACGCTCAGGCCAAAACGGCGCGACGATCAAGACCGGCTCACGTTTCCGCCGGCAACCCATACGGAAGAGAGGGCCTCCCGAAACCGGCAATCGCCCGCTGGAAACCCGCAGGATCCTGGGACGCGATGGCGGCGGGCCGCCGGTGGATCACGATCGTGCGCGACCAGGGCTGCGCAAGCGGTGAGCCCGGGAGGCCAAGCATCAGGAAGGCCGTCGCCCCGAGGAATGCGATCAGAAGAACCGGGGCCACTGCCGCGCCAGGCACCAAGCGCAACGGGGATCGCGCCACGGGGCGCCAACGCCATCCCGCCCTGAGCGTGGATCGCAGCCTGTCGGCCGCCCAAAGGCGCGACAGGGCGGGAACCGAAGGCCCACGCGACGCGCCCATCGGTACGCGCAATTGCCGGACAGGCGGCAGCAGCAGATCGCCCTTGTTGTCGCCGGGCGGTGTCCTGCGGCCGCTACGGCTTGATCCTGCGGGCCGCGCCCCGGGCGGATGGAGGGCAGGCGGGTGGCTCTGGTGCTTGGGCGTGTCGTCGGTGACTGGGGCCGGCGGGACAGAACCCACCTGTGGGCATGGCGGCCAACACGACCGGCGGGCAAGCCGGGCCTGGATCGGCCGGGGCGCTGCGGCTGCACTTGCCGGTCAGGCGCGCATCATCCCGGATGCTGAAGCAAAAGCGTGCCGAGGGGCGGAATGCCCCCTGTTGCCGTGGGAGAGCGCAGCGCCGCGGCGGCCGCACGGTGACCCAGGGCAAGCGCACGGGCCGGCGTCCACCCCTCGTGCAGACCCAGGATCACGCCGGCGCAAAACGCGTCGCCGGCACCCACGGGGCTTGCGATGTCGTGGGCGGCAAGCGATTCGGCCGGCAGGTGGATCGGCACGCCATCCCGTGGCAGCCATATGGCGCAGGTCGCGCTGTGCAGGATCACGGCCCGCCGGACCCCGCAGGCCAGCAGCCGCCGGCCCGCTGCGATCAGCGCACCCCGATCCTGCGGCTCGATCCGCGGGACACCGGTGGCCCGCGCGGCCTCGATCTCGTTGAGGAAGAGATAATCGATTTCCGTCGCCGTCGCCTCGACCGTGGCGCGGAAGGCGGGACCGTCCGAGGACACGAGATCCACGCAGGTCATCATCCCCGCGGCGCGGGCTGCCGCAAGAAGATGCGCCGCCCCGCTGCGCCCGTCGGGCAGGATTGCATCCATGCGGGCCAGCAGATTGAGATAGCCCAGATAGAGGATGCGGCAGCCACGCTGCGCGAGTGCGTCCACCGGCACATGTTCGGGTGCCAGCAGATCGTTCGCACCCGGGTGATAGAGGAAGGTGCGGCTGTCGCCCGACAGGTTCATCACATAGGTGTGGGCCGTTGCGGCATCGGGGGTCATCTGCAGGTGCCGGCTGTCGATGCCGGCCGCGCGGCAGGTATCGTGCAGAAGCGCAGCATGTGCGTCAGCTCCGGTCAGACCCACGGCATGCAGCGGCAGGCCGATGTCGAATGCTGCAAGATCCAGCACAACATTGGCAGCCCCCCCGCCCGGTCCTGCCAATTCCGAGCTGATGTGGACCAGGTCGCTTTTCGCGGGCCATCGATCCAGCGTCAGGACGATGTCCACCAGCCAGACCCCGGCACAGGCAATGCCTGGCATGGGTCAGGTTTCGTTCCAGAGGAGCCGGTGCGGGGCTTCGTCTTCCTCGATTTCGGAAAAGCGCCCGATCCGATCACGGAAATAGTTGTCGGTTAGGTCGTCGTTGCACTGGCTGACCTCGGCCACGAAAACATCCCCGGCGCCCGCCTCGCCCCAGAAACTGTGCTGCATGCCACGCGGGATGGTGATGCTTTGGCCGGGACCAAGGCGGATCGGCCCGGCATAGGGATCGGACACGGTGCGGCCATCGACAAGCACCGGAGCGTCATCGAAGCTTCCCTCGCGGGTGAAGGCAACCATCAGATTACCGCCGCCGCGAACGATGATATCCTCCAGCTTGACCTTGTGGGCGTGAAAGGGCGTGACCTGATCTTCCGCGATGAACAGGAGTTTTTCGGCATAGGGCAGGGTGGCCGGATCGCCCTGCCGGCCGTTGCGGACACAGAACAGCGTGAGCCCGTTCCGCGCGAAATCCCCAAGGCCGAAGTCGGTCACATCCCAGCCCAGCTGGCGGTCGCGCAGATGGGCCGCAAGCGCGGGCTCGCGGCCGTGATCGGCAGGATCCCAGGCAGCCCAGTCGGGAAGGTGCCAGCGGTAGTGCGACAGCATCGCTTCGGCACGTCGCAGGGCTGCGTTGATCTCGGATCGTTTCATGGTTGGCCTCGATAGGAAACAGGGATGATCTGGTTGGTGGTTCCGGCCTTCAGGGCTGCGGTCAGGATCGCGTGATGATCCGCGGCCTCGGCCGGCGTCGCACAGGGGAAGCCCCGGGCATCCCCGCCAGCGAGTTCGTCAACGAAAGCGGCCCACATCTGCTGTATGGCATCGGTGAACCCGAATTCGAAGATGGTGCCGGTAATGGTCGGGAACAGGGAGTGATACCCCAGATCCTCGGTCTGCCAGCTCTGGGGGCCGCCGGCCCGGTAGCGCATGAACTGCCACTGCCGTGGGGCGCGGGTGGTGAAGAAGGCCGATCCCTTCATGCCAAGGACGCGCAGCGACCAGGTGTTGCTGTCGCCGGGCGAGATGCGCCAGGTCTTCAGCACCAGAGGAAAGCTGCCGCCCCCGTCATGCACGGTGCCGGTGATGGTGGCGTTGTCCCATGTGTCACACGCCACCATCTGCCCCGCGCTGTCGGGGCGCTGGCCCACCCTCTTGACCAGGCTCGCGGAAACGCTTGCGGGACGCCAGCCAAGGCGCAGGGGCACATGCAGCACATGCAGCCCCAGATCGCCCATGCAGCCATAGACGCCGTTCACCGCTGCCTGACGCTTCCAGTTGATCGGCTTCATCGGGTTGATATCCGAAGAATGAAGAAAGGCCGCCTCTACCTCGAGGATCTCGCCCAGTTCTCCCTGACGCACAAATTCGATCACCCGCTGCGCCCCGGGAAAGAACGGCATTTCCGATGAGCAGCGCACCAGAAGGTCCGGTCGCGCGGCAATTGCGCGGGTGATTGTGTCGTTCTGCGCCGCGTCCATGCCGAACGGTTTCTCGCCCAGAAGATGCTTGCCTGCAGCCAGAATGGCTGGATAAAGCTCGCCATGCAGCACATGCGGCACCGCACAATAGACGGCATCGACTGCCGGGTTGGCAAGCAGGTCGCGGTAGTCTGTCGTTGTCTGGGTGACGCTGGGGATATGCGTTGAAAACCATGCTGTCAGCGCCGGATCGGTATCGCAAACAGCAACAATTTCCGGCCGTGCCCTAGCCTCGGTCAGATGCAGCCAGCGCGCGGCCGCGCTGGCGAGTTCGCGCCCCATGAGGCCGCAGCCGATGATGCCGATGCCGATGATCGCCTGGGCCATCGGATCAGCCCAGATGCGCCATGGCGGAGTCGGGCGTGGCACCATCGTGCACAACCGCCATCAGGGCCCGGGTAATGCCGGCGGGATTGGTATTGTGGATCACGTTGCGCCCATAGACGATTCCGCGCGCGCCCTGCTTCATCAGTTCGGATGTCCGCTCAAGGATCTCGCGGTCCGAAACCTTGCCGCCGCCGCGCACAAGAACCGGGAGGCCCTGTGCGACTTCGATCACGCGATGATACTCCTGCACATCGTCGCAGGGATCGGCCTTGATGATATCGGCGCCCAGCTCGGCAGCCTGACGCACGAGCGGCAGAATAAGCCCAAGGTCGCCATTGACCATATAGCCGCCCCGCGCATTGTCCTGCATCACCAGCGGTTCGACCATCAGCGGCATGCCCATGACCTCGCATTCGCGCTTCAGCCTGTTGATGTTGCGAATGCACGCGCGGTGCAGGTCGGGCTGATCTGGCAGCAGCAGAAGGTTGACCACCACGCAGGCCGCATCAAGCACCACAGCCTGTTCCACCGGCCGGTCGATGAGTTCGGAAAAGAGGCTGCGCGGCAGCGGCGTGCCATAGACATTCGCGATGTCGGTGCGCAGCACCAGCGCCGGACGGTCCTTGCCGGGAAGTGCCTGAAGGATGGGCGCTGTGCCGGGAGGAAGCTGGATCGCATCCGGTCGCGCGGCCGCAACGAGGCGGATCGCCGCCTGCATGTCCTCGATTCCGCCCAGGAAGGACGCCTCGTTGAACATGCCATGATCTATGGCCACGTCGAAGCAATTGCCGGAAGGCCCGAACAGCCGGTTGATCCGGGCGCTTTTCATGACAGGTCTCCTTCCTGGGCACGAGACAGACGGAATTGCCGCAACCGGGGCAGGACAGCGCCCAGATCCAGGGCACGGCCTTCCCCGAAGCCGTGGTAAAGATCGGTGAAGAGATCCTGCAGCGCGTCATAGGTGGCGCGCGTCGCGGGATTAGGCCTGAAGACGCGCGCAGGCGGACAAAGCTGCGCTTGCGCACTGGCGACGTCCTGGAAATGTCCGGCGGCAAGAGCCGCGAAGATGCAGGCGCCAATCCCTACCGGCGATGAGGCGGGCACATGCACCTCGGTTCCCAGCACATCGGCGTAGATGCGGTTGAGCACCGGATTCTTCTGCGGAATCCCGCCCGCGTTGATCACCCGAATAAAGCGCGCGCCCTGGCCCATACGGTCAAGGATAAGGCGCACATGCATCGCCATTCCCTCGATTGCGGCATGCAGTTCGTCGGCGGCGGTATGGGCCAGATCCCAGCCAAGCGTGACCCCGCCGAGATCGGGGCGGACAAGGATCGTCCGATCACCGTTGTCCCAGACAAGGCGCAGAAGCCCGGTCGAGGCCGGGCCGTGGCCTTCGATCAGCGCCGAAAGGCTCGCAACATCGGTGCCGGCGCGTCGGGCAATCGCCTCGAAGATGTCGCCTGTGGCTGACTGCCCCGCCTCCACCCCCATCGCCCCGGGCAGGACACTGCCGGGCACGGCGCCGCAGATGCCCGCGACGGGCGGGCTGTCCGCGTTGATTGCGGCGATGATGCAGGTCGAGGTGCCGACCACGTTGACCACTTCCCCCGGACGGATGCCTGCGCCCACTGCATCCCAATGCGCATCGAAGCCGCCGAAGGGGATCGGGATGCCCGGGCGCAATCCAAGCTGCGCCGCCCATTGAGGCGCAAGATGTCCGGCCACCTGGTCCGAGGTGCCGAACCGGCCCGAGAGCCGCGCATTGATCCCGTCCAGCAGCGGGTCGACCGAGCTCAGGAAATCCTGCGGCGGCAATCCGCCCCAGCGGGGCGACCACATCCATTTGTGGCCCATGGCGCAGATGCTGCGGGGCAGGGCGCCAGGATCGGTGATCCCGCAAAGCGTCGCGACCACCATGTCGCAATGTTCCATCGCCGTGCCGAGCCGGTCGCGGGCGCCCGGGTTGTGACGCAGGAAATGCAGCAGCTTCGCATAGCCCCATTCATGGCTATAGGTGCCGCCGCACCAGTTCAGCGCCTCCAGCCCCCGGTCGCGGGCGGCGGCGGTGATCTCGGCCGCCTCGGCATGGGCGCGGTGATCGCACCAGAGGTAATAGTCGTCGAGCGGCTGCATCCCGGCATCGAGCATCACCACGCTCGACCCGGTCGTGTCGGCGGCAAAGGCCGCGATGGCCTGCCCGTCGATCCCGGCGGTGGCGATCCCCTCTTGCATGGCAAGGGTGAGGGCCTCCATATGGTCCGCATGGGCCTGCTGGCCCAGCAACGGGTCCGCCGCGCTGCGTTTGAGCGGATAGGGCGCGGTGGCGGTCGCCAGAACCTCGCCCGCCGCGCTGTCCATGATCGTCACCCGCACGCTGAGCGTGCCGAAATCCGCCCCCGCGACCAGTTGTGGTGCCGTCCCGGTCATGCCGGCTGCCCATAGGTCGCGCCGGCGCCGTGCTTGCGCAGGAAATGCCGGTCCAGAAGCGGCGCGGGGATCGGCGGCAGATCGGGGCGCAGCATCAGCGCGTGCCAGGCCATCCGCGCGACCTCTTCGAGGATCAGCGCGTTCAGCGCCGCCTGATCGGGGGTGCGGCCCCAGACAAAGGGTCCGTGGCCCGCGACCAGAACGGCCGGCACCTCAAGCGGGTCACGATCGGCAAAGGTCTCGATAATCACCGCACCGGTGGCCGCGACATAATCGCCCGCGATCTCTTCGGGCGTCAGGGGGCGGGTCACGGGGATCTCGCCGCGGAAATAATCGGCATGGGTCGTGCCGAGGCAGGGGATCGGCGCCATCGCCTGCGCCATGATCGTGGCAAAGGTGGAATGGGTGTGGATCACCGCGCCGATGCCCGGAAAGGCGCGGTAAAGCGCCAGATGCGTGCCAAGGTCGGACGAGGGCCGCAGCCGGTTGTCGAGGACCTGACCCTCGAGATCCGTCACCACCATCGCATCGGCGGTCATGCCGTCATAGGGCACGCCGCTCGGTTTGATCACGACGCGGCCCTGATCGCGGTCGATGCCGCTTGCATTGCCGAAGGTGGCGATCACCAGCCCGTGCTGAACGGTGGCGAGATTGGCCTGCAGCACGGCCTCTTTCAGGTGGCTGAGCGATGGGGCGGACATGCGGCGCGTCTCGGCTTTGCAGGGTTGCGGTCAAACGGGTTGCGCCCGGCCCCCCGATGCGGGGGCCGGGCCGGGGGATCAGCGGACGGCCGTCCAGCCCTGATAGGTATCGAGGTTCTCGGCCGTGATCAGCTGCGGTTCCAGCAGCACGGTGTCTTCCTCGGGGGTGTTGCCCTGGAAGAACTCATAGGCCATTTCCAGCGCCTGACCCGCCATCACATAGGGATCCTGCGAGGCCGACGCCTTGATGAGCGCGTTCGGATCGCGCAGCGCCTCTTCGATATCCGGGGCGCCGTCGACGCCGGTGATGATGAATTCCGACCGGCCGAGCTGACGCGCCGCAAGCTGCGCGCCGATCGCGGTCGGGTCGTTGATCGCAAACACCGCGTCGATGTTGTCGTAACGGGTCAGAAGGCCCTGCATCACGTTCAGCCCGCCATCGCGCGACCCCTGGCCGTTCTGGTCGGCCGAGAGGACATTGATGCCCTCATGCGCGCCGAAGACTTCCTGGCAGCCTTGCACCCGGTCGCGGATCGAGGACGATTGCGGGCCGTTGATGATGACCACATCGCCCGTGCCGCCCAGATGATCGACAATGTACTGGCAGGCCTTGCGACCGGCGTCGACGTTATCGGTCATCACGGTGACATCGGCGCCGGGGGCCGACACGTCAAAGGCCGCGACGACGACGCCCGCTGCCTTGGCACGGGCCACGGCGGGGGCGATTGCCTCGGCATCGACGGCGTTCAGCATGATGATGTCCATGCCGGCCGCGATGAAGCTGTCGATCTGCGACGACTGGCGGTTCAGGTCATAATCGGCAGAGACCGAAGTGACTTCCACGTTCGGGTTGATCTCGCGGGCGCGGTCCTCGATCCCCGCGATGGTCGCGACGAAGAACGGGTTGCCCAGAAGGCCGACCGAGATGCCGATCCGTTGCAGTTCCTGGGCGTTGGCGCTGCCCGCCAGAACCATCACGGCGGCGGCTGTCGTCATAAGTCTTGAAGTCGATCGCATGGTATCCTCCCGATGATGCGATGGTGGAAAGGGTCGGTTCAGGTCCGGGCGCCGCCCTGAAGGCGCAGCCGGTCAAGCGAGACTGCCACGATGATGACAAGCCCCTTGATGATGAACTGCCAGATGTCGGAGACCCCGCTGAGGATCAGCCCGTTCGACAGCACCGCAATGATCAGCGCGCCGATCAGCGTGCCCCAGATCGAGCCGACGCCCCCGACGAAACTGGTCCCGCCAAGGATCACTGCGGCGATCGCGTCAAGTTCATAGGCCTGGCCCAGTTGCAACCCGTTGGCCGCATAAAGCCGCGAAGCCGACATGACCCCCCCAAGCCCTGCCAGAAAGCCCGAGATGCCATAGACGAAAAGCAGCACCAGCCAGACCTTGATCCCTGTCAGGCGCGCGGCTTCCTGGTTGCCGCCCACGGCATAGATCCAGGTGCCCAGCACGGTCCGGCGCAGGATGAACCAAGAGATCACGATGACCCCGATCGCGATGATGGCAAGCCAGGGAATGCCGAGGAAGGTCGCATTGCCCATCGCCGCGAAGGGAAGATTTGCGTTGAACACGGTCGTGTCCGCCCCCATCAGCCGGGCGATCCCGCGCACGGCCGTCAAGGAACCAAGCGTCACGATGAAGGGGGGCAACCGGATGAAGGCGATCAGGCAGCCGTTGATCAGGCCGAAAAGAAGCCCCATCGCCATCCCGGCGGGAATACCCATCATGCCCCATTCGGGCGAGAGCGAAACGATCAGCGCCGCCATCGCCGCGGCCGAAAGGATTGATCCGACCGAAAGGTCGATCCCGCCGGTCAGGATCACATAGGTCATCCCCGCAGCCAGAACGATGTTGATCGAGGCCTGCTGCATCACGATCGACAGGTTGTTCGCGGACATGAAGCGCCCGCTGATCATCTCGAATCCGATGGCAAGCAGGATGAGCACCGGCAACATGCCAAGGGCGCGGACCAAGGTGCGCATCCTGGCGCGCCGGTCCAGCATGGACTGTTGGCTCGTGTCGGTCATCAGGGTGTCTCCTCAGCGGTCATTCTGCACGGGCTTATGCTGGTGGTTCGGGCACATCGGGGGCCGCCCCGGTGGACAGGACCATGATCGCTTCCTGCGTTATCGGATCCCCGGGTGCCGCCGTCACCTCGCCGGCAATGCGGCCGTCGCGCATCACGATCACCCGGTCGGCGACGCCGATGATCTCGGGCAATTCGCTCGAGATCATGACGATGGCCATGCCGCGCGCTGCAAGCGAGTCGATAAGCCGGTAAATCTCGGATTTCGCGCCCACATCGACGCCGCGTGTCGGTTCGTCCAGGAGGATCACGCGCGGATCAAGCTCCAGCAACCGTGCCAGCAGCACCTTCTGCTGATTCCCGCCCGACAGCGCGCCGGTCGTCAGGGCGGGCGAAGGCGCCTTGATCGCAAGCGCTGCCATTGCCGCGCGCGCCCGTTCGCCCGCGCGGCGAAAGTTGACAAGGCTGCCGGGACGCGCGTCGCGCTCCATCACGCAGATATTGACGTTTTCGGAAATTGTCATGTCAAGGAACAGCCCGAGGCCCTTCCGGTCCTCGGTCAGATAGACGATCCCCTTCGCCAATGCCTCGCGCGGGGCGCGGGGCGTGACCTCCTGCCCGTCGAGGATCACCCGGCCGGTCACAGCCGGATCCGCGCCATAGATCAGGCGTGCAAGTTCCGTCCGTCCCGAACCCACCAGCCCGGCGATCCCCAGAACTTCGCCCGCGCGAACCTCGAACGAGCAGTCGCGGACAAGACGCCCATCGCCCATTCCTTCGACCTGCAGCACGACCTCGCCTGCCGCGGTGGCCTTGTGCTCCTTCTTGTAGAAGGTGCTGAGATCGCGCCCGACCATCATCGACACAAGCCGCGGTGCCGAAAGCTCGGACCGGTCGAGTGTGCCGACATAGGAACCGTCACGCAGCACCGAGCAGCGATCCGACAGGCGATAGATTTCTTCCATCCGGTGGCTGATATAGACGATGGCGATGCCCTGAGACCGAAGATCTGCGATCACCTCGAACAGCTTTTCCGTCTCGCGGCTGGAAAGCGACGTGGTGGGTTCGTCCATCACGATGATGCGGGCCTTCGCCCCCAGCGCGCGGGCGATCTCGACCAGCTGCCGTTCGCCCATCGACAATGCGGCCACCGGCGTGCCGGGGCCGAAGGTAACCCCCAGGCGCCTGAGGATCGGGCGCGTCTCCTCGGCCATGCGCCTGCGGTTGACGATGCCGGCCGTGGCGTATTCAGCGCCCAGAAACAGGTTCTCTGCCACGGTGAGGTTCGGGGCAAGCGCAAGCTCCTGATAGATCACCGCGATGCCCGCGGCCTTGGCGGCCTTGGGATCACCGGTTGCCAAGGCCGCGCCCGCCACCAGAACCTCGCCTCCCGGATCGGCGATATAAGCGCCCGAGAGGATCTTCATCAGCGTCGACTTCCCGGCGCCGTTTTCACCCATCAGCGCATGAACCTCGCCGGCATGCAGGGTCAGCGACACGTCCCGCAATGCCCGGATGGAGCCGAACGTCTTGGAGATGCCGCGCATCTCAAGCACCGGGATCCGAACGTCCTGCACTACTGTCACGGGCGTGGTTGTGGCGGGCGTCATGGGGCGACCTCTCGGTCGGCGATGATGTACTCCACGCCCTGATCCTCGAGCATCCGGGCGTCGCTGTCCGACAGGCCATCATCGGTGACCAGCTTGCTGATCCGTTGCAACGGCAGCGCCACCGTTGGGGGACGTTCGGAAAACTTGCGGCTGTCCACCAGAACCACGACCTCGTTGGCAAGGCCGACCATTTCGTTGATGAAACGTACCAGAAGCGGGTGCGATTCCAGCAACCCCCGCGAACTGACCCCGAGCGCGCCGACAAAGAACTGCGATCCGTAAAAGCCCGGCTCGACCCGCACCGGGTTATAGAGCACCCCCGGTTCGCGGTGCAGATCGCCACCCCCGACTGTCAGCTGACAGGTGCCATGTTCGGCCAGATAGGCGGCAAGCGGCATGGAGTTGGTGAAGACCCGCACGTTGCGGTTGGCGATATGGGCGCCAAAGTGAAAGCAGGTCGAGCCGCCGTGAATGATGATCAGGCTGCCATCACGGACCAGTTCGCCCGCCTTCTGCGCGATGCGCTGCTTTGCGGCCACGGCGATGTCGCGATTGACGACAAAGGGCAGTGCCTTTGGCTTGCGGTCGGTCCGGCTGGTGAGGGCGGCAATTCCGCCGTGAACCTTCTGTGCCAGACCCGCGCCGTAAAGCTTGTCGATATCCCGCCGGATCGAGGCCGCCGAGACACCGATCTCGGCGGTCAGGTCGTTCACCGAGATGAAGGGCCTGTCTTCCAGTATCCGCAGGATCGCCTCGTGGCGTTGCCGATCGCGCATCACGTTCCTCCCCCATCAGGAGAATGATTGATTCGGATCAGGCTTGCAAGGAAATGTGCGTTTGGTGATCGTTTTACTTCGCGGATCTGCGTGCATTTTGCCATCTTGACGCCATGCGTCGCCCAGCGATGATCAAGGTGTGGCACAGGCAGCATGTGCTTGCCGGGATCCGGTCCGGGAATGACTCCGGTGCGATGAAGCCGCAGGGCCGCTTGGGCGCAGGTCGCGGCAGGATGGCCAGACTGCTTGCCGAGGCCCGCGGCGCCCTCCGCGGCAGGGCGGCGGCAACCATGCCTGTCGCTCCGGGCACCGTGCCGGCCGCTGCACTCGCTTCCGGTGGCGCAGGCAAGCACGGATCAGGCGAAGGCGGCAGGCGCGGGGACAGGATCGATCCGCATCATGCCCGATCTGACACGCTGCCATGAGGTCCGCCGGTCGAGGTGGGGGCCGTCCAGATCTTCGCAACATGGGCGGGCGGTGCCGCGCAGGCGCCGGTCGCGATGGATGACGGCATGCCGCAGTCATGGATGGCAGACCGCGCGGGGTCACCGGGTCCCGGCTTGCCGAAGCGGGGTGGCGCAAGGGCGGCCCATCCACGGCCTGTCGTTGGCCTCGGTTTCAGACGATATGCAGGTCCCGGGACCGGGCTGACAGGATCTGCGCACCGGCAGCCGTCACCACGGCGACTTCCTCCAGCCGGATACCGAACCGTCCGGGCAGATAGATCCCCGGCTCGATCGTGAAGACCATGCCTTCGCGCAGCGGTTCACGGTTCGTCGCGGTCACGTAAGGTGGCTCATGCACCTCGGTGCCAAGACCGTGCCCGACGCGGTGCGTAAAGAAGGCGCCATAGCCTGCGTCGGTGATCACGCCGCGTGCGGCATCATCTACCGCATGAACGGGAACGCCCGGACGCACAGCGGCCAGTGCAGCGAGCACCGCCGCCTCGACCACGGCATGCACCTCGGCATAGCCTTCGGGCGCATGGCCAAGGGCCGCCATCCGCGTGATGTCGGACACGTGGCCCCCGCGCCGCCCGCCGATATCGACCAGCACCACATCGCCCTCTGTCAGCGCCCGCGGACCCGGGTGATGATGGGGAAAGGCGCTGTTCGGGCCGAAGGCCACAATGGCGAATTCACATTGCGCGCCGGCTTTCGCAAAGGCATCACGCGCCACCTGCACCATCTCGCGTTCGGTCACGCCGGGGCGCAGGGCGGCGCGCACGGCGTCTTGCGCCGCGTCGGCGATCCGGGCGTTTTCAGCAAGAGCGGCGATTTCGCTCGCATCCTTGATCCGGCGCAGCGCGCCGACATCGGCTGCCGCAAGCCGGCGGGCGGCATTCGGAAGCGCATCGAGGATCAGCAGCGCATGATCGGCCCGCATCGTTTCGTCAAGCGCAAGCTGGCCCGGGGCAGGGCAGATCCGCGCGATCATCGCGGCCAGCGCCTGCCCGGGACCTTCGGCATCCTCCCATTCGGCAAAGGGCAGATCGCTGTGCTGGCGTGCCTCATTGGCGTTGAGTGCGGGCATCACGAAGCCCGCCGCATCGCGCCCGATCAGAAGCAGGCACAGCCGTTCATCGGGATGGGGCGCAAAGCCCAGAAGCCAGCGCATATGCGCCCCGGGCGCCAGTGCCAGCAAATCGGTTCCCGTGCGGGACATCTGCGCCTGAAGACGTGACAGGCGGTCCGAGGCGGAGGGCTGTGTCATGCGAGTGGCACCTTGGCGATAGCCGCAAGAAGCGTGGCGCGGAATTCGGCCACCAGCGCCTCGAGCCGTGTCACGCGGTCGGGGGTGAAATGGCCCGCGGCATCAAGCACGTTTACCGTGCCCACCACGCGGCCGGTGTCATCGGCAACGGGAATATTCATCGCCGCTTCACAGCCCAGGCTGTTGATCAGGGCGTGATCCCCGAAGAAGATCGCGAATTCGGGGGTGCTGTTGGCGACGAAGCTTTTGCCCTCGCCGATCACCCGGTCGGTCCAGGCGTCGTTGCGCATCGGCTTGGTGCCCGATGTCGGATATTCTGCCGGATGCGACGTGTAGGCGCGCCGTGCAAGCCCTGCGACGGGGTCAAGCACCGTTACGGTAAACAGCCGGGCACCACAGGATTGTTCCGCAGCGCGATGAAGGGCGGCAAAGACCGCATCCGGTTCTTGGGTCGTCATGATGTCTTCTCGGCAGGGGCCAGCAGGCGGTTCGGCACCGGCAACCGCCGGTGCGCGATGGCGGGTGGCGGACGGGCCGCCACCCGGGCGATCAGTTCTTCTCCACCAGGCGGTAGTAGACGAAATCCGAGTTGGAGCCGTTGACAAAGCCTGTCACCCGGTCGGCCATGGCAACCTGCTTGACCGCCTGGAACATGATGACGAAGGGCGACTCGCGCTGGATTTCGCGCTGGAGGTCCAGATACATCTCGTTCCGGCGATCGGCGTCCTGTTCGGCCAGCGCGGCCATGGTCAGGTTGTTGATCTCTTCGGGCGGCATCCAGGCGTTGCGCCAGGTCGTGGTCGAGACATAGGCATCGTCGGAATTGTCGGCGTTATAGGCGAAAGCCTTGGCATTCGAATGCGGATCCATGAAGTCGGGACCCCAGTACAGCAGCATCGCCTGATGGGTGCGGGCGCGGTACTTGGTGATGACCTGGGCGCCGGTGCCCGGCAGGATCTCGAAGTTGATGCCGGCGGGCGCAAAGGTCTGCTGGAGCGACTGTGCCATGTCATTGAACGGATTGGCGTTGATCACATCCAGCGTGACGGTGATCGGAAGCTCGACCCCGCCCTCCTCGAGGATCTGGCGCGCGCGCTCGGGGTCATAGGTGAAGGGCGTATCGGTCAGCGCCCCGGGGAAACCGGCCGGCCAGAAGGCCTGATGCACCTGCATCTGCCCCTGAAGGAAGCTGTCGGCCATGCCCTGATAATCAACGAGATAGCGCGCGGCTTCCCACAAGGCAGGATTGGTGAGGCTTTCCGTCTTCTGGTTGAAGGAAATCCAGTGCACCGCCGCCTGCGGGAAGGTCTCGACCCGGATCGCCTCGTTCGTGGCAAGGCCTGCAACCTGATCCGGCGTCAGGCTTTTCGCCATGTCCACATCGCCCGACTCCAGCAGCAGACGCTGGGTCGAGGCTTCGGCCACATGGCGGATCAGGATCTGTTCCATCGCCGGGGCACCGGCAAAATAATCAGGGTTGCGATCCATCATCAGCACTTCGCCCGGGCGGAAGGTGCGCAGCTTGAAGGGCCCGGTGCCGGCGCTGTTTTCATTCAGCCAGGCATGGCCCATGTCGCCATCGACCTCTTTGGCCATGACGGTTTCCATGTCCACGACCGAGGCCGGGCGGGACGCGAGCACGTTCAGCACGAAGGACGGCGCGAAATCGCCCGTCCAGCGGACGGTGACGGTGTTACCCTCGGTGGTCACCATTTCGTCGAAATTGTCGACGGTCCAGCCCAGGTTGCCCAGGATGAAGGCCGGCGCGCGGTCAAGCGCAATCACGCGGCGCCAGCTTCCCGCGACATCCTCGGCCCGCAGCGGATTGCCGGAATGGAAGGTTACCCCGTCGCGCAGCGTGAAGGTGATGGCGCGGTTCTCGGCGTCGATCTCCCAGTCCGTCGCGAGGCCGGCGGCCAGCGTCTCGGTATCGACCGCATCATACTGCACCAGCTGGTCATAGGTGTTGGTGACATATTCGCCCGAGCTGAACTCGTATGCCGTTGCCGGATCGATGGTCACGATGTCGTCGATGTTCTGCGCCACCACCAGCGCGGTATCGGGCGTCGCGGCCAGCGCCGGCGCTGTCGCGAGCGCCAGAAGGCTGACGGCCAGCGTGGTTCGGATGAATGACATGGTCCTCTCCTGTCCTTGGGTGCTGCGGGTTGTCCCGCTAGGTTTGATCGGGGCTGCCGATGATGCGCGGCGAAGTTCCGGTCCACAGAAGCCGGGCCGGACCAGCGCCGACATTGGCAAAGGAATGGGGCGTATCGCCCATGAAGTGAAGCGAGTCGCCGGGGCCGAGCAGGATCACCGCATCGCCCAGGGTCTGACGGATTTCCCCGTCAAGCACGAAGATCATCTCTTCGCCGGTATGGCGCGTCACCTCTGACGCATAGCCCCTGGGCAGATGGACGATCAGCGAGGACAGCGTACCACCAGGCAGATGCGTATCAAGCCGCTCGTAAACCAGCGAACTGTCGGCCAGCGAAAACTGGGCCCGCGCGCCGGCGCGGGTGACGGCATCGGCAGGGCGGGGAGCGGCGATGAACCAATTGACACCAACCCCCAGCGCGGCCGCAAGACTGGCAAGGGTGCCGAGAGAGGGCGTCGCCTTGTCCCGCTCGACCTGGCTGAGGAAGCCCACCGAGATTCCCGCTTCATCGGCCAGGGCCTGCAAGGTCAGCCCGGCCTTGCGCCGCAATTCCCGGATTCGGCCACCGAACTGCGGCGTCGGCGGCGTGTCCGAAGACTGGTGCAGGGGTCGCGACATGGCATCCTTTCGCGCGGTGCGGGTGGCCTTGGCGGAAGCTAGTAAAAATTTTTTGATCGGTCAAAGTTTTTTTGCTAAAGCCTGCGAAGCGCCCGCGACATCCCGTCAGGGGCCCTTGAAGAAGGACAGCTGCATGGATCAGGCCGCCCGCCGGTTCGCCCCATTCGGGCGCCGCATCGTGCCGCTTCTTTGGTTCATGGTGACGGTTCTTGTCACCTTCCTGGGCTTGCTGGCCATCACCTTTGTCATCGGGCGCGTGGTGCCGATCGATCCGGTTCTGGCCGTCGTGGGTGACCGCGCATCGCGCGAGACCTACGAGGCCGCGCGGCTGGCCATGGGGCTTGATGATCCGATGCTGGTCCAGTTCGCGCGCTATGTCGCGGATGTGGCGCAGGGGGATCTGGGTCGTTCCGTCAGCACCGGACGTCCGGTGGCCGAGGATCTGGCCCGGGTCTTTCCCGCGACGCTGGAGATGGCGACGCTGGGCATCCTGATCGGCGTTCTGGTCGGCGTGCCGATGGGGGTGATCGCCGCCGCGCGCCAGGGCAGCTGGATCGACCAGGTGATCCGGGTTCTGGCGCTCGCTGGCTATGCAATCCCCGCCTTCTGGCTGGGTCTTGTCGGCCTCGTGGTCTTTTATGCACATTTCCGGCTGGTGGGCGGGCCGGGTCGGATCGACATCTTCATGGATGGCATGGTGCCCAGCCGCACCGGGCTTCTGCTGATCGACAGTCTGATCGCGGGCGACCTGCGCGCCTTCCGATCCGCCTGGTCGCATGTGGTGCTGCCCGCCACGATCCTCGGCTTCTTCAGCCTTGCCTATATCGCGCGGATGACGCGCAGCTTCATGCTGGAACAGCTGGGGCAGGAGTATATCACGACCGCCCGCGTCAAGGGCGCACCGGAACGGGTGATCATCTGGCGCCACGCCTTCCGACCCATCCGGGTGCAGCTGATCACGGTGATCGGTCTCAGCTATGCGAGCCTGCTGGAGGGATCGGTGATGATCGAGACGGTGTTTTCCTGGCCCGGGATCGGCAACTATCTGACAACGGCGCTTCTGAATGCCGACATGAACGCGGTGCTGGGGGCGACACTGGTGATCGGTGCCGTGTTCATCGCCATCAACAAGGGCTCTGACCTGCTCTATCGCCTGCTGGACCCGAGGGCGCGCACATGACCCCAATCCTTTCCCGCAACTGGCTGCTGAGCGAGGATCCCGAAACCCGCGCCCAGGCGCGGTTGGGCCAGCTTTACCGGGTGCTGCGGGCGCTGTTGCGCAATCCGCTGGCCATGGTCGGGCTGGTCATCATCGTGATGCTGCTGGTGGTGGCGGCACTTGCCCCCTGGATCGCACCGTTCTCACCTTTCGAAGGCAGCTTGCAGAACCGGTTGCAACCGCCTTCTTCCACGCACTGGATGGGGACGGACGAGTTGGGACGCGACATTCTGAGCCGCGTGATCCATGGCGCACGTATCACGCTGTTCATCGTGCTGCTGGTGGCCATCATCGCCGCCCCTCTGGGGCTGATCGTGGGCGCCGTTTCCGGCTATTTCGGCGGCTGGGTGGACCGGGTGCTGATGGGGGTAACCGACATCTTCCTGTCGATGCCACGGCTGATCCTGGCGCTGGCCTTCGTCGCCGCACTGGGCCCGGGGATCGAGAATGCGGTCATCGCCATCGCCATCACGGCCTGGCCGGTCTATGCCCGCATCGCCCGCGCCGAAACGCTGACCTTCCGCAACGCCGATTTTATCGCGGCGGCCCAGATGCAGGGTGCAGGGCAGGTGCGCATCATCAGCCGGCATGTGCTGCCCCTTTGCCTGTCGTCCTGCATCGTGCGGGTGACGCTCGACATGGCAGGGATCATCCTGACGGCTGCGGGGCTTGGATTTCTGGGCCTCGGGGCTCAGCCTCCTTTACCGGAATGGGGGGCGATGATCTCACGCGGGCGGGCGTTCATTCTCGATCAGTGGTGGGTGGCCACCATGCCGGGTTTCGCCATCGTCATCGTCAGCCTGGGCTTCTGCCTGTTCGGTGACGGGCTGCGCGATGTGCTTGACCCCAAGGGCAAGGTGAAATCATGAGCCTGCTGCGTGTCGAGAACCTGCGGGTCCGCTTTCCCACCGAGCAGGGCGAAGTCGAGGTGGTCAAGGGGCTCAGCCTTGACCTTGGCCGCGAAAGGTTGGGCATTGTGGGCGAAAGCGGGTCGGGCAAGTCGATGACCGGCCGCGCCCTGATGGGGCTGATCGCGCGGCCCGGACGCGTGACGGCTGATCGGCTGGAGTTTGACGGGATCGATC
Source organism: Halodurantibacterium daqingense (assembly GCF_042666235.1). Classification (NCBI taxonomy): domain Bacteria; kingdom Pseudomonadati; phylum Pseudomonadota; class Alphaproteobacteria; order Rhodobacterales; family Paracoccaceae; genus Halodurantibacterium; species Halodurantibacterium daqingense. The sequence goes on along the minus strand of NZ_JBHTFQ010000005.1, from coordinate 21,069 downwards.
TGCGCGACCTGCCGGAATCGCGCTTTCGCCGCCTGCGCGGGGCCCGGATGTCGATGGTGATGCAGGACCCCAAGTTCAGCCTGAACCCGGTGATGCGTATCGGCGAACAGATCGGCGAGGCGCTCCGGTTTCACCGCCGCCTTGGCGCCCGTGCCCGCCGTCAGGCGGTGCTTGACGTGCTCGAGGCAGTGCGGATCAACGACCCTGAACGCGTCTATCGCCTTTACCCGCACGAAGTTTCGGGCGGCATGGGCCAGCGGGTGATGATCGCGATGATGGTGGTGCTGGAGCCTGATCTGATGATCGCGGACGAGCCCACTTCGGCGCTTGATGTCTCGGTCCGTGCGACGGTGCTGGAAATCCTTGACGATCTGGTGCGCCGGCGCGGCATGGGGCTGATCCTGATCAGCCATGATCTCGACATGGTGGCGCGTTGGTGCGACCGGATCCTGGTGATGTATGCGGGCCGTGTGGTCGAGGAATGCGCCGCCGGCCAGCTTCATGCCGCAACCCATCCGTATACGCGCGGGCTGCTTGCCTCGGTTCCGCGGCTGGACGAAACACGCATGCGGCTGCCGGTGCTGGACCGGGCCGCCATCGGAGCGGGCACATGATCGACATCGCGGATCTGACCGTCAGCTTTGGCGGGAGAGCTGTTGTCCATGGCGTGACCTTCTTGGTGGGCGCGGGGGAAAGCTTTGCCCTTGTCGGCGAAAGCGGATCGGGCAAATCCACGATTCTGAAGGCAATCGCCGGTCAGGCGCCGGATTGGACAGGTGCCATCCGGATCGCCGGCCAGCCGCTGGGCAAGCGCCGCGACCGGGCCTTCGTGCGCCGCGTGCAGATGGTGTTCCAGGATCCCTATGGCTCGCTTCATCCGCGCCGCACGGTGGATGACACCTTGACCGAACCGCTGGCGGTGCACGGGATCGGGGGGCGCGATGCGCGGGTGGTCGCGATGCTCGATGCAGTCGGGCTGTCGCGGCGTTTCCGCTTCCGGCTGCCGCATCAGCTCTCGGGCGGCCAGCGTCAGCGCGTGGCAATCGCCCGCGCATTGATGCTCGAACCCGAGGTGCTGCTGCTGGATGAACCGACCTCGGCGCTTGATGTCTCGGTCCAGGCCGAGATCCTCAACCTGCTCGCCGATCTGCGCGGGGAACGCGGGCTCACCTATCTTCTGGTGACGCATGACCTGCCGATCGTTTCCTTCCTGTGCGACCGGCTTGGCGTTTTGCGTCAGGGACGGCTTGAGGAAGTCACGGATGTGGCGGCGCTGCGTGCGGGCCGATTGCATAGCGCCTATGGCCGTGAACTGGTGGCGCGCAGCGGGCTGGACTGACGCGAGGCCGAGGCCGGGCGTTCAGCCAAGCGCGGCGGGATCAGAGGAGCCAAGGCTTATCAGCGGCTCGAACCCGCCCCACATCATGCGCATGCCGTCAAAGGGCATCTCGGGCATTTCCTGCATGCGGGGGTCGTTCATCATCGCGGCCCAGCCCTTGTCACAGGTTTCCCGGTCGGGCCAGATCATCCAGGAAAAGACCACGGTCTCATCCTCCTTCTTTTGCACGGCCATGGGAAAGGATGTCACCTTTCCGTCCGGGACATCGACACCCCAGGTTTCGTGCGAGGCAAGGCAACCGTGTTCCTTGAACAACTCCCAGGAACTTTCGGCCAGCTTGCGGTAGGCCTCCTTGTTCGCAGTCGGCACGGCAAGAAGAAAGCCAGTGACATAGGCCATGATCGTTACTCCTGACTGAGATTCGCCCGGACAGCTTGACATGGGTTTACGTTGATATCAACCTTTATGCATGACGAGCCCCGACCTCCCCCTTTCTGTCACGCTGGAAGTGCGCGACCGCTGCCTTTGCCTGCATGTGCAGCGCGCCGCGCGCAGGCTTGCCCGCCGCTTTGACGAGGCGCTGCGCCCTTTCGGGCTGACCAACGGGCAGTTTTCGCTCCTGATGTCCCTGAACAGACCCGAGCCGCCGCGGCTTGGTGATCTGGCGCCGTTTCTGGGGATGGATCGCACGACGCTGACGGCGGCGCTGAAACCGCTTCAGAAGCGGGGACTGGTGTTGTCGGCGACCGACAAGACCGATGCGCGCGCCCGGCGCCTTGCGCTGTCCGAGGAGGGACGCAAGCTGCTTGTCGCTGCGGTTCCCGCGTGGCGCGCCGCACATGATGCCGTGGATGCGGGCATCACCACCACAAGCCCGGAGGCGCTGCGCGAGGCCCTGCGCGACCTGCGTTAGACGAAACGGCGCGACCCGCCCAGCCTGCAGATGTGCCACCTCAAGGATGAGATCACCATGCTCTTGAATCGTCGCCACACCCTCGGACTGTTTGGTGCTACCGCCGGCACGCTGGTTCTGCCCCGCCACGGCCGGGCCGAGGCCCGCCGGTCGATCACGATCGCGGTGCAGAAGATCAGCAACAACAACACGCTTGATATCTGGCACGAACAGTCCAACGTGGGCGAGCGCGTGTTCTTTCCCAATCTGTGGGAAGGACTGATCCTGCGGGACTGGATGGGCAACCAAGGCCCGGTTCCCGGACTCGCCACCGAATGGAAGCGGCTTGACGACCGCACGCTCGAACTGCGGCTGCGCGAGGGCGTCCGGTTCCACAATGGCGACGAGATGACGGCGGATGATGTCGTGTTCTCATTCTCGGACGAGCGGGTTTTTGCCGGCACCGAACCTGCCGGCGGCAAGACGATCTATGCCGAGGATTTCAAACCGCAGTCCGCCAAGGAACTTCCGGCATCCGTTCCCGGGACGGGCCGCAGGCTCTGGCCGGCGCTGCGCGGGGTCGAGGCGGTCGATCGTTACACCGTGCGCTTCCACAACGCGACGCCGGACGTCACGCTGGAAGGACGGTTGATGGCGCATGGATCGCAGATCACCTCGCGCCGTGCCTGGGACGAGGCCGAAACCTACGCCGACTGGGCGCGCAAGCCGGTAACCACCGGCGCCTTTCGGGTCGAGGAATATCGCCCTGACGTATCGCTGACGCTGGTGGCCTTCGACGATTACTGGGGCGGCCGCCCGGCGCTGGAGCGGATTCGTTTTGTCGAAGTGCCCGAGGTTGCCAGCCGGGTCAACGGACTCTTGTCGGGGGAATATGACTTCGCCTGCGATCTTCCTCCCGATCAGATCGCGACCGTGATGGCCGCGCCCGGGCTCGAGGTCCAGTCCTCGACGATCTGGAACCACCGGGTCACGGTGTTCAACACGCAGAATGCCATCATGGCCGACCCGCTGGTGCGCCGCGCCATGACCCATGCGATCGACCGCGAGGCGATCGTCGAGGCGCTCTGGGGCGGGCAGACCGGCATCCCCGCCGGATTGCAATTCGAAAGCTATGTCAGCGCCGACATGTTCATCGACGGCTGGAAGGTTCCGGATTACGATCCCGACCTCGCCCGCGACCTGCTGAGACAGGCGGGCTACAAGGGCGACGCGATCCCCTATTTCCTGCTGAACAACTACTACACCAACCAGACCGCGACGGGCCAGATCCTGACCGAGATGTGGCGCCAGGCCGGGTTGAACATCGAGATCCAGATGAAGGAGAACTGGTCGCAGATCTTCGAGGGCGAGGGCACCCGCGGGCTGCGCGACTGGTCGGCCTCGAACACGATCAACGACCCGATCACGCCGATGGTCAGTCAGTTTGGTCCCAACGGTCAGGCACAGCAATACCGTGAATGGAGCAATGCCGAACTGAACCAGTTGTCGCAGGTGCTTGAAACCTCGACCGACCGGGCGCTGCGCAAACGATCCTTCGCACGGATGCTGGAAATCGCCGAGCGTGAGGACCCTGTCTATACCGTCCTGCACCAGAATGCCGTCTTTACCGGCATGAAGTCGGAGCTGAAGTGGAAGGCCGCACCGGCCTTCGCCATGGATTTCCGCGCCAGCAACTGGACCATCTGAGCCAGAAGCGGGGGGCGCCGCGCGGGCGCCCCTTCCCTCGGAACGACAGGAGGACAGCATGGCGTTCGTCTCGATCCGCGATCTGAAGGTCGCCTTCGACGGCACCCAGGTGCTTCACGGCATCGATCTGGACATCGCCCGAGGTGAAGCCGTGGGCCTTGTCGGCGAAAGCGGTTGTGGCAAGTCGGTGACATGGCTTGCTGCGCTGGGACTGCTGCCGGGCAAGGCAAGCGTCAGCGGATCGGTGCGGGTTGACGGGCTGGAACTGATCGGCGCGCCGGTCCGCAGCGTGGAAAAGGTGCGGGGCGCCCGCATCGCCATGATCTGATGCGACGCTCGACCGGACCACGGACCAGACCGGCCCGGTCCGGGCCCTGAGACGCCCGAGGCGCGGCGCAGGGCGCGGTTGCGCGGCCCCGACGGGGCACTGACGGACGAACATATTCCCACGCTGGACGAGGTGCTGGAGATCCTGGCGCGGGATCCGCGGATCGAACCCTGGGTCGAGCTGAAATCGGACACGGATGGCAAGCCCTATCCCGGTCTGGTTGCCCGCGCGGCCGAGGCGCTTGACCGGCACGACCTGACGCAGCGCGCCGCGCTGCACAGCTTCGACATTTCCGTGGTCGGCGAAATCCGTGACCGCGCGCCCGCGCTTCGGCGGCTGATTTCCGTCAACGCCGACTGGGCCGCGCAACAGGGTGGGATTGCTGCCTTACTGACCACGGTTGCCGATCTGGTCGATATCGTCGGCATCCACCACGCGCTTTACGAGGCCGAGTTCGAGACCATTTCCGCGCTGCGCCCCGCGGACGCCTGCTCGGTCTGGACGTTGAACGATCCTGATCTGATCCGGCGCTGGATCACCCGAAATCCGGCGTTTGTCGTGTCAGATGATCCGGTCCTCGTGCGGCACCTTCTGGCCGAGAACGGCCCGTCATGAGACGTTATGCGGCGATCCTTTTCGATTGCGACGGCGTGGTGATCGACAGTGAACCCCTGGGGTGCGCGGCGCTCGCGCAGGCGATTTCGGAGGCGGGCCACCCCATGACCGGGGCGGAAGCGGCCCGGATCTTTTCCGGCTCGGCCGCAGCCGACAGCCGGGCCTTCATGGCGCGGCTTGGGCTTGATGCGGCTGCGGTTCATGCCACAAGCGACCGATTGCTGTTCGCGATGTTCGACCGGCACATCCCCCATGTTTCGGGGATCGAAGCGGTGCTGAACGACTACCCCGTGCCTGTTGCAATCTGTTCGAATTCGTCCATCACGCGGCTGGAGCGTTCGTTGCACCGCACGCCGCTGGCGGCGCGGTTCGGGAACCATGTCTATTCCGCCGATCATGTCGCTGCCCCCAAGCCCGCACCCGACCTCGCGCTTCATGCGGCCGCACAGCTTGGCATCGCGCCAGATAAGGCGATCTTCATCGATGACAATGTCCACGGCATCCGCTGCGCCACCGCCGCAGGGTGTCTGGCCGTGGGCTTCATCGGCCCTTCGGACCACCGTGCGGGGCATGCAGTGGCGCTGCATGCCGCCGGTGCCGATCATGTGGTGCATGGCATGGCCGAGTTCCACAATCTGCTTTCGTGTCTGTCCCTTTCCCTTGCTGCCTGAAAAGAGAACCATCATGCCCGATCTGCCCCTTCTTGGCGCCGCGATGACCGTTGCCGACCTGGAGAGCCTGCAGGATTTCTGCGTCCCCGGAGCGCTTGATCAGGACTGGGCGCCCATTGCCGAGCGTGCCCGTGCGCTTCTTGCCGGATACCAGGGCCGACTGGGCATCCATGGCCCGTTCTGGGGCCTGCATATTGCAAGCGCAGATGCCGAAATCCGCAAGGTTGTGGCCCGACGGATGATGCAGGGGCTCGAGGTCTGCGATTACCTGGGCGCCACGCAGATGGTGATCCATTCGCCCTATATCACCTGGGACTACCACAACCTCGACAACTTCGCGGGGCGGGTCGCTTACCAGAACGTTATCGAGCACAGCCATCAGACGCTTGAGGCCGTGGTGAAACGGGCCGAGGAGGTGGGCGTCACCCTGGTGATCGAAAATATCATGGACAAGGATCCGGACATCCGCGCAACCCTTGCCGAAAGCTTCGCCTCGTCGTCGGTGGCGCTTTCGGTCGATACCGGACATGCCCATTACGCCTTCGGTTCGACCGGCGCGCCGCCGGTTGATTACTTCGTCCGCCGTGCCGGTGCCGCGCTGCAGCACATCCATCTGCAGGATGCCGATGGCTATGCCGACCGGCACTGGAGCATCGGCGAGGGCACGATCTCCTGGCATGCGGTGTTCCGCGCCCTTGCCGAACTTGACAGCAACCCCCGGCTGATCCTCGAGCTGCGTGACAAGGACGGGATCCTGCCCTCGGTCGCCTGGCTGGAAGCACGGGGACTGGCCTGCTGAGCAAAACCGCCCGCCGCGCATACCGCGAATGATCGGGGGGGCCGTGGCACGTCCGGATGCCGCAGCTTGCGGCACCGGCGCGCCGGGACTTCTTGCGGCCGGCTGTGCCATGTTCCCTTCATGGCCGCGGCAAAGGTTCCGGGGCCGGAGCCCGGTGGGGATGAGCTGCCGTGACTGGCGTAACATAATAAGTATTCACAGGACGTGAGGTGCCGTATTTCGAACCGGTGCGTCCAGGGCTTCAACTGCACGGTGTGAAGAGGCATGATCCGGAGCTTTCGCAACCGAGGCACCTCCCCTTTGCAGCGCATCTTCCGGCACATGCGGCAGCGCAAGTTCAGCGTGGCGCAGATCCTCGTTCAGGGCGGTTGCCGTCGCCGCGTTGCATCATCGGGCGACGAGACGTGGCCGGTTGGTCGGAGGACCATGTGGAACAGTATGCCCAGGACCTCTTCGCGGCGCGGCGTGATGCTGCAGTCTGCAATGACCCTCGAAAAAACTGCCTCGGGTCGTCGCCTTTGCGCCCCGTTCGGGCATGGCGGTCAAACAGAATCTTCTCCCCGCCGTCGCGCATCCCGATCGCAGCGACGACCATGGCCATCGATCGCCGCGCCGCTCCCAGGCGAGTGATCCGGTCGCAGACGCTGCGCATGGCCTGGATCGTGCCGGTCCTGCGGTGTCAGTCCGCTCTCCAAAACCGGCCCGCCAGACGCGAACTGCTGGACCGAGGGGCATCGAGCCGCTGCGAGCCGGTTTCTTGTGCCTCGGACGCGTGCGGAAAGGGCATCGAGGGAACTGCGCTAGGCCTGCCCTCTGACCAGGTGGGGGCGGCTGCGCGGCCTTGATCCCGATCCTGACGGCCAGGTGGTCGTGGATTCTTCAATCCAGCTTTGCCGGCCCGCAGACCGATAGCGATGCGCAATTCGACGGGGCCTCCGCGCCCGGGGAAAACGCTAATTGCCAGGCTTTTTGGGTGACCGGCGCGCCGGGTCTGCTCGGGCGCGGGAGAGCATGCGCGCGGCGGCGTGGGAGACATCTCGCACCGGCAGGGAGCGATTCCGGGATGGACGCGCGTCGCTGGCCCCTTCGACCACGACACCAATGCACATCAATCAGGCGCACCAGGCGTTCGCTGCCGCATAATTCATCAGTTTTGCGATGCGGGACCGGCGGAGGGCAAATGATCTTGCCTTGCCGCCCGCCGCGTGGACTTGAGGTCATTCCACAGCGGGCGCCGGGCATGCAGCTTCACATCGTCATCGTCGAACCGGATCCGACACGAGCGCGGCTCGTGATCGATAGCCTGCATCCCCTGGGCCATCAGGTGACGGTCATCAGCGAGAGCGCGGGCCTTGCCCGCCGTGTGCGCGACATCGCGCCCGACATCGTGCTGATCGACATGGCAGACCCGTCACGCGACACGCTGGAGGAAATGGCGCTTGCCTCGGGTCCCATGGACCGGCCGGTGGCGTTCTTCGTGGACCGGACCGACCGTGACCTGACGCAGCAGGCGATCGAGGCGGGCGTATCGGCCTATGTCATCGACGGGCTTCAACCCGACCGGGTGGCGGCGGTGATGGACGCGGCGATAGCGCGGTTTCAGATGTTCCGCCGCATGCGCCTTGAACTGGAAACGACCCGCCGCGCGCTTGAGGAACGCAAGCTGATCGACCGGGCCAAGGGCATTCTGATGAAGGCCCGCGGCATCAGCGAGGACGAGGCCTATGCGCTCATGCGCAGGACGGCGATGGATCAGGGCCGCAAGGTGGCCGATCTGGCCGCTGCCATCGTCACGGCTGCGGGGCTGTTGTCATGAACCCGATCCCGCTGCGCCTTGGGTTCGTTCCGCTTCTGGACATGGCGCCGCTGGCCATCGCCAAGGAGTTGGGATTTGCCAGTGCCGAGGGGTTGGCGCTGGAACTGAAGGCCGCGCCGTCGTGGTCCAGCCTGCGCGACATGCTGCTCTGGGGACAGGTCGAGGCGGCGCAGATGCTTGCCCCGCTGCCGGTCGCAATGGCGATGGGTCTGGGCGGTGCGGCGGCGCGCGTCGACATCCTGCAGGTGCTGTCGATGAACGGCGATGTGTTCGGCGTTTCGGCGGCCCTGGCCGAGGCGCTGCGGGCGGCCGGCCATGGCTTTGGCTTTGACGATGCGCGCGCGGCGGCGGATGATCTGGCCCGTGCCGCATCGCGACCGTTGCGCATAGGCGTGCCCTTTCCCTTCTCGACCCACGCGGCGCTGGTGGACTACTGGCTGCGCGCTGTCCCGGTGGAATACGAGCTTTGCACGATCCCGCCGCCGCGCATGGCCGATGCGCTTGCGGCGGGTGAGGTGGATGCCTTCTGTGTTGGCGAGCCCTGGGGATCGGTCGCGGTCGAAAGCGGGGTGGGTGCGCTTCTGCTGCCCAGCCGCGCCATCTGGGCTGCGGCCCCGGAAAAGGTTCTCGCGGTCTGCCACGACTGGGCCGAAGCGCGGCCCGAACCGACCGCCGCCCTGATGCGCGCGATCTGGCGCGCGGGCAGATGGCTGAGCTTGCCGGGCAACCGGCAGATGGCGTCGGACCTTCTGGCCCGGCGCGACTATGTCAATGCCCCGGCCGAGCTTCTGGACCGGACATTGCGCGGAGAAATGATCCTCTCGTCCCGGGGCGAATTGCGCAAGGTGCCCGACATGATCCGGTTCCACGAAGGCGCAGCCAGCTTTCCCTGGCGCTCTCAGGCGGCATGGTTTGCGGCCCGGCTTGCCAGACGGCATGGACAGGATCCGGCGCTGGCCATGGCGGCTGCCAAAGCCATCTGCCGGACCGATCTTTACCGGCTGAACCTGCGCAGCGTGGGTGCGGACCTGCCTGGCGCATCCGAGAAGCTTGAGGGCGCGCTTGACCATCCGACGGCGGTGGCCTCCGAACGCGGCACGATGATCCTGCCCCCGGACCGTTTCTTTGACGGTCAGATTTTCGACCCGAGCGCCGGCAACCGCTGAAAATTTCGGCGCTCACGCGCGTTTCGGGCTGAGCGAGCACGACAGATCAGTCTCTCTTTGACGATTCGGCCGGAACGTCGCATCCATGGGATATCCGGCAAAGGGGTCGGATCCAGGACGATCGGAAAGCTGCGCAAGCCTGCTTCCCGCTTCATTCGCACTGACGCGAAACCTCCAGAACCATCGCCACGCCCCCGGCGCTTCCATGCGCCTGCGCGTTCCTTCTGACCCCTGCTGCAGGCATTGGCCTGCCGGTAACCGGAGCTTCCCGTGCCACATTCCGCCTTTTCCCGCCGCTCCTTCCTGCGCGCCACAACGGGCGCAGCCGCAACATTGGCGGCCGCCAGATCGCTGATCCCCGGTGGCGCATGGGCAACGACATCCGCGCCCGAAGTACGCGGTGCGACGTTGGGGTACATCGCCCTGACCGACAGCGCCCCGCTGATCATCGCCGAGGTCAAGGGCTTCTATGCCAAGCACGGCCTCGACCGGATGAAGATCGAGAAACAGGCAAGCTGGGGTGCCACGCGGGACAACATGGCCCTGGGGGCGGCGCGCGGCGGGATCGACGGCGGACATATCCTGCGGCCCAAGGTGTTCCAGTACACGCTGGGCACCGTGATGCAGAACAACCAGCCGACCCCGATGTACAACCTGCTGAGCCTGAACGAGGATTGTCAGGGCATCTCGGTCGCGCAGGACTACGCGGATACGGGCGTTGCGCTTGACAGCGGCGCGCTGAAAGACGCTTTCGCGGCGAAACGCGCACGGGGGGAAGAGGTCACCGCCGCCATGACCTTCCCCGGAGGCACGCATGATCTGTGGCTTCGCTACTGGCTGGCGGCCGGCGGGATCAATCCCGATACGGATGTAAGCGTCATCGTCGTGCCGCCGCCCCAGATGGTCGCCAACATGCGGGTGGGCAACATGGATTGCTTCTGCGTGGGCGAGCCGTGGAACGAACAGCTTGTCAACCAGGGCATTGGCTTTACCGCGCTGACCACGGGCGAACTGTGGGCAAATCATCCCGAAAAGGTGCTGGGTATGCGCGCCGACTGGGTGGATGCCAATCCCGTTGCGACCCGGGCCCTGCTGATGGCGGTCATGGAGGCGCAGATGTGGTGCGACGACTTGGCCAACAAGGAGGAACTCGCGCAGATCGTCGGGCGCCGCCAATGGTACAACGTGCCGCCCGCCGATATCCTTGGCCGCCTGAAGGGCGATGTGAACTATGGCAACGGCCGCATCGCCACCGGGACCGGGCTGCAGATGAAGTTCTGGGGCGAGAACGGCCGCACATCCTTCCCGTGGAAAAGCCTCGATACCTGGTTCCTGACCGAGAACATTCGCTGGGGGTATCAGCCGGCCAGCCTCGACATGGCCGCGGTGGTGGCCAATACCAACCGCTCGGATCTGTGGCTTGAAGCGGCGCGCGCGCTTGGAAACGACACCACGCAACTGGGCGACTCGCGCGGGGTCGAGACCTTCTTCGACGGCAAGACCTTCGATCCCGCGAACCCGTCTGCCTATCTCGACGATCTGGCCATCAAGGCGATGGTGTAGGAGGCGATCATGTCAGCAGTTGCGAAACTCAAACCCGCTGCCACAGCGCCCGCCCCGGGCGCAACCATCACCGCCCTGCCCCCGCCCGTCGGCCGCGCGCCTGCGCTTGCGGGCTGGGCCAAGGCGCTGGCGGTGAACGTCCTGCCGCCGCTGGTGGTGCTTCTGGTGATCCTTGCAGTCTGGGAGGCCGCCTTTTCCGCGCCGGGGTCCAACCTGCCGGCCCCCTCGGTGGTCTGGGCGGATTCCTCGGATCTGATCCTCGAGCCCTTCTATGTCCATGGCAGCCAGGACATCGGCCTTGGCTGGCGGGTTCTGACTTCGCTGGAACGGGTTGCCTATGGCTTCGGCCTTGCCGCCGTGATCGGCGTTCTGATCGGCGCGGTGATCGGCCAGTCGGTCTGGATGATGCGCGGACTCGATCCGATCTTTCAGGTGCTGCGGACGGTTCCGCCGCTCGCATGGCTGCCGATCAGCCTCGCCGCCTTCATGGACAGCCGCCCATCGGCCATTTTCGTGATCTTCATCACGGCGATCTGGCCCATCATCATCAACACGGCGGCCGGGGTGCGCAACATTCCGCAGGATTACCGCAATGTGGCCCAGGTGCTGCGTCTGAGCCAGATCGAGTTCTTCTTCAAGATCATGGTGCCTGCCGCTGCGCCCTACATCTTTTCGGGCCTTCGGATCGGCGTGGGCCTGTCCTGGCTTGCGATCGTTGCCGCCGAGATGCTGACCGGCGGGGTCGGGATCGGATTCTTCATCTGGGATGCGTGGAACTCGTCGCGCCTGTCCGACATCATCGTGGCGCTGGTCTATATCGGCGTGGTCGGTCTGCTTCTGGACAAACTCGTGAGCGTCATCGGACGCGTCGTCACCCGCGGCACATCGGAGGCATGATCATGGCCTATCTCAACATCTCGCATGTGGACAAGACCTTCGTCACCGGATCCAAGCGAACCGAGGTTCTGCGCGACATCCGCCTTGATATCGCGCAGGGTGAATTCGTCAGCATCATCGGCCATTCCGGCTGCGGAAAATCCACACTGCTCAATCTGATCGCCGGCCTGACCCAGGTGACCAGCGGTGCAATCAAGCTGGATGGCTACGAGGTCAGGGCGCCGGGGCCGGACCGGGCGGTGGTGTTCCAGAACCACAGCCTGCTTCCGTGGCTGAGCGTCCATGACAACGTGAAGCTTGCCGTGGACAAGATTTTCCGGGGCCGGAAAAGCCGCGCGGAACGGCACGAATGGATTCTGCACAACCTTGATCTGGTGCAGATGCGCCACGCAGCCGACAAGCGCCCCGGCGAGATCTCGGGCGGGATGCGCCAGCGCGCCGGCATCGCGCGGGCGCTGGCAATGGAGCCGAAGGTGTTGCTGCTCGATGAACCCTTCGGCGCGCTTGACGCGCTGACGCGCGCGCATCTGCAGGATGCGGTGATGGATATTCACGCCCGCCTGGGCAACACGATGATCATGATCACCCATGACGTCGATGAGGCCGTGCTGCTGGCCGACCGCATCGTGATGATGACCAATGGCCCCGCCGCGACGATCGGCGAAGTGCTTGAGGTGAACCTGCCACGGCCGCGGGAACGCATCGCGGCGGCGGCTGACCCTGCCTATCTGAAGGCGCGGCGCGCCGTGCTGCGGTTCCTTTACGAACGACACCGCTTCGTGGAAGCGGCGGAGTAGACACGATGAAAAACACCCCTGCACTCAGCGCGGCCTTGTCGCTGCGCCCTGGCTTCGGCTGCGCCGCACCCTTGCGACTGGCGGCGCCCACCGCGAAATCCGATCAGGTCGGGGCAAGCCGAGGCGGCACGACCGCGATGCCTGCCGGGCCGCGGCCGTGCTTGCCGAACAACGGCGCGCGCGTCGGAACCCACAGTGCCCGCCCCGGATCTCGCGCCGTGGGCAGCAGCGCCACGCGCCCGGACGTCCCGGACATCCGGCTGTCGTCGGCCCTGTCCGGCACATGTGCTCGCCTTGGGAGGTTTTTCTGATGAAGCGCAGACTTGTCATCATCGGGGCCGGCATGGCCTCGGGCCGCGTGCTGGAACATCTGCTGGCCGCCGAGCCAGAGGGCTGGGACATCACCCTTTTCAATGCCGAGCCGCGCGGGAACTATAACCGCATCATGCTGTCACCCGTCCTGTCGGGCGAGAAACGCTATGACGACATCGTCACGCATGACGATGCCTGGTATGCCCGCCACGACATCACCTGCCGCTTTGGCGAGGCGGTGGTGCGGATCGATCGCGTCAACAAGGTTGTCTTTTCCAATGCCGGCGGCGCCCCCTATGACAAGCTGCTGATCGCTACCGGATCGGCGCCCTTCATCATTCCGGTGCAGGGCCGCGACCTTCCCGGCGTCGTCACCTATCGCGACCTGGACGACACGAATGCGATGATCGCGGCGTCGGATCGGCCCGGCGGCAAGGCAGTGGTGATCGGCGGCGGCCTTCTGGGCCTCGAGGCGGCGGCTGGCCTGAAGCTGCGTGGGATGGAGGTGACCGTAATCCACCTGATGGGTCACCTGATGGAGCGCCAGCTGGACACTGCGGCGGGATACCTGCTGCAGAAGGACCTGGAGACGCGTGGCATCAGGGTTCACTGCAAGGGTTCGACGGCAGCCATTCTGGGACAGGACCGGGTCGAGGGCGTGTTGCTGGAGGACAACACCGGATACGAGGCCGATCTGGTCTGCATGGCCGTGGGCATCCGCCCGGAAACCCGCATCGCCACCGAAGCCGCGCTGGAGGTCGCGCGCGGAATCGTGGTGAACGATCGCATGGAAACCTCGGATCCGGACATTCTGGCGGTGGGGGAATGTGTCGAACATGACGGACAGCTTTTCGGACTGGTCGCACCCCTTTACGATCAGGCAAAGGTCGCTGCGGCGACGCTGCTGAGGCAGGATGCGGCCTTCCGGCCGGTGCAGACCGCAACCAAGCTGAAGGTCACCGGCGTGGACCTTTTCAGCGCCGGCGATTTCGCCGAGGGACCGGGGCGCGAGGATATCGTTTTCCGCGATCCGGGGCGGGGGGTCTACAAACGGCTGGTCATCGAAAACGACCGGCTGATCGGCGCGGTGATGTATGGCGATACCGGCGACGGGTCGTGGTTCTTCGGGCTGATAAAGGACGGAACCGACATCTCGGCGATGCGCGATACGCTCATCTTCGGTCCCGCCTATCAGGGGGGGACCGGCGCGGACCCTCTGGCAGCCGTTGCAGCCTTGCCGCCTGAGGCGGAGATTTGCGGCTGCAACGGCGTCTGCAAGGGCAGGATCACCGCGGCGATCGAGGACGGCGCGACAACGCTTGCCGATATCCGCGCAGTCACCAGCGCAAGTGCCTCTTGCGGCACCTGCACCGGGCTGGTCGAGCAGGTGCTGGCCCACAGCCTTGGCGATGCCTTTCGCAAGCCGGCGGTGCAACCGATCTGCGGCTGCACAGACCTTACGCATGAGGATGTGCGCCGCATGATAAAGGCGCAGGCGCTGAAATCCATGCCGGCAGTGATGCAGGAGCTTGGCTGGAAAACCTCTTGCGGATGCCCGGTCTGCCGGCCGGCGCTGAACTTCTACCTGCTGGCCGACTGGCCGCTGGATTATGAGGACGATGCGCAAAGCCGTCTCGTCAATGAACGCAATCACGCCAATATCCAGAAGGACGGCACCTATTCGGTGGTCCCGCGCATGTGGGGCGGCATGACCAACCCCCGCGAACTGCGCGCCATTGCCGACGCAGCGGAGAAATACGCCATCCCGGCCGTCAAGGTGACGGGCGGACAACGGATCGATCTGCTGGGCGTGCGCAAGGAAGACCTGCCCCATGTCTGGGCCGATCTGAACGCGGCGGGGCTGGTGTCGGGCCATGCCTATTCCAAGGGGCTGCGCACCGTCAAAACCTGTGTCGGCACCGATTTCTGCCGCTTCGGAACCCAGGACAGCACCGGCCTGGGGATCAGGCTGGAACAACGTCTCTGGGGATCATGGACACCGCACAAGGTGAAACTGGCGGTCTCGGGCTGTCCGCGGAACTGCGCCGAGGCAACCTGCAAGGATGTGGGCATCGTCTGTGTCGACTCGGGGTATGAGATCGGCGTCGGCGGTGCAGCCGGCATGGACCTGAAAGAGATCGAGCGCCTTGCCAAGGTCCCCTCCGAGGAGGAGGCCATCGATCTGACCGTGGCGTTCATCCAGCTTTACCGCGAAAACGCCAGATATCTGGACCGGCCATACCGGTGGCTGGCCAAGGTAGGCATCGACTGGGTCCGCGCGCAGGTGGTGGATGATGCAGACCAGCGCGCGGCGCTGATCGCCCGGTTCGATCTGTCGCAATCCATCTATCAGCGCGACCCCTGGGCGGATCGCGCCACGCCACAGGCGCAGGCGGCCTTTGCCCCGCTCGCCGATCTGACGCAGGAGGCCGCGGAATGAGCTGGCTTGATATCGGGGCGCTGGAGGACATTCCCCGCCGGGGGGCGCGGCTGGTCAAGACGGTGCACGGCTGCGTGGCGGTGTTTCGCAGCCATGACGATCAGGTCTTTGCCCTTGACGACCGTTGCCCGCACAAGGGCGGGCCGCTGTCGGAAGGAATTGTCCATGGCCATGCGGTAACCTGCCCCCTGCACGGCATGGTTATCGGATTGACGGACGGGCGGGCAACCGCTGCAACCGGGGGCGCCGAGGGGGCGGCGGTAACGACCTATCCCGCAAGGGTCGAAGGTGGCCGCATCCTGCTTGACGCGGCCCGCCTGCTGCGGGGGCGCGCGGCATGAGCTTTCGCACCACCTGCCCCTATTGCGGCGTCGGCTGCGGGGTGATCGCCACCCCTGACGGATCGGGCGGGGCCACGATTGTTGGTGATCCTGACCATCCGGCAAACAAGGGGCGACTGTGTTCAAAGGGGGCGGCTCTCGGCCAGACGCTGGGGCTTGAGGCACGCCTTCTGGCGCCGCAGGTCGGCGGGCACGCGGCGGATTGGGACAGCGCGCTTGGTCTGGTCGCTGATCGGTTCCGCGATGCGCTGGCACAGCACGGGCCCGACAGTGTCGCCTTCTACCTCTCGGGCCAGATGCTGACCGAGGATTATTACGTCGCCAACAAGCTGATCAAGGGCTTCATGGGCAGCGCCAATGTGGACACGAATTCGCGGCTCTGCATGGCATCCTCGGTCGCGGGGCACATCCGGGCCTTCGGCGCCGATACCGTGCCCGGCACCTACGAGGATCTGGACGAGGCAGACCTTGTGGTGCTGGTCGGGTCGAACCTCGCCTGGTGCCATCCGGTGCTTTATCAGCGGCTGGTTGCGGCGCGGGCACGGCGCGGCACGCGTGTTGTCGTCATCGACCCCCGCCGCACTGCAAGTTGTGACATCGCCGATCTGCATCTGGCACTTCAACCGGGATCGGACGCCGCGCTGTTCAACGCGCTTCTGGTGGCACTGGCGGATCGGGGTGCAACGGATCAGGAGTATGTGGCCCGCCATGTCAGCGGCTATCGCGAAGCCCTGGCCGCGGCGCGGGCCAGCGATCCCTCCCTGACGGGGCTTGCCCCCGCAATGATCTCGACCTTCCTTGACTGGTTCATCGCAACCGAGCGCGTGGTGACCATCTATTCCCAGGGGATCAACCAGTCCTCCAGCGGCACCGACAAGGTGGGGGCGATCCTGAACTGTCATCTGGCATCCGGTCGCATCGGCCGCCCCGGCATGGGGCCGTTTTCGGTGACGGGGCAACCCAATGCCATGGGCGGGCGCGAAGTGGGTGGGCTCGCGACGACGCTCGCCTGCCATCTGGACATCGCGAACCCCGCCCACCGCAGCGCCGTGCAGGCCTTCTGGAACAGCCCCGCGATGCCGGCCGCGCCAGGGCTGAAGGCCGTCCAGATGTTCGACGCCGTCGCCCGCGGGCAGATCCGGGCGCTCTGGATCATCCACACCAACCCGGCTGTGTCGATGCCTGCCGCCGATGCGGTTGCCGCCGCGATCAAGGGCTGCGACTTTGTCGTGGTCAGCGACGTGACGCGGACCGACACGACCCGGCTGGCCGATGTCGTCCTGCCTGCAACGGCCTGGGGTGAAAAGTCCGGCACCGTCACCAATTCCGACCGCACCATCAGCCGTCAGCGCGCCTTCCTGCCCGCGCCCGGCCAGGCGCGGGACGATTGGCGTATGCTGGCCGAGGTCGCAGCGCGCATGGGCTGGGGCACGGCCTTCGGATGGCAGGACGCGGCACAGGTCTTCAAGGAATACGCCCGGCTTTCGGGGCTTGCCGGGGATCTGGGCCGCGATTTCGACATCTCGGGGCTTGCCGGCGCGGATTACGACACGCTGCCGCCCACACGCTGGCCGGTCAGCGCCCGCAAGCAGGGCGGACGGTTCTTTGGCCAAGGCGGCTTCTTCACCGCCGACCAACGCGCCCGGCTGCTGCCCGTCACACCGCGCCTTCCCGTTGCAGCAACCTCCCCGCGCTATCCGTTCCGCCTCAATACCGGCCGTGTTCGGGACCAGTGGCATACGATGACCCGGACCGCGCTTGCGCCGCGCCTGAACCAGCATCTCGCCGAACCCTTCCTCGAGCTTCACCCGGAGGATGCCGCCGATCTGGGCCTTGCGCCCGCC
The DNA here is from genome assembly GCF_042666235.1 of Halodurantibacterium daqingense. NCBI lineage: Bacteria > Pseudomonadati > Pseudomonadota > Alphaproteobacteria > Rhodobacterales > Paracoccaceae > Halodurantibacterium > Halodurantibacterium daqingense. Next base: position 3,542 of record NZ_JBHTFQ010000005.1, on the reverse strand, counting down.
ACCCTTGCCCGCGTCACCAGCCCGCTGGGCGAGGCCATCCTGCGCGTGGCGATCACCGACCGCGTGGCGCGGGGCCAGGTCTTTGCGCCCATTCACTGGACGGGCGAAACCGCGCCCACCGGCCGTGTCGATGCGCTGGTCGCCCCCGTCGTGGACCCGGTCTCGGGCCAGCCGGAAAGCAAGGCCTCGGTCGTGGCCATCGCGCCGCTTGCGCCGGCCTGGTATGGATTTGCCGTGTCCTGCCGCCCGATGACGCCCGATGCCGCCTACTGGGCCCGCGCACGGACCGAGGCCGGCTGGCGCTGTGAACTGGCCGGGATGCAGACCCCGCACGACTGGGAAAGCTATGCACGTGCGCTTTTCTCCCTGCCCGAGGCAACCTGCCTCAGCGTCGAGGACCGCATCCGCGGCACCTTCCGGCTGGCCTTCATGGAGGGGCGGCGCACAATCGCCGCGCTGTTCACGGCCGCTGATCCGGTGACACTCGCGCGCGGGCATGTCGCCGACCGGATCGGTGTCGAGGGGGCGGGGCTGCTGGCAGGGCGACCCGCGCAGGGCATGACGGATGCCGGCCCGATCGTCTGCGCCTGCCTGAACGTGGGGTTGAACACGATCACAGCGGCCATTGCCACCCAAGGGCTTGCGACCGTCGATCAGATCGGCGCCGCGCTGCAGGCCGGCAGCAGTTGCGGATCCTGCCGCCCCGAACTCGCCGCCCTTCTGGCGCGCCGGCTGGAGGCCGCCGAATGAGCCTCGCGCCCTTCATCCGGATCCTCGGGCGCGGCCCCGGGCGGGCGCGCAACCTGACGGCGGCCGAGGCCGAACAGGCGATGCGCCTGATCCTGGCGGGCGATGCCGATCCCCATGCCATCGGCGCGCTTCTGATGCTGATGCGCTACCGTGGCGAAGACGCCGCCGAAATCGCAGGCTTCACGCGCGGCTTGCGCGCCACCCTGCCCGTGCTGCCGGCGGTGGATCTTGACTGGCCAAGCTATGCGGCCGGCCGCAGCCGTGGCCTGCCCTGGTTCCTGCTTGCGGCGCGGCTGGTGGCACAGGGCGGGGTGCGGGTGCTGCTGCATGGCTGGAACGCGCACCAGTCGGACGGTGCCGATGCCAGAGCCGCGCTTGACCATGCCGGCATTGCGCGGGCCGAAACCCCTGACGATGCCGCACGTCTTCTTGATCGGAAGGGCATCGCCTATCTGCCGGTTGAAGCCTACGCTCCCGGCGCGCTGCGGCTTCTGCGCCTGCGCGATGTGCTGGGGCTGCGATCCTGCATCAATACCGTCTGCCGGATGCTCAACCCGGCACGGGCGCCGGCCGCGGTGCAGGGTGTCTTTCATCCGCCCTATCTGGCACTGCAACAGGCGGCGGGCGTGCTTCTGGGCCAGCCACAGCTGGGGATCCTCAAGGGCGGCGGTGGCGAGTTCGAGCGCAACCCGTCGAAGCCCGTCACCCTGTTTCGCCTGGCGCAAGGCGTGCCGCTTGAAACCACGCTGCCGGCGATCATCCCTGAAGCGCAGCGCCTGAACAGCCTCCCCTACCCGCCCGAGGCGCTGGCTGACCTCTGGTCAGGCCGCCTGCGCGATCCCTTCGCCCGCGCCATTGTCACCGGCACCGCAGCGGCCGCGCTGTGCGCGCTTGGCCATGCGCAGGACGCCGAGACCCTTTGGGCCAACCGCCTGCATCCCGTCCCCGCCTGAAAAGGAGCCAGAACGATGAAGACCTTTCCCATGTTCCTGCAGATGGCCGGACGACACGTCGTCATCGTCGGCGGCGGTGAGCAGGCCGCCCAGAAGGCCCGGTTGATCCTGAAGACCGAAGCGCGGCTGGTTCTGGTCGCCCCCGAACTGGACGCCGAGTTGGGCGCGCTCGTGGCCATGGGGCGGGCCGAGCAGGTCCCTACCCTCTCGGTCGGTGTCTTTCGGGGCGCGGCGCTGGTCTTTGTGGCCACCGGCTGCGTGGCACTTGACCATGTCGCCCATGCCTTCGCCAAGGAGGCCGGCGCGATCGTCAATGTCGTTGACCGGCCCGCGCTCTGCGATGCGACCACCCCTTCGATCCTTGATCGCGACCCGGTGGTCGTGGCGATCTCGACCGAAGGCACGGCCCCGGTCCTCGCCCGCCAGATCCGCAGCCGGATGGAGGTGCTTCTTGAACCGGCGCTTGGCGAACTCGCCGCCCTCGCGGGCCGGTTGCGCGCCGAGGTGAACCAGCGTCTTCCGCAGCGCGAGCGGCGCTTCTTCTGGGAGTGGGTCTTCAACGGACCACCGCGTCAGGCCCTTGCGCGCGGCGCCGGGCGCGAGGCGGCGCGGCTGGTGAAGGACAGGCTTGCCACCGGCGAAGCCTGTTCGGTTCAGGGCAGGATTGCCCTGGTGGGCGCCGGTCCCGGCGCGGCAGATCTTCTGACCCTGCGGGCGCTGCGCCTGCTGCAGGAGGCCGATGTGATCTTCTATGACCGACTGGTCGATCCGGGCGTTCTGGAACTTGCCCGGCGTGACGCCGAGCGGGTCTTCGTCGGCAAGGAGATCGGCGCATCGTCCTGGCCGCAGGATCGCATCAACGCGGTGATCGTCGCCGCGGCCAGACAGGGACGTCAGGTCGTGCGCCTGAAATCCGGCGATCCGGGCATCTTCGGGCGTGTGGGCGAAGAGCTGGAGACGGCACGGGCAGCCGGCATTCCGGTAGAGATCGTCCCCGGCGTCACCGCTGCAAGCGCCGCTGCCGCCAGCCTGGGCCGCGGCCTGACCGAACGCGGCGCGACCGACCGGCTGATGCTGGCCACCGCCGCCTGCAAACCGGGCGATCCCGACCCGGATTGGGCGACGATGCTGCAACCCGGCACAACACTGGCGGTCTATATGGGCGTCCGGAAGGCGCCGTCGATGATTCGGACCCTGCGCGCTGCCAGCATCCCGATGGGGCTTGAGGCCGAGATCATCAGCAATGCCTCTACCCCGCGCGAACAGATCATCCGCTGCACGCTGGGGCAGGTGCCCGAGGCGCTTGCCGAACAGTCGATCGAGAACCCCGCCATCATCCTCATCCGCTGGTCCAAGCCCGCAGGCGCCCGAACCCGCTCCGAAATCGCCGCCTGACTGCCATGCAGCGTCCGGGCACCCCGCGCATGAGGAGGAGATGGGGCTACTGCCTCACGGCACCTGACCGCAGGTCACGCTGCGCCACCTGGCTGACCGACACGCCCGAAACCCGCGTCTGCGCGCGGATCATCCGCTTCTCGTTGTCAGTCCAAATCCGCCGCTTCCGCCCGTCGCCACCCGAAACCTCGATAATGTCCACTATACCATCGCGGACACTATCTCCCCGGCCCCGCCACCGGCAGAGCGGTCAGGCCGGACGCTTACGACAGTGTTGACATGTACTGAACGCCGAAGGCCCGTCAGTTGAGGTCGGGTTCTAGGTATCTGATCTTATTTGATAATTTTGGTTGCGGGGGTAGGATTTGAACCTACGACCTTCAGGTTATGAGCCTGACGAGCTACCGGGCTGCTCCACCCCGCGGTGGTTGTTTTTTGCACGTA
>NZ_JBHTFQ010000004.1:0-396777 GCF_042666235.1 Halodurantibacterium daqingense | reverse complement strand
CAATATCCGATCCCCCTATATCGCGTTCCGGCCGGTGCCCGAACTGCCCCGCTCGATCGAGCTTGTGGTGGCCTGGCCGGCGGGCGAGACCTCGGCCCTCGTGCTCGACTTCATCGAGACGACGCGCCGCGTCGCGCCGGGCCTTGCCCGGGAACTGGGGCTGGAGCCGGCCCAGGGTCCGCGGCCCTCGCTGCCCTGAGGCACCGATCCCCGAGCGCCGCCCCCGGGCGCATCCATTCGGAAGGGGCGCCGCGTCGCGCGCGGAGGCCGGGTGCCGCGATCCGTCCCGTTTGGCGCCGGCCCCCAGCCTCTCGGGTCATCCGGACCGCCGGACAGGCCGCTCAGACCAGAATGTCGATGTCGCGCGGTGCGTGACCGTCATGGATCGCGCGCAGGTTGGCGATCATGCGTTCCACCGATGGCGCAAAACCATCGGCCGAAACCGCCGCGATATGCGGCGTCAGCACCACCCGGTCGAGCCCCAGAAGCGGGTTCGACGGCTGGATCGGCTCCACCGCGAAGACATCGAGGCCGGCCCCGCGCAGACGGTTGCCGATGATCGCCTCGGCCAGCGCGGCCTCGTCCAGAACGCCGCCGCGCGCCGCGTTGATCAGGATGGCGTCGGGCTTCATCATCGCCAGTTGCGCGGCCCCGATCAGGTTGCGGGTCGAGGCGTTCAGCTCACAGTTCAGCGTCACCACATCGGCGCGCGTCAGCAATTCCTCCAGCGGCACGAACTGTGCGCCAAGCTCGGCCTCCTCGGCCTCGGAAAGCGGGCTGCGCTTGGTATAGATCACGGTGCAGCCGAACCCCTGCAACAGCCGCACCAGCGCCTTGCCGATATAACCCATGCCCACGATGCCCACGGTGCGCCCGCTCAGCTTCATCGAGCTTGCCCCCAGCGTCCCCTTAAGCCACTGGCCCTCCGCAATGCCGCAATGGCCGCGCACCAGGTTGCGGTTCACCGCGAGGATCAGGCCCAGCGTCGTCTCCGCCACCGCCACGGCGTTCGAGCCCGTGGTGCGCATCACCCGCACGCCTTCCCGGCGGGCGGCATCAAGGTCGATCCCGTCATAGCCGACGCCCCATTTATGCACCGCCTTCAGCCCCGGCACGGCCATCATCGCTGCCGTGACCGGCGCATCGCCGGTGATGGCGAACCGCGCGCCCGCAAGGGCCGCGATCTGATCCTCGGGCGTGCGCGACGCGGCAGTGGTCAGCCGCCACCCCTCGGGCAGAAAGGCCGCGATGCGGTCCAGCCGGTCGGGCGTGGCGGGGTCAAGCAGAACAACGGTCACATCATCGGTCATCGCATACTCCGGGTTTCAGATCTGGAAGCGCACGCCAGGGCGGGCGAGCCCGCCGCCCTGCGCCATGACGGTGCCGTCGGCGCGCCAGCAGGCGGCGCCGGTCATCAGCCCGTCGGGGGCAAAGGCGATGGCGTTCATGCCGCCGCCGATGGTCTTGACCAGCCGCACCTCGTGACCGCGGGCGCGCAGCGCATCGGCCATCGGGGCATAGGCGGGCTCAAGCTCGACATGCCCGCCATCGGTCCAGAGCCGCGGCGCCTCGACCGCCTGTTGCAGCGACATGCCATGGTCGATCAGGTTGACGATGGCCTGCAGCGCCGAGGGGAAGATCCGCACCGCCCCGGGCAGGCCAAGCGCATAGAGCGGGCGCCCCTCTTTCAGCACCATCATTGGCGCCATCGAGGTGGGCACCCGCTTGCCCGGCGCAATGGACAGCGCCTGACCGGGATGGGGATCATAGTTCAGCATGTAGTTGTTCGGGATGATCCCGGTCCCGGGCACCATGAAGCGCGCGCCGAAAAGGCCGTTGATCGTATGGGTGGCCGAAACCACGTTTCCGTCCCGGTCCGCCACCGTCAGATGGGTGGTGTCGCGGCTTTCATGGCCGGTGACCTGCGGCGGCCCGGCCTGCGCGATGCTGCGCAAACGGTCCTGGCAGGCGCGGGCATAGTCCTTGGAGGTAAAACGCGCCACCGGCACATCGACGAAATCCGGATCGCCCGAGGCAGCGCGCCGGTCCTCGAACCCCACCCGGATCACCTCGGCCAGAAGATGCAGCGCATCGGGTGTGCCGAACCCCAGCGCGCGGATGTCGTGGGGTTCCAGCATGTTCAGCATCTGCACCACATGCACCCCGGACGAGGCCGGCGGCGGCGGCCCGGCGATGGTATGGCCGCGATAGCTGCCAAAGATCGCGCCCCGCTCGACCGCCTGATAGGCGGCAAGATCGTCCAGCGTCACATGGCCCGCACCGTCCTCCGCATCCGCCTGCGCCAGACGGTCCACCAGCGCCCGCCCCAGCGCCCCGCCATGCAGCGCCGCAGCGCCCTCGGCCTGGATGAGCCGCAGGCTCTCGGCATAGTCGGGCATGGCAAGGCGTGACCCGACGGTCAGGGGCTCGCCCCCGGGCAGCATCAGCCGGGCGATTTCCGGGTCGGCCGCCAGATCGGCGCGGTGTTCGTGCAGCGCGCCGTTCAGATAGGCGCTGACGTGAAAGCCGCGCGCGGCCGCGCGGATTGCGGGCTCGATAACATCGGCAAAGGGCAGCTTGCCGTATTTTTCGTGCATCAGGCACCAGCCGCGCAGGTTGCCCGGCACCGCCACGGCCGAAGGGCCGACAAGATTGCGCCGGCCCTTGGTATCCATGTAGTTCGGCGGCGCGTCCGAGACGGTCCGGAACATGTCCGGGCGCGCGTTCCGGCCTGCGGTCGAAAGCGCGTCGATCACCACATGCTGCCCGTCGGCCAGCCGGATATGCGTCATGCCGCCGCCCGCGATCCCGACCATCATCGGTTCGACCACCGTCAGCGCGAGCATCGCCGCCACCGCCGCGTCGATCGCATTGCCGCCGATCGCCAGCATCTCGTTTCCTGCGGCCGAGCCGAGCGGCGCATTGGTCACGACGACGCCCAGGGCACCCGAGGCCGGACGTTTTTCACACAGGAAGGGCAGCGGAAGGGAAGGGTCTGCCAAGGCTCTCTCCGGTCTGGGATTGCGCCCGAGGTCCGGCAGGATCGTCAGGCAGGTGCCGGCAGCCTAGCGCGCGGTTTCGCCGGGGGAAACCCACCTTCGACGGGCGGGCCTGTCCGAAAGGTCATGGTGGCAGGGGGCCTTCAGCAGATCGGGCAGCACATGGCGGCCGCGATCGTGACGATCCGTGGCTTGCGTGGCCGCCTCGCCCCGCGCGCTGGTCCTGCGCCGGGCCTGGCACGACCCCGTTCGGCGCATCGCGGCGACGACGCCCGCGCGGCCCGCAGGAACCGCCGAGGGGGCGTCAGCCGCTGCGGCGCCCGGGGGCGCCGGGCAAGCGGCTGGCGCAGTGGTCGGACCCTGGTTCTGGCCCGGTGTCCCGGGGCGCAGGTTTACCCGGGGCGTTCAGGCAAAGTGGACCGTCTTGGTTTCCAGATAGTTCTCCAACCCCTCGATCCCGCCCTCGCGGCCATAGCCCGACTGTTTGACGCCGCCGAAGGGCATCAGCGGGTCGATGATGTTGCCGTTGATCGTCAGCCCCCCGGACCGGACACGCCGCGCCATCCGGTAGGCGCGGTCACTGTCGGACGAGAAGATCGCGCCGTTCAGCCCGTAATCGGTGGCATTGGCCTTGGCGATCGCGTCCTCGTCATCGGTGTAGGTGATGATCGAGACGACGGGGCCGAAGATCTCCTCTTTCGCGATGCGCATGTCGGGGGTGACATTGGTAAAGACCGTGGGCTCGATGAAAAAGCCGTTCGCCAGCCCCTCGGGGCGGCCGCCGCCGGTGGCAATGGTCGCGCCCTCGGCACGGCCCGCCTCGATATAGCCCTGCACGCGCTCCAGTTGCCGGCCCATCGCAAGCGGTCCCATCTGGGTGGCCGGGTCTGCGGGATCGCCCACCTTGATGCCCTTGACGGCCCCGACGAAGAGGTCGGTGAATTCCCGGGCGCGCGATTCCGGCACGAGGATCCGGGTCAGAGAGAAACACACCTGCCCGGTGATCGGCATCGTGTACATCATCAGCGTTGGCAGCGCGGCCGCGAAATCGGCATCATCCAGCAGGATCGCCGCCGACTTGCCGCCAAGTTCAAGCGAGACCCTGGCCAGACGCTCGGCGCAGACGGCGGCGATATGCTTGCCTGCGGCCGTCGAGCCGGTGAAGGCAACCTTGTCCACATCCTTGTGGCGCACCAGGTAATCGCCCACCTCGCGCCCTGCGGGAACAAGATTGAAGACACCCTTGGGCAGGCCCGCGGCCTCGATGCATTCGGCCAGCACATAGGCCTCGAGCGGGGTTTCGGGCGAGGGCTTCGACACGAAGGTGCAGCCCGCCGCAAGGCCTGCCGCGATCTTGTAGGTCAGAAGCACCATCGGGGCGTTCCAGGGCGTGATGGCGGCGCAGACGCCCATCGGCTCTTTCGCGATGACGGTGCGGCCGCCATTGGCGCGCGTGCGCTCCTCTTCGAAGCTGTAGGAGTTGGAAGAGATCAGATCCGCATAATAGCGGAACAGCGCCACGTTCTGTGGTGCGAGGATCCGCGTCAGCGTGATCGGCGCGCCCATCTGGTGTGTCCAGCTCCGGGCAATCTCGTCCAGCCGGGCCTCGATGTTGTCGGCCACCTTGCGCAGGTAGCCGGCGCGTTCCGTGGGCGACATCCGCGGCCAGGGGCCATTGTCGAAGGCGTCGCGCGCCGCGGCCACGGCATCATCGATATCCGCGACCGAGGCTTCGGGATAGTCCATCAGCTTCTCGCCGGTGACCGGCGAGATCACCTCAAGGCGCGCGCTTCCCTTGGGGGCGACCCAGTCGCCGCCGATGAAGAACCTGCTGGGGGTGCGAAGGTTCAGGCTTTGTCCGTCCATTGGTCAGTCTCCTCGTTGGGTTGGATCACATCGTCCCCGGCAGCCACAGGGCCAGCGCCGGAAACAGGCACAGAATGAGAATTCGAAGCAGGTCGGCGCCGACAAAGGGCAGGACGCCGCGATAGATATCCGTCAGCTTCACGTCACGCGCGATCGAGTTGATGACAAAGACATTCATGCCGATCGGCGGAGAGATCAGCCCGATCGAGATCGTCGTCACCAGCACGATCCCGAACCAGACCGGGTCGAAGCCAAGCGCCTGCATCGCCGGGAACACGATCGGCACCGTCAGCAGGATCACTGCCAGCTCGTCCATCACCGCGCCCAGAACCAGATAGACCAGCAGCACAAGCCCCAGGACGCCCCAGGCCGGAAGCGGCACCTGCGTCAGAAAGGCGGTCAGGTTCTGCGTGACCTGCGTCACGGTCAGGAAATAGCCGAACAGCGTCGCGCCCACGGCGATGGTGAAGATGGCGGCGGTGATCTGCAACGCCTCGATCAGGCAGCGCAGGATCACCCGGGGCGGCAACTTGCCCCGCACAAGCCCGATCACCAGCGCGCCCACCGCGCCAAGGCCCGCGGCTTCGGTCACGGTGACAAACCCGCCATACATGCCGATGATGACCAGCGCAAACAGCAGCAGCGTCGCCCACAGGCTGCGCAGCGCGGCAAAACGGGTGGCCCAGCTGGCGCGGGCGCCGCGCGGCATCGTGTCGGGATAGCGCCGGGCGATCACCTGCACCACCAGCGCATAAAGCGAAAGCCCCAGAAGCCCCGGCACGACACCGGCCATGAACAGCATGGCGACGTTCTGTTCGGTGATGATCCCGTACAGCAGCAGGAATACCGAGGGCGGGATCATCGCCCCCAGCGTTCCCCCCGCGGCGATCACCCCCGCCGCGAACCCCGGCGCATAGCCCGCGCGGCGCATTTCGGGCAGGGCAACGCTTGTCATGGTTGCCGCACAGGCAACCGAGGATCCGTTGATGGCCGCAAAGCCGCCGCTTGCCGCCACGGTCGCGGTTGCGAGGCCGCCGCGCACATGGCCCAGCCAGGTGTTCGAGGCATCGAACAGCTCGCGGCTCAGACCACCGGCGCCGGCAAAGACGCCCATCAGGATGAACATCGGCACGACGCTCAGCGAATAATCCGACATCATCCGGTAGGGCGCGTTCACCAGCAGGTTCAGCCCCGCCGTCCAGCTGACCATGGTGGCAAAGCCCGTCACGCCGACAATGCCCATGGCAATTCCGATCGGTACGCGCAGGATCATCAGCAGGAAAAGGGCGCCGAACCCCAGAAACGAAAGCGTTGTCGGGTCCATCATCGGGTCCTGAATTCCATCATGTCGCGCAGCAGGCGCAGAAATCCCAGCGCGGCAGCCGCGCCGATGCCGGTGGCGGTGGCGGCAATGACCGGCCAGAGCGGCAGCAGCAGGTCGTTCGATACCTCGCCGCTGCGCAGGCTCTGGCCCGTCTTGCGCCAGAGCATCCACATCAGCGTGCCCATCGCAAGAAAGGTGACGGCCGAGGCGAAGACATTCATCGCCGAGCGCGCCCAGACCGGCGCGAGAAGATAGACCGCATCGACGCTGATGTGACGCCGGGTCCAGGTGGTGCAGGCAATTCCCCAGGCGATGGCGATCCCCTGCAGCGCGGTGGCGCCGATATAGGCGTCCGGGATCCGCATCCCCAGCGCATAGCGCAGCCCCGCCTCGGTGACGGTCAGCAGCGCGATCAGCACCAGGAATATGCCCGCGACCGCCTCGATGGCCTGGATCAGGCGGGCCATGACGCCCACCCCCACCGGATGCGGATCAGAGCCCGGCGTCATGTTCGGCGATCGCGGCCTGAATACCGGCTTCGGCCGCCCCGGCATCGACTCCGGCTGCAGTCACCATGTCGCGCCAGCGCGCGATCATCGGATCGGTCGCGGCCAGCCATTCGGCACGCTGGCTGTCGTCGGGCGTGGCAAAGACGTGGGCGCCGTCTTCTTCCAGCGCCGCGCGTTCGACGGTGTCTTCCTCGGCCCAGACCTCGACGATGCGGCCGGCCCATTCGGTGGAACAATGCTCGTTCATCACCGCCTGCTGTGCCTCGCTCAGACGCGCCCAGGTGACCGGCGAGATCACGTAGACGAAGTTCGCCGTATACATCGGCATGTCGAGGTGATGCGTCGCGACATCCGCGATCCCCCAGGTCGCAAGCGAGCTGTAGGGGCTTGCCGTGCCATCCGCGGTTCCGCGGCTCAGAAGGTCACGCATCTCGGCGGCCGTGGCCTGGATGGTCGTCGCGCCCTGGCTGGAGAGATACTGGCCCAGTGTGCCGTTCGCCGGGCGCACCGAGAGGCCGGACAGGTCCGCGGGTGCGGTGACGGGGCGGGTGGTGTGGATGGTTCCGGGGGAATGCATGAAGGCCATGCAGAAATGCACGTCGCTCATCTCCTCCGCCGCATAGTCGCGGTACCACTGGTCCAGGGCCCGCGATCCTGCCGGTGCCGCGTTGAAGCGGAACGGCAGTTCGCCGTAGGAAATGACCGGGAAGCGCCCCGCGTTGTAGCCCGGATTGACCAGCGTGATATCGGCGATCCCGTCGCGCGCGAGATCGTAGTGATCCGCAGCCGAACCGAGTTGCTGGGAGGGATAGACGGTGATGCTGATCGAACCGCCCGAGGCTTCGTGGATCGAGTCGATCCATTCCGCGGTGCCCTCCATCAGCGGGTGGGTCGCACCGACCCAGACGCCGAAGCGCAGATCGACGGGGGTGTCCTGTGCAAATGCCGCGCCCCCCAGCGCAGCGGCGGCGGTTGCCGCCAGAAAAGCCGTTCGCATCATCTCTTACTCCTCCTCAAGAGTGTTGCAGCGCCCGCATCGCCGGCCCCCTCCCCGGGGCTCAGCCTGCGTCGATCATCACCTCCACCAGCCGGGGCCCGCGGGCGGCAAAGCTTTCCCGCAAGGCGGGCTCCAGCTCTGCCGGGTCCGAGATGCGGCGCGCCGGGCAACCCTGCGCCTCGGCAATGGCCGCCAGCGAAAGATGGCCGATGTCGCATCCGACCACCGGCTTGTTGCCGGCAAAGCCCTTCAGCGCGGCGTAGCCGCCGTTGTTCAGGATCACGAAAAGCACGTCGGCATCGTGTTCCACCGCGCTCCAGATCCCCTGGATGGAATACATCGACGACCCGTCGCCCAGGATCGCCAGAACCGTCTCGCCGGGGCCGCTCAGCGCCGCGCCCACAGCGGCGGGAAGCGCATAGCCAAGGCCGCCGCTGGCCGTGGCGAAGAAGCCGCCGGGACGGTCGATCGGCAGGAAATCATGCACGTCATCGCGGCTTGACGGCGCTTCCTCGACCACGATGCCCGTCGCAGGGCGCAGGTCCTGCAACGCCTTCAGCGCCATCGCGGAACTGATCCCGCGCACGGGCGCGGGGATGCCCAGCATGCGCATTGGCCGGTCGCGGCGTGGGCGGGGCGGGCCACGATGGTCGCGCAGGGCCTGCAAGGTCAGATCAAGATCGCCCACCAGCGCCGTGCCGCACACCGCGCCCGCCGCCTGGTGCGCATCGCCCACGATCTGCACCAGGGCCGCGCCCTCGGGAGGCACGGTCCCGGGCCTCTCGTAGTGATAGGTGAAGACCGGCGCCCCGAGCACGAGGATCAGGTCATGCCCGGCCAGGTGGCGTTCGATATCGGCCTCGTTCGCGGGCAGGAAGCCGGCGAAAAGCGGATGGCTTTCGGGGAAGGAACAGCGGGACGACAGCGGCGCCACCCAGACGGGCGCCTGATAGTGTTCGGCCAGGGCGACCGTGCTGTCCCAGGCGCCGTCATGATCCACGCCTGCACCGACCACCAGCACCGGGTTTCCGGCGGCCTCCAATTGCGCGGCGAGGCGGGCCAGCGCGGCCGGATCGGCCTGCGCCCGGCCCGTCACCGCGCGCAGCACGGGCGGATCGCAGGGCTTTGCCCAGTCATCCAGCGGGATCGACACGAAGACAGGGCCCGCAGGCGGCAGGCAGGCGATGTGAATGGCACGGGCAATGGCCGCCGGCACATCCTCGGCGCGGGCAGGTTCGATCGCCCATTTGACATAGGGCTGCGGCAGCACGGTGGGCGCCTCGGCAAAGAGGAACGGATCGGATCGGAGCAGCGGGCGGCTTTGCTGTCCGGCGGTGATCACCAGGGGCGCCCGGTTGCGAAAGGCCGAATAGATCGCGCCCATCGCATGCCCGACGCCTGCCGCGGAATGCAGGTTGACGAAGGCAGGCCCGCGCGTCGCCTGTGCGTGGCCATCCGCCATCGCCACGACCACCGATTCCTGAAGCCCGGTGACATAGCGGAACCCTTCGGGCAGGTCACTGAACATCGGCAGTTCCGTCGATCCCGGATTGCCGAAGATCGTTGTCATGCCGTGGTGGCGCAGCAGGTCGAATACGGCCTCGCGCACGGTGCTGGCGCGGGTTGCTCCCGAGTGGATCATCTCTCCTCCCGTCCCGGGCAGCGCCGGGATCTTGTCTTGTGGGAGGATGGTGGCGGGAATGGCTCCTTTAAGGAATTGTCATTCTCTGCACAAAGCCATACCGTTCCGGCATGACCTGGGATCAGCGCACGATTTCCGTCTTTCTTGCAACCGCAGAGGCAGGCAGCCTTGGCCGCGCCGCGCGTGAGGTGAATCTGACGCAGCCGGCCGTGACGCGGATCATCCGCCGGCTCGAGGCGCATCTGGGCGCGCCCCTGTTCGACCGCACGACAACCGGTGTCACGCTGAACGTCTATGGCAAGGCGCTGCTGCCCTACGCAACCCTGGTCTCGGCCGAAATGGCCAATGCGGAAAAGCTGCTGGATGCCTTGCGCGGTGCCAGCAGGGGCGTCGTGCGGGTCGGAGGGGTGGGTAGTGTCACCTCGGGCCATCTTGCCGCCGCGCTGCAGCGGCTTCTGGAGACGCAGCCCGGCCTGCAGGCCCTCGTGGTCGAGGAGATCGAGGACAAGCTGCTGAACGCGCTGAAACATGGCGAGATCGACCTTGCCGTGTCACCCGAGCCTTATCTGGATGAAGAGATCGCGCTTGCCTGCCCCGAGGGCCTGCATGATGAGGTCGAGGTCTTCGGCAGCCCCGATCACCCGCTGGCCCGGGCGCGCGACGTGACGCTGGCCGAGGTGGCCCGCCACCCATGGGCCTTGCCGCCGCAGGATACGCCGGTGACCCGCGAACTCCGCCGCCGCTTCTTTGCCCGCGGCATCGACACGATCGAGGTCCGCGTCGTCTCGCGTTCGGTCAACATGTTGAAAAGCATGACGGCGAAGGGCGGGTTGATGTGCTGGATGCCCCGGGGTCTGGTGACGCTGGAACTGGCTGCGGGCGAGCTTGTGGCGCTGCCGATCCCGGAACTGCGCCATCGCCGCACCTTCCATGTCTACCGCCGTCGCATGGGCCAGTTGCCACCGGCAGCAGTCCAGCTTCTGCGCGCCCTGCAGCAGCTTGCCCGCGAAGAGACCCGCTGAAGTGTGCTGCACCGCAAGGCCGGGTAGCACCGCGCGAAATCCGTGGTCCCCATGCCGGGAGGCGGCGCTTGCACTACGGCGCGCGATTCGGGCAGGCGCCGCGAACCTGGCCATCTGCCACGGTCGGCTCTGGCGCTGCGAAACCGCCTGCACGCGCTTTTCCGCAGCCTTCCCTAAACCGTGGATCGCAGGGCCATGCAGGTTCGGCGACCGCGGCACGTCAGGCGCGGATCATCGGACAAAGGCGCGTCCCAGCCCCAATGTCCGCTCTACGATCATGATCACGCCCAGTGTCAGCAGGATCAGGAGCACGGATGCCGCCGCGACCAGCGGATCGGCCCGATTGTAGACGTAGTTGTAAAGCTCGACCGGCAGTGTCGAGATGCGCGGGCCGGTCAGGAACAGGGTTATGACCACCTCGTCGAAGGACACAAGAAAGCACAGGGCCGTTGCCGCGACGATGCCTGGCATCATCATCGGCAACGTCACCCGGAAAAACACCACAAGCGGCCGCGCCCCCAGGCTGCGTGCCGCTTCCTCGCATTGCAGGTTCTGCGTGCTTAATGACACCGCCAGCACGCGAAGCGCATAGGGCAAGGTCACGACAAGATGCGCGATCACGAGGCCCTGCATGGTTGCAAGCAGACCCATCGACGCAAAGACGATGAGGATGGCAAGCCCAAGCACGATCGTCGGCAACAACAGGGGCGCCGTGAACAGGTTGAACAGGAAATCCCGGCCCCTGAAGCGCAGGCGCGTCATCGTCCAGGCTGCCGGGATCGCGATGACAAGCGACAGGGCGGTCACGATCACGGCCAGAGCAAGGCTGGTCCAGAAGGCCCGCATCATCCCGCGGTTCTCCAGCAGGGCCGAATACCAGCGTGTGGACCACGAGGTCGGCGGGAAGCGGAGCACCTGATCGCCCGAGAACGACATCGGGAACACCAGAAGCACCGGCGCCAGAAGATAGAGGAAGAGGACAAACACGAGAATCCGCATCGCCCAGGACGTTCGTTCGGTATCCATGCGGTCTTCCTTTCAGTCGAGGCGCCGGAGAACGGCGGAATAGGCCCCGAGCGCTGCGCCGAAGATCACCAGCACCAGGATCGACAGGGTCGAGGCCAGCGGCCAGTTGAGCGTCACGATCGCCTGATCGTAGATCTCGGTCGCCAGCAGAAAGACCCGGCCGCCGCCCATGAGCTTGGGGGTGATGAAGGAGGAAACGGCAAGCACGAAACACAAGAGGCAGCCAAGGGCGATGCCGGGCAGTGTCAGCGGCAGGATCACCCGCCAGAACGTGCGCATGGGCGAGGCACCCAGGGTTCGCGCCGCTTCCTCGACCTTCGGATCAAGGCGGCCAAACCCCGCCAGAAGCGCCAGGATCATGTAGGGCATCAGGATCTCGGTCAGGCCGATGAAGACGCCGTTGATGTTGAACATGAGGCGCGGCGCCGGCAGGCCGAGCGCGCGGATCGCCCCGACAACGGGACCAGCGTCCGACAGCAGCGCGATCCAGCCATAGGTCCGCACCACCGCCGATGTCAGCAGCGGAGAGATCACCAGCACCGTGAGAAAGGTGCGCCAGCGCCCGTGGCTCCGATGCAGGTAAAGCGCGATCGGATACGAGAGGACGAGGGTCGTCATCGTGATGCCCAGACTGACGCCGATGGAGTTCACGACGATATCGAGGTAGAACTTGTCGCGAAAGATGCCGGTCCAGTTCTCCCAGGTAAAGACCTGCTCGATCCCGCCACCGACGCGCGCCCGGTTGAACGAATATCGCGCGAGGTTCAGGACCGGAATGATGAAGCCCATGGCATTCACCAGCGCAATGGGCAGCAGAAGAAGGACCGCGACTTCGCCGGCGCGCAGGGGGCGACGGGGGGCAGCAACCGCGCTCATGACGCTGACGCCGGAAAAACGAATGTGTCGCTGGCCTGCCAGGTCATGTCCACCGGCGTGCCCGGCGCCGGGCCGCCCTGATCCCGACGGGTTGCTTCCTCGATCACGACCTCGGCCGCGCCGACCCGCACGTGATACTGCACCAGATCGCCGATGAAGGTTTGACGCTCCAGAACGCCCCGCAGGCTGTTTTGCCCGTCATCCGGCGAAGGGCGGTCCGCGCCGGCGGCAAGCAACCGCATCCTGTGGGGGCGCATCATGACCTCGACCGGCCCGGTCATTGCCGATGCCGCCCGGATCTGCTGGTCGCCGATCGTGATGACCCCGTGGCGGTCGGCGATGCCGGAAAGACGGTTGGTGCGGCCGACAAAACCCGAGACGAAAGGCGAGGCGGGGCGTTCATAAATCTCGGTGGGGGTCCCGAACTGTTCGATATGGCCGTCCTTCATGACGACAATCCGGTCACACATGCTGAGGGCTTCGACCTGATCATGGGTCACGAACACGGCGGTGATGCCGCTTGCCTGCTGCAGGGCACGGATCTGGACGCGCATCTCGTCCCGCAACTTGGCGTCGAGGTTTGAGAGCGGTTCGTCCAGAAGCAGGATGGACGGCTCGATGACGAGGGCGCGCGCGAGCGCCACCCGCTGCTGCTGCCCCCCGGAAAGATCACGCGGCTTCCGGTCGGCAAGATGCGCGAGCTGCACCATTTCCAGGGCGCGCAGGGCCCGGGCGCGCACCTCGGAACGGGACAGTTTGCGCATTTCCAGCCCGAAGGCCACGTTGCGCAGCACGGTCATGTGCGGGAACAGCGCGTAGCTTTGGAAAACCAGCCCCATGTCGCGGTCATGGCTGGGCACATGCGTGATGTCGCGCCCGCCGATCGTGATGCGGCCGCGGCTGGGTGTGATCAGGCCGGCGATCATGCGCAGCGTTGTCGTCTTGCCGCAGCCGGACGGGCCGAGAAAGGCAACCATCTCTCCCTTGCGGACCGCAAGGGAGAGGGAAGGAATGACATTCGCGGTACCAAAGCTTTTTCCAAGCTGTTCAAGCACAAGGTGATCTTCGGCAGCGGGCGGGGCAGCAGGGGCGTTATGCATCCGTGCCCACCCTCAGCGGCTGAGCGGGATGATGCGGCGGCGCCACTCTTCGGTGATCGCATCGCGGATGGCGGCCACGCGCAGCCAGTCGATATCGATCATCCGGTCCATCGACCCCGCGGCCGTCCGATCCATTGCCTCGGGAGAGATCAGGGCAGCGGCCTCGGTATTCGTGGGGGCATAGAACATGGCCTCGGTAAAGGCCGCCTGAGCCTCGGGACTGAGGGCATAGTCGATGAAGCGGCGGGCAGCTTCATCCGCGGGGGCATTCTCCACAAGCGCGATCACGTTGATCTGGAAACCGCTGCCTTCTTCGGGAAGCACCACCCCGAGCGCGCCGTCCGAAAGGTCGGCATAGACCTGCGCCCGCGCGTTCCAGCCGATGCCGATATCGGCGGTGCCGCTGGAGATGGGTTGGTAGACATCCGGGCGCGGCTCCCACGTCTGGACGTTTGGCGCAAGTTCCATCAGCTTCTCGATGCCGGCCTCGACACTTTCGCCATAATCGCCGCCCCCTTCCATCTGGTTGGTGATGATGGTCAGGGTGGTGCCCTGGATATCCGGCACAGCCGGGATCGACACGCGGCCCGCGTGCTGATCGTTCCACAGTTCGGTCCAGGATGTGGGGGCTTCGGAAATGGCGCCGGTGTTGTAAAGAAGCACGAGGTTGTCAAACGTGACGCCCGCCGCATTCACCCCTTCGGCCCGCGCTTGCGGATAGAGGTTGGCGACATGGCTGGTGACGCTTTCGTCCATCGGTGCGAAAAGGCCTTCGTCCGTTGCCGCCTTGGCCACCGAGATGTCCAGGATCATCACGTCGATCTGCGGCGCGCCGGACTGCGCGCGAAGCGTCCCGAGCATCTGCGCGGAATTCGGCATTCCGTAGAACTCGACCGTGATGTCGGGGTTTGCCGCCATGAAGGGCTCCACGACGGCAGCGGTGTAATGATCCTGGAAGATGCCCGAATAAGCCGCAAGCACAACGGTCTCTGCCGAAGCCGTCCCCGCCACGAGCGCGAGGGAAGCTGCTGTCGTTCCGAGTATCTGCTTAACACGTCTGGTCATTGTCATCTCCTCTGCTGGTTTGTTCTTCACATGTCGGTTCAGGCGGTCGTTGCGGTCTTCTCCTCCACGATCCGGGTCGCGCCGGAAATGTCGGGCAGCCATTCGCCCTTGCGCAACCGGTCCAGCAGGACAAGCTCGTTCTCCTGCATTCCCAAAGCCTTGTCGGTGGCCCAGGCTGCCTGATCGGGGGAAAGGACGATGATGCCGCTTTCATCGGCAATGATCGCGTCGCCGGGGTGAACGACCTGCCCGCCGACACTGACGGCGACGTTGATCGCCCCTTCAAGGCCCAGGATCTTGGTCGTGATCGGCGAGGGGCCGCGGCACCACATCGGCAGGTCCACGCGGCGGATCTCGGAAAAATCGGTGGCGGGGCCGTCGATGGCCGCGCCGACGATGCCGGCGTTCTTCATCGCATGGGTGACGACACCGCCCCAACAGGCATGTTTGTCATCGCCACACCGGTCCACGACGACGAAATCGCCCGGGCGGACCAGCTTCGTGAAATAGTGCAGCGCCGTGGAATCCGCATGCGGCAGTCGGATCGTCACGGCTGTTCCGGCAATCCGCTTTTCCGGCAGGACGGCGCGCAGATCGCGGTCCATGAAGCCGGAGTGCAGGAAGTGGCCGATCGTGGCGGTCTCGACCCGTTCCATCCGCGTGATGAGTGCCGGGTCGATCTGGGCGGGCATCGGGTTGACGATGAACATGCGGGCAGCTCCTCAGAGGACGTGATGTTGCGCGACGGGGACATCGGCGCGGACCTGGGCCACCCGCGCCATGTCAAGCCGGCTGGCAACGGTGCCCACGCCGTCCGAACACTGCGCGACCACGTGTCCCCAGGGATCGATCACCATGGAATGGCCCCAGCACCATTTGCGCCCCTCCGCATGTGCGCCGGTCTGGCCGACGGCGAGGAAATAGGTCTGGGTTTCGATCGCCCGCGCCCGCGCAAGCACTTCCCAATGGTCCTTTCCGGTCATCAGCGTGAAGGCCGCCGGCAAAACGATCACATCCGCACCGCGGTCGCGCAGGGCGCGGAAAAGTTCGGGAAAGCGGATGTCGTAGCAGATGGCGCAGCCCACCGTGACATCGCCGACCTTGTAGGTCACGATCTCTTCGCCGCGGCTGATCGTATCGGATTCGCGGTAGGCGGTTCCGCCCGGGGCGTCGATGTCGAAAAGGTGCATCTTGCGGTAGCGCGCGAGTTCCGTTCCGTCCGGGCCGAACACCAGGGTCGTGTTGAAATGGCCGTTCCCGGATTTTTCCACGACCGAGCCTGCATGCAGGGTTATGCCAAGCTCGGCTGCAAGGGCTGACATGCGCTGCCAGATCTCGCCCTCGGGGAAGCTCTCGCCACTGCCATGGATGTTGTCGCGCCCCTCGCCAAGAAAGGCGAAATATTCCGGCAGAACCACCAGATCCGGCGCGTCTTCTGCAACGGTCTGGCGTACCAGGCGTTCCGCCTCGGCGATGTTGCGCGCTTTGTCGGAGTCCGAATTCATCTGAACAAGGCTGACCTTCATCATGTTTCCTTCTCTTTCCTGCAGGAAGTCTGGCCACCTGATGAAGCTGTGACAAACGATAAAATCTTCCGGGCTGTGATAGGTTTTTGCTATTGCAGCGTGGCTCAGCCACTCCTGATCTGGCTGTCCAAGGCGCTGTCGCGCGCGATCTGTGCCAGGATCGACGGCACCGTGTTGTCCGGGTCGTCGGCATAGGCGGCATGCAGCATGAGCGCCGGAAAGGAGGGCGCCACGTCCAGCACCTCCAGCGCGCCTTCCTGCAGCGCATCCGCAAGAATGGCGCGGGGGAGGGGGGCGATGCCGATGCCGTCGCGCGCAAGCCGGATGATCGTCGCCAGCGAGTTGGAGTTGGAGATGACCGGCGCCAGCCCCAGATCATCGAACTGCCGCTGCAACCATTGGTGCGGCACGCTGTTGCGCGAAAAGGCCAGTATCGGATAGCTGGCCAGATCGCGCAGCGTCAGGCTGAGGCCCTTCAGCCCGAATGCCGGCGCCGCCACCCAGACGCATTCCATCCTGCCCAGATCCACATTCTTGAGGCCCGGCGCATGGACCGGCCCCATGGCAAGCGCGAGATCGATCTTCCGGTCTGCAACATCCCGGGCCACTGCGAAGGATGTATCCACGTTGAGATCGAGCGAAAGCGCGGGGTAGCGCAGCTTTACCTGCTCGATGAACCGGGGCAGCCAGGCATGAACGATCGAGTCGATCGTGCCGATCGAAACCGTGCCTCGCATCAGGCTGGGATGTGCCACGGCATCGCGGAAGTTGATGGCCACGCGCAGCAGCTCTTCCGCGGGCTCAATCGCGCGTTGCCCGACGGAGGAAAGGCGCACACCCCCCGGGAGCCGCTCGAAAAGCTGGTGCCCGATCTCGCTTTCAAGCGCTGCGACCCTGTTCGAAACGCTCGCCTGCGTGATATTGAGACGCTCTGCCGCTGCCCGAAAGCTGCCGAGCCGCGCGGCCCAGAGAAAGGTTTCGATGAATCGCAAGTTCATGTCGCTACACTCCTGATCCCGTCCAGGTGACACTGGACCAAGAGTTGAACCCTGTCATGAACCCGTGAGGTCGGGCAGGAGCCAGGATCGTGCGGGCGCCGACACGTTGCCACCTCCATGTCCAAGAAAGGCGGGTGGGGGATCATCGCTGTTGCCGAGTTCTCGCCTCGGTTGCGGGAGCGGTACCAGCCCGCTTTATGCGGTTTGGCCTTGCCGGCCGGGGGAGAAAAGGCGCACCGCAGATGACATCACAAGACTGGCTGGCGGCTGGTCAGGATGGCGGGTTGGACCGACCCGGGCCAACCGTCGATGTCGTCCAGAGCGGACCAGGAGGCGCGGGGCTGACTGTGAGCGTTGTGAATCCGTCAGGCCTGAGACGCCTGCAGCCCCTGCACGATTTCCGAGGCCATCCGGCGCAGCGGCTCAAAGCTGGTTTCAATCGCCTTCGCGGTGCTCATGGCACTGGCGATCCAGATGATCGAGATGCAGCCCAGCACCGCCCCATCGCGCAGAAGCGGCACCGCAATCGAGGCGGTGTGGGGACGGAATTCCGCGCCGTCGCGGATGGCAAAGCCTTTCCGCTCCACATCGTGCAGCAGATGGTTCAGGCGCCCCGGCTCCAGAAACGGCAGATCCGCCGGTTCGCCAAGCCTTCGCACATGCTCGAGGATGATTTCCCGTTCCCCCGCGCTGCAATGCGCAAGATAGGCCCGCCCCGCGGACGAGCGCAGCATCGGCAGACGGTAACCCGTCATGCCGCGGTCAATCGACAGCGGCGACCGGGCATGGGTGGTTTCCTGAATGACCATCGCGGCATTGTCATGCACCGTCAGATCCAGCGGCCAGAGCAGTTTCGGCGCGTGGCGCGCAAGGACCGGCGCGGCCACCTGACATATCTGCGAGGTGATCGCCACCCCGTCCCCCAGCGCCGCCGCCAGCCGCGTCACCCGGACGCGGTTGGAACTGGCCGAAAAGGTGACATAGCCTTCCTCTTCCAGCGTCTCGAGCAGGCGATAGACGGTGGGACGTGCCAGACCAAGCGCTTGCGCGATCTCGGACGGGCGGGCCGCGCCCATGGCATTGACATGGCGCAGGACGGCAAGGCCGCGCGCAAGGGCGCGCACGGTCTCCTTGCGGGGCGGATCGGGGGCGTCGGTCATGGCTGCACCATGCCACGAGCCGGCGGGCGGCGGAAGGCTCAGGCCTCGGCGCGCACGGGGTTTGACAGCGTGCCGATTCCGGTGATCTCCACCTCGCAGATATCGCCGTCGCGCATCCACAGCGGCGGGTTGCGCCGCGCGCCCACACCGCCCGGCGTTCCCGACACGATCACATCGCCCGGCAGAAGCGGCAGGATGGTCGAGCAATAGGCGATCAGCCGCGGGATCGAGGTGATCAGCAGATCGACCCCGGTGTCCTGCACCACCTCTCCGTTCAGGCGGGTCTGCAGGCGCAGCCTGGTCGGGTCGGGGATTTCATCCGCCGTCACCATCCAGGGGCCGAAGGCGCCGGTGCCGGCGAAGGTCTTGCCCGGCATGAACTGGTGCGTGTGCTTCTGCCAGTCGCGGACCGAAGCATCGTTATAGCAGGCATAGCCCGCGACATGATCCAGCGCATCGGCCTCGGAAATGCGGCGGCCTTCCTTGCCGATGATCACCGCAAGCTCGCCCTCATAATCGAACTCATCCGATTCCCGCGGCTTGACCAGTGCCGCGCCATGGCCGATCTGGCTTCCGGCATAGCGGGCGAACAGCACCGGGTTCGCGGTTTCGGTGCGGCCGGTTTCCTGCACATGGGCGTGATAGTTCAGGCCAACGCAGATGATCTTGTCGGGGTTCGGGATCACCGGCGCATGTTCGACCGCGTCAAAGGCATGATCGGCGGCTTCGCCCGCAAGCGCCGCAGCGCGGCCCATGTCGCCCGAGGCCAGGAAATCGCGCAGCGTCGGTTCGGGCAGGCGCCTGCCCAGATCGACGATGCCGGACGGGACGATCAGGCCATAGCTGGCGCGGCCGTCTTTCGAAAAGGAACACAGTTTCATGGCTCAGATCATCTCCGGTTCGGGGGTTGGGATCGGGGCGGGCAGGATGCGGGCCAGAAGGGCCTCCAGTTCGGCCCGTGTATCGGCGCCGCCCAGCGTGTGGCGATCGGGGCGCAGCACGGTCGCGCGTGCGCCCAGACGTTCAAGATGCGCCGCAGCATCGGGCGCGGTGTCGGTGGTGACAAGCGCCACGCCGTCGGGCAGGGTCAGGCCCGCTGCCAGATCGGCATGGGCGACCACCACGAAACGATGCGCGAAGGCGCGATCCATCAGCCGGCCATCGGCCAGACACGGCTGGCCGAACAGACGCCCGGCCAGGGGACCCGATCCCAGGCCCGGCCCGATGGGCGGCGCGATCGAGGTCATCCGCGCGCTGCCATCGCCCACCGGCAGGGCCGCGCGCAGCGCCGCCTCGGTGCCGCAGGTGTTGATCAGCCCGCCCAGGCGCACGGCGGTCTGGATGTATTCGCGGGCATTGGGCTTGCGCTCGGATTCATAGCTGTCCAGCAGCGCTTCGGCGGCCGCGCCCGTCACCTTGCCCTGACACAGCAGCGCAAGTTTCCAGTACAGGTTCGCCACATCGCGCACACCCGCGCACATGCCCTGCCCCATGAAGGGCGGTGTCTGGTGGCAGGCGTCGCCGGCAAGGATCAGCCGCCCGCGCCGCCAGTCATCGGCCACAAGCGAATGGAACACATAGACCGCCGTGCGCTCCAGCCGCGCCTCGTCGGGGCGCAGCCAGGGCGACAGCAGGTTCCACACTGCCTCGGGCTGGGTGAGGGCGTGTGCATCCTCGCCCTCGAGCACGGTGATTTCCCAGCGCCGCCGCAGGAAGGGGCCGCGCACATAGGTCGCCGGCCGCTTCGGGTCGCAATACTGGATGGAATGATCGCCCAGCTCGGGCTTTTCCTGGTTCAGGATCACATCGACCACCAGCCAGCGTTCGTGGAAGCCGTAATCCTCCATCCCGGTGTCGATGAACCGCCGGATCAGCGACCGTGCCCCATCGCAGCCCACCACATATTTGGCCCGGATGCCCCGCACGCGGCCGCAAGACATGTCCTCGTAGCGCAGGTGGACGTGGTCACCCCGGTCTTCCACCAGGAACACATCGCAACGGGTGCGGATGCTGACGCCGGGCCGCCGGGCCAGATCCTCGCGCAAGATGCGCTCCAGATCCGGCTGGTGAAAGCGGTAGTTCGCGCGCCAGCCCTGCGGGCCGATGCCCTGAGGGCGCGGCCAGTCCAGCAGCAGCTTGCCATCGGGATCGACAAAGCGCATGCCGGGGTGAAACGCGGTCAGCGGTTCGATCTTTTCGGCGGCGCCGATCCATTGCAGAACCTGCATCACCTCGGCGTCGAAATGCACCGCCCGCGGCAGGTGATAGGCGGCGCTTTCGCGTTCCAGCACCGCCACCTTCAGCCCGCAATCGCCCAGCAGATGCGCCAGCGTGGCGCCCGTGGGGCCATAGCCGACGATCGCCACGTCATACTCTTCCTCGGTCTGCATCGCCTCTTGTGTTGTCATGCTCAGCGCCCCTGTTTCGCAAGTTCCCCGTAGAGCCACGGGCAATCCGCCATCGGCGGCGCCCGGCGCCCGCGCTCGGCTGCCTCAAGCCGCATGTCGCGCAGCCGTTTGCGCCCGCCCTCTTCGGGCAGGTAAAGCCGTTCATGCCCCCAGAAGCTTGGCCCGTCGTGGGTTTCATGCGGTTGCCATGTCGCGGGGTCGATCTGCCGCCCGCCCCAGCCGTTCTCGACGAAGAACCCGGAGGGCGAATGGGCATAATACGAGGTCATGTAGTCATTCGTGTGCCGGCCCAGCGTATAGGCCACCCGGCCCTCTTCCAGCTGCGCCAGGTCATAGCCCTGTCCCACGTCGTCGAGGTTCAGGAACTCGACCATGAAATGGTGGAAACCCGCCTGGCCCGAGCCGACCATCGCAAAGCTGTGATGGCGGTTGTTCACATGGAAGAAATACAGCCCATAGGGCACCAGCCCGTAGTCGGACACATGGAAATCCAGCAGGTCGCGGTAGAAGGGCAACATCACGTCGATGTCCTTCACATGCAGCACCGCATGGCCCATGCCCAGCGGCCCGGTGTTGAAACCATCGATGGGCCGGCCCGGCACGAAGGGATCAGAGGCGATCATCGGCCCATGGAACAGTTCCACCCGGTTGCCCATCGGGTCCTCGAACCAGATCAGATCGGCGACGAAGCGCCGGTCGGCCAGTTCACGCGATCCGGGATGCACGAGCACGCCCGCCGCATCCAGCCGCGCGGCATAGGTCTGCAGGTCGGATTTCCGCGCGACTTCCCAGCCCATGAAGGCCAGCGTCTCGCCGGGTTCGTCGGAAACCAGCAGCCGCTGCATGCGGTCGTCCATGCGGAAGGCCAGCGCCTTGCCGCCGCGGTCGATCTTCTGCATCCCCAACAATCTGCCCGCGAAATCCGACCAGTCCTCCAACTTGTCAGAGCGCACGCCAAGATAACCCAGTGCCGAAATCGCCATGGTTCGCATCCTTGCTTCGTGATGTGTGCCCCGTTCTGGCGCAGCCGGGCGCCAGACCCAAGGGCGGCCCCCTGTCCGTCCATCAGGCGGACAGGGGATGGGCTCAGTTCGTCGTCGCTTCGCTGGCAACCGCGGTTGCGCGGTCCAGAACGGCGCGGGCCGCCGCCGGATCGGCCTGATCGGCCACCCAGAGTTCCGAGGCGGAGGACAGGGCAGCCGCCCAGGCCTCGGCCGCTTCGCCTTCCTGGTCGATGAAGGTCACCTTGCCCCCGTCCCGGAAGCCCTGTTCCAGCGCGGCATCCGCGGCATCGACCACGCCTGCGACCCATTCGGCCGCCCCGCGGCCCGCCATTGCGTCGATCACCGCGCGGTCATCCTCGGACAGGGCTTCATAGCTGGCCTTGTTCATCAGGATTGCCATCGGCGATGCCGTGATGCGCGTGGTGGTGACGGTGGGGGCCACCTCGTCCAGGCGGAAGGTCTTGTAGGCATCGAATACCCAGACCGCCCCCGATACCACACCGCGTTCAAGGTTTTCATAGACCTGCGGCGCCGGAATCGACACGCCCGAGGCGCCCATCATCTCCAGCAGCCTGGTGCCGAAGGGCGACGGCGTGCGCAGCTTCAGCCCTTTCAGATCATCCGGGGCAGAAGCGCCATTGCCCTTCATCAGCAGCCGATAGCCGGGGGTGGTGAACAGCGCGATGATCTTGTAATCGGCATATTCCGCCGCCAGAAACCCTTCATCGGCCAGCGCGTTCAGCACCGCCGTGCCCTGGGCCGAGGTCCGGGCGATACCCGGCACTTCGACCACCCCCGACATCGGGAACAGCCCCGGCGTATAGGTGGGGACCACCAGTGCGACATCGGCCACCCCGGCCTTGACCAGTTCGGCCTGTGCGGGCGGTGCGCCCAGCATCGAGCCGGGGTAAAGCTTGAAGGCATTACCTTCGGAAAGCTTCGGATTCACCTCGTCGATCCAGGCCTGCAGGATCTGCGCCGAATAGAACCCCTGCGGCGGCTCGAACGAGGACACGCGCATTTCGCGCGCCTGCGCCCCCGAGGCGACGATCAGGCCAAGCGCAGTGCCGGCAACAAGGCGTTTCAACATGGTCATGCGGTATCCCTCCCATGGATTCCGGTTTCAAAAGGCATTCTGCGGCAGCCACAACACGATGGCGGGCACCGCGATAATGATCAGCAGGCGGATGAAATCGGCCAGGACGAAGGGCGTGACACCCTTCCACAGCTCGACCATCCGGATCTCAGGATTCGTGGTCTTGAGCACGAAGAGGTTCATCCCCACGGGCGGCGTGATCAGCCCCATTTCCACGACCATCACCGCAAAGATGCCGAACCAGATCAGGTCGATCCCCGCCGCCTGCGCCACCGGCACGAACAGCGGCACCGTCAGCAGCAGCATCGCAAGGCTGTCCATCAGGGTGCCCAGCACCAGATAGATCACCAGCATCAGCAGGATCACCGTCAGCGGGCTGTCCAGCACCCCCGCGAACATCGAGGTCAGCGAAAACGGCAGCCCCGACAGCGCCAGGAAGAAGTTGAACAGATTGGCCGCGATCAGCACCAGATAAAGCGCGCCGCAGGTCAGTGCGGTATCCATCGCCGCCTCCAGAAACCCGGCCCAGGTCAGCCGGCGCGACAGGACGCCATAGGCCAGCACGACGGCCGCGCCGATCGCGGCGGTTTCGTTCGCGGTGAACAGTCCGGTGTAGAGCCCGCCCATGATCAGCCCGAACACGCCCAGCGGCGGCAACAATTCACGCAGCGCCGCGCGTCGTTCGGCCCGGTCGGCACGGGCGCGTTCGGGCGCAGCCTGCCAGCCAAGCCGGATGGGCAGCCAGACCGCCAGCGCATAAAGCGTCACCGCGATCAGGATCGGCCCCGCCGTGGCCAGAAGCATCGCACGGATCGACTGTTCGGCGATGAAGGCATAGATCACCAGTACCGTCGACGGCGGGATCAGGATGCCCAGCGTGCCACCCGCCGCCACTGTCCCTGACGCGAGCGCATTGGAATAGCCTGCGGCGCGCATTTCCGGCAGCGCGATCCGGCCCATCGTCGCCGTCGTTGCCAGCGACGAACCCGAGATCATCCCGAACCCTGCCGAGGCGCCGATGGTCGCCAGCGACAGCCCGCCCCGGCGGTGCCCGATCAGCGTGGTCATCGACCGGTAGAGCCGCGACGAAAGCCCAGATTGCGCGGCCAGATTGCCCATCAGCACGAACAACGGCAGCATCGTCAGCGTGTAATTCGTCAGGCTGTCCCAGATCGTCGTGGCGCCGATGGTCGCCGCGGCACCAGGCCCAAGGATCATTGCGGCTCCGCCAAGGCCCACCAGCCCAAGCGCCACGGCGACCGGAACCTCCAGCAGGACAAGAACAATGGCCGCGGCAAAGCCGAGCCCGCCCATCATCAGACCGTCAATCATGGGGGCGCGCCCCTCGCCATTCGGTCCAGAGGCCGACAAGCGCGGCCAGCAGCGACAGGCCCAGCGTCACCGACACAATGCCCAGCAGCACCGGCATCGGCAGGCCCAGATCGCGCGAGGTTTCGGGCGACCCGATCTTTGACAGCGTGTTGCCCGCCATGACCCAGAACAGGACCGCCGCAAAAACCACCGCGCTCGCCGCTCCCAGGCGCGACAGCGGTCGACCGAAGCGCCGGGGCATAAGCTCTGACAGAAGCCGGGCGGTGACATTGCTGCGCAGCCAATAGCAGGCCGGCATCGCCAGAAGCGCCCCCAGCCCGATTGCGAAGGAGGTAAGCTCGATCGCGGCGGGCACATTGCGCCCGGCAAGCCCGCGCAGCGCGACATCCACCACGGTGACCCCCGCGCCCAGCACGAAACAGCCCGCCGAGGCGTAAAGCAGCGACGACAGAAGGGCCGAGCGTCGTCTGCCCCTCATGCCATGATCTTTTCAGCGGCTGCCCGGCGCGCCGGACCGATCGTGATGTCTGAGCGCATGATCTCTCCCCTCAACCAGCGACTCTGTTCCCGGCCCGGAAGGTGCCGCATCGTGGCGGTGATTTCATGCATCATTTGCGATACGTCCGCCAGGCGGACAGATCGCCGTCCCGCCCGCGAGGGTGCCTGCGGCGTTGCCGCGGCCACGCCGGCGATCGTCGTGTCACAGCTTGTCAGCAGATGGCCAGCACCGACCGGAAGCCGACGGCCGCCATCAGGTCGTTCACCGCCCCGCGGCGATGGCGGCAGCCAGATAGGCCTTGAGCGGCGAGAGCAGCATGACCGATCCGGGCTGTGACGACATCAGCCCGGTGGCTGCCGCCCGGATGCGTCGGAATCACCAGCCTGGCGCGTTCGGACTGCCGGTGCGGGCGTGCCATGGCGGCGGCGAGCTGCGCTGACGCGCGTCACGGATCTGTGACACGCCGCAGCTAGGCTCCGGCCTCGCTCAACAGATTCGCGAGGCGCCATGTCCATCCGTTCCACCTGCCTGTCGTCCATGCTGGCACTTATCGCTGCAACCCCCGCGCTTGCCGAGCGCCATTTCAACCGCATCGCCAGCTTTCCGGTGACGGAGAACATGGCCGAGGGCGAGGATCGGTCGCGCACCAGCTCGGCCGAGATCGTCTCGGCCTCTGAAGACGGGATGATGCTGATCTATTCCGACAGCCCCCTTGGCGTCATCGGCCTGATCGACATCACGGACCCAGAGGCGCCGCGGGCGATCGGCAGTATCGACATGGGCGGCGAGCCGACCACGGCAGTCTTCATCGGCGCGTCCGCCTATGTCGGGGTCAACACCTCGGAAAGCTTCGCGGATCCCTCGGGCAAGCTGGTGGTTGTCGATCCGGTCAGCATGTCGATCACCGGGGAATGCGACCTCGGCGGGCAGCCCGATGCCGTGGCCAAGGCGCCCGATGGCAGCTTCCTGGCGATCGCCATCGAAAACGAGCGGGACGAGAGCCTGGGCGATGGCGGGCTGCCGCAGATGCCGGCGGGTTTTGTCGTCAAGCTGCCCATCGCCGATGGCCAGGCCGATTGCGGCGCGCTGCAGGTGATCGACTTGACCGGGCTGGCCGACATCTTCCCCGAAGATCCCGAGCCCGAATTCGTCGATATCAACGCGGCCGGCGAAATCGTCGTCACGCTTCAGGAAAACAACCATATCGTCATCATCGGCGCCGATGGTGCGGTGCTGACGCATTTCCCGGCCGGCGAGGTGGCGCTTGAGGGGATCGACACGCGCCGCGACGGTGCCCTGGATTTTTCGGGCAGCAAGGCGGCGACGGCGCGCGAACCCGATGCGGTGAAATGGCTTGATGCCGATCATGTCGCCTTCGCCAATGAAGGCGACTGGACGGGCGGCACGCGCGGCTGGTCGGTCTTCCGCCGCGACGGCACGCCGGTCTGGGACGCGGGCAACACGCTGGAACATGCCGTGATCCGCATCGGCCACTATCCCGAGCATCGCAGCCATTCCAAGGGAATCGAGCCCGAGGGCATGGAGGCGGCAACATTCGACGGAGTGCCGATGGTCTTTGTGGCGTTGGAGCGCGCCTCGCTGATCGCGGTTTATGACGTGTCGGATCTTGCCGCACCGCGCCTGCACCAGCTTCTGCCTTCGGGCATCAGCCCCGAAGGCGTCGTGGCCATCCCGTCGCGTGGCCTTCTGGTCACGGCCAACGAACTGGACGGCCGGGCGGATGGTGCGGCGGGCAGCCATGTGATGATCTATGAATGGCAGGAGGGTCCGGCCGCCTATCCGATGATCACCTCCGAGGGCGCCGAGACGCTGATCGGCTGGGGGGCGCTGTCGGGAATGGTCGCGGATGCCGCGACGCCGGGACGCCTTTATGCGGTATCGGACAGCGTCTTTGGCATGCAGCCCTCGATCTTCACCATTGATGCCACCCAGAGCCCGGCACGGATCACCGACAGGATCGTCGTCACGCGCGCGGGTCAGCCCGCCCAGAAGCTTGACCTTGAAGGCATCGCTCTGGCCGCCGACGGCGGGTTCTGGCTCGCCTCCGAGGGACGGACGGACCGCCTGATCCCGCATGCCATCTACCGCACCGACGCGAAGGGCGAGATCCGCGAGGAGATTGCCCTGCCTGCGGAACTGCTGGCTCACGAGATCCGCTTCGGCTTCGAGGGCATCGCCGTTCAGGGGGACAGGCTGTGGATGGCCGTGCAGCGTGAATGGCGCGACGATCCTGCCGGTCTGGTGAAGCTGGTCGCCTATGATACGGCGGCAAAGACCTGGGGCGCCGTGCATTACCCGCTCGACAGGCCCGCCGAGGGCGCCTGGATCGGGCTTTCCGAAATCACCCTGCACGGCGATTGGGCCTATGTGGTCGAGCGCGACAACCTGATCGGGGAGGCAGCGCAGACGAAGAAGCTCTATCGTGTCGCCATCTCGCAACTCCAGCCCGCGCCGCTGGGCGGTGAACTGCCGGTCGTCGAAAAGGAACTGGTGCGGGATTTCATTCCCGACCTTCGTGCACTGAATGGCTATGTGCAGGACAAGATCGAAGGCTTTGCCATCGACGCGGCAGGCACGGCATGGGTCGTGACCGACAATGACGGTCTGCAGGACGCGTCGGGCGAGACGCTGTTCTGGAGCATCGGCCAGATCGACTGAACCGGGACGGCCGGCCCGTGCCGGCCTGCCGCCTCTGTGACGCCGATCGTCCCGGACCTGCCGGTCCAGGCGCCTTCTGCCGGCCCCTGCCGCGCTGCCTCCAAGCCCGGGAATGTCTCTGCCTCATCGTCGTGAGACGCTTGAAGGGTGCAGATCGTGCCGCTGCCGCCGGCATTGGCGGGATCGGTAATGCTCCCTTGCCCAGGCCGAGCAATGATTGATGGGTGTAGCGGTGGTCACCCCCGGAGCGCGGCTGCTGACATGGGTTTTGCGGCTTGCCTGTTGCGGCGGATCGGCAAGAAAGGGCGGCAGTCGCCCCCTGAGGCTGCTGCGGCAAGGACGCCCGTGCGTGGCTGTCTGGCCATGCGCACGCAGACAGCCGCCATGCCGTCCCGGTCGTGCCGTCTTCGGGCTTCGCGGGCTCTGGGCGGATCGTCCCGTCCTCTGCACGGGCTGGCGGCACGAGATCCGGATCATCAGGATCGCGACGGGCTTTGGGAACGTCGCCGGACCGGACGCGGCCAAGGCGCACCCGGGAACGTCGGCATCTGCTGGTCATTACCTCGACTGCGGTGTCGTCCGCCTGTCCAGAAGGCCGTGCGCCTCTGGCTGTCGGTTCCGGCAGAAGGAGCGGCGCCCGTCGTCGTCAGGCGCAATGTGCCTGATCTGCCGCCGCGCCGACCCAGCGGCGTGGTCCCGGCATGGGACGACGCACAGCGGTTCGGCCGGTGTCCATGCAGCGCCAGGGACCGCCAATGTCATGCCGAGGCGGATCGCCGCCCCGCTTTCAAATGTCGCGCCGATCAGGCGCGGTGGCGCAGGCACGGCGGGCCGCTCTTCCGGCCGGCGTGACGTCCGGATCGGTGACGCTGTTGCTGCGCGGCTTTCCGGTCGCAGAAGTCACGGCCGCGTCCCGGCTTCTGCCATGCTTCTTCGCGCCCCTCATGCCGCCCTTTTGCGACACGAGGAAGCTGCGGCCGCCGCGAAGGCAGCATCGGGGTCGGACGGCGCAACCGCGTGCCGGGGCTTCAGCCGCGCTGAACGGGGCCTGGCTGGCGCGGGCCCATCCCTTGCACGGCGCCACGACGGACCAGGCCCGCCGTGGCAAGCAGCGCGCCCAGAACATGGGCAAGGATATCCGTCATCGTATCGTCAAGGCTGCCCCGCTGCGCATCGGCGTCGAAGACCAGATCAAGCAGGTATTCGACCACCTCCCAGAGCGCGGCGCCGGCGACCGAGAGGCCGAAGATGAAAAGCGCCCGCAGCAGGCGTGGACCCGCCTGCGTCAACTGGTCGAACAGGATCGCCGCGAGGTTGCACAGCAGCACTCCGGCCAGAAAATGCGCGGCAAGATCCCACCACCAGAAGCGGTCGTAGAATGCCACGCGTTCGCCCAGGAAGATCGTGGCGAAAACGAAGGCTCCCGTGGCACGATCGACCGGGATCGGCACGGTAAAGCGGCTCTTTTCGCGCACCGCCGGCACGAGAAGGCAGGCGCCAAGTCCTCCGAACGCCCCCAGCGCCGCCCAGGGCGCCCCACGGGCTATATCGATGAGGATGAGCGCGAGAAAGAACACCTGCACTGCCTGCAGGGACGGCGCCTGGCGGAGCAGGGCATGCCGGTGACGCAGGTGCGGATCGTCGGCGCGCAAGGCGCAGGACGGGGGGCGGGCAGGCTTGTTCATCCCCGGCGATCTAAGGCTGCGCGCGTGTGTGACAACGGCTGCGCGCGTGTGTGACAACTGCCCGACGAAGCGAAGAGGGCGTCACAATTTTGCCGCGCATCTTGCGCATGCCAGGTCGTGCCCTAGAACATCGGCCAGAGGCCGGGGCGGGCGGGACAGGCCCCGGGGCTTTCGCGCAGGCAGACCCACGGAGACGTGGACAGCATGAGCCCGACACGTCACAGTTGTGAGGTCGCGGCGCAGGGGGTAGATCATGACAAGCACGATGGAGGGCATCGGCTGGTGCCGCCCTGACAGAACCGGTGAGGAATATGTTCCCGGAACAATGGCCCAGCCTGCGGCGGCCACGGGCGGGGACGGTGCTCGGGATACCGGGGCCGAGGGTCCAGGTGCCCGAGGCGACGACGCCGTGCTGCGGGATGGCGCCTGGGGTCATCAGGCCCGGATCGAGGCGCGGCTGCAGGAAATGGCCGCCGGGTTCGGGCGCCAGTCGCCGGCGCTGGGGCGGGCGATGTCCGAGGCGCTGCTGGCGCCGGGCAAGCGGTTCCGGGCCATGCTGATGCTGCAGCTGGCCGAGGCCTCGGGCGCGGTTCCCGATGCGCTGGTGGATGCGGCCTGTGCGATCGAGATGGTGCATACCGCCTCGCTGATCCTTGACGATCTGCCCTGCATGGACGACGCCCGGCTGCGGCGGGGGCAGCCGGCCTCGCATGTGGTGCATGGCGAAAGCCGCGCGATCCTGGCCGGGATTGCGTTGATTACCGAAGCCAATCGCCTGCTGGCGGGCGCGCGCGGACTTGGCGCGCCCGAGCGGATGCAGCTGGTGATGATCCTGTCCGATGCGCTTGGTCCGGAGGGGCTTTGTGCCGGGCAGGAGCTGGATCTGCACGCCGAAAAGACCGAGGCGGGCGTGCTGCGCGAACAGGATCTCAAGACGGGGGTGCTGTTCGTCGCGGGCCTGTCGATGCTGGCGGTGATCCGCGGCCTGGCCACGCCCGAGGCCGAGCGCCTGGCCGGGCTTGCGCGTCAGATCGGACGGGTGTTCCAGTGCTATGATGATCTGCTGGACGTGCTGGCCGAGGCTGCCACCCTTGGCAAGGATACCGGGCGCGACGCGGCGCCGGGGCGGGGGCAGGGCATCCTTGCCACGCGGGGCCGGGCCGAGGCGACGCGCCATTACGAACACCAGCGCGCCGAACTGGACCGGATCCTGCATGCGCAGGGCTTCCCCATCGAAGAGATCGGCCGCTTCATCGGCCGTGTGCTGCCGCACCGGGCACCGGCCTGACGCGCCGCAATCGGCGTGGGGCCCTCTGCGGTGGCGGGGCTTACCCCCGGCCGGGCCTGCGTGTTTCCGCTCGCCGGGCGGGCGCTTGGGGCGTGCAAGCCCGGTCCGGCGGAGGCCGCAGGAGGCCGCCGGGACAATCGCCCCTGCGGTGCGCCCGGCGCGTCGCGGCCTGGCACAGTCGGCTGCGGCGTGTCGGGCTGTGGCGCCACCCCCGCGGGCAGGAAGGGCGCGTGGCCGCCATGGCCGCTGTCCGGAGCACGGCCATGACCGGCCGCCGGGCCGTCCGGTGCCTGTCACCGGTGCCGCGGCGCAGGCCAGGCCACCGACCCATCGGCGCCGCAGGCCCGCCGCCGGGCCAGCAGCGGAACCCGGAACAGGCACGGCCATCCGGGCACCGCGGCGAAGCTCAACGCCCCGGCCGGGTCCAGAGGCCGGTGCGGGGGGGTGGCGGCGCGGTGCGGGCCGCGGCCAGATCGCCCAGGGCCCGGGCCGCGAGCGCCAGCTTTGCCCCGCGCGTTGTGGCGATGCGCTGGCGATAGGCGTCCGGCCCGCCGCTGCGGATACGGCTGCCGATGGCGCGATAGATCCGCGCCGCCGCCGCGATCGACCAGCCGCAGCGGGCGGGCAGGGCGGGCAGACCGGCGCGGGCCGAGGCGTAATAGGGCTCGGCCCGGTCCAGAAGCCGCAGGATCACCGAATGAAGCGCGGGCGAGGGGATGTCACCGCTGACGGTGGCGCCCGCCGCATCGAGCCAGTCCTGCGGCAGGTAGATGCGCCCGATCCGGGCATCATCCATCACGTCGCGGGCGATATTGGTCAGCTGGAATGCGAGGCCAAGATCGCAGGCGCGGTCGAGCATGGCCGGATCGCGCACCCCCATCACCCGCGCCATCATCACCCCGACCACCCCCGCGACGTGATAGGAATAGTCCAGCGTGTCGTTCAGGGTGCGGTAATGCCGCCCCTCCACATCCATGGCAAAGCCCTCGATCAGGTCAAGCGGCCAGCTTTCGGGGAAATCGTGGCGGCGGGCCACCTGCCGCAGCGCCGCGAAGGGCGGCGCGACGGCTGTGTCGGTGGTCAGGGCAGCCAGCGTTTCGGCGCGGAGCGCGGCAAGGCGGGCCACGGGGTCGTAGGGGGCGCGGGGCGTGCTGCCCAGGTCCTGCCCGTCGATCACGTCATCGGCGTGGCGGCACCAGGCATAAAGCATCACCGTATCCGCGCGGATCGCCGCCGGCATCAGCCGGGCGGCGGCGGCGAAGCTTTGCGAGCCTTGTGCGATGGCGGCTTCCGACGTGGCCAGAAGCTCGCTCATGCCCGGGCATCCGCGATCATTACCCCCGCCGTCGCCTTGGCAGAGCCCACGACGCCGGGGATGCCGGCGCCGGGATGGGTGCCGGCACCCACGATGTAGAAGTTGCGGATGCTGCGGTCGCGGTTATGGGGGCGGAACCACGCCGATTGGCGCAGGATCGGTTCGATCGAGAACGCACTGCCGTGATGGGCGCCCAGTTCGGTGGCGAAATCGGTGGGGGAGAAGATGCGCTGCACCGTCAGGTTCTTGCGCAGATCGGGGATGAGGCGTTCCTCCAGGCTCTGGAAGATGCGGTCGGCCAGGCGCGGCCCTTCCGCCGCCCAGTCGATATCCGCGCGGCCCAGATGCGGCACCGGGGCCAGCACGTAATGCGTGGACATCCCCGGCGGCGCAAGGCCGGGATCGGTTACGCAGGGGGAATGGAGGTAGAGCGAGAAATCCTCCGGCAGCTTGGGGCCGCCGAAGATTTCCGTGACCAGTTCGCGATAGCGGGGGCCGAACAGGATGGTGTGGTGCGCCAGCCCTTCCGGCATCTTCGACAGGCCGAAATGCAGCACGAACAGCGACATCGACCACCGCTGTTTCCCCAGCAGCGCCGCCTTCATCCGCCCCCGACCGGTATGGCCCAGCAGGTCGCGGTAGTTGTGCATCACGTCGCCGTTGCTGGCGACCATGTCGGCCTGCATCTTGCGCCCGTCGGACAGGGTGACGCCGGTGGCGCGGGCGCCCTCCGTCTCGATACGCGCGACGCGGGTGTCAAGGTGCAGCGTGCCGCC
This sequence comes from Halodurantibacterium daqingense, assembly GCF_042666235.1. NCBI lineage: Bacteria > Pseudomonadati > Pseudomonadota > Alphaproteobacteria > Rhodobacterales > Paracoccaceae > Halodurantibacterium > Halodurantibacterium daqingense. The sequence continues at coordinate 364,585 of NZ_JBHTFQ010000004.1, read as the reverse complement.
CAGCCGTTCGAACAGCGCGACCATGCCGGAGACCAGCGCATTGGTGCCGCCCTTGGCGAACCAGACACCGCCGCGCCGTTCCAGCGCATGGATCAGCGCGTAGATCGAACTGGTGGAAAAGGGATTGCCGCCCACCAGCAGCGTGTGGAAGGAAAACGCCTGCCGCAGATGCGGGTCCTTGATGAACCTGGCGACGATGCTGTGGACGGAGCGATAGGCCTCCAGCCGCACAAGGGCGGGCGCGGCCCGCATCATCTGGCCCAGCTTGAGGAAGGGCACGGTGCCGAGTTTCAGGTAGCCTTCCTGATACACCTCCTCCGCGTAATCATGAAAGCGGCGATAGCCCTCCAGGTCGGAGGGGCTGAAGGCCATGATCTCCCGCTCCAATGCATCGGCATCGTTGACATAATCGAACTTCTTCCCGTCGGGCCAGAGCAGGCGGTAGAAGGGCGAGACTGGCATCAGGGTGACATCGCGGGCCATGTCCTGACCGCTGAGCGCCCAAAGCTCGCGCAGGGCCTCGGGATCGGTGATGACGGTGGGGCCGGCATCGAAGACATGGCCCTGATCCTGCCAGACATAGGCGCGGCCGCCGGGCTTGTCGCGCGCCTCCAGCAGGGTGGTGGCGATGCCTTCGGATTGCAGGCGGATGGCAAGGGCGAGACCGCCGAAGCCTGCGCCGATGACGATGGCGGTGCGCGGGGTCATGATTTCTCCTGGAGCAGCGGGGATTCGGGAAGGCAGGCCAGCGCGGTGCGGATCGGGATCGGCGGTTTGCCGGTGACGATGCGCAGGCGGTCGGGCCATGTCAGGCGGCCGGCATAGAAGCGTTCGATCAGACCTTCGGGAAGGCGGTAGAAGCGGGAGAGGAGGCGGCGGCGCTGATCGGGGGCGCAGCCGCGGAACATCATCCGGCTGAGAAGCCGCAGAAAGCGGTCGCGGTCGGCGCGGGCGATGGCATGGGCCTGCACCGCGCGGCGCAGGGTGTCGGTGGTCAGGGCTGGCGCGCGGGCCGCGACATCGGCCACCACATCGGCCACATCGGCAGCGACGGGCAGGGAATAGCCGGTGACCGGGTGAAACAGACCCGCCCGCAGCCCCACCGGCACGGCGCCCGTCGCGTGATCGGCCCAGAAGGCGCGGGCGTCATGGGCCAGCGCGATGGGCAGGATGCCCCGTTCGCGCCGGATTTCCCGCGCGCCCTGCCAGCCCTTCGCATCGGCATAGCGCAGCACCTCGGCGACAAGGGCGGCTTCGTCCAGATCGGGGCCGTCGCTGTAGCGGGTATCCTCGATCAGCAGCCGCGTTGCGGAGAACGGCAGAAGGTAGATGAAGCGGTAGCCATCCTGCTGGCTGACCGTCGCATCCATGATGCAGGGCCGCGCAATGCCATGCGGGGCAGGGGTTTCCAGTTCCAGCCCGAGGAACTTCTGAAAGCCGGTGACCAGATGCGGAGAAGGGCGGCCGCCCCGGCCATCCACGACGCAGGCGGCGCCAAGCCTTGTGCCATCGGCCAGCGTGGCGCCGGTGGCATCCAGCGCGGTGATCCGGGCGTTCCAGCGGATCTCGATCCCCCTGTCGCACAGCAGCCGCGCCAGTCCTGTGCCATCAAGCGCCGCATAGCCCGCGCGCAGGCGGCGGGCGTGATCGGGAAAGCGGACCTCCTGATCGGGCCATGTCGCGCGCCGGGCGGGGGCGAGGCGGCGCAGCCAGTCGGCGCTCAGATCGGTGAGGTGGTGCGACCAGGTGTGCAGATCCGAGGGGCCGGGGGCGCGGTCCAGCAGCAGGATGCGGGCCGAGGGGCGGGCCTCGGCCACCGCAAGCGCGATCAGGCTGTTGGCCAGGCCCGCCCCGGCAAGAAGAAGATCGCTGGTCATGCGGCAAGACCCGGGCGGGACAGCGTGGCCTCGACCAGATCCGCGGCGCGGCTGGCCCCGCCCGCGGCGGCGATTTCGGCCCGCGCCGGGGCAAGGGCCGCGCGGAAGGCGGGGTTGGTCAGAACCTCGGTCAGGGCGGCGCGGATCGCATTGGCGCTGGCCCTGCGGTGCGGCAGCACGCGGGCGGCGCCGTGATGGGCCAGCCGCGCCGCGGTCGCGGGTTGTTCGAAGGCCAGCGGGATCGCCACCATGGGCACCTGCGCCGCGGCGCAATCCAGCACCGTGTTCAGCCCGGCATGGGTGATGCAGGCATCGGCCCGGGCCAGCACCGCGCGCTGCGGGAACAGATCGCGCAGGACCGGCCGGCCCGGAAGCGCGGCGGCCGTGGCCGCATCGAGGGTGCCGGCATGGGCCAGAAGCAGCGTCACATCAAGATCGCTGGCCGCCGCGCAGATCGCCTGCAACAGCCCGCGCCGCCGCCCGGCAAGGGTTCCGAGCGAGGCAAAGACCAGCGGCCGCCCGGGGTCGGGCGGGGTGAAGCTGCCCCGATCGGGGTCGCGCAGCGGCCCGACCGAGATCGCCGAGGCCGGCCAGTCATGCGGGAAATCCAGCGCCCGGGGCAGTTGCCGCAGATCCAGCAGGGGGGAGATCCAGTCGCCCATCCCGGTGCGGACGGGCAGGCCATGGCGGCGGCAGCCCCGGGCCAGCGCCCGCCGTTGCAGGGTCATCAGCAGGTCGGCCACGCGCCAGCCGCCGCGGTTGCGCCGTTCCGCCGCCGGGCCCTCCTGCCAGGGCCAGTCAAGGAAAGGCGGCGGGATCGTGTCCTCCCGGTCCATCGGCAGGGCCGAGGCAAGGGTGGCGCGGCGCAGGCCCGCGGCCTCGGCGGCAAGGCTCGCCCCCGGTTCGGCCTGATCGGCGATCACCAGATCGGGGGCGAGCCGTGCCAGAACCGCGGGGCCGTGATCGACGAAACCGCGCGTGGCCTGCGCCGTCGCCCAGAGCGTGCGCGCCAGCCCCGCGCCGCGCAGGTCGGGATCGCGAAAGCCAAGCGCGGTGAAGATCACCCCTTCGCGGGCCGCAAGCGGGGCCAGCCCGGTGCCGCCGACGAAATGGCAGCGATGGCCGCGCTGCATCAGCACCCGCGCCAGCGCGCCGTGAACGGCGGCATGGCTGGGCAGCGCGGGCAGGCAGAAGGCGATCCGGGCCATCGGCGCTACCTGTCGTCGCGGTCGGGGGCCCAGGCATCGCGATGCTGCGACTGACGCCGGTTCAGCACCCCCGAGGCGCGCAGCCGCGCCTTCAGCCTGTCCACCGGGGGGGCGTAGATGAAGCCGAAGCTCACGCAATCGTCGCGCCCCTCGACCGCGTGATGCAGCCGGTGCGCCTGATAGAGCCTGCGGAAATAGCCGCGCCGGGGCACATAGCGGAACGGCCAGCGCTGGTGCACCAGCCCGTCATGGAGCACGAAATAGATCAGGCCATAGACGCTCATCCCCAGGGCGACCCACCAGAGCGTGGGCCACCAGAGCCCGCCGGCCAGAAACAGCAGGAAGGCGAGGACCGAAAAAACGAGGCCGTAAAGGTCGTTCTTCTCGAACAGGTGGTCATGGTCTTCGTGATGCGATTTGTGCCAGCCCCAGCCGATCGGCCCATGCATGATCCAGCGGTGGGTGGCATAGGCGATCAGTTCCATCGCGGCGACGGTCAGAAGGACGATCAGGATCGGGCCCAGGATGGTCATGCGTCGGTCCCTTGCGCTGGGGGTGCGCCGGAGGCAGGGCGGGTGGCCGGCAGCTGCCACCAGGGCACCGATGGGTGAAGGTGGTGTTCGTGGTGAAAGCCCCCGAAGTGGTAGCAGGTCAGCAGCGACACCGCCCGCCCCATCCGGGAAGAGCGGGCATTGTGCCGGTCGGGGAAGGGGGCGGTGCCCGGGCGGTGCGGCAGCCAGGTGCCGAAGACGAACAGCTGGATCGAGGCGAGGATCGAGGGGAGGACCCAGAAGGCGACATAGGGCCAGCGCGGCCCCAGCACCAGCGCATAGGCGCCCACCGCCAGCCCCAGCACCAGCGCTTCGCGCAGGCCGAAATAGGTGCGCAGGAAGTCCAGATACCAGCGCACCGGCCCGCCATGGGCGAAATCGGGGTCGTGATCGGTGCCGGCGTGGCGGTGATGGGCCATGTGCTTGACGATCAGCTTGCGCCAGGAAAAGCCCGCGTAAAGCGCCAGCGCCAACTGACCGACCACCGTGTTCGCGCGCGCCGATCCCCGCACCACCGCGCCATGCATCGCATCATGGGCGATGATGAACAGCCCCACCGAAAGCCAGGTGAGGCCCGCGACCTCGGCCAGGGCCAGCAGCGGCTGGCGGGGCGCGTCCAGAAACCACAGCGCATGAACATGCAGCGCAAGCCAGGCGGCGACGATCGCCCCGGCCAGAAGCAGGCTGATGGTGCTGCGCTCGGGCAGGCGCGGCGCGGCCTTGCCGGGTTGCGCGGCGGCGGGCGGGGCCGGACGGGCGGCGTGGCCGAGGGGGCCGGGCGGCGCGGTCCCTGCTGCTGGGGCGGGGACGCCGGATGTGGGATGGTGTCGCGTCATCGCTTGCCTTGCCGGTTGCGGTTCGGGTCTGTCCTGATCCTGTGGTCTTGCAGGGGGGCTGTCCATCGCTAGTCCACCGCAGGATGCAGCGGGGCGGCGCGCAATGCCGCAAGATTGCGTGATCCGGTGCAGAACATGGCGATGCGCAGCTGCGCCATGATGTCCGAGAGATGTTCGGTCAGGGCCTCGGTGCTGTCGCGGGCGGCGGGCAGGGCGCCCGCGGCCTGCCCGGCAAGATCGGCCCCCAGCCGGATCGCGCGCGCGACATCCAGCCCGTGCCGCACCCCGCCCGAGCCGATGAGGCTGCAGCCCTCGCGCAGATGCGGTGCGATCTGGCGCAGGCAATCGGCGGTGGGGATGCCCCAGTCGTGGAAGGGGGCGGCGATGCGGCGCGTGCGGGGCGTGCCGCGTTCCGCCTCGACCCGCGCCCAGCTGGTGCCCCCCACGCCCGCCACATCAAGGATCACCACGCCCGCATCCATCAGCGCGCGCGCGACCGGCGCCGACAGCCCGGCCCCCACCTCCTTGACGCCGAGGGGCACCGGCAGGCGGCGGGCCAGCGCCTCGATCCGCGCCAGAAGGCCGGAGAAATTGCGGTCTCCGCCCTCCTGGATCGCCTCCTGAAGAGGGTTGAGATGCAGCATCAGCGCGTCGGCCTCGATCATCTCGACCGCGCGCAGCGCATCGTCGGGGCCAAGCCCATGGGCAAGCTGCACCGCCCCCAGATTGCCCAGGATCGGCACGTCCGGCGCAAGCGCGCGCAGGCCACGCCCCAGCCCGCCATTGCCCCCCGCCTGCAGCGCGATGCGCTGCGAACCGACCGAAAGCGCCAGGCCAAGCGCCTGACAGGCCCGGGCGATGCGGGTGTTGATCGCCTCGGCCTCGGCCGGGCCGCCGGTCATCGCCGAGACGAGGATCGGTGCCGCAAGCGTCCGCCCGCAGAAGTGGCTGCGCATGTCGATCGCGTCATGGTCCAGTTCGGGCAGGGCGTTGTGCAGGAAGCGCACCCCGTCAAAGCCGGTGGCTATCCGCCCCTGCGCGCCGCGTCCCTCGGCCACGATTGCGAGATGTTCGGATTTGCGCTTGCCGATGTCGCCCATGCCGTCCCCCGTTCTGCCCCGGATTGTCCGGTTCGGGCGGGCTTGCAAGGGCCCGTCCTGTGGCACATCCCTGTTCTAGCGGGATGGTGGGGTTTTTCCATGCCCTTCCGGCAGGAAGTCCTGTGAAGGATGGCCCGGACCCTGAGTCGCGGCACGGTTGCATCAGAATGCCGCAGCGCAGCCGGGGCTGCGTGATCACGCCGGGTGGTGCCCGATCTGGTTGCGGTGGTCACCGTTTCTGTTCATCGACGTCATCGGCCGAGGCGCGTCCGGTGGGTGCGCGCGTCCGGGGCGGCCGCTGCCGGCACCTGCCTGGCCGCGTTGCTCCGCGGGTCGCAGGCCTGGAGCACGACCGTCTGGCCGAGGCGCGGCGCAAGAGCGTCGCGAACGAGAGGATCCTGATCGGGGCAGGGGTGTCGGTCTTTCCCGGCGATCATGCAGGCGCCGCTGAGGTCCTGGCTTTTCGTGGTGGGCTGGGGCTGCGGCCCTGTCCGGCGTGCCTCAGATCCTCGGGTTGTTCCTGATGCCGGCCCCTGTTCTTCATGCAACGGCGCTCGTCATCCTTTCGGTGCCGATCGTCTTTCCGGCGGTGATCGGGCTGGTCGATCCGGCCCGGTCCGGAGCTGTGGTGCACTCGGGGATGATCTCCGCTCATCGGCAGGAATGTCCTTGTCATCAAGACGATTGCGCGGACAGATCCCTGCCGAAGATCTGTCGCGGCGTGCTGTCTTTCGGCGTGACGGATCATCCGCGGCTGCGGCGGATCATTGCGCTTCCGGCTCTCGCGCTCGGGCTGCCGCGGCCGGTGCGCTAGGGGCGGCCTCGTCCCGGTCGGCGGCGTTCGCTGCGCCAGATCATGTGCAGCGCGCCAATGATGATCGCGCCGCCGATCAGCATGCCGGCATGCGGGCGTTCGCCGAAAAAGGCCCAGCCCGCCCCCAGCGCCAGCAGGATCGACAGGTAGGAGAAGGGCGCAAGACGGCTGGCCTCGGTTCGGCGATAGGCGCTCAGGAAACAGTATTGCGCGATCTGCGCCAGGATCCCGATGGCCAGCAGCGGCACCCAGTCGGCCGGGCGCACCGGCTGCCAGAGCCAGAGCGCGGGGCCAAGCGTCAGCACCACAAGGCCCACGGTATAGAAGACCATCATCACCGTCGTGCTTTCGCCGCGCAAGGCCCGGGTCTGGACCGCCGCCATCGAGCCGAAGAAGACCGAGGCAAAGGCCGCGAAAAGTCCCGCGTTCAGCACCAGATCGCCCGGCGAGATCAGGACAAGCACGCCGAAGAAGGCGATCACCCCGCCCAGCCAGCGCGTTCGGCTGATCCGTTCGCTCAGCAGCAGCGCGGCAAGCCCCATCGAGACCAGCGGCCGGGTAAAGCCGATCGCATTCACCAGCGCCAGCGGCAGCGCGGCAACCGCGACAAAGTTCATCGTGAGCGCGACCGCGTTGCAGCACACACGGCCGGCATTGCGCAAGGGCTGGCGCATGCCAAGGAAATCGCGCCGGCGCTGCCAGATCAGCGGCAGGATCGCCACAAGCCCGATCAGCGCGCGGATGAAGACCATCTGCACGGCCGGATAGCTGGCCCCCTGGATCTTGACCAGAACGGTCATGCCCGTGACCAGCAGCATGTCGGCCAGAAGCCAGGGCACCCCCGCGAGCGAGGGCGTCTCCTCAGGACCGGCCTGGCTGTCTGCCATCACCGCCTACCATGCCGGCTGCACGAGGTTCGCCAGAAGGCGGAAGGCGCCGGGCACCAACCGGTCAAGCTGATGATGCAGCACAAGGCTGGTATGGGTATGGCGCCCCGCGCCGATGGCCCCCGATACCAGCGCCCCCTGCAACGGGGCTTCGCCTGCATCGCTCATGGCAAGAAGTGGCTGATAGGCCGCATCCCAGCGGGCGGCAAAGTAGATGCCGCGTTCCTTGTCCCAGCCGGCCCAGTCCTCGGGGCCGATGCGGTTGGGGCCGGACAGCAGCGGATGGTCCGGCGCAAGCACCGTGACGGGTGCGGCGGGGTCGGTCACGCGCCAGCGCAGCGAGGGGGTGCCGATGGTCAGCGGCCGGGGCGGGACGCCTTCGGTCCAGCCCTGATCGGGGCGCTGGTAAAGCGTGACCAGATGGCCCCCGTCCTGCACGAAGCGATGCAGGGCCGGAACCGCCGCAGCCAGGTCGGGCCGGGTGCCGAAGGCCACGATGCCGATGACGATGGTGTCGAACCGCGACAGATCCGCATCCGCCGCCAGATCGTCCAGCACCGTGACATCCAGCCCCATCCGCCCCAGCCACAGCCCCACGCGATCACCCCCGCCGCCGACATAGCCGATCCGCGCATCGGGCAGCGCAAGATCCAGCGCCAGCAGGCGCAACGCCGCCGGTTCCAGATAGGCGAGCCGCCCGACATGCGGATAGGCGGCGGTCGTCATCCGCATCGCGGGCCGCCCGTCCAGCCGGGGCGCAAGATCGTGCAGCCCGGGCGCAATCGGCCCCGTCAGATGCAGGCGTGTGCCATCGAGCGTCACGCCCGGCGGCAGGCTCAGGTCCGGCACCGGCCCCCGGAACCGGAGATCGAGCGCCGCCGGCGGGTCGGCCAGGCGCAGGACAAAGGCGTCGGGCTCGACCTGCAGCGTCCGGGCGGGGACGATCTGCAACGGCTCATCCAGATCGACGCGGCGGCGGATCGTCCGGTCCTCCAGCACCATCTCGGCCGAAAGGAAGGTGCCGTGATTGCCGCCCCTCGCCTCCCATCCGGGCCTGAAGGGTTGCGAAAAGGGCGCATCGGGTGCGGCCGTGACGGTCAGGCCGGTGGGGCCTGCCTCGCCGCCGGTGACGCCATCCGGCAGGACGGCGCGCAGCGTCACGGGCCGGTCGCCCGCGACATGCCATCCGATCCGCCCCTGCCCGCCCGCGGGCAGCAGCGCAGGTTCGGGCCAGGCGCGGATCGTGACGCCCGCCGCCTCGAACAGCGCCGCCTGAACCTCGATGCGTTTGCGGGTCACGCGGTGGCGATGGGGATATGCGCTGTCGGCTTCGGCTTCTTGCAGGGCGCGGTCGGCCTGCAGCAGGGCGGGCAGGATGCGGTCGGCTGCCGGAAAGGCCGCGATGGCCGCCCCGATCGCATCCGCCGCCACCGAAAGCGCGGGCGGCGCGCCCGGCAGTGCCGCTAGATCGCCAAGGCTCGCGGGCAGGTCTTCGGTGATCGCGGCTTCCGGCGCGCCGCCCTCCAGATGCAGGTCCCAGCCGTCGCGCGGCACATCGCGCCACTGCCCCATCGCCTGCGAGGCGTGGTAATAGCGCGACCATTCCCCGATGTGATCCCAGGCCGCCCCGGTCGCCGGGTCGCGCCCGGCGGCCTGAACCCGCAGCGTCGCCTTTGGCGGGGGCAGCTCATCATCATAGGTCGCCCCGCCCCCCGACCATGCGGGCAGGTAGAACTTGGCCACCTGCCAGGGCTGCAGGCCTTCGGCCAGATGATCGGGAAAGGCCGCAGGATCGGCCGCCAGCGCAATCGCCTGCCGCGCCGCGCGGGTCATGGCGCGGTGATGGCCGTGCTGGCCCGGCACGTCCAGAAAGGTCGGGATCACGATATCGGGGCATTCGCTGCGATAGGCGCGCACAAGGCGTTCCAGCAGCCGCTCCTCGCCCCAGCGGGCAAGCGTGCCTTCACCCGTCTTGGAAAAGCCGAAGTCATGCACCGGATCGCCGGGGCCAAAGCCCAGCCAGACCACATCCGCGTCGATCCGGGCGGCGGCGGCCTCCATCTCTCGGGTGCGCAGGACGCCGAGCGCCGCGCCGCGTTCGGGGCCAAGGATGTTCTGCCCGCCCTCGCCCCGGGTCGAGCAGGCGACGACCACCCGCATCCCCAGCCCAAGCCGCAGGAAAGCCAGAAGCCCGTTCTGTTCATCATCGGGGTGGGCGCCGGTATTCATCACCGTCACGACCGATTCCAGACGCGACAGCGCCCGGTGCAGGCGCAGCAGGGCCGGGTCCTCCATCTGGCGGGCGATGCGGTCACGATCGGTCATGGGATCCTCCTGGGCGTCGGCTCGGTTCGACTGTCTATGCGGGTTCCGGGGTGGGCTCGGCGGTGGGGCCACGGCTGGTATCAAGCCGCGGCGTCAGCGCGTCGGAAAACGGCAGGGCGGCGGCGCCAAGGGCCGCTGTCATCTGGCCGGTGCGCCCGCGGATCACCCGCGGTGTGGCGCGGTTGCGGCGGTTCGCGACCGAGGTGCCGAGCGACAGCCGCTCGATCAGTGCATCGATGATCGCGTCGGGAAGCGCGCCGTCCAGAATGACGGTTTCCGGATCGAGGATGTTCTCCAGCATCACGATCATCGGCGACAGATGCACCGCGGCCTCGTCCAGCCAGGCGGCAAGATCAGGGTCGTCGCTGGCCTGCATCCGGTCCAGATCGTCGAAATCGGTGATGCGGCCCAGTCGTTCGTGCAGCGCATGCAGCGAGGCATAGCGTTCAAGACAGCCCGCCTGCCCGCAGGCGCAGGCCCGCCCGCCGGGCACCACCACCACGTGGCCGATTTCGCCGGCATTGCCAAAGGCGCCGCGCAGCGGCAGGTTTTCCTGGATGATCCCAAGGCCAAGGCCCGCGCCGAAATAGATCACGCAGAAACTGGAGAGTTGCTGACCGGCGCCAAACAGCGTTTCCCCGACGGCTGCGGCATTGGCATCGTTTTCGATCACGACCGGGACGTTGATCAGCGCCCCCAGCTGCGCCGCCACGTCAACTCCGGCCCAGCCGGGCAGGGTGGTGGGGCCGACACCCGAAAGGCCCTCGATTTCGAACGGGCCGGGCATCACCACACCGACACCGGTCAGGGTGGTGCGGAAGCGGTCGCGGATCGCCGCGACCTCCCGGGCCAGGCGCGGGATCAGCACCTGGGGCGAGGGGTCACTCACCTCGACCGAACGCGCCTCACGGATGTTGCCGCCAAGGTCGAGCACGGTGGTCACCAGCCGTGACACGGCCACCTCGAAGCCGATGGTGATCGCGCCATCCGGGTTTATCGCGAACTGGATCGGCGGCTGGCCTCGGCCTGAACGGCGGCGGCCCAGATCGACCAGAAGGTTTTCCGACAGCAGTTCCTCGATGATGTTCGCAACGGCCTGCGTGGTCAGCTGGGTCAGATCGGCCAGCTCCTTGCGCCCCAACTGCCCCCGGCTGCGCACCAGATCCAGAATCACCCGGCGGTTATGGGACCGGCTGCGCCCGGGGTTCTTGCCAAGCGCGATCAAACGTCCGTCCTGCAGTGCCCCTGCCATTCCGCGTCCTGTCCCCGGTTTCGCCGGCGATCAGTGTGGCTGCCTGCCTAGAATAACTCAAGTGAATTATTTTATTGACTCATGCCGAATTCGCGGGAAATCTTGCTGTGGTTGCGTCAGGCGCGGCCGCCGCGCCCCTGCGTGGAGGGTGACGGGAGCGTGGCAGAAACAAGCTGGCCGGCAAAGGTCAGGTCAACGGAGGTAAATATGCGTAAAGCAATGCTTGTGGCCGGACTCATGGCCGGCGTCAGCTCGTTTTCGGTGACAGCGGCCAGCGCGGTCGAGATCGAATACTGGCAATATGTCTTCGACACCCGCGTCGCCGCGATGGACCAGCTGATCGCCGCGTTCCAGGATCAGAACCCGGACATCACCGTCAAGCAGGTGACCTTCCCCTATGCCGATTACCAGACGCGGGTGGTTGCCGCGACCATGGCGCGGCGGGGGCCGGATGTGCTGCAGCTGTTCTATGGCTGGACCGACCAGTTCGTGAATGGCCGCGTGCTGCAGCCGCTTTCGGCCGATGCCTTCCCCCATGACGAGATCGAGGCCGAGTTCTTCCCGATCGTCACCGCGATGAAACGCAATGGCGATTACTATGGCCTTCCCACCGCGGTGCGGTCGCTTGCGCTGTTCTACAACAAGAACCTGTTCGAACAGGCCGGCCTTGATCCCGAAGCCCCGCCCACGACGCTGGAGGAAATGGTCACCGCGGCCAAGGCCATTGCCCAGACGGATGCGGGCGGCAACCTGACCACGGTCGGCATGACGCTGGACATGGGCGGGCAGGATCACCATTGGTGGCGCGAGGTCCTGGTGCGCCAGTTCGGCGGCGAGCCCTATACCGAGGATTACAGCCAGGTCACCTATACTTCCGACGCCGGGATCGAGGCGCTGAAGTTCTATACCGACCTGCAACTGGTCGAGAAAGTCGGCGTGCGCGGCTTCATGGACGAAGGGCAGGCGGCGTTCCGGGCCGGGCGCGCCGGGATGACGATCGACGGCACCTTCCGCCTTGGCTCGTTCCGCACGATCGAGGATTTCGAATGGGGCGTGACCGAGCTTCCGGCCAATGCCGAGGGCATGCGGTCGAACTATGCCAGCTATTTTGCCAATGGCATCGGTTCGGGCGCCAGCGGCGAGAAGCTCGAGGCGGCGCAGAAGTTCCTGCAGTTCATCTCGTCGGAAGAGGCGATGGCCATCTGGCTTGACGTGGTGGGCGAGCTTCCGGCCCGGCGCAGCGCAGCCCTGACCGAGGAAAACCTGCAGGACCCGGTCTTTGGCCCCTTCCTGCGTGGGCTTGAATATGCCCATACCACGATCTTCGTGGACGAGGCGGCCCAGCGGCAGAACACGATCGACATGGCGAATCGGATCCTGATGCAGGGCCAGTCGCCGGCGGATTCGATCGCCGCCGCCGCACAGGCCGAACAGGCCATGCTGGACCGCGCCCGGTAAGCGAGGGGGCAGAACCATGTCCGCCACATTCCGCAAGGGGGCGCCCGAGGGGCGCCCGGCTGCCCCCGAACGCCGGCCCGGACGGGGCTGGACCATGCAGCGGCGCAAGCTGATCTGGGTCTGGTCCTTCCTGGCCATTCCGGTGCTGTTTTATGGCGTGATCCGGTTCTACCCCACCTTCCAGGCCTTTCGCCTGTCGCTGACCGACTGGGACCTGCTGTCGGACCCGCGCTTCATCGGGATCGACAACTATGTCCGGATGGCCGGCGATCCGGTTTTCTGGCAGGTGTTCCGCAACACCTTCACCTACCTGATCCTTGGCACGCCGATCAGCCTGGTGCTGGCCTTCACCATCGCCTGGTTTCTTGACCGGATCCATTTCGGGCATACCCTGATCCGGGCGCTCTACTTCCTGCCCTTCGTGACCACGGCGGCCGCAATGGCCTGGGTCTGGCGCTGGTTCTACCAGCCGGCGCCGATCGGGGTGATCAACGACATGCTGGGCCGCTTCGGCATAGCGCAGCTGGCCTTCCTGAACTCGACCACCTGGGCGCTGCCCTCGATCATGGTCACGGCGATCTGGGCGGGGCTCGGGTTCCAGATCATCATCTTCATGGCCGGGCTGCGGGCGATCCCCAGCACCTTTTACGAGGCCGCGCGGATCGACGGGCTGGGCGAATGGGCGATCCTGCGGCGCATCACGCTGCCGCTGCTCAAGCCCACGACGGTCTTTCTGGTGGTCTTTTCCTCGATCGGGTTCCTGCGGATCTTCGATCAGGTCTACAACATGACCACGAACGACCCGGGCGGGCCGCTCAATTCCACCAAGCCGCTGGTTCTGATGATCTACCAGACGGCCTTTTCATCCTACCAGATGGGCTATGCGGCCGCGCAGACGGTGGTGCTGTTCACCATCCTGCTCTGTGTCTCGCTGCTGCAGCTCTGGGTCCTGAGGGAGCGCTGAGATGGCCGATACCACCGCAACCGCGCCCGCCCTTGCCATGCCGCGCATCCGCCCCGGCCGGATCGTGATCTGGACGATCCTGTTCATCGGCGGGGTCATCATGATCACGCCGCTGCTGTTCATGTTCTCCACCTCGCTCAAGACGGCCGGCCAGGTCTATGACCTGCGGCTGATCCCGGCGAACCCGACGCTGGCCAATTACGAACGTGTCCTGTCGGACGGGCGCTTCCTGCGCTGGTTCTTCAACTCGACCATCGTGGCCATCGCGGTGACGGTCTCGAACCTCTTTTTCGACAGCCTTGTCGGCTACACACTGGCCAAGTTCCGGTTCCGGGGCCGGCAGTTCATCTTCATTGCGATCCTGTCCACCCTGATGATCCCGACGGAAATGCTGGTGATCCCGTGGTATCTGATGTCGGCCGAGTTCGGCTGGCTCGACACCTACTGGGGGATCATGTTCCCGGGCATGATGACGGCCTTCGGCGCCTTCCTGATGAAGCAGTTCTTCGAGACCATCCCCGACGACTTTCTTGAAGCGGCGCGCATCGACGGGCTGAACGAATTCGCGATCTGGTGGCGGGTGGCAATGCCGCTGGTCACGCCCGCGCTCTCGGCACTCGCGATCTTCACCTTCCTTGGCAACTGGACCGCATTCTTCTGGCCGCTGATCGTTACCACCAGTCAGGATCTTTACACCCTGCCCATCGGCCTTTCGAGCTTTGCCGTCGAACAGTCGATTCAGTGGGAGATGATCATGACCGGCGCCTCGCTTGCCACGATACCCACGCTTGTCGTCTTTCTTGCGCTGCAACGCTACATCGTGCGCGGCGTGATGCTGGCAGGCCTGAAAGGATGACCATGGCTGACCACACCGATCCGCGCCGTTCCGACACCAGCCGCTTTCCCGATCCGGTCTACAAGGAGACCGTGCTGCGGCCCCTGTTCGACGGCGCCAAGACCCACCATGCCGCGGGCTTCGGGCGCATCGACCGGGCGCATCTGGTGATGCTGGCCGAGACCGGGATCCTGCCGCGCCCCGTGGCGGCCCGGATCGCCCGCGCCCTCGCCGATATTTCGCGCGAGGTCGATCCCGCGACCCTGGTCTATACCGGCGAGGTCGAGGATTTCTTCTTCCTGGTCGAGAAAGAGCTCAAGCAGCGCCTTGGCCCGGATGAGGGCGGCCGGCTGCACACGGCGCGGTCGCGCAACGACATCGACCATACGCTGTTCAAGCTGTCGCTGAAGGAACGGCTGGATGGGCTGCTGGAGAAATGCCGCGCGCTTCTGGCGGCGCTGATCGACACCGCGGATCGGGAAAAGGCGACGCTGATCGTGGCCTATACCCACGGCCAGCCGGCGCAGCCGACGACGCTGGGCCATTACCTTTCGGCGGCGATCGAGATCCTGATCCGCGACATGGAGCGGATCGAGGCCGCGCGCGGGATCGTCAACCTGTCGTCGATGGGGGCTGCGGCAATCACCACCTCGGGCTTTCCGATCGACAGGGCGCGGGTGGCGCAGCTTCTGGGCTTTGCGGCCCCGCAGCGCAATTCCTACAGCTGCATCGCCGCGGTGGATTACACCACCGCCAGCTATTCGGCGCTGGAGCTCATGTTCCTGCATCTGGGGCGGCTGATCCAGGACTTCCAGTTCTGGACCGCCTTCGAGGTGGGCCAGCTTTATGTGCCGAACGCGCTTGTCCAGATCTCCTCGATCATGCCGCAGAAACGCAATCCGGTCCCGATCGAACATATGCGGCACCTGTCCAGCCAGACCATGGCGCGGGCGCGGGTGATGCTGGATATCATGCACAACACGCCCTTTACCGACATGAATGACAGCGAAGGCGAAAGCCAGGGGGCGGGCTACGAGGCCTTCGACTGCGCCGGCCGGGTGCTGGACCTGATGGCCAGCTTCATCGGGGCGGTGCGCGTCGATCCGGAGCGGGTGGCCACGAACATCCGCCGGTCCTGCATCACGATCACCGAACTTGCCGATACGCTGGTGCGGCGCGAAGGCCTGTCGTTCCGTCAGGCGCATGAGATCGCGGCCGATGTGGCCCGGGCCGTCGTGGCGGCGGGAAGCGACCTTGAAACCGGCGGCTATGCGCCCTTCCGCGCCGCCTTTGCCGAAGCCACCGGCAACGAGACGGGGCTGAGCGAGCAGACGTTCCGCGAGATCGTCTCGCCCGGGTATTTCGTCTCGGTGCGCGACCGCTTCGGTGGTCCCGCCCCCGAGCCGATGGCCGAGGCGCTGGCCCAGTATCGCGCCGCCCATGACGGCTTTGCCGCGCGGGCGCGCGCCGAGGCGCAGCGCGAAGAAGAGGCCGCACGCGACCTCGACACCTGTTTTCAAGCTTTGGTGGGGGCGGCCTGATGGCGACGATCACACTTGCGAACCTGGTCAAATCCTATGGCAAGACCGATGTGATCCATGGGATCAACCTGGACATTGCCGACGGGGAATTCGTGGTCTTCGTCGGCCCGTCGGGCTGCGGAAAATCCACGACGCTGCGCATGATCGCGGGGCTGGAAGAGGTCTCGGGCGGGGAAATCCGCATTGGCGACCGGGTGGTCAACGATATCGACCCCAAGCAGCGCAACATCGCGATGGTGTTCCAGAACTACGCCATCTATCCGCACATGACCGTGCGCCAGAACATCGCCTTCGGGCTTTACACCTCGTCGCTGGGCAAGGCGGAAAAGGAGGCGCGCGTGACCGAGGCCGCGCAGATGCTGGGGCTTGAGGCGCTGCTGGACCGCCGGCCCTCGGCGCTTTCGGGCGGGCAGCGGCAGCGGGTCGCGATGGGGCGCGCCATGGTGCGCAGCCCTGCCGCCTTCCTGTTTGACGAGCCGTTGTCGAACCTTGATGCCCAGCTTCGGGCGCAGATGAGGATCGAGATCAAGCGCCTGCACCGCCGTCTTGGTACGACCATCGCCTATGTCACCCATGACCAGGTCGAGGCGATGACCATGGCCGACCGGATCGTGGTGATGAAGGACGGGCATATCCTTCAGGCCGGCACGCCGATGGACATCTATGAAAACCCCGCCGACATCTTCACCGCCCGGTTCATCGGCAGCCCGTCGATGAACCTGATTGCCGGGGCTGAAAGCGGCGGCCGCCTGACCGCTGCGGCCGACGGGCCTCTCCGGATCGGCATCCGCCCGCACGACCTTGTGGTCGGGGCGTCCGCGCCCGCCGCGGTTGGCTTCGAGGCCGAGGGCCTTGTCACCGCAGTCGAGCCGCTTGGCCCGGAAACGCTGGTGCATTTCGACATGCAGGGCCAGTCCGCGATCGGAACCGCCCCTGCCCATCTGATCCCTGCAATCGGCGAAACCGTTTCGGCCCGTGCCGCGGCGGGCAAGCTCTATACCTTCGATGCCCGCACCGAAAAGGCGATCGGGCGCCGGTGATGAGCAACAGGCAGGTTCAGACGACGCGGCCGGCCAGCGGCGGCCTGCCGCCCGAGGCGCGTGACGCCCTCGCCCGGCTGTTGCGCGACCGCGGCGGCAGCGTGGCCGCAGGCCCGGCGCGCGACGCACTTGCGGCGGCGGGCTGGGTGGTGCCGGGATCCGGACAGCTTGACCCCGGGGCGGCACTGCTGTTCGGCTGCGACGTGGGCGGAACCAAGACCCAATCCGTCATCGCCGATCTTTCGGGCCGGGTGATGGCCGAGATCAAGGAGCCCACTGCCCCCGATGGCGGTCATGCCGTCATCGACCAGATCGCGACGCATCGCAGGATGCTCGCCGGTCGCGCGGGCATCGACGCGGCGCGGATCGGCGCTGCTGCGATCGGCATGCCGGCGGCGGTGCATCCGCAGACGGCTGCGCTCAGCCGCATTCCGAATATCCGCGGCATCGAGGCGCTGGATCTGCCGCGCCTGCTGTCAGACCGGCTGAACCTGCCGGTGGTGGTGGAAAACGATGTGAACCTTGCCGCGCAGGGCGAACACTGGCTGGGGCATGGCGCCGCAACGATGGTCTTCATTGCCCTTGGCACCGGCATCGGCATGGGCATCATGGTGCATGACCGGCTGTTGCGCGGCGCCCGGGGCGCGGCTGGCGAAATCAGTGCCCTTCCCATCGGCGGCGATGCCTTCGATCCGGCGACCCATGCAACCGGCGCGCTGGAAAGCGTGGTGTCCAGCAAGGCGCTGCTGGCCGCCTACGAGCGGCGGGGCGGGGCGGCCGGCCGCACCCTGCGCGAGGCCTTCGCTGCGCCTCATGATGCGGCCTTCGCCGAAACGCTTGATGATCTGGCGCGGCTTCTGGCATTGGCCATCCTGTCCGTCAGCGCGGTGATCGACCCCGAGATGATCGTGCTGGGAGGCAGCATCGGATCGCGGCCGGAACTTCTGGCAGCCTTGCGCGGCCATCTGCTCCGCTGCATGGCCCCTGCGCCCGACTGCCGGATCAGCGCGCTGGGAAACCGCGCCGGGGTGATTGGCGCCGTCTGGTCGGCCCGTCTTGCGTTGGCGCGGCAGTATCAGCCGTCCTGATCCCGTCCTAGGAAACCCGATGTCCGAGTTGCTTTTTCAACCCCGTCTGCAGGTGCTGGCAAGCCAGGAAGACGTCGCGCGGCAGGCGGCGGCGCTGCTGGAAGCACGGATCCGGCAGGGCGCGGCGCGCGTGCTGGGCCTGGCCACCGGCCGCACGCCGCTGCGGGTCTATGCGCTGCTGTCCGAGGCGGTGCGCGACGGGCGGCTGAGCCTTGCGGGGATCAGCACGTTCAACCTGGACGAATATGCGGGCCTCTCGCCCGATCATCCCGGATCATACCGCAGCTACATGAACCGGCATCTGTTTGCGGGCTCGGATGTGGATCTGGCCCGGACGCATGTTCCGGACGGGCTTGCCGCCGATCCCGTTGCCGCCGGGCGCGATTATGAGGCACGGATCAAGGCGGCGGGCGGGATCGATCTTCAGCTTCTCGGTATCGGGCAGAACGGCCATATCGGCTTCAATGAACCGGGTTCGCCCTTCGACAGCCGCACGCGGATGGTGCCGCTGGCGGCCTCGACCCGGGCGGCGAATGCGGGCGATTTTCCGGGCGGCACAGTGCCCGAACGGGCGATCACCATGGGAATCGGCACGATCCTCGAGGCGCGGGAGATCGTGCTGCTGGCCTGCGGACCCGCCAAGGCCGAGGCGGTCGCGGCGATGATCGATGGGCCGGTCGGCCCGGCCTGCCCCGCATCCGCGCTGCGGCTGCATCCCCGTGTCACCGTTCTGTGCGACGCCGAGGCCGCGGCGCGGGTGGCGCGTCCGGGCTGAGGCCCGCCCGGGCTGTGGCTGACTGCATGCTTTCCATCAGGGCTCGGCGGAGCGCCGGGATCTGCAGGGACCGCGGCAGCGGTGAGGGCCTCTCGCGGCGCGGCGGCTCCCTGGCAGCGAAAGCGCCTTTGGCATCCGCTCGGGCCCGTTGATGCGCCGCGGTGCCGGACGGGTTGGCTTAGGGTGCCGGGCAGTCGCCACGGGCTGCCCCGGCCGCCGGGCCCTTCAGCAGAAGCGGGATCTGAGGCATCAGCGGCCGCCCGCGCCCTCGGTGGTGCGGCCTCTTGACCGGCAGGGAGTGCCGGTATATCGATAAACGACGATAGACGATTGGACGGAACGATGACGCTGGCCTTCCACGACGATGAAGATGCGCGGATCGCGGCCATGGCCAAGGCGCTGGGGCATCCTGCCCGGCTGCGGATCCTGCGATTGCTGGCGCGCACCCCCGGCTGCATCGGCGGCGACATCGTCGAGGCAGTGGGCCTGGCGCAATCCACCGTCTCCGAGCATCTCCGGATCCTCAAGGCCGCCGGGGTGATCGAGGGGCAGATCGATCCGCCACGCGTCTGCTATTCCCTTGCACCGGCGGCCTTCGGGCCGCTGGGCGCGCTGATCCAGGACCTTGCAGCAGCGGGCGCGACAGAGCCGGACGGCTGCTGCATCACCCCGCCATCCTCTGAAAGATGAACCATGTCGCTTTTTGAACGCTATCTTTCGCTATGGGTCGCGCTGTGCATCGTCGCGGGGATCGGGCTGGCAACGCTGCTGCCCGGGGTCTTCACGGCGCTGGCGGGGCTCGAATTCGCCTCGGTCAACCTGATCGTCGCGGTGCTGATCTGGGCGATGGTCTATCCCATGATGGTCGCGGTGGATTTTTCCGCGCTAAGGGATGTCGGCGCGCGGCCAAAGGGGTTGGTGATCACGCTGGTGGTGAACTGGCTGATCAAGCCGTTCACGATGGCGGCGCTTGGCGTTCTGTTCTTCCGGCTGGTCTTTGCGGATCTGATCGATCCCGAGGATGCGGGCCAGTATATCGCCGGGCTGATCCTGCTGGGGGCGGCGCCCTGCACGGCGATGGTCTTCGTCTGGTCGCAGCTGACGCGGGGCGATCCGAACTACACGCTTGTGCAGGTGTCGCTGAACGACGTGATCATGGTGTTCGCCTTCGCGCCGATCGTGGCGCTGCTGCTGGGGGTGACGGATCTGGTGGTGCCCTGGGATACGCTGGTGCTGTCGGTCGTGCTCTATGTGGTGCTGCCGCTTGTGGCGGGGGCGCTGACCCGGGCGCGGCTGTTGCGGCAGGGAGGCACGGCCGCTGTTGCGGATTTTACCGCGCGGATCAAGCCGGCCTCGATCCTCGGCCTGCTGCTGACGGTCGTGTTGCTGTTCGGATTTCAGGGCAATGTCATTCTGGACAACCCGTTCCTGATCGTGCTTCTGGCAACGCCGATCCTGATCCAGTCCTATGGCATGTTCGCGCTGGCCTATGCCTGGGCCTGGCGCTGGAAGGTGCCGCATGATGTGGCCGCGCCCTGCGCGCTGATCGGCACGTCGAACTTCTTCGAACTGGCGGTGGCTGTGGCCATCGGGCTGTTCGGCCTGAATTCGGGCGCGGCGCTGGTGACCGTGGTCGGGGTGCTGGTCGAGGTGCCGGTAATGCTGTCGCTTGTCTGGTTTGCCAACCGTACCCGTGAAAGGTTTCCCGCATGACTGCTGTCATCTATCACAACCCCGATTGCGGCACATCGCGTAATGTGCTGGCCATCCTGAACGCGGCGGATGCCGCGCCGGTGGTGATCGACTATCTGCACGAAGGCTGGACGCGGCCACAATTGCTGGGGCTGTTCGCCGCAGCCGGCCTGACGCCCCGCGAGGCCCTGCGCGTCTCGCGGACCCCCGCCGAGGAGATGGGGCTGACCGCGCCCGACATCAGTGACGACGCCCTGCTGAGCGCCATGGTAGCGCATCCGATCCTCGTCAACCGTCCGATCGTCTGCACGCCCAGGGGGGTGCGCCTCTGCCGGCCTTCCGAACAGGTTCTGGACCTTCTGGACCGGCTTCCCCCGGGGCCCCTGGCGCGCGAGGACGGGCAATTGATCATCGACGCCGAGGGCAACCGCCGTGTCTGACCCGGCCCTGACGGATCCGCTTGCCGACCTGACCACGCCACAGTTGGACGAGGCCTGCTTCCGCCCCATCGACCGTGCGCGCCTGATGCCCGGGCCGGGCCGCGCGGATCCGCCCCGGATCCTGATCCTTTACGGATCGCTGCGGCCCCGGTCCTTCAGCCGGCTGAGCGGCGAGGAAGCCGCGCGGATCCTCACGCGGCTTGGTGCCGAGGTCAGGTTCTTCAATCCCTCTGGCCTGCCGCTGGTCGATGACGCGGGCGCGGATGCCGATCACCCCCGGGTGCGCGCCCTGCGCGATCTGGTCAACTGGTGCGAGGGCATGGTCTGGTCCAGCCCGGAACGACACGGCGCCATGACCGGCCTCATGAAGACGCAGATCGACTGGATCCCGCTGAGCGACGGGGCGAAACGACCGACCCAGGGAAAGACGCTGGCGGTGATGCAGGTGTCCGGCGGATCGCAAAGCTTCAATGCCGTCAACCAGATGCGGATCCTGGGCCGCTGGATGCGGATGCTGACCATCCCCAACCAGTCCTCGGTTCCGAAGGCCTTTCTGGAGTTCGACGAGGCGGGGCGCATGAAGCCTTCGCCTTATTATGACCGGATCGTCGATGTGATGGAGGAACTGGTGAAGTTCACGCTGCTGACGCGCGATCTGGGCGACTACCTCGTGGATCGCTATTCCGAGCGGAAGGAAGATGCGGCTGCGCTGTCGGCGCGGGTCAACCAGCGCGCGCTGTAAGACCACTCCGCGCAAAGGCAGCTATTGCGCGGTGATGGCGGTTCCGTCGGTGATGCGGTCCGAGGGGCGCAGGATCACCCGGTCACCAAGGGCCAGCCCGGCCCGAACCTCGGCGAAGGCCTCGTTGCGTTCGCCCAGCGTGATGTGCTGCAGCCGGGCGCGGCCGTCGCGCACCACATAGGCCGCCCAGTCCGATCCGTCGCGGAACAGCGCCTCGACCGGGATCGAGGTCACCCCCTCGCCGCGCCAGACCGCGATGCGGACCACCACGCGGAAACCGTGGCCCAGCCCGCGCCAAAGCCCGGGGTCGCCGCGCAGATCCAGCAGGACCTGCACGCGCTGCTCCTCGATCCCGAGGGCCGAGACCCTGGTGCGCGCCGAGGGTTCGACCCGCCGCACCCGGGCCGGGATCGTGGTGCCGCCCCAGCCGGTGATCCAGGCCTCGGCGCCTTCGCGGATCCGCACCGCATCGCGCGACAGCAGATCGACTGCAATCTCCAGATTGGCGGGATTGCCGATTTCAAGGATCGGGGTTCCTGGTTGCACGATCTGTTCGCTTTCCGTCAGCACCCGCAGCACCCGGCCCGAGACGGGCGCGAAGAGGTTGACGCAACAGCTTTCGGCGCCGTTCATCTCGGGCCCGCCCAGGACGGCGGCGGCGCTTTGAAGCTCGCGTTGGCGCACGTCCAGATTGGCGCGGGCGCTGTCCAGCGCCGCCTGGGCGGTGCGCTGTTCAAGCATCGCATTGTCCAGCAGGCGCCGGGAAATGGCCGCCCGTTCATAAAGCGCCTGGGCGCGGGTGGCCTCGGCGCTGGCGAATTCCAGCGCGGCTTCGGCCTGCATCACCTGCGCCTGCGCCAGATCGACCCCGGCCCGCGCGGCGGCCGTCGTCGCCTCGGCCACGGCCCGTGCCCGCGAATCCAGCAGCGCCGGCGCGGCGGGGCCGATCACCGCCACGACCGTGCGCCCGGCAAAGACCTCGTCGCCCGCATGAAGGCTGATCCGGTGCAGCTTGCCCGCGTTGGTGGCCGAGACGGTAAAGACGTTGCGGATCCGCGCCTCGCCCTCGTCCTCGATGACCACGTCGATGGTGCGCCGGGCGATCTCGCCCAGTTCGGCCGGGATCGGGCGGGGCATCAGGGCCCAGACCAGGGCGCCAAGGACGGCCAGCGCAGCAAGGATGGTGAGGGTTCGGCGCATCTGTCACTCCCGTGTCTTGAGCACTTCGATCATGTCCAGCCGGTCGATCCGCCGCCGGACCAGCAGCGCCGACAGCAGCGCCGCTGCGATGACCACCAGGCTGGAGATGGCATAGACCGCGGGCCCGATCACGAAGGGCACGCGATAAAGGTCGGATGAAAAGGCCACCGCCATGGCCAGCGCCAGCAGGTAGCCGATGGCCCAGCCCACCGGCTGTGCGAGCGCCACGACGGTGGCCAGTTCGCGCAGCAGGATGCCCGACACCTCGGACCGGGTGAAGCCCAGAACCCGCAGGCTGGCCAGCTCGCGCCCCTGTTCCGACAGGGCGATGCGGGCAAAGTTGTAGACCACGCCGATGGCGATGATCCCGGCCAGCGCCACATAGACCGTCACCATGATGGCAATATTCTCGGCGATCGTTGCGCGGAACCGGCTTACCGTCAGATCGGCGATCGACAGAAATCCGGTGCGGGGGGTGGTGGCCACCGCTGCAAAGAAGGCCGGGCGTTCGGCGGGGTCAACCAGCAGGTTCACTCCGGAAATCCGCGGCCCGCCCCCGACAAGGCGGTCCAGCGCGCCCAGCTCCATCGTCGCGCCCAGCCCGAAATAGCCCAGGGACAGGCCGCTGACCCGGACATCGGCCACCCGCCCGCTGCCGTCCAGCACCTCGACCAGGACAAGGTCGCCCGGGCGGACCTGCAGAAGATCGGCCAGAGCATCCGACAGGATCAGCCCATCCGCTGGCGGTTCCATCGGGCGCAGGTCAGGCGCCAGAAGGCGCGACAGGCGGGCGTCGGGCGGCTTGCCGCTGATGCTGATCCGGCGCGACAGGTTGCGGTGCGAAATCCGCGCGGGCACGGTGCGGAACGGCTCGGCCGCGAGGACGCCGGGCAGGGCGCGTGCATTCTGCAGCGCGGCCGGGGCCGAGGCGGCGGCAAAGACGATCTGCACGTCATGCCGTTCGGCTCGGGAAAAGGTCACGTCGATCATGTGATCGATCGAGCCGAACGACCAAAGCGATCCCATCAGGATTGCCACCGCCATCGCCACACCCAGCACCGACGAGGCCGTGCGCAGCGGCCAGTGGCCGAGGTGGCGCAGGGTCATGACGTCGCGCTGCCGCAGTCCCAGGCGCCGGGCGAGCCCGCTGCGGCTGTGGCGGTAATCGGGCGGGGCCGGGGGCGCCATGGCTACCGCAGGCGGCAGCTTCGCCACCGAGTGCACCGCCCGCAGCG
This sequence comes from Halodurantibacterium daqingense, assembly GCF_042666235.1. Lineage (NCBI taxonomy): Bacteria > Pseudomonadati > Pseudomonadota > Alphaproteobacteria > Rhodobacterales > Paracoccaceae > Halodurantibacterium > Halodurantibacterium daqingense. The sequence goes on along the minus strand of NZ_JBHTFQ010000004.1, from coordinate 340,725 downwards.
CCCCCAGACCCGCCGAGGCCAGTGTCACCAGGGCGGCGGTCGCATAAATCTGTGGATCCCGTGAAAACAGCAGGAAGGGAAAGGAAAAGAACCGGGCGTAAAGCTGCGCCAGCCCCGCCCCCAGCCAGGCACCGGCCATGCAACCGATCACGATGCCCACGAGCGCGATCATGAACACGAATTCCAGATAATGCTGCGAGATCGCGCGGCGGCCATAGCCCATTGCCTTGAGCAGCCCGATCTGTTCGCGTTCCAGCGTCACCAGCCGCGTCAGCGTCATGTTGACCAGCATGGCCGCGACCAGCAGGAAAACCGGCGGCAACACCTTTGCCATGGCGCCGATCTGGTCGATCTCGGCATTCAGGAAGGCGTGCGAGATCTGATCCTCGCGCCCCGTGGCTCCGGTGCCGCCATAGGGGCGCAGCAGCAGGTCAAGCGCGTCGATCACCCGGGTTTCGCTGGCACCGGGCGCAAGCTTGACGATCACGTCCGACACGGCGCCGCGCAGATCGAAGGCGCTTTCCAGCCCGCTGCGCGGGAGCCAGAGGATCCCGAAGCGGCGCGGGTCGGGCATCATTTCGCCCGGGCCGATCGCATAGATGAATTCGGGCGACAGCGCGATGCCGGTGATCTGCAAGGTCCTCTGACGCCCGTTCATCAGAACGTTCAGCCCGTCGCCGGGGCGCAACCCGTGCGCGGCAGCAAAGCCTTCCGAGATCAGCGCCTCGTGCGGGGCCTGTGGATCGGGAAGGCGACCCTGGCGCAGATAGGGTTGATTCAGCCCCCCCGTAGCCGGGAGGGATACCAGCATAACGGTGCCGGGTTCGCCCATGTCGGGAAGGTGCGGCAGGCCCAGCTTGACGATCCGGCCCTCGGCCTGCAGCACGCCGTCGATGGCCGCGATATCGGCCAGCATTGCCTCGGGCGCGCGGGTCACGGTGGCAAAGACATCCGCAAAGCGGTTGTCGGCATAGTAGCGCGCCCGGGTTTCGACCAGCGCGTCATGGGCGCCGTTGCCCAGGATCAGCGTTGCCACCCCGGCCGCCAGAACCAGCGCAATGGCCAGGGCCTGCGCCCAGAGGCGCCGCAGGTCGCGCAGGACCTTCCGGCGCAGGGGCGAGATCACCATTCCACCTCCGAGGGCAGCTTGCGGTCGGCATTGCGTTCGTGCTCGGCGATGCGCCCGTCGGCAAAGCGGATCACCCGGTCGGCAATGGCCCGGATCGCGGCGTTATGGGTAATGACCAGCGTGGTCGCGCCCAGTGTTCGGTTCACCTCGGTCAGGGCTTCCAGCACACGGATGCCGGTGGCGCTGTCCAGTGCCCCGGTCGGTTCATCGCATAACAGCACCTCGGGCCGCTTGGCGATGGCGCGGGCGATCGCTACCCGCTGTTGTTCGCCCCCCGATAACTGGGCGGGAAAGTGATCGCGCCGGTCGGACAGGCCAACCAGGTCCAGCGCCGTGGCCGCGGGCATCGGATCGCGCGCGATCTCGGTCACAAGCGCCACATTTTCAAGCGCGGTCAGGCTGGGCACCAGATTGTAGAACTGGAATACGAAGCCCACGTGATCGCGACGATAGCGCGTCAGTCCGGCTTCGCCGAGCGCCGTGAGTTCGCTGTCTCCGAACCAGGCCCTGCCCGAGCTTGCGGTGTCCAGCCCGCCGATGATGTTCAGGAAGGTCGATTTACCCGATCCGGACGGCCCGAGGATCACGACGAATTCGCCGCGCGCCGCCTCGAAGTCCACGCCGCGCAGCGCGTGAACCTCCACGCTGCCGCTGCGATAGACTTTCGAGAGCCCCTCTGTGCGGATCACGATGTCCGATGCAACCGTCATGCGTGCCTCCTTCTGCACGCGGTCATCCTACACGATCCTGCGGCGATCCCGATGGCTAACTTTGCGTCCCGCCGCGACAGATCGCGCAGGTCAGGCCGCAACCGTCGCGGGACGCGGCCGGACGCAGGGGGAGGATTCCGGTGCGCCCGTGCGGCCCGCGGCCTCGACCTGGGCCGCAACCCGACGGCCTTTGCCAGCCGGGGGCCAGGACGGCAGATCATGACCGGGCGTTGCAGGGCGCGCACGAAGACGCGCCACCCTTTCCGCGACGAACGGGAGCAGGGCGGCGCGCACAGCCATCCGCGCAGTCGGAGAGTCGCGAGCGGTCGTCAGGATCCGGGCTTGCGCCGGATCAGCGATTGCGCCGTATAGACCAGGATGGCCAGACCCACCGCGCCCAGAACGGCCACCCCCAGCAGCACGATCACATCGATCGGCCCGCCGATATCGCGAAGCCCGGAATGGGTGATGGCAAGGATGAAGATCACTGCCGCAACGGCCCCGAAGGGCATCGACAGCTGCGCCCAGAGGAACTTGCGCATCGACACCGCCCGATCGCGGATCAGGACATAGAGATAGGCAAGGGTGATCAGCCCGGCCAGAACGACAAGCGTCCAGAACAGGCCAGCGCCGAACATTTCCTCAAGTACCGCAATCAGGGTGCCGAACGTGAAATCCTTCATGGCGTTTTCTCCCTCATGCCTGGCCGCGCAGCATGGCATTATAGGTGGCCTTCAGTGCCACCTCCTTCATCAGCCAGCTGATCCAGAGCTCTTCCAGCGGGGCGATCAGGCCGGGGAAGGACGGAACCAGGTTGTTGTGATAATCGAACTCGATCAGCATCGCGCGGCCGACGCGGGTGATCAGCGGGCAGGACGTGTAGCCGTCATAGCTCTGGCTACCCTCGCGCCCTTCTATGGCTGCAACAAGATGGTCCTCGACCACCGGCACCTGCCATTTCACCGAGGCCGCCGTCTTGCCCTTGGGCACACCGGCCACGTCGCCAAGCGCAAAGACCTCCGGATAGCGCCGGTGGCGCAGCGTTTGCGGGTCGCATTCGACCCAGCCCTGATCGGTCCAGCGGTCGGCCCAGCTGAGGCCGGACTGCCGGATCACCTCGGGCGCGCGCTGGGGCGGGATGACGTGGAGATAGTCATAGGGCAGCTCAACCTGCGACTGGATCGCGGCGCCGGTCACGGGATCGGGGGCAGAGGTGGTGAAGGTGGCCGTCTTGCGGCCCGGATCGATCGCGGTCAGCGTATGACCGGTATGGGTTGCGATGCCTCGCTGCTCGAACAGCATCCGCACCTTCTCGGCCACGATCGGGACCGAGAAAAGCGCCGGTTGCGGACAGGTGTAATGCACCTCGTAGCGCCCCTTCGCGCCGCCGCGGCTGGCGATATCCTCGACCAGAAACGCGTGTTTGAGCGGCGCGCCCGCACATTTCATTTCGGTTGCCGGCCGGCTGAGCAGGGCGATGCCGCCCTCATCGGTGAACTTCGAAACGGCCGTCCAGGTGCGGGCGGCATAATCCGGCCCGGCGTAAAGCGCCCCGATCCCGTCGCGCCCGACCATGTCGAGCGAGAACCCCTCGATGGCGTCATGGTCAAGCACGAGACCCGGCGCCACCACCAGGAAATCGTAGCCAAGGCTGCGACCGCTTGCGGTAGCAACGGTTTTCGTTTCGGCGTCGATCGCCACTGCCGGTTCGGCGATCAGCGTCACGCCGGAGGGCAGCCAGTCGGTCGTTCTCGAGACGACATAGCTTGCCGGCCGCAGCCCGGCCGCGACCAGCGACAGGCCGGGCTGATAAAGATGTTCGGCACGTCCGTCGATCAGGGTGATCTCTGCGCCCTCAAGCCGCTGGACCAGCCGGTTCGCCAGCGCCGTTCCGGCGGCACCGGCGCCGATGATCACGATACGTGCCGAGGTCGCAACCCGCGCGGCCTGTGCCGGGGCCGCACGGACGCTGGCGCAGGCCGCACCGGCGAGAGCCATGCCAAGCACTGCACGGCGCGAGGGTCTCAGGTTTTCAGATCTGCTCATTCGTCCTCCTCCACCGTCCGCGATCCGTTCGCGGCGCAGGCGTGCAGTTCCTCCCGGAACCGTTCCGATACAGCTGACGGGGGCAACCGCTTCTGGCAGACGCCCAGCCCGGTGCCCGATCTGTCGGAGTCGGTTCCAGGAACGATCTATATTTGAATATAAGAATATGGCAAGGCGGAACAAGAGCAAGCTGTCGCGGAAATCAACCCCGGGGCGTGGCTTCGGCAACGCGGGAAAGCGGGGCGCTGTCGGGATCATCCCGTCGTCGCAGCGCCGCTTTTTTCAGCCTGGCGCGCGGATGGCGGGCAGAGGGCGCAGCAGGCAGGCCGCAGTGAAAGCTCTGCCCGTCCGTGCGCGGCCTGCAAATCAAGGGCCGAGGGGGGTTCGGGCCCGCCCGCGATCCGGAAACCGGGTAGCCCATGCAAATTACGCATTTGTCAGGGGCTGCCCCGGTTGCCTAGCAACCTTGGAATGACTCATGCCAACCCATCCTCCCCTGACGCGACTGACAGCGCGGTGCCGAGCCTTCGCCTTCCGGTCACGGATGGGCATGACCTGCATCTGGAGCGTCACGGCACACCGGGCGCGCTGCCGACGGTTGTTCTGCATGGCGGCCCGGGGGCCGGCCTGTCCCGGACGGCGCTGCAGGGCTTCGATCCCGCCCGCCACGACATCATCCTGTTCGATCAGCGGGGTGCCGGGCGTTCGACGCCTTTGGCCGGAATTCACGGGAACACGACGGCCGCGCTCGTTGCCGATCTGGAGGTGATCCGCGCCCATTTCGGATTTCGACGCTGGATGGTCACCGGGGGCTCGTGGGGAAGCTGTCTGGGGCTGGCCTATGCCCAGGCCCATCCCGGGCGGGTTCTGGGCCTGCGGCTTCACGGCATCTTTCTGGGCGGTGCCGCCGATATCGCCTGGTGGTTTCATGGCATCCGCCAGGTTTTTCCCGACCATTGGGAGCGGTTCGCGGCTTTCGTTCCCGAGGCCGAACGCGGTGACCTGCTGACCGCCTATTACCGGCGCCTGGTCTCCGGGGATGCCTCGGTGGCACTGGCTGCCGCCTGGGAATTGCGCAGCTTTTCCGCCCATACCCAGACGCTGGTGCCCGACGCCGCGCATGTGGCAAATCTGCTCGAATCGCCGGAGAAATACCTGCCCGTCGCGCGGCTTTTCACGCATTATTGCATCAACCGCGCCTTCCTGGCCGAAGGCGCGCTGTTGCGGGGCATCGACCGGATCCGGCACATCCCGGCCGAGATCCTCCAGGGGCGCTATGACATGGTGACGCCCATGGCCTCGGCCTGGGCGCTGCACAAGGCCTGGCCCGAGGCGCGCTTCGAAATCGTCCCCCTTGCCAACCATACCAGTTCGCCCGACCTGCTGGCGGCGCTTCGCGCGGCCTCGGATCGGCTGGCCGACCGGATCGGAATGACCGCACATGATTGATGCCGCAGCAATCCAGCCCCTGCTTGAAATCACCTCGTGCCGCGCGCCGGCCCAGGCCCCTGACACCGGGCTGCTGGCCTTCATCGATGATGAAAGCGGGATGCCGCAGATCTGGCTTGGGGACGCTGCGGGCAAACGCCAGCTGACCCGGCACCCCGAGCCCGTGAACAGCTTTGCCTGGAGCCCGGCCGGCGGTGCGCTTGTCTTTACCGCCGATTGCGGCGGCGACGAGCGGTGGCAGCTTTATCTTTGCGAGGTGGAAACAGGGCAGGTGCGGCCGCTGACGGCCGATCCCATGACTGCCCACATGTGGGGCGCGTTTTCGCCTGACGGCACGCAGATCGCCTTTTCGGCCAACGCCCGGCAGAAGGACCAGCTTGATCTTTGCGTGATGGAGCTCGGCTCGGGCCGCGTCCTGGCCGTCGGCGACAGCGCGGGCCATCAGGAGGTGCTGGCCTTCACCGCTGATGCCAGCTGTCTGCTGGTGCGGCGCACGCTGGGCGCGGCAAGCGACCAGAAGCTGGAACTGGTCGAGATCGCCACCGGCCGTCGCGGCCCTGTGCTTGATGCGCCGCACAGGGTGAAGTTCACCGCCGCACGCCCGTTGAAGGCGGGCGGCGGCCTTGCAATTTGCGACCATGGCGGCGATCGGCTGGCCCTGTGGCGCTTTGATAGCGACGGAAAGCCGACGGATTGCCTTCATGAGGCGCCGGGCTCCGATCTGGATGCCATTGCCCTTGCCCCCGATCAGCAGGGGGCGGTGATTGCGGTCAATGACAGTGGCTACAGCCGCCTTGTGTGGATCGATCTTGCCTCGGGCGCGGTGCGGCCGCTGGAGATGCCGGTGCCGGGGGTCGTCAGCAATCCCAGCCTGCCGGGCGCGGGCAACAGCCTGCTTTGCACGATTTCCTCGGCCGTGTCTGCCCCTGCGATCTGGGAGATCCCGTTGAACGGCGGCCCGGCCCGACGCCTGTTCGGCCCGGCGCCCCTTCCGGCGGGGATCATGCCCGATATCGCCTGTTTCGACAGCTTTGACGGGCTGGAGGTGCCTTACTTCCTTTACACCCCGAAGGGCGCCCGGCCGGCCGCAGGCTGGCCCGCGGTGTTCATCATCCATGGCGGACCGGAAATGCAGTGGCGGCCCGAATGGCGCGCTGATGTGCAGTGGATGCTGTCCCAGGGTCTTATGGTGGTGGCACCGAACGTGCGCGGCTCGACCGGCTATGGACGGAAATACCATGCCGCCGACGATCAGGAAAAGCGGCTCGACAGCCTTGCCGACCTGACCGCGCTGCGGCGGTTGCTGGCGGAAAGCGGCACCGTCGATCCCGCCCGCTGCGCCGTGTTCGGCCGTTCCTACGGGGGGTACATGGTCATGGCCGCGCTGACCGAAACCCCGGATCTGTGGACCTGCGGGATCAATTTCTACGGGATCGGCAATTTCGCGACCCATCTTCTGGCAACCGGCCCCTGGGCACGCATGATCCGCGTCGCGGAATATGGCGATCCCTCCAGGCAGGCCGATTTGCTGGCGCGCCTTTCGCCCGTCAACCGGATCGAGCGGGTGCAGGCGCCGCTGATGATGGTCCATGCCGACCGCGATCCCCGCGTCCCGCCGTCGGAAAGCGAGATCATCCATGCGCTGATGTTCGGCCTGGGCAAGCGTTGCGATTTCCTGCGCGTCGCGCATGAGGGGCATGGTTTCAAGCGGATCGAGAACATCCGCCGCGTGTTCGGCGCGCTGGCCGATTTCCTTGCACAAGAACTCTGAGGAGCATTCATGAAGAACGAACCCGATATCTGGCGCAGCGTCGATCAGCACGCCCCTGACCTTATCGGCCTGTCGGACCGGGTCTGGGGGATGCCCGAAATCTGCTATACCGAATACCGTTCGGTGGCCGAACATACGGCAATGCTGAGGGACAAGGGCTTTCAGATCACGGAAAACGTGGCTGGCATCCCTACCGCCGTGATCGGAGAGGCCGGGCAGGGCGGCCCGATCATTGCCTTTCTGGGCGAATACGATGCGCTGCCGGGCCTCAGCCAGGAGGCCGGGGTGGCCGAGCCGCGTCCGCTGCCGGGCAATGGCCAGGGGCATGGGTGCGGGCATAACCTGCTGGGCTCGGCGGCGCTTCTGGCGGCCTGCGCGCTGAAGGACTGGCTTGAGGCGACAGGAACGCCGGGGCGGGTGCGGTATTACGGCTGCCCCGCCGAGGAAGGCGGCGCGGCCAAGTCCTTCATGGCGCGCGAAGGCGCCTTTGACGGCGTGGCCGTCGCGATCACATGGCACCCGCATTGCTTCAACGAGGTGGCGCCGGCCCTGTCACTGGCCAATACCCGCATGGATTTCGAATTCACCGGCCGGGCCAGCCATGCCGCAGCCGCGCCTCATCTGGGCCGTTCGGCGCTGGATGCGGCGCAACTGATGTGCACCGGGGTCCAGTATCTGCGGGAACATGTGCCCCAGGAAAGCCGCATCCACTATTCCTTCCTGGATGCGGGCGGGGTTGCGCCGAATGTCGTGCAGGCAAAGGCGAAACTGCGCTTTGCCATCCGGTCGCCCGATCTTCCGGGGATGTTCGAACTGAACGAGAGGGTCAAGCGCATCGCACAGGGCGCAGCGATGATGACCGACACGAGGGTTGATATCTCGATCATGAGCGCGGTGTCGAACCTGCTGCCGAATGCGCCGCTGGAAGAGGCGATGCAGGCCAATCTCGAACGGCTTGGTCCCCCCGTCTTTGACGAGGCCGATCGCGCTTTCGCTGCCGAGATCCAGGCGACATTGCAGGCCTCGGACATCGCCAGCGCCTGGCGCGGCGTGGGCCTTGCGCCGCGCGACACCGCGGCCCTGTGCGACTTCATCGTGCCGCGCGGCACCGCGCGCGAACCGATGATCGGATCGACCGATGTGGGCGATGTCAGCTGGATCGTGCCCACGGTTCAGGCCCATGCCGCAACATTGGCGATCGGCACCCCCGGCCACAGCTGGCAGGTGACCGCGCAGGGCAAGACGCCCGCCGCGCACAAGGTGCTGACCTGGGTGGCCAAGGTGATGGCCGCGACCGCCCAGGATTGCCTGACCAACCCCGACCTGATCGCACGGGCGCGGGCGGATCTGGACGCGCGGCTTGCCGCGGCGCCCTACGTCTGCCCGATTCCGGCCGAGGTCCGGCCCCCGCTCCAGCCCAGGCCGGATGCGGCCTAATCACGAAGCAACAACAACAACCAACCGGGAGACTACAAGATGAAGCTACGAAACGGGATGCTGTCCTCGGCGCTGGCCCTGGCCACGACCGCGGCCCTGTCGGTTCCGGCAGCGGCCAATACCCCCCCTGACGTGATGGTGATGGCGTGGAACATCGACGCCATTTCCACCTTCGATCCGGCGCAGGTCGGCGAAGTGGTGACGATCGAGCTGCTGACCAATACCTGTGACCGGCTCATGGAATATGATCCCGAGGATGAGACCAACATCATCCCCGGGCTGGCCGAGGATTACGAGGTGTCGGACGACGGCCGCACCATCACCTTCCGGATGCGCGAGGGGCTGACCTTCCCCTCGGGCAACCCGGCCACCGCGCAGGAAATGGCCTGGTCGCTGCACCGGGTGCTCCAGATCGGGCTGGGGGCCTCGGCAGGGCTCACCGAATATGGCTTTACCGCCGAAAACGCCGCCGAGCGGATCACCGCCCCCGACGACACCACGCTGGTGATGGAGTTCGACCAGGCCTATCCAAGTTCGCTGGTGCTGCAGGCAATCGCGGCCTATCCCGTTGCGATCCTGCTGGACCGGGAAACGGTGATGGCCAATGAAGTCAACGGCGATCTGGGCAATCAGTATCTGGGCACCCATACCGAATGCGTCGGCCCCTATCGCCTGGCGCGCTGGAACCCGGGCGAGGTGGTGATCCTTGAACGCAATGACGATTACTGGGGTGAAGCGCCGGCGCTCAAGACGATCCTGGTCCGGCATGTGGCAGAGGCTGCGACGCAGCGCCTGATGCTGACCAGCGGCGATATCGACGTGGCGCGCGACCTGACGCCCGAAGACATCGCGGATGTGTCGCAGATGGAGGGGATCGAGGTCGCCACGGCGCTCAAGCCGCAGCTTACCTATCTGGCGCTGAACAACGAATTCGGCCCGTTTACCGATCCGCGGGCGCGGCTCGCGCTGCGCTACCTGCTGGATTATGACGCGATGGAACAATCCTTCCTGCGCGGCATCGGCACCATCCGTCAAAGCCCGGTTCAGCTTGGCGCCTTCGGTGCCCTGAGCGAGGAAGAAGGCCGGCCCTTTTCGCTGGATGTCGAACGTGCGCGGGAGCTTCTGGCCGAGGCGGGGGTCGAGCCCGGCACCCGGATCTCGCTGATCCTTGGCACCCATCCCTATTCGATGCCGATCGGGCAGCATTTCCAGGAAAATGCCGCCGAAGCCGGGCTGACCATCGCGGTTGAACGCATGGCCAATGCCCAGCTGTTCGCACGGGTGCGCGGACGGGAATTCGAGATGGCGGTGATGAGCTGGCAGACCTCGGTCGGGGATGCTCATGGCATGGCCTCGCGTCAGATCTACAACCCTGACAACGCTGCCGAAGCCAAGCTGACCCAGTATCCCAGCTGGCGCTCGGCCTATTTCTCGGAAGAGTACAACCAGCGCGTGCTGGAGGCGTTGCTCGAGCCGGACACGGACACCCGCGAAGAACTGTATCGCCAGCTGCAGCTTGACCAGATGCAGGAGGGGCCGCAGGTCTTCATGTTCCAGACAACGCAGAACGTCGCGCACCGCGCGGAACTGCAGGGCTGGACCTTCCATGGCTTCAAGGCCTTCTACAACCTGGCGTCCAAATAAGCGCCTGTCACCGGTCCCCGCCTGCATCCGCGGGCGGGGGCCTGAACAGGTGCCGGAACATGCGAAGGAGACTGACCATGCGAATGGCAGCGCAACGCGGGTATCTGCCCCCGCGGCGAAAGCGGCAGCTGAAGGCCGCCCTTCTGACGATCGGATCAGTCGGCGTGACGCTTCTCGGACTGGTGGCGCTGACCTTCTTCATCGGCCGGATGCTTCCGCTTGATCCGGTGATCAAGATCGTGGGCGAAAACGCTCCGCAGGCGGCCTATGACCGGGTCTATCGGGAACTTGGGCTGGACCAGCCGCTGATCGTGCAGTTCCTGAGCTACCTCAAAAGCGCCCTGACCCTGGATCTGGGCAATTCGCTGACCTCGGGGCGGCCGGTGCTTGAGGATATCCGTAGGGTCTTTCCGGCGACGATCGAGCTTGCGACGGTGGCGATGATCATCGGAACCGGGCTGGGCGTGCCCTTGGGGGTGCTGTCGGCGATGTATGCCAACAGCTGGATCGACCATCTGGTGCGCACCGTCTGCCTGATCGGCTATTCCGCGCCGAACTTCTGGCTGGGGCTGATGGGGCTCATGGTATTCTATGCCGGGCTGGGCTGGGTTTCGGGGCCGGGGCGGATCGGGTTCATCCATGAATACGGGTTCGAGCAACGCACCGGATTGCTTCTGATCGACACCGCCATGGCCGGCAACTGGGCGGCCTTCCGCAATGCCGTTTCGCACATCGTGCTGCCCGCCTCGATCCTGGCCTTCGGGGCCATGACCTACATCAGCCGCATGACGCGCAGCTTCATGGCGGCGCAACTGTCGCAGGAATATGTCATCACCGCACGGGTCAAGGGGCTGTCCTGGCGGCGCACGGTCTGGCGGCATGCCTTCCGCAACATCGCCGTTCAGGTCCTGACGGTCGTGGCACTCTCCTATGCGTTTCTGCTGGAAGGGGCGGTGCTGACCGAAACCGTCTTTGCCTGGCCGGGCTTTGGCCGTTACCTGACCACCGCGCTTCTGGCCGGTGACATGAACGCGGTTGTCGGCTGCACCCTGATCGTCGGGCTTATCTTCGTCACCATCAACCTGATCTGCGACGCGCTCTATCGCGTCCTTGATCCCAGAACACGCTAGGATCCGAGATGATGAACACTCCTCGGGCCGATTTCCGCAGCTGGCTTCATGCGCCGGTGCCGGCCTCGGCCGGGCAGGCGCGGGCCCAGCAGATCTGGCTGGGATGGCGGCGCTTTGCTGCCAACCGCTCGGCCCTGGCAGGGGCGCTTTTCCTGCTGCTGCTGGTCATCGTGGCCTGGCTCGCCCCGGCCATCGCCCCTTACAACCCTTACCAGCAATCGCTTGCAATGCGGCTGCAACCGCCCTCGGCCACGCATTGGTTCGGCACTGACGAACTGGGCCGGGACATCTTTTCGCGCATCATCCACGGGTCGCGGATCACGCTTTACATCGCGGTGTTGACCGCGGCGATCGTGGCGCCCGTCGGGCTGATCGTGGGCACCGTTGCCGGCTATTTCGGCGGCTGGCTTGATCTGGTGCTGATGCGGGTCGTGGACGTGTTCCTGGCCTTTCCGTCGCTGATCCTGGCGCTGGCCTTCGTGACGGCGCTGGGGCCGGGGATCGAGAACGCGGTGATCGCGCTGTCGCTTTCGGCCTGGCCTCCCATCGCGCGGTTGGCGCGTGCCGAAACCCTGACGATCCGCAAATCCGATTATGTCGCGGCGATGCGGATGCAGGGGGCCTCGCATCTGCGGATCCTCTGGGCGGATATCGTGCCGATGTGTCTGCCCTCGGTGGTGGTGCGCGTGACGCTGAACATGGCCATCGTGATCCTGACGGCGGCAGGCCTTGGCTTTCTGGGCCTTGGCGCCCAGCCGCCCAGCCCGGAATGGGGCGCGATGCTGTCCACGGGGCGTGAATTCATGATGAACGCCTGGTGGGTGGCCGCGATACCCGGTGTTGCCATCCTTCTGACCAGCCTTGCCGTCAATCTCGCCGGCGACGGGCTTCGCGATGTACTGGACCCCCGCCATGACTGAGACCCTGATCGATGTCGAGGATCTGCGCATCCGCTTTGCCGGCAACCGGACGGGCCGCGACGCGGTGCGGGGCGTATCCTTCCGGGTGGGCCGCGAAAAGCTGGGGATCGTCGGTGAATCCGGGTCCGGCAAATCCCAGACCGGGCGCGCCTTGCTGAAGCTGACGCCGCGGTCGGCGGTGGTCACGGCCCGGCGGATGGCCTTTCGCGGCGAGGATCTTCTGGCCGCGTCGGAACGGCGGATGCGCGCGATCCGCGGGCGGTCGATCTCGATGATCCTGCAAGACCCGAAGTTCTCGCTCAATCCCCTGATGCGGGTGGGCGAGCAGATTGTCGAGGCCTTCCGCGTCCATCATCGCGCCGATCGTGCCGCGGCCCGGGCGCGGGCGCTGGCAATGCTGGAGGCGGTGCATATCCGTGACCCCGAGCGGGTGTTCTCGCTCTATCCGCACGAGGTTTCGGGCGGCATGGGCCAGCGCATCATGATCGCCATGATGCTGATCCCGGAACCCGACATCATCATCGCGGACGAGCCGACCTCGGCGTTGGATGTGACGGTGCGCAAACAGGTGCTGTCGGTGCTGAACGAACTGGTCGAGGCGCGGGGAACCGGCCTGATCCTGATCAGCCATGACCTCAATCTTGTCGCAAGCTTCTGCGACCGGATCCTGGTGATGTATGCCGGCCGGATCCTTGAGGAAATCGAGGCAAAGAACCTGCGGAACGCCCGCCACCCCTATACCCGCGCGCTGCTGGACAGCCTGCCGCGCCTTGACCGGCAGGTCGAAACCCTACGCGTGCCGCAACGTGATCCCGCCTGGCTGGACGGGCCGGTCTTCCGGCTGGAGGAGCAGGCATGACCCGGGCATTGATCGAGGCGGTGGGGCTCAACGTGTCCTTCGGCGAGGAGGAAGATCGCCACCACGTCGTCAAGGACGTGAGCTTCCGGATCGCGCCGGGCGAATGCTATGGGTTGATCGGGGAATCCGGCTGCGGCAAGTCGACGGTGCTGCGGGCCGTCGCGGGTCTGAACGCCGATTACGACGGCGCGGTGCTGCTGGACGGGCGCGAACAGCCGAAGGCGCGGCGCGGTGCGGATTTCCTGCGCCGTGTGCAGATGGTGTTCCAGGATCCCTACGCCTCGCTTCATCCGCGCAAGATGGTCGAAAAGGTGCTGAGCGAGCCCTTGCAGATCCACGGCTTCGACCGCAAGCGCCAGCGGATCGACGAGGTGCTGGTTCAGGTCGGGCTCGATCCCGCGTTCCGCTTTCGCTACCCGCACGAGTTGTCGGGCGGACAGCGGCAACGTGTGGCCATCGCCCGGGCCCTGATCATGGAGCCCGAGGTGCTGCTGCTGGACGAGCCGACCTCGGCGCTGGATGTTTCGGTCCAGGCCGAGATCCTGAACCTCCTGACGCAGGTTCAGCGCGACCGGGGCCTGACCTATCTGCTGGTCTCGCATGACATGGCGGTGATCGCCCATGTCTGCCAGCGCATCGGCATGATGCAGCATGGGCGCATCATCGAGGAACTCACCTCGGATGCGGTGCGCAGCGGCCAGGCCCAAGAGCCCTATACACGCGAGTTTCTGAACGCCAGCGCGGCCTTTGCCGCGGCACTTGAAGGAGGGGATGCGGCATGATCGAAAATCTTGGCAGCGCCATCGCGCGGCAGCCGACGGCGGCCCTGATGATCTGGCAGAACGGGCGCGTCCTTGGCACATTCGGGCCGCAGGATCGCAAGTTCCTGTGTCACTCGATCCGCAAGAGCATCCTTGCCGCGCTGATCGGGATCGAGGTGGACGCGGGCCGGATCAACCTGGGCGCGACGCTGGAAGAGCTGGGGATCGACGATAACGAAGGCCTGTCCGAGGTGGAGCGCAAGGCGTCCGTCTATGACCTTCTGACCGCGCGGTCGGGCATCTATCATCCGGCCGGATACGAGACCGAGTGGATGCGCACCATCAAGGAGCGACGCCATTCGCACCCGCCGGGCACCTTCTGGTGCTACAACAACTGGGATTTCAACGCGCTTGGCACCATCTACGTGCAGGCCAGCGGGCACAGCGTGGCAGAGGGGTTCGCGCGTCATCTGGCGGCCCCGCTGGGGATGGAGGATTTCGCGCTGGCCGGGCCGCAGCCCGATGCCTGGCTGGAAACCTTCACCGAGTCGCGCCATCCTGCCTATCCTTTCCGGTTGTCGAACCGCGACCTGCTGCGCTTTTGCCAGCTTTACCTTCAGGGCGGGGTCTGGGAGGGGCAGCAGATCCTGCCGCCCGGCTGGACGAGGCTTTGCACCCTGCGCAACAGCGATGCCGGTCTTCACGGTGCCTATGGCTACATGTGGTGGCTGGAGCGCGATGGCTGCGGCCTGCCGAATGTCGTCCTGCCCGCGGGCACCTACAGCGCCGTCGGCGCCGGTGGCCATTATGCCATAGTGATGCCGGCCCGCAACGCCATCATCCTGCACCGCGTCGATACCGATCGCGGCGACGCTGTCAGCCGTTTCGAATTCGGAACGCTGCTGGCCCGCATCCTCGAGACCCTGGACTGAAGCATGAAGCATGAAGACACGATCGCGGGCCGGATGGCGCGCTGGTTTGACGCGCGCCACGACCACGGGCCTTTCGCAGCGGGGCCGGAAGGACGGCGGCTGGCACGGCTGGCGATTGCCGACACACTGGGTTGCCTGAACGCGGGACGCATGGACGAGACCGTGCGCCACGTGGCGGCGGTGGCGGGCGCGCCCGGCCCGGCCTGGCTGGTGACCGGCGGCAGCGTCGACCCGGCCATGGCGGCGATGGTCAACGGCACCGCAGCCCATGCGCTGGATTATGATGACAACTTCGCCCCAGGCATGTCGCATGCCTCGGCCGTGATCGTGCCGGCGCTGCTTGCGGTCTGCGACATGGGGCGCCCCGGGCGCGATCTGGTGGATGCCTATCTGGTGGCCCTTCAGGCACAGGCCTTCGTGGGCGCGGGCGTGGGGCAGGGGCATTACGCGGCCGGCTGGCACGGAACCTCGACGGTCGGTTCGGTGGGAACGGCCGCCGGCGTTGCCTTCCTGCTGGGCGGCGATACCGAGGCGCTGCGGCGCGCGCTGACGCTTGCCTGCAGTTTCGCCAGCGGGACGAAGGGCCAGTTCGGAACGCCTGCCAAACCCTTTCATGCGGGCCTTGCGGCGCGCAACGCGGTCGAGGCGGCGCGCCTTGCGTTGCAGGGGCTGGAGGGAAGCCCCGTCGCCTTTGAAGGCCCGCAGGGCTTTGCCGAAATGTTCCAGGGTCCGAGCACCCCCGGCTATGATGCGGGCGTGATCGACGCAACCACACGGCATGTGATCGAAACCGCGGGTGTGGTGCCGAAGCTGCATCCGTGCTGCGGCTCGACCCATTTCATCATCGATGCGATTTCCGACATCCGCGCCGAACGCGCCCTTCCCGTGGACGAGATCAGCGCGATCGAGGTCCGCGTCGGCATCGCCAACCGGCGCAACCTGCCCTATGCCTGCCCCGAGGACGAAATGCAGGCGCGCTTTTCCATGAATTACTGCGTTGCGGTTGCCCTGCGCAAAGGGGCCCTGACCCTTGATGATTTCACCCCCTCCAGCGTGCGCCTGCAGCGCGAAGATCCGCTGTTGGCGCGGCTGAACATGACATCCTGGAGCGCCGCCGAGGAAGCGGCGGCCGGAGAGGACACCCGCCTTCCCCATCAGGTCAGGCTGCATCTCGGCTCGGGCGAGGTGATCGCGGCCGAACGGTGCTTTCCGCGTGGAGATCTGCGCGATCCGTTCCCGGATGCCGCAATGCGGGCCAAGTTCCTTGCCTGTTGCGGGCATGCGCCCTGGGCCGAGGCGGTGCATGACTGGCTTCTGGACCTTGACGCGGCCGCGGATCTCAGGCGATGCGCACCGCTTTTCGGCAGATCTGATGCCCCTCGCTGACCCTTGCCCAGAAGCTCTGGGCATAGCGGCTCATGTTGTGCGACCGATAGAGGCGGATTTCGGTCCTGAGGTCGAACTCGGGGCCGCCCGCGCGGACCAGCGCGCCTGACTGCAGATCATCGCCAATCATCATGTGCGGCAGCCAGCACATGCCATGGCCTTGCCGCACCAGCGAATGGATCACCGCCGCCATCGAGTTGTCGCGCACCTTCTGGATCCGCGGCCCAAGCCGTTCGAAGAAGGGTGCAAGCGCCTGCTGGAAGAAACTGCCCCGGGTATAGCCGCAATAGGCAATGGTGCCCGTGCCCTCCAGCGGCCAGATCGGCAGGCCATCGCTGTTCGCCCGGCTTACCGGCACCGCCGTTTCGTGGCCCAGCACGATATAGCGGTGATGCCGCAGCGGCTGAAGATCGGGAACGCGGTCATCGGCGAAGGTCAGCAGGAACTCGGCCTGTCCGCTCAGGAAGTTCCGGATATTGGCGGCAAGCAGCGGTTCGGTATTGAGAAGGTCCACCTGCCAGGGTTCGTCAAGCGCGTGCTGCTCGAGCCAGTCCGGGAAGAAATGCAGCATGAGCGTGCTGAGCGAGATGAGGTGGCATTTCTGGTCCGGGCGCCGCGCCTCGGGATGGCCGATGTAATAGGCCGCCTCCATCTGCTCCAGAATCGACTGGGCCAGCGGCAGAAGGGTCTCGCCCGCCTCGGTCAGCGAAACCGGCTGGATGGCGCGGTCAAAAAGCGGCGCGCCGACATAGGCTTCGAGTGCGGCGATACGGCGCGACAGGGTCGATTGCGACATGCCCCGGTCGCGGGCGGTGGCGGAAAAGTTCCGGCTTTGCACCAGATGCAGGAAATCCTTGAAAAGATCCGTGTTGATCATCGCCCCGCTCTCTGCCCGTTGCCGATCACGTCGCCCCGCTCTTCCGGCTGATGGCCCGCCGGCCCCTGGTCTGGGTCCGGTTGCCTGACGTGCGGGAGCCCGGGCAGTTCTGCCTGTCG
This sequence comes from Halodurantibacterium daqingense, assembly GCF_042666235.1. Classification (NCBI taxonomy): domain Bacteria; kingdom Pseudomonadati; phylum Pseudomonadota; class Alphaproteobacteria; order Rhodobacterales; family Paracoccaceae; genus Halodurantibacterium; species Halodurantibacterium daqingense. Next base: position 323,555 of record NZ_JBHTFQ010000004.1, on the reverse strand, counting down.
TCGAAAGCGTGCCCTTGGTCACGGGCAGCGCCCTGGGCTTCTGTTTCGCTTACCGCGGATCGGCTGGCAAGACACCTCCTGCAGGACGCTCGGCGGTCGCGGCCCTTGCCCCGTCTGCCCCCCGCGGCGCACTGCCGTTGGCGCAGGCATTGCCGCGCCGGCCCCGGCCGGGAACTGCGTCGGCGCGCCTGCAGGATGGCCCGCACCGGAACCGGCATGCAACGGCGCCGGAGTGCAGTCGCCGTTGCCCGGCCCCGACGCCTTGATCCGGGGATGCCCGCAGCATGCGGAAACGACCTGCGCAGCGGTGGCGGATCGCAGAGCCGTCGGGCAGCCCGCCCCTGCTGAACGCCGCCGCTCGCGTCAGGAAGCTACCAGATGGCCCGCGCCCAGATCGCGCAGTATGACACGTTCGGGGCCGGAGCCGAGCGGATGAACCGGGCTTGGCACTTCGCCGGCCAGGCGCAGCTGCACCGGCGGGCTGCGCGTCGGGTCGGGGATCGGCACGGCCTCGATCAGGCGGCGTGTGTAGGGGTGGCGGGGGTTGCCGAACACCTGATCCCGGGTTCCGGTTTCGACGATCTGCCCCAGATACATCACCGCGACCCGGTCAGCGACGTTTTCCACCACAGCCATGTCATGCGAGATGAACAGATAGGCGACGCCGGTTTCCTGCTGCAGATCCCGAAGAAGGGCCAGAACCCGCGCCTGGACCGAGACATCGAGCGCCGAAACGCTTTCATCGAGGATGATGAGCCGCGGCCGCAAAGCCAGGGCCCGCGCGATGCAGATTCGCTGCCGCTGACCTCCGGAAAACTCGTGCGGATAGCGGTCCAGATGTTCGGGCGAGAGGCCCACGCGTTCGAACAGGGCCGCGACCGTTGTGCGCCGTTCGGCCCTGGTGCCGATGCCATGGATCACCAACGGCTCGGCCACCAGATCGCCGACGCGCATCCTGGGATCGAGTGCCGCCATCGGATCCTGGAAGACGATCTGCACGTCGCGGCACAACGCCTTGCGCCCGGCGCGGTCAAGGCCCGCGACGGAACGGCCTGCGATTTCGATCCGGCCGTGATGGGGCACGAGGCCCGCAAGGGCGCGGGCGATGGTGGATTTGCCGCAACCGGATTCCCCCACCAGGGCGAAGGTTTCGCCAGGACGGATGTCGAAGCGCACTTGTTCGACGGCGTGAACCCGGTGCGTCACGCCGCCCAGGACGCCGCCGCGAATGTCGAATGTCACGCGGAGTTCATTCACGGCTGCGACGGGCGGATTTCCGGGTTCTGCCGGCGATTGGCGGCCGCGTTCCGCGCCCGCGCCCAGCCGCGGAACGGCCGCCAGCAGCGCCCGGGTATAAGGATGTTCGGGTGCCGCGAAAAGCTGTCGCACCGGCCCTTCCTCGACCATGCGGCCCTGCTGCATGACGATCACCCGGTCGGCCATCTCGGCCACGACACCCATGTCATGCGTGATGAGGATGATTGCGGTGCCGGTCTGGCGCTGCAGGTCGCGCATCAGGTCCAGCACCTCGCGCTGAACGGTGACATCAAGCGCCGTCGTCGGTTCATCGGCAATCAGCACATCCGGCCGAAGCGCGAGCGCCATCGCAATCATCACCCGCTGGCGCATGCCGCCCGAGAGTTCGTGCGGATACTGGGCCAGCCTGCGTTCCGGCTGCGAGATGCGCACGGCCTTCAGTGCCGCCAGCGCTTCGTCCCGCGCCGCCCGCCGCGAAAGGTCGGAATGCGCGCGGATCGCCTCGGTCACCTGCGTTCCGATCGTTAGCACCGGGTTGAGCGAGGTCATCGGTTCCTGAAAGATCATGGCGATGCGATTGCCCCGCACCGCCTGCAGGCGGCGTTCCGGCAGCCGCGTCAGATCCGTGTCGCCCAGATGAATTGCCCCGCCCGTCACCCGGACGGCAGGCGGCGGCAGCAGCCCCATGATCGCAAGCGAGGTGATCGACTTGCCCGAGCCGCTTTCGCCGGCAATGGCGAGGGTCTCGCCGCGGGCAAGGCTGAAGGACAGGTCCTGCACCAGCGGGCGCAACCCTCCCTCGGTGCTGACCGAAACCTCCAGCCCCGCGACTGTCAGAACCGGCCCGGTGGTCATTCGAAGACGCAGCGCGGAAAGTAGAAGCTGACAACCCAGTTCGGGGCGTCCACGATTTCGGAAATCCGCAGGTCGCCGCAGGTCGAAACCAGCATGTAGGCATCGACCGCGGAAAGGCCGCGCGTGGCGCAGAGAAGGTCGATCATCCCTGAAACCGCGTCGCGCGCCCCGGACATCAGGTCGGGGCCGATGCCGGTGGTGACCTCATAGCCCTTCGCATCCAGATGCCGTGTCACAGGCCCCGGGGTGGTGAAGCGCGGCATCTTCAGGTTCGCGTCCTTCACCAGATCCAGCGTGAGCACCACATCCATCGGGCTTTCGATGGCGGTCCCGCAGACTTCGCCGTCGCCCTGCGCGGCATGGGTATCGCCCACGCTGAACAGGGCGCCCGCAACCTCGACCGGCAGGTAAAGCGTGGTTCCGGCCGCAAGATCGCGGATATCGAGGTTCCCGCCCACCCGCCGCGGCGGCACCACCGAATGCAGCCCCGTTTCGGCAAGCGCGTTGCCGATCGTGCCTGCAAAGGGCTTGAGCGGCACCCGCCCCTGCGACCCGAACAGGGCCGGCTCCATCGCCTCGGGGTCATATTTCCAGATCGTCAGCGCCGGGTCGGGGAACTGGTCGGACAGAAGGCCGAAGCCGGGGATGTTCGCCGTCCATCCAAAACCCGAAGGTTTGAAGCTGTCGATGGTGATCTTCAGCGCATCGCCCGGTGCGGCGCCTTCGACGAAGATCGGGCCCGAGACCGGATTGATCTTGCCGAAGTCGAGTCCTGCCACATCGGCCACGGTCGAGGACGCGCCAAGCTGGCCCGCCGAACTGTCATGGCAGTGGAACAGGATGGTGGCGCCGGGTTTCACCCTTTGCGCCGGGACAAGCGTGTTGTCCCAGCCAAAGTGATGTTGCGCACCATGAATGGTGTAGTTGCAGGTCTTGCACATGTTATTCGGTCACATAAACGTAGTCATAGTTGACGGGGATCGCGACGGGATCGACGTAAAGCGCGTCATCGCCGCCCATGCGGGGTGATTTCATGGTATAACGCTGCTCGTTGAACACGGGCACCCAGGGCGCGTCTTCCATGACGCCCATGTAGACATCCGACCATTTCGCAAGCCGGGCGTCGGCTTCGTCCTCACCGGTCATGCTGTCGGCCTCGACCGCCATCGCATCCAGCGCGGGGTTGCAATACCAGGACCAGTTCCAGCCCCCCTCAACCGCCCCGGCGCAGCCCAATATCGGGCCGTAGAAGTTCGACGGATCGGGAAAGTCCGCGATCCAGGCCATGCCGCCCGACCAGATCATCGGTGCGCCGCCGGGGGTGCCGCCGGCCTCGATCACGTTTGCCTGCGCAAGCGACAGGATCTGCAGCTGGATGCCGATCGCCGCCAGATCCTGCTGGATGGCCTGGGCGATGCGCGGGTTCGGATCGGTGTTCATGACGTAAAGCTCGGTCGCGAACCCATCCGCAAGGCCTGCCTCGGCCAGCAGCGCCTTCGCGCCCTCCACATCATAGGCATAGCCCTCGTAGCCCTCGGTATAACCGGGCATCGACGGCGGCAGCGGCTGGTTCGCCGGCACCGCGCGGCCGTTGATGATCTGGACGATCCGGTCCTTGTTGATCGCCATGTTGATCGCGCGACGCACCTCGGGGCGGTCGAAGGGCTCCATCGTCACGTTCAGCGTGATGTAGCCGGTGTGCAACTGGCCGCCGATCACGACGCGTTCGGCCTGCGCGGGATCGTTCATCACCTCCTGGAACTTGGCGGGCGGGATGCCGTCGCCGGGGATATCGACCTCGCCATTCTGAAGGCGCAGAAGCGCCACGACCGGCTCTTGCCCGACTTCGAAGGTGATCGTGTCCAGGTAGGGCAGGCCAGCGCGCCAGTAGTCCGCGTTCTTCTCGAAGACGACGCGCTGGCCGATGGTCCAGTCGGCAAGCCGGAAGGCGCCGGTTCCCACGGGCTGCTTGCCGAAGTCGTCACCGGCTGCTTCGACGGCCTCTTGCGGAACGACCGAGGCGAAGTTCAGCGCGAGCACATGCAGGAAGGTGGCATCGGGACGCGAAAGCCGGATCTCGACGGTCTGCGGGTCGATGACGGTCACCCCCGAAAGGCTGTCGGCCGCGCCGCTTTCCACTGCCTCGAATCCCTCGATCATGCCGAAGAAGCCCGCGCCGGGCGATTGCGTTTCGGGGCGCGTCACGCGATCGAGCGAATACTTGACGTCCTCGGCCGTCATCTCGCGGCCGTTGTGGAAGGTCACGCCGGAGCGCAGCCGGAAGGTATAGGTCAGCCCGTCCTCCGAGACGTCGTAGCTTTCTGCGAGGCCCGGGCGAAGATCGGTGGTACCGGGCACGTAATCCATCAAGCCGTCGAACAGTGACTTGATCATCGACCAGTTCTGCCAGTCATAGCCGATCGCCGGATCAAGCGTCGCCACGTCGTCCTTGTAGGTCACCACGATCCCGCCGCCCGGGGTCGCATTGGGGTCAAGGTGATCATCCTGCGCAAGACCCGGCGTGGCCAAGGTCAGGGCCAGGGCAGTGCTGCAAAGCCAGTATTTCATGTCTCGTCTCTCCTGTTGTGGTTGTTTCAGCGCAGCTTGATGCGTGGGTCGATGAAAGGGGTGACAAGATCGGCAAGAAGATTGCCGAGGACGATGGCAAGGGCGGAAACCAGCGTGACCCCCATGATGATCGGAATGTCGACGCGCTGGATCGCCTGCCAGGCCAGTTGGCCGATCCCGGGCCAGCCGAAGACGCTTTCGACCACGACAAGCCCGCCCATGAAGATGCCGATGTCGATGCCGATCATGGCGATGATCGGCAGGATCGCGTTCGGCAGCGCGTGGCGCAGGACCACCCGTCCCCGCGACAGCCCCTTGGCCCGCGCCGTGCGGATATAGTCCTGACGCAGAACCTCGATCATCGAGGAGCGCATCATCCGGCTGTACCAGCCCGACCCCATGATCCCGAGCGACACCGCCGGCAGCACCAGATGCGCAAGCGTGCCATAGCCCCCGATCGGGAACCAGCGCAGCTGCACCGCAAAGACGTAAAGCAGCAACAGGCCCACCACGAACTGCGGCGCCGAAACGGCGACGAAGGAGGAGATCATCAGCGCCTGGTCAGCCACCCGCCCGCGGCGCAGCGCCGCGATGATGCCCATGCCAAGGCCCAGAAGCAGTTCGCAGAAGATCCCTGCCGCCATCAGTTGCAGCGTCGCCGGCAACCGTGCCGCAATCAGGGCCGAAACCTCGGAGCGCTGCAGATAGGAGCGCCCCAGATCCCCCTGCACGAGCCCCGCAAGGTAGCGCCCGTATTGCACCAGAAACGGCTGGTCGAGGCCAAGCTGCTCGCGGATGTTCTGCACGGTCTGCGGCGTGGCGGATCGTCCGGCGATCTGGCGCACCGGATCTGCAGGCAGCACGTACAGCAGGAAGAAGGTGATGAAGGACACGCCCAGCAGGATGAGGGCAGCCTGTATCAGACGGCGGGCAAGATAGACGGCCATCAGTCACGCCCCCTCTGCGTCGGGTCCAGCACGTCGCGCAATGCATCGCCCAGAAGGTTGAAGGCCAGCGCCAGCATCAGGATCGCCAGCCCCGGAAAGAACACGAGCCAGGGCGCGGCCTGAAACCAGGTCTGGTTCTCGAAGATGATGTTGCCCCAGCTCGGGACCGGCGGCTGAACGCCGACACCAAGAAAGCTCAGCGTCGCCTCCAGCAGGACGGTCGTCGAAATTCCCAGCGTGCCCCAGACGATGATCGTGGGCACCAGATGCGGCAGGATGTGCAGGCCAAGGATGCGGAAGGTGCCCGCGCCAAGGGTGCGTTCAGCAGCGATGAACTCGCGCTCGGCCAGCGAGGTCGTCTCGGTATAGATCACCCGCGCGGTCTGCACCCAGTTCACCAGCGCAATCACCATCACCACGATCCAGAGCGAGGGCCGGAAGATCGCCGCCAGGCAGATCGCCAGAAGAAGGGCGGGGAATGCCATCATCAGGTCGGTGAAGCGCATCAGCAAGGTGCCCAGCCAGCCCCGGAAATATCCCGCTGTCACCCCGATCACCGTCCCGATCAGCAACGCAAGCCCGTTTGCCACGATTCCGATCACCAGCGAGGTCCGGGCGCCATACAGGATGCGGGTCAGAAGGTCGCGGCCCAGAAGGTCGGTCCCCAGGGCAAAGGCGCCGCCGGGCGGCATTGGCGCGCCCTCCAGCGTCAACCCGTCGAAATACTGTTCATTGGGGGCGTGGGGTGTCAGCCAGGGGGCAAGAAGGGCGCCCAGCACCGCGATCACGATGATGGCGAGGCCGATCAGCGCCAGCGGACGCCGAGAGAGTCGGCGCAGGGCGCCTGCGGGCGGTGGAAGCGGATCAGCCGTGTGTGCGGTCATTCCCGTCGTCCTGCATCTGTTGCGCCACGATCCGGGCGGCGGCATCCTCGATCGGTTCGCGCCAGGCCATCGCAAGCTGGCGCAGTTGCGCATAGGCCTCGATCTCGCATTTCCCGCGCGCAGCCAGCAGTGTCACCGCCTGCACCACCGTCTGTCGGCCGGCGAGCCGGCGCCGCAGATCGGCGATCTCCGCCGACAGGGCGCGGCGTGCCTCGAAGGCCTGTCGCGCAATCAGAAGCGCGCTGTAGGCGCCGTTGGTGCCGACCGGTTTCAGCAGCTGCGCATGCGCCCCCTGGGCCAGGGCCCATTCGATCCGGCCTGGCGCCTCGGAGCCGATCATCGCGACCATCGGCATGGGCGATTCCCCCGCACGCCAGGGGAACTGCTGGTCATAGCCCATGTCAGCGTCGAAAAAGATGAAGTCGGCCGCCAGTGCCTCGGGTCCAGGATCGGGCCAGCTTTCGGTCACGCGCAGGCCGATGGCCACAAGCTGGCGCGCAAGCGCCTGCACGTTCGGATGGGGCCGGTGCAGGATCACCACCCGGGCGCCACCCAGTTCGGGGATGCGAAACCCTCGCCTCATGACACGACCGTCAGCCGCGGCGCGGGCGGAACGCTGCGCCGGTTTCGGTGCGAGAGGTAGGGATCGCCCGCCACGGCTGGAAGCTCGGCCCGGACCGCAAAGGCCCCGTTCTCGATCTGCGCGATCAGCACCGGCAGCGTCGTGTGATGCGTTTGCGGGTCGATGGCGCCGGGCCGCCCCTTAAGAAGCTGCACGAGCGGGAGCATCTCGGCCCCGGGGCGATGCGCCAGCAGGGCGGCAAGTTCGCGAACCGCGGCATAGGCTGCGGCCTCGTGCGAACTGCCGAAAGGGGCGCCCCAGGCAGGCCACCCGGTGGCGCCTCGGAAATAGGGGCCGGCGGCGACGAGGCCCTCGCCGGCCGTGCCAAGGGCGGGCAGTTCGCATTCGGTCACGTTGCACGACAGGACCGGACAGCGGGCAGGCAGGAAATGCGGGTCTTCGCGGCCCAGAGCGGCATAGGCCCGCATGAAGGTGTAGGAGGACGGGCCGATCAGCGAATTCAGGATGAAATCCGGCCGCGTCGCGCGGATCTCGGCCAACAGGCGATCCACATCGGTCGATCCGAGCGGCAGGTAACGTTCGCCCAGCACCTCGCCGCCTGCATCGCCGATCACCTGTCGGGCGATGCGGTTCATTTCCCATCCCCAGATGTAGTTGGATCCGGTCAGGTATCCCCGCCGTCCGTGGTGCGGAAAGACCCAGTCCAGAAGCGGAACAAGGTGCTGGTTCGGGCAGGCATGGGTATAGGCCACGCAGTCCGCTGCCTCGAACCCTTCGTAGGGGATGGCATACCAGAGGGTTCCACCGGCCTTTTCCAGCGTCGGGATCACCTCCTTGCGGCTCCAGGAGGTGACACAGCCAACCACATGCCGCGCCGTGGTATCGCGCAGGATTTCTTCGCAGAGCGGGCCGTAAAGGTCGATATTTCCTCTGGGATCACGTTCGACAGGTACAAGCGTCAGATCCAGTGCCGGATCGGCGTTGACCGCGGCCATCGCCCGGAGTGCACCGGTGCGCGCGGCCTGGGCGAGAAGCGCATAGCTCCCTTCCAGCGAATAGAGCAAGCCGATCTCGACGCGCCGCCGCATGCTGCCTCCAATGCCAAAAGCGCCGGCCAGGGCGCCGGTGCGGGACGGCCTGGAACGGGGCATGAGTGCCGGTCGGTTTTTCCGAATGTGTCCTCAGCTAGGCCCGTGGCGGAACCCACGTCAAGCAGAGATTTCGATGGCGGGCTTGCCCGAAGGCAAAGGCCGGAAATGCTCAGATCGGGGGCAGGGTTTTCGACGCGTGCCACAAGAATGGGCAGAGACGGCGGCCCACCGCAGGTCGCATGCAGAGAAGTGCTGCCGGGAGGTGGGCGGGAGGACCGGCGCGGCCATGAAGTGATGCACGCGCTTTCGGCAGGAAAGGCGGATTCACCACGCGTTACGACTCTCGCGCCAAGACGCCGTTGCCGCGACGCGGACGATGACGCCGGTTTGTCGCGTTCACGACAGGCTTTTTCCTGTGCGCTACGCGGCCCGGGAGGATGTGCTGAATCCGCTTGGGCGCGCCCCGATTTGCGCCCGATCGCCAACGTCAGAAAACCCGAAACGCGCAGGACCGAGTGCCTGCCCGGGCGGCGGAGCGCAGGGCACCGCCAGACGCTACGGGGGCAAGCCTGTCTCCGTGACCGCACCGGAAATCCGCTTGAAGGCGGATCCGCGCCTTTTGGCCCGGCCGGGGCAGGACGCCCGCCCGATCTGTTCCAAGGCAAGAGGTGTCAGCGCGCAGCCTGCCACCCGCGACAGGTGATGGCGGCGGCGGGCGTCACCAGCTTTCCGGGTGCGCGCCTCACACGCGGTTCGCGGTCAGATGCACAAGCTGCGCGCCGATTTCGTAATAGGCTTCGCGGGCGGTGCGGAAGCGGGCCGGCGCCGGATCGGTGCGGGGCAGGGGCAGGTCATCCTCGCTGATCCGGCCCAGAAGCAGTTCGGACGCCAGTCGGCCAAAGACGGTCCCGGGTGCAATGCCCCGACCGTTGTAGCCACTGAACGAGATGATGCCCGGCGCCAGCCGGTGAAAGCGCGGCAGGTTGTCGGCGGTCATGCCGATCTGGCCATACCATTCGGACTCGAAGGCCACGCCCTCGAGCTGCGGAAAGATGCTGCGGATGGCGCGGCGCGCCCAGTTCCGGTGCAGGGCGGCGCCCGGTCCGCGCAGCGCACCGACGCTGCCGAAGACCAGCCGGTTTTCCCGGTCAAAGCGGAACGACGACAGCACCTCGCGCGTGTCCCAGGCGCCCTGACGTTCGGGCAGGACCGAACGGGCCAGATTGTCCGACAGCGGCACCGTCGCGATGTTGAAATAGGGCAGACGCACCTGTTCGGTGGCCAGTTCCGGAAACACCCTGGTGGTATAGGCATCGGTCGCCATCAGCACCTGCCGCGCATGCACCCGCCCTTCCGGCGTCACAAGCTGCCAGCCGGCGTCAGCCTGCTGCAACGCCCCCACGGGTGTGCGGGTATGGATCACGGCACCTGCCTTCAGCGCGGCACGGGCAAGGCCCCGCGCATAGGCCAGCGGTTGCACCGTGCCCGCGCGCAGATCCAGTAGCGCCCCGGCATAGGCGCGCGATCCGATCCGCGCCTCGGCCTCCCGGGCATCCAGAAGATGCACCGGCGCGCCGCGGCTTTGCCACTGGACGGCGCGGTCGCGCAGCTCGGCCATGCCCGCCGCGCCCACGGCGCAATGCAGCGTGCCGGTGCGGACCGCTTCGCAGTCGATGTCATGGCGGGAGATCAGGTCGAATACCTCGCCCGGCCCATCCCCGAGGGCGCCAAGCAGCCGGTCGCCGTGAACCGCCCCCAGAACCCCGGGCAGGGTATCGGGCATGACCCACATGCCGGCATTCACCAGCCCGACATTGCGCCCCGCACCGCCAAAGCCGATTTCGGCCGCTTCGAGCACCACGGCGCTCGCCCCGCCTTCCGCAAGATGCAGCGCCGCCGAAAGCCCGGTGTATCCCGCCCCGATCACGGCGACATCGGCGGTAATCTCACCCGAAAGCGGGGCGGTTGCGGGCGCCTCGGGGGCGGATTTCTCCCATAGGCCGTGAGAGCGGGGATCGTTGAGCATGTGGGTCTCCGTGCAGATAGACCAGTTTCGCCGCTTGCACGCGCGCTGCAAAGCGAAGATTGATCCAGAGGTCATGCCCTGGAGGAATGAGATGCAGATCCCGCGCCGTTTCCTGCCCTCGCTTGCGCTTCTGACGGCGTTCGAGGCCGCGGCCCGCACCGAAAGCGTGACCGAGGCGGCGCGTGAACTGTCGTTGACCCAAAGTGCCGTGTCGCGCCAGATCCGGGCGCTGGAGGCGCAGCTTGGCGTGACGCTGTTCCTGCGCGAACGGCAGACGATCCGCCTCACAAGGGCGGGGGCAGCCTATGCGCGCGAGATCCGCGATGCCTTGCGCAAGATCAGCACGGCCTCGCTGAACCTGCGTGCCAATCCCGCGGGGGGCACGCTGACGCTTGCCGTGCTGCCGACCTTCGGCACCCGCTGGCTGGCGCCGCGGTTGGGCGGGTTCCTCGCGCTGCACCCCGAGGTGGGGGTGAATATCGTCACCCGGCTTGCCCCTTTCGATTTCGCGCTCGAGGCGGTGGATGCCGCAATCCACTTCGGCCATGCGGACTGGGCCGGGGCCGAGATGATGCTGTTCCGACACGAGGATGTCGTGCCTGTCTGCAGCCCCGCCCTCGCGGCGCGGTTCATCGTCCGGGTGCCGGCTGATATCCGGCGCGCGCCGCTTCTGCATCTGGTATCCCGCCCGGATGCCTGGGAGCGGTGGTTCATCGCGCAGGGGGTGGATGCGGCGGATGTGCGCGGGATGCTTTTCGACCAGTTCACCCTGGTGATCGAGGCGGCGAAGGCGGGGCTGGGCGTGGCCCTGCTGCCGCGGTTCCTGATTGCCGACGAGCTTGCGGCGGGAAGCCTGCAGCCCCTGAGCGACAGCCCCCACCCCGCGCCCGAGGCCTATTACCTGTGCTGGCCGCCTGATCGGGCCGACCATCCGCCGCTGATCGCCTTCCGGGCGTGGCTGGCCGAGACCAGTGTCCGCGACGGCGCGGGGCCCTGAGCAGCAGCAAGCCCCGTTGGCAGGCTGCGCGGGCCCCGCAAGGCGCGGCCGCCTCCTCTGCATCGATCGGGATCGTCGCTTCAACGCCCGGCGCGGCAAGCCTGCCTCCAGGGTTGCGTCATCCGGCTCCATGGCCCATGGCGCCGAAGCACGGCGCGCGCGGTGGCTCCGGTTCGGCAATCGGCCGCAGGGTCGGCTGCGCATCCGGCTCGGGTATCGGCGTTGCCTTCCCCTTGCGGCATTGCCGTGGCGCCGGCAGTGACGGCCGCTGTCGCCGCCTTGGCGGATGATGCTTTGCTTGAAGGAACCGCGCTGCCCAGCCGTCAGGGGCCCAAGGCAGCGTCGCGTTGGTGCCCGATGACGGCCCTGTTGCTTTCGACGGCCTTCTCGCGCTGCTCGCCATGCACGTTTGAACGCGCAGCAGCGCGGCCGCGCTGCGTCCCTGTGACGCCCCTCGCGCAACGATAGGAAGCACCCGAGAGTCCGGCCGCGCCAGCTCAGGTCGCTGCGTTGCGCGGACGCGGGCCAGGGTTCCGGCGCAGGCGCGGTGGCCATGCTTCCCGAGCCGGGCTGCGGGGGTCTGGTCCGGCCGGCCGCGGTTCCGGCAGGGTCAGAGCCGGGGACTCATCGGATTGGTGATCCGGTCGGCCTGAAAGCTGTCGGGAAGCGGGGTCAGGGTGATGCTGGACACGATGCCCGCGCGGTGGAACGGGTCGCCCTCGGCGAAGGCGCGGGCGGTGGCTGCATCCGGGGCTTCAAGGATCCCGAAATTGCCGACCGACGCGCCCCCGTCCAGCAGCGCCGAACCGATCAGGACCGAGACGATCCCGCCGCCACCCGAGCCGACCCAGGCGCGGTGGGCGGGGCGGTGCTCATCCCGGGCGGCATCCATCCCGGGATGATGCAGGCAGTGCATGAGGAAGAACACGCGCCTACCCTGCGTTTTCCAGCACCACCATGCCCGCGCCGGTCATCGAGGCGGGGGCATGGTAATGCTTGTGGATCAGGTTCACCTTTGCGTCCATCGCGCCGCGCATCACCAGCCACATGATCAGTTCCGCCCCTTCCGAGCCGAACTGCTCGACATAGTCCTCGCGGGTCATGTTGCGGTAATGCTCGGGGTCGGTGGCGATGCCATCCAGCCAGGCGAGATCGGCCTCGCGGTTGATGAAACCGGCGCGGGCGCCCTGAAGCTGGTGCGACAGGCCGCCGGTGCCAAGGATCACCACCCGTTCATCCCCCGGCCAGCTTTCGATCGCCTCGCGCAGCACCCGGCCCATGTCCCAGCAGCGCTGGGGCGTGGGGATCGGATACTGGATCGTGTTGACCCAGATCGGGACGACCTTGACGGGCCAGGCGTCGGGGCGGCCGAAGAACAGCTCCATCGGGACCTGAAGGCCGTGATCGACTTCGATCTCGCGGCAGACCAGCGGGTCGAAGTGACGCTCGACCAGCTTGTCCACCAGGTGCCAGGACAGGTCCTCGGCGCCCTGGAAATCGGGGATCGCGCGCGGGCCCCAGCCTTCGTCAACGGGCTTGTAGGTTTCGGCCACGCCCACCGCGAAGGTCGGCACGCGATCCAGGAAGAAGCTGTTGCCGTGATCGTTGAAGATCACCACCGCGACATCCGGCTTCGCGTCGCGCATCCACTGCTTGCCGGCCTCGTAGCCGTCGAAGAAGGGTTTCCAGTCGGGCGTGTCGTGCAGGCCGCGATCCAGCGCCACGCCGATGGAGGGAACGTGGCTGGTGCCCAGCCCGCCGATGATTTGCGCCATGTCTCAGACCTTTCCAAGCCGTTGGGCAAGAAATGCCCCGTGTTCCATTCCCGCCTGCGCCGCGCCGATCTGGGTGATCGGCACCGGATCGACGGCCGAGATTTTCAGGATGAAGAACAGGTTGCCGCCCAGGCGCACCATCTCGTGCCAGTCGCGGGCCATGACGGCGGTCTTTTCTTCCGCGGTCAGGCCGAAGCGGTCGAGATAGGCCTCCTCGTCCTCGAGAAACGCCTTGCGGTTGGCCGGGTTGCCAAGGGCCATCGCCATCTTGTTCATCCGATAGCCGCGGATCGAGCCCTTGCGGTCGAAAAGCGGCGTGTCGGGGATCGGGTTCGGTGTTGTCATCCGTGCAGTCCCTTCTGTGCAAGCCAGGCCAGTGCCGCGTCGCGCACGGCCTCGGGGCGTTCGATCGGCGCGAAATGGCCGGCGTCTTCAATCACGACCAGCTCGGTTTCGGGCACGGCCGCGGCGATTTCCTCGTGCTGGCGGATCGGGCTCCACTGATCCTCGCGCCCGGTCACAAGCAGGACGGGGCAGCGGATCTGCGCCAGATACTGCCCGGCATCGGGCCGCGCCATCAGTGCCCGGATCTGCCGTTCATGGCAGGCGGCATTGGCGCCCAGTGCCATGTCGCGCAGGTTGTCCATCAGGGCGGCATCGCCGCGCCGCGCGGGTGCGACCATCGGCGGCAGCCACAGATCCACAAGTGCGGCCATGTCCTGATGGCCAAGGTCGATCATCTTCTGGCGCTGTGCAGGCTCGCCCTCGCGCAGGGGGCCGTGGCCGGTATTGGCTAGGATCAGGCCGCGCACGCGGTCGGGGGCGATCCGCGCCATTTCAAGTGCGATCCGGCCGCCCATCGAATGGCCCGCCACCAGAAGCGGCCCGTCCACATCGGCAAGGATCTGTTCGGCGGCCGTGGTTATTCCCGTCATCTGCGCGAGGTCCGGCTGGTGCAGGGCCATCTCGGAGCTGAGCGCCGTCGCCAGCGGCCGCCAGATCCGGCTGTCCGAGATCAATCCGGGTATCAGCACTGCTGTCAGCATCCCTTGCCCCCAAATGAATACATTGACGGGACTTTATGGCGGAGATTCGCGGTTGGCAAGCCTTGTCGCGGGATTTTATGCATACATGGCGGGTGACGAGGGGTGTTGCCTGAATTCTTGGGCTGTGGCACGCAGGACAGGTATAACGGAGAAAGACCATGGGTATCGCGGAAGAGAAGAACCACGGCCAGCGCGCCCTGGCCGAGTTGCGGCGGCGCATCCTGCGCGGAGAACTGCCCGGCGGCATGCGCCTTCTGGAGGTGCATATCGCCGACCAGCTGGAGATTTCCCGCACGCCGGTGCGCGAGGCGATGTCGCGCCTGGTCGAGGAGGGGCTGCTGGAACGGCTGCAGAACGGCGGCTTCATGGTGCGCAGTTTCACCGCTGCCGATGTGATCGACGCGATCGAGTTGCGGGGCGTCGTCGAGGGCACCGCCGCGCGCCTTGCCGCCGAGCGGGGCGTTCCCGAGGATCGCATGCAGGCCTTTCTGGACATCATAGAACAGCTGGACGCCTGTTTTCCGGGCAGCGATCGCGCTGCGGTGGATTTCGAGCGCTATGCCGAACTGAACGCCGATCTGCATGCCGCGCTGGCAAGCCTTTCCGGCAGCAAGATCATTGCGCAGGAGGTTGCCCGCGCCACGCGGCTGCCCTTCGCCTCGCCTTCTGCCTTCATTCCGAACCGGGCGGCCGTCGAGGCGTTCGAGCATTCGCTGCACCTGGCCCAGGAACAGCACCGTCGCATGGGCGAGGCGATCCGCAACCGCGAAGGCGCCCGCGCCGAGGCGCTGGTGCGCGAACATGCCCGGATCGCGCGCGGCAACCTTGAATACATCCTGTCACAGGATCGCAGCCTGATGTCACAGGTGCCGGCGCTGTCCTTCATCATCGAATAAGGCCGCCAGGACATCGGAGCGTTGCGGCAATCTGCATTTTCGACTTGCATTTGTCCTGCGCTTTGCATCCAATGTATACAATTGACGAGGCGTAACGGGAGGAATCACGATGAGCCACAAGAATCTCCACGACATCCTGCAGGAGACCCCTGCGACAACGCTGCTGCGCAATTCGCGTATCGGCATGTATGTATACCCTGTCGTGGCGCCCGAATTCACGAACTGG
Source organism: Halodurantibacterium daqingense (assembly GCF_042666235.1). Classification (NCBI taxonomy): domain Bacteria; kingdom Pseudomonadati; phylum Pseudomonadota; class Alphaproteobacteria; order Rhodobacterales; family Paracoccaceae; genus Halodurantibacterium; species Halodurantibacterium daqingense. The sequence continues at coordinate 308,404 of NZ_JBHTFQ010000004.1, read as the reverse complement.
CGCAGCGAACAGCAGGCATGGCGCGATTCGGCGGTTCTGTTCGACCAGTCGCACCACATGGACGAAGTGGTGATCGAAGGCCCGGATGCGGCAAAGTTCCTTGAAGGGCTTGCCATCAACAGCTTTGCGAATTTCGGCACCAACCGCGCCAAGCATTTCGTGCCCGTTTCGCCCGAAGGCCATGTGATCGGCGATCACATCATGTTCCGCGAGAACGAGAACAAGTTCGTCTCGGTCGGTCGTGCGCCCACCTCGAACTGGCTGCTTTATAATGCCTCGCTGGGCAAGCATGACGTGAAGCTCACGCACAGCCCGCGGTCGCCCTCGCGCCCCGACGGCAAGCTGGTCACCCGCATCCACTACCGCTTCCAGATCCAGGGCCCCGAGGCGCCGAAGATATTCGAGAAGATGAACGGCGGCCCGATCCCGGACATCAAGTTCTTCCACGTCGACTGGGTGAACATCGCCGGCCGCAAGGTGCGCGCACTGCGTCACGGCATGGCCGGTGCGCCGGGGCTGGAAATCTGGGGCCCCTATGACGAAAAGGACGAGATCCGCGCTGCGATCCTCAAGGCCGCCGAAGAGGCGGGGGTCGATCTGCACCAGGTCGGCAGCCGCGCCTATTCGACCAACACGCTGGAGTCGGGCTGGATCCCCTCGCCGCTGCCGGGTATCTACACCAGCCCCGAGCTGGAAGGATACCGCAAGTGGCTGGGCGCCGACAGCTACGAGGCCAACGGCTCGCTTGGTGGCAGCTTCATCTCGGATGACATTCGCGATTACTACACCAACCCCTACGAGCTGGGCTATGGCATCTATGTCAAGTTCGACCATGATTTCGTGGGCCGCGCCGCGCTGGAGAAGATGAAGGATCAGGTGCGCCGCAAGAAGGTGACCTTCGAATGGAACGCCGAGGACGTGATGAACGTCATCGCGTCGTCCTTCAAGAAGGGCGAGCCGAACAAGAAATGGATCGACTTCCCGCAGCCGAACTATGCCTCGTCGAGCTTCGACAAGGTGATGCACGGCGACAAGATGGTTGGTCTGTCGATGTTCAATGGCTACAGCTTCAACGAGCGCTGCCTGCTGTCGCTGGGCGTGGTCGATGCGGATGTGCAGGAAGGCGATGTGCTCACCCTGATCTGGGGCGAGCCGAACGGCGGGTCGGGCAAGACCTCGGTCGAGCGCCACGAACAGGCCGAGATCCGGGTCCGCGTTTCGCCCACGCCCTATGCAAGCGAAGCCCGCGAGAACTATGCCGAAAGCTGGCGGACCAAGCGGACCGCCTGAAGCCGGCAATAACCCGGGTGGGGGCGTGTAGCCCCCGCCCTCTGTCCCGCTGCATCGGGCCGCGCTTGCACAGGGCCGGCCCGGTTCAGAAACCGTCTCGCGGAGGATCATCATGGCGTTGCTCAATCTTTTCGGGCGAAAGGACGAACCGGCAGGCCTCTCGCCCCGGCTGGCCGACACGATCCGGGGCTATTCGATCGAGGTCATGCCCCGCACCGCCGCGAAGATCGAGGATTTCCGTGCGCTGCTGCCGCGTGGCACGCTGGTCTATATCGCTCATATCGACGGCACCCCGATCGAGGAGATGGTGGAGACCGCCCGCCGCCTGCGCGACGAGGGCTTTGACGTCATGCCGCATTTTCCGGCGCGGATCATTCCCGATGCGACAGTCCTCAAAGACTGGATCCTGCGCTACCGCAACGAGGCGGGGGTCGAGCGGGGGCTGCTGCTCGCAGGGGGTGTTGCCGCGCCGCGCGGTGCCTTCGACAGTTCGATCGGCCTGATGGAGACGGGGCTTTTCGACCGCCACGGCTTCCGCGCGCTGCATGTGGCGGGCCATCCCGAGGGCAACCGCGATATCGATCCCGACGGCGGGACGAAGGCGGTGGACGAGGCGCTACGGTGGAAGCAGGCCTTTTCCGAGCGGACCGATGCCTCCATGGCCATCGTGACGCAGTTCCTCTTTGATCCCGCGCCGGCGCTGGAATGGTCGCAGCGCATCGCCGCGGCGGGGGTGAACCTGCCGATCCATCTGGGCATCGCGGGGCCGACCAAGCTCTCGACGCTGATCAAGTTCGCCATTGCCTGCGGGGTGGGGCCATCGCTCCAGGTTCTGCAGAAGCGGGCGATGGATGTCTCGAAACTGCTGGTGCCCTTCACCCCGGACGAGGTTCTGGCCGGCATCGCCGACTGGCAGGCCAACCATCCCGACAGTGCCATCCGCCGCATTCACGTCTTTCCGCTGGGCGGCATCCGCGCCAGCGCCGAATGGATGAACGACCGCGCAGGCCTTGCGCCGGCCGCCGCCGAGCGCGACCGCGCGGGCGGCTGATCCTGCCGCTTGCGATCAGGGCGAAGTGCCGGCCACGCCTGGCCGGGCGCGCCGGATCCCCAACCCTCCGGCTCCGCAGCGGGTCGGGAACGATTGCCTGTGCGGGTGCTACCCCTGCATCGACGCCGCGCGCAGCCCGATCCACTGCATCCGGGCGCGCAGGGGCGACAGGCTTTTCCGTTGGCCCTTGTCCGGCCGGCGAGGGGCCATTCGACACCCGCTGCGATCTGGCCGCAGGGCACATGCCGCCCACCGGCCCGCGCAGCCCGGCCGGATCGGCTTGCGGACTCCCGCCGCCGCCGGGTCCAAGGGCACTTTCGGGTGACTGCGGGCGCGCTTTCCATGCCAGCTATTCGCGCTGGGGCGAAAGAACCACCTCCTCGTCGGCTCCGCAGCAGGCGGGAACGCTGCCGCTATTGCCTATACCCTGATCGAAACGGCAAAGCTCAATGCGGTCGATCCCCAGGCATGGCTTGCCGACAGCTCCGCACGAATCTCGACTACAAGATCACGAAGGTCGATGACCTGCTGCCGTGGAAATGGCACGCGTAGCGGTCAAGCCGGACGTGCGCGGACGCCCCTCGGATGCAAGCGGACTCTTGGGCACAGTCGGGCATGTGATCAGGTGCGGTCGTGTGTCCGGCCTCGAAGTTGCGGCCTGTCATGCGCCGCGGGCCTGTATGGAGATATGCAGGTCAGGACCAGTTCGCTTACCCGCGCTCGATGGCGCTCCGTCCGGGATGCTGGTTCTCCCGTCCGGGTCTCTTGACCGTCCGCCCTTACCTTCCCTCGCCCCTCTCACATCCGGGGACAACCGGCGACACCAGCCTATGCGGCCGCCATCGCCGGATCCCGGTATTCCTCGCCCTGCGCAGCATCGCCCGGGCGGTTCGGGCCATGCGGTTGGCCAAGGCCACCGTGACCAGCATCTTCGGCTTGCGCGCCAGCATGCGGTCGAGCCAGGAGCCGTCGGGGCACCCTTGCGTGCGGCCCATCGCAGGACAGCGATGGCCCCAACGATCAGCAGCCTCCGAATGTCGCGCTGGCCCATCGTCGAGGTTCGGCCAAGACGGCCCTTGCCACCGCTCGAATGCTGCCGCGGTGCGAGGCCGACCCAGGCGGCAAATCACGGCCCTGCGAGAAGGTCTCCATCGTTGGCGTAAAGCTGGTGATCGCTGCCGCGGTCACCGCCGCCACTCGCGGGACCGTCGTCAGCCGCCGCGCCGTGTCGTCACTGGTCACGCGCCTGCGCAACGCGGCATCGCGGCCTGCAATCTTCTCTGCCAATCCGGCGATCTGGCCAGCAGAAGGCACCGCTGCAGGCAGCAGGCCATCGTCACCATCGATGATGGCTGCGAGGCGGCCGACATGCGTAGGCGCGGTGGGGGCGACGATGCCCTGCGTGGCCAGATGTGCCCGCAGCGCGTTGATCGTCTGCATGCGCTGGCGAACCAGAAGATCCCGGGTCCGGTAGGCCTTCGCGGATGCCTGCGGGGCCTCGCGCTTCACGGCGACGAACCGCATGGTCGGACGCGACGCGGCTTTCGCGTTCGCCTTGACATCCGCCATGCCGTTCTTCTGCCGCTTCACGGACGGCTTCCCACAGGCCGGCGGGATCAGCCGCACCTCATGGCCAAGCTCCCCGATCGCCCGGCCCCAGTGATGCGCGCTGGCGCAGGCTTCCATCGCCACCATGAAAGCACTGCCATGAACTTCAACAGCTGGACCCGCGACAGCTTGCGGCGGAACACATCCCCCCGTCTGCCGCAGCGTCATGCGCCTGAAACACGTTCTTGGCCAAATCCCGGCCGATGATGCCAACCGCTCCCCTGGACGCTCCCTCCGTCGCGGTGCCTCGACACCCGCCACCTTGGAGCATCCATGCCGCCGGGGACGTCCATCCCATCGCTTACGGTCCTTGGGGGCCGACGCGCTGAATTCGCCGAGAAGCGTTGACAGGCCGGGCCGCAATGGCCTCTGTGCCTCTGGCGGAGGCCGAGACGGACCGAAGGGCTCGCTCTGCGGAGGCTGCCGCCTGGGCAGTGGCTGTGGTGCCACCCCCCCTTTGGGGCCGCGGGGCGGGGCGCCTGGGGTCAGATCCAGTCGGGCAGGGTGCAGAGGTTTTCGGCCTCTGCCATCCGGGCGGGAAGGACATGCAGCAGGAACCGGCCGGCTGCGTTCAGATCGGCATCCTCTGCGCTGACCAGCCGGCAAGCCATCCAGGCGCAGACCGCATGCCATCCGGCGCGCAGATAGCCGTCGGCGGCCCGCTCGGCCCCCGCATCGTCGGCCAGCAGACGTTCGGACAGCGCGATGAAGCGCGCGATGACCGTCTCGGCCGTGCTGCGGGCAGCAGGATCGGCGCGGGCGATTTCGGGCAGGGCGCGGGCACGGAAGGCTGCCAGGGCCGCACCGCGATCGCGCAGCAGGCGCCGTAGCAGGAAATCCTGCGCCTGCATGCCCGTCGTCCCCTCATAGATCGCGATGACGCGCGAATCCCGCAGCAGCTGTTCGACGGGCCATTCTCGGGTATAACCGGCCCCGCCCAGCACCTGCATCGCACCGCTCGCGGCGGCAAAGGCGGTTTCGGCGCCGAAGTTCTTGGCCAGCGGCAGCAGGAACCCGGCAAGCGCGGGGTCGTCCATCGTGGCGAGTTCGAGGATCAGGGCGCGCAACGCCTCGGTCGGGGCGGCGATTGCGAGGAGCTGGCGGCGCACGTCCACATGACGCAGGATCGGCAGCGGCGGCGCTGCAGGGTCGCCGCCCTGCAGCCGGGTTTCGGCATAGGCGCGCGCGATATCGAGGGCGGTTTCGGCGATGCCCAGCCCCTGGCAGGCGGTCTGCAGGCGCATCCGCTCGATCATCGCGAAAAGCTGCGGCAGGCCGCGCCCCTCTTCGCCCAGAAGGATAGCCTCGGCGCTGTCGAACGCCATCACGCAGGTGGGCGAGCCGTGCAGGCCCATCTTTTCCTCAAGCCGCGTGACGCTGATGCGGTTGCGCCGCCCGTCGTCAAGCTGGTCCGCCACCAGAAACAGGCTGAGCCCGCGGGTGCCGATGCCCGGCCCGGTACGCGCGAGCAGGCAATGGCCGATCCGGCCCGCCATGTCATGGTCACCGAAGCTGATCCAGCATTTGGTGCCGGTGACGCGCCAGCAGCCATCGGGCCCGCGTTCGGCGCGGGTGCGGATCCGCCCGACATCCGAGCCTGCGTCAGGTTCGGAGATGCAGATCGTCGCGGCCCAGTCGCCCGCCGCCAGCCGTGGCACCCATTCGGCGGCAAGATCGGGCGCCACCTGCACCAGCATATGCGCGGCTGCGCGGCTGCTGCCGCTGGCCATCATGAAGGCCATCGCCGCACCGTCGAAGCCGACCGAGGCGGCGGCATGCAGCACCAGCGGCAGGCCCTGACCGCCAAGATTTGCCGGCAGGTCGATGCCCAGCCAACCATCGCGTCCCATCTCGGCATAGACGTCGGCGAAGCCCGGCGGCGTGCGGACCCGCCCGCCCTCAAGCGTGCAGCCGATCCGGTCCGAGGGGGCGTTCAGCGGTGCGATCCGACCTGCGGCAAAGCGCGCCCCTTCCTCGAGCACGGCAGCCGCGGTGGCAAGATCGAGATCCGGATCGCGGGCACATAGCGCGCCCCAGCCGGGGGTGAGCGGCAAAAGCGCGAGGCTGCGCGCCCAGCCGGGCGTGCGTGCCGGTTCGGGGGCCGGGGCGGACCCGGCGGCGGCGCTCATTTCGGAGGCAGCCGGACGCCGCCGTCCAGCCGGATGACTTCGGCGTTCAGATAGCGCGTCTCGATGCAGAAGCGCACCGTCTCGGCAAATTCCGCCGGATCGCCCAGCCGTTCGGGGAAGGGCACGGCGGCGGCGATACCTGCACGCACGGGTTCGGAAAGCTCCTCCAGCAGCGGGGTCAGGAAGATCCCGGGGGCGATGGTGTTGACCCGGATCCCGAAGCGGGCGAGTTCGCGCGCAGCCGGCAGGGCAAGGGCCGCCACCCCGCCCTTGGAAGCGGAATAGGCTGCCTGGCCGATCTGCCCGTCGAAAGCCGCGACCGAGGCGGTGTTGATGATCACCCCGCGTTCGCCATCGGCAAGCGGATCCGATTTTGCCATCCGGTCGGCGGCCAGCCGCAGCATGTTGAAGGTGCCGATCAGGTTGATGCGGATCACCCGCTCGAAATCCTCGAGCGGCATCGCGCCTTCCCGGGTCGCGATGCGGCCCGCCGCCGCCACGCCCGCGCAATTGACCAGCGCGCGAATCGGCCCAAGCTCGGACGCCTGGGCAAGGGCGGCGCGCGCCTCGGTCGGGTCGGTCACATCGCATTCCACCGCCAGACCACCGAATTCGGCGGCCACCTTGCGCGCCGCATCGGCGTTGCGGTCAAGCAGTACGATCGAGGCCCCATGCGCCGCAAGATGGCGCGCGGTTGCCGCCCCCAGGCCCGAGCCCGCGCCCGTGACCACGATTGTCGCCCCCTGAACCTGCATCATTCCCCTCCGGTTTGCGCGGGCAGAATGACCCGCGGATCGTCATTGTAAAGCGCCTGCACGAGCTCGTCGCGATGCCGTAATACCGCGCGCTGATTAATCGAGCCTTTATCCGTGACCTCGCCACGGTCGAATTCCAGCGGATCCTCGAGGAACATCATCCGCGTCACCCGGGTCGAGGATCCGGTGGCACGACGCGCGTGATCGGCCAGCATCTGCGCGGCCCGGTCGCGCACGCGCGGATGGGCCAGCAGCGCCGCGCCCTCCAGATCCTCGCCGGCAAGCGCGCGCAGCGCCGACCAGTCCGGCACCACCAGCGCGGCAAGGCTGGCGCGGTTTTCGCCGGCAATCACCACATCGCTGGCCAGGCCGCGCAGATCGTTGGTGAAGGCTGCGCGCAGCGGCCCCACCGCGACCCAGGTGCCGGTATCCAGCTTGAAGTTCTCGGCCAGCCGGCCATCGAAGATGAAGCCGCGCTCCGGATCGCCCGGCGCGGCAAAGCGCAACGCATCCCCGAACCGATAGAATCCCTCCTCGTCGAAGGCCTCGGCGGTCAGCTTCTCGTTGCGCCAGTAGCCGGGCGTGACCGACGGGCTTTTCACCCGCGCCTCGAGCTTGTCGCCCTGCGGCACCAGCTTCAGCACCACGCCGCGCGCCGGAACACCCAGGTTGCCGGCCTGATCCTGCCGCTCGGTGCACATCAGTGCGAAGGGGCCGGTTTCGGTCGAGCCGAACCCGGTGGCCAGCAGAACGCCCCCCGGCACCATCTGATCGGCCACCGCGGTCAGGCGGTCCCAGACCGGCTGGCTCATGCCCGCGCCGGCATACATCATCATCGACAGGTGCCGGAAGAAGGTGCGGCGCAGCTGGTCATCCGTCTCCATCGCATCCAGCAGCATCTGATAGCCGACGGGAACATTGAAATACCAGCTGGGCGAGATTTCGCGCAGGTTGCGGATCGTGGCGGCGATGCCCTTCGGCGTCGGCTTGCCGTCATCGATGTAATAGGTGCCCCCGTTGTACAGCACGAGGTTGAACACCTTGTTGCCACTGGCCGTGTGGTTCCAGGGCGCCCAGTCCACCACCACCGGCGGCCGCTGGCGCAGGAAGGCATAGCAGTCCACGATCATTTCCTGATTGCTGCACAGCATCCGCTGAGTCTGGATCACCGCCTTGGGCGATCCGGTCGTGCCCGATGTGAACAGGAACTTGGCGACCGTGTCGGGACCAACCGCCTGAAAGGCGGCATCGACGGCCTCGGTGACGGGGGTTGCGCGCAATTCGGCAAGCGTCACGCAGTCGCGGCCCGGAAGCGTTCCGGTTACCGAAGCCACCGGCACCTCGGGGCCGAAGACCGCCTCGATCGCCGGGGCGAAGGGGGTGGCATCCTCGGCAAAGATCATGCCTGGCGTCAGTTGCCCGGCAATGTCGCGCAGCTTGCCGTAATCGGTCGAGACAAGCGCATAGGCCGGTGCGATCGCCGCCGAGGGGATCCCGACATGTTGCGCGGCCAGGGCCATCAGCGCATGGGCGATGCTGTTGCCCGACAGGATCAGCAGCGGCCGGTCCTGCGAGAGGCCGCGGTCCAGCAATCCCTGCGCAATGGCGGCAACCGCGCGGGCGGCTTCTGCATAGGTCACGGTGGCCCAGCCGTCGCCGTCACGCTGAGCCATCCAGATCCGGTCGGGGGCCTCGGCGGCCCAGTGCAGCAGCCGGTCGTTCATCCGTGGCGGATAGGGTTCCAGCGGTGCCGCCTGCCGGACGATGACGGTCCCGCAGGGCCGCTCTTCCATCAGGATCTGCGGTGACCAGAGCGCGGCTGGCTGAATGGCTGTGTCTGACATGGTTTCTCGTCCTCCCCCGGGGCTGGCCCCGCCTTCCCCGGGCGGGACCGGACCCCCCTGTCCGACACCCCGGGTTCTCTGGCCTGCAGTTTAAGGGGTCATGCGATTTTGTCTACATGGAAACAAAACACTTGTGGACTTTTTCCGCGAACTGCCGCTAACCTGTGCCAAAGCGAAGAAGGATGATGCGATGGAAGGCACGGGGACCGAAGCACTGATAACCTACGAATTGCGCGGACCCGTCGCGCTGATCGGCCTGAACCGGCCTGACAAGCGCAACGCGATCAGCGACCGCGTGATCGAGGCCTTTGCCGAGGCCGTGCGCCGCGCCGAGACAGAAGCCCGTGCTGCGGTGATTCACGGGCATGGCAAGCATTTCTGCGCCGGGCTGGATCTGGGCGAACATGTGACCAAGACGCCGATCCAGGGGGTGCGCGGATCACGCCGCTGGCACGAGGTCTTTGCAATGATCGAACGCGGCACCATTCCCTATGTCGCGGCGCTGCACGGCGCGGTGGTCGGCGGGGGGCTGGAACTGGCGGCCTCGACGCATATTCGTGTGGCCGATGCCACCACCTTCTTTGCCCTGCCGGAGGGTCAGCGCGGCATCTTTGTCGGCGGCGGCGGCGCGGTGCGCATCGCGCGGCTGATGGGGGCGGCGCGGATGGGCGACCTGATGCTGACGGGCCGCGTCGCCACCGCCGAAGAGGGCGAGCGCTGGGGCCTTGTTCAGTATCTTGCCCCTGCGGGGGGCGCGCTGGACCGGGCACTGGAACTGGCCAACATCGCCGCCAGCAACGCGGAACTGTCGAATTACGCGATCCTCAACGCACTTCCACGCATCCAGGACATGTCGTCCGAGGATGGGTTGTTCGTCGAATCGATCATGTCGGCGCTGACCTCGGCCACGCCCGAGGCCGCGGAGCGGCTGCGCGCCTTCCTCGAGAAACGCGCCCGCCCCCTCGACATCCCCAAGGGTGTGGCCCATGGCTGAGCTGTCCCAGGCCGAGGCGCGGGGCATCGACATGGGGCCGCTTCGGTCCTCGCTCGGATTTCTGCTGCGCCTCGGTCAGCTGACCAGCTTCGAGGATTTCTACACCGGGCTGGCCGATCTCGGCCTGCGTCCGGGGGAATTCTCGGTAATGATCATCCTTTATCGCAATCCCGGCATCCGGCAGGGTGTGCTTGCGCAGCGGCTGATGATCAAGCGCGCGCATATGACAAAGATGATTCGCACGATGGAGGATGCGGGGCTGGTTGAACGGGCCATCCCCGAGGACGACCGCCGCTCGGTCGAATTGCGGCTGACGGGCGAAGGCCAGAATCTTGTCGCGCGTCACCTTCCGCGCTGGCGCGCCCATGAGGCGCGGCCCAAGGAAACCCTGAGCGCCGCCGAGGAGGCGGACCTGCTGCGCCTGCTGCGCAAATACCTCGATCTGCCGGAGGACGGAGCGAAATGAACATCGACGATCTGATCGCCATCGATTTCCATACTCATGCCGAAGAACCCTGCTGCGGTCCGCGCGATGATGGATATGACGAGTTTCAGGCCGGCATGGCGGCCTATTTCAAGAACCCGGTAGGACACAACCACCTGCCGACCGTTCAGCAGACGGCAGATTACTTCAGGGAACGCAAGATCGGCTGCGTGATCTTTCCTGTCGATGCCGAGCGCGAGACCGGGTTTCGCCGCTATTCCAACGAGGATGTGGCACGGATTGCCGCCGAGAACAGCGATATCATGATCCCCTTCGCCTCGATCGATCCGGCCAAGGGCAAGGCCGGCGCACGCGAGGCCCGGCGCCTGGTGCGCGAGTTCGGGGTGCGGGGCTTCAAGTTCCACCCCACGATGCAGGGCTTCTATCCGAACGATCGCGCGGCCTATGTGCTTTACGAAGCGATTGCCGAGGAGGGCGCCGTGGCGCTGTTCCACACCGGCCAGACCGGCGTGGGGTCGGGGATGCGCGGCGGCATGGGGATGCGGCTGAAATATTCCAATCCGATGTATATCGACGATGTGGCGGTGGATTTTCCCGACATGCCGATCGTGATGGCCCATCCATCCTTCCCCTGGACGGAAGAGGCGCTGTCGGTCGCGACCCACAAACCCAACGTCTATATCGACATGTCCGGCTGGTCACCGCGCTATTTCCCGGAGATATTCGTGAAATACGCCAACAGCCTGCTCAAGAAGAAGATGCTGTTCGGGTCTGACTGGCCGGCCATCACGCCCGACCGCTGGCTCGCGGATTTCGAGAAGATCGACATCCGCGACGAAGTGCGCCCGCTTCTGCTGAAGGAGAATGCGCGGCGCCTTCTGAACCTTTGAACCGAAGACGATCAATCAGGGAGGAGAGATCATGAAGCTTCTGCAGACCACCGCTGCTGCGGCCCTTGCCGTGGTGCTGGGCCTTGCCGCGGGCGCCGAGGCCCGCGAATTGCGCACCGCCCCGGGCGGCCCGCCCCCGCATCCGGCCAATGGTGTGCTTTACACCAATTTCGCGCAGTATCTGCCCGAGGAGAGCGACGGGCGCCTGACCGCACAGATTCTCGGCACCGAGGTCGTGACGCTGGGCCAGATGAAGGATGCGCTGCAATCGCAACTGGTCGAGGTCGGCAATCTGCTGCCGCTCTATTTCCCCGCCGACCTGCCCAACATGGCCCTGGCCGGGGAAATGGCGCTGTCGGGGCGCAGCCCGCATGCCATGGCGGCCGCGATGACCGAATACATGGTCAATTGCGCTACCTGCCAGGAGGAGATGAGCCGCTTCGGGATCGTCTATCTCGGCTCCGGCTCCTCGGACGTCTATACCGTGCTGACCAACCGGCCGGTGCGCACGGCGGCCGATCTGCGCGGTCTGCGGCTCCGGTCGGGCGGGGCGCCGTTTTCGCGGTGGGCGGAACATTTCGGCGCGGTGCCCACGGATGTGTCGGTGAACGATCAGTTCGAATCCATGTCGCAGGGCGTCATCGACGGCAGCATGGCTTCGGTCGCCGACCTTCTGTCGTTCCGGCTGATCGAACTTGCCACGCATTACTCGGAGCTGCCGCTGGGCACCTATCACGCGACGTCGAACTTCGCCTTCTCGCTGCCGGTCTGGCAATCGCTGGATGCCGAGGATCGCGCGGCGATCATCCGCGCGGCCAACCGGGCAAATGCCGACTTCACGCAGCGCTGGGGCTATACGATGCGCGAAGAGGCCCAGGCCGCCGCCGCCGAGGCGGGGATCGAGCGGGTGGAACCCGACGCCGAGCTTCTGGCCGCAAGCGAGGCATTCGCCGAAGCGGACCGCGCCAATGCCATCACGCGCGCACAGCAGCAGTTCGGCCTTGCCGATGCCGAAGAGCGGGTCGAGATCTTCCTGGGCCTGGTGGACAAATGGACTGCAATCGTCGAGGAACTTGACGGCGATCCGGCGGCCATCGCCGAGCGCGTTCAGGCCGAGGTCTGGGACAACGTCGATCCTGCCGCCTACGGTGGCTGAGGCAACCGCCCCCGGCACGCCGGGGGCATCTTCCTTCCCGGAGGTCTGAATGGAGCAGCTTCGCCGCGGCGTTGATCTGTCGATGAGCTTTCTGGCCACGCTTGCCTCGCTGGGCGTGCTGGTGATGATGGTGCATGTCTGCGCCGATGTGATCTGGCGCCAGATCTCGGGCGGGCCGCTGCCGGCCACGGTCGAGATCGTGTCGCGCTACTACATGGTACTGGTGGCGTTCCTGCCGCTTGCCTGGGTTGAAAGACGCGGTGGCATGGTGCGCGTCGAACTGATCGATGGCTTCCTGTCGCGCCGAATGATCCTGCTGTCGGATGTGATGGCGGCGCTTCTGGCCGCGGCGGTCTATTTCGGCCTCTCTTATGCAAGCTGGGGCATTGCGATGCGCAACTACAATACCGGCACCTTCGTGACCGCGCTGCAATATGCCGTGCCGGTCTGGCCGACCTATTTTCTTGCGCCGCTGGGCTTCCTGCTGGCGGGGCTGGTCGTGATGCTGCGCGCACTGTTCATCGCGACCGGCACCGACGCCCGGGGCGACAACCGGGAGGCGCTGCAATGAATGTCGAGGCGGGTTTCTATGGCGCCGGCATCCTGGTGCTGCTTCTGCTGCTGCGGGTGCCGGTGGCGCTGGCGCTGATCGCGGTGTCGTTCGGGGGCATCGCCTGGCTGATCGGGCTGACCCCGGCCCTGGGGATTCTGTCGAACACCCCCTACAGCTTTGTAGCCAGCTGGACGATGAGCGCGGTGCCCATGTTCCTCTTGATGGGCTTCGTGGCCTTTCACGCCGGGCTGACCGGCGGGTTGTTCGATGCGGCCAAGGCCGTGCTGCGCAAGTTGCCCGGGGCGCTGGCGATATCGTCGATCTTTGCCTGTTCGGGCTTTGCGGCGGTTTGCGGATCCTCGCTGGCCACCGCCGCCGCCATGGGGCGTATCGCGATCCCGGAAATGGTGCGCGCGGGCTATAACCCGGGCTTTGCCGCCGGGTCCATTGCGGCGGGCGGCACGATCGGTGCGCTGATCCCGCCCTCGATCCTGATGATCATCTATGGCGTCTTTGCCGAAACCTCGATCACGCAGGTGTTCTTGGGTGGCATAGGCATCGGCATCCTGACCGCGCTGTCCTATACGATCGTCGTGCTGGTGATTGCCTGGGCACGCCCCGACATCGTGCCGCGCAAGCCGCTGGAGGACAGCAGCCTGACGGCGCGAGAGGCGCTGGGGCGCATCTGGCCGGTGATGTTGCTGATCGTGCTGGTGTTTGGCGGGATGTTCAGCGGCTTCTTCACCGCGACCGAGGCTGGCGCGGTGGGGGCGGCTGGCTCGCTGGCCTGTGCCGCACTGGTGCGGCGGCTGAACTGGGCGGTGCTGAAACAGGCGCTGCTGGAAACGCTGATGACCTCGGCCTCGCTGTTCATCATCGGGATCGGGGCGGCGATGTTCACGCGCTTCCTCGGCATCACCGGGCTGTCGTCCTTCATTTCGGGCTATGTGAATGATGCCGGGCTCAGCTATTTCCAGCTGATGCTGATCGTGGTGCTGATCTACATCCTGCTCGGCATGGTGATGGAGCCATTCGGCGCCCTGCTGATCACGCTGCCGGTGTTGATCCCGATCTTCAATGCCCAGGGCATCAGCCTGGTCTGGTTCGGTGTCGTCGTGGTCAAGCTGCTCGAGATCGGGATGATCACACCCCCTGTGGGGCTGAACGTCTTCGTCATCCGCAACGTCGCTGCGAAATATGCGACCGTGGTGCAGATCTTCGGCGGGGTGATCCCCTTCCTTCTGGCCGATATCGTGGTGGTGGCGCTGGTCGTGGCTTTCCCGGCCCTGGTGATGATCCTTCCGTCGTTGCTCTGACCGGGGGCCGCGGCGCGGGATCAGGGACGCAGCGCCAGATCCATGCGCAGCGCATCCGCCACCGGGCCGCGGCGCCGGTGCCAGACGCCCGGCCGCACCGCGCCGCGGATGAAGCCGAAGGTGCTGTAGAAGCGGATCGCGCCCGCATTGTCGGCCGCGACCGTCAGCCAGATCCGGGCCGCGCCCGCCTGCCGCAGCTGGTCAAGCACCGCCTGAAGGAACGGGCGCCCGGTGCCGCGGCCGGGCCGTAGCACGCCGAACTCCTCCAGCTTGAAACCCGTGTGCTCCTGCTTCAGCCAGCAGAAGCCCTGCGGCCCGTCCCGGCTCTGCCAGATCAGCACGCGGGATCCGGGGCCAAGAATGGCCTGGCGCAGCGTTTCCTCGGGATAGGTTTCCAGCTTGTCCCAGTTGTCGGGTGCATCGGCGATGGCCTGGATGAAGGCGATGTCGGCGGGTGTGGCGTCGCGCAGCATGAGGGCACCTGTGTCGGGCGGGTCTGCAGGCTCGGCGATTTCATCTGTCGAAACAAGCCCGTTCCGGTTGGTCCGGGGACGCTGCGGGTTGCCATCCCTCGCCGGCGGCACGGTCACCACGGGCATCGTCACTTGCGCGTCCGGCATGGCCGGGCCGGGTGGTGGGGCAGGGCCCTCCTCATCCCGGTGAGACCGGCGACGCGCTTGCATGCCGAAAATGACGACTATATTGTCGACAAAACGGAGGAGACCATCATGACAGCGGCCCCACGACCTACTGCCAGACATTTCGTTCCACCGCAGAATGATCTGCACGAATTTGATGCCGATGTTGCCGAAGGGTTCGATGATGCCCATGCCCTGTTCCGGCGGCTTCGTGACCATTGTCCGGTTGCACATAGCGCGGATTTCGAAGGATTCTGGCTGTTGACCCGCTATGAGGACGTAGCGGCGGCACTCTCGGACTCCGAGACCTTTTCAACCGCCTGCCAGAATGTCGTGCCGCGCGTGGCGACCTCGGGGCGCCGGCCGCCGCTGCATCTTGATCCTCCGGAACACACGCCCTACCGGCGGGCGATCATGCCGTTGTTCCATCCGCCCCGGATGGCGGCGTGGGAGCCGGTGGTGCGCAAGATCGTGGCCGAGCTGTTGCAGCCGCTGGTGGCGCGCGGTGCTGCCGACATCTGTGTGGATTTTTCCTATCGGCTGCCGATCTTCGTGCTGGCCGAATTCTTTCACATCCCCGCCGAACAGGCCGAGCGGATCCGCGACATCGGTGCCGATTTCAACCGCGCGCTGCAGGTGCGCGATCTGGCCAAGCTGGAACAGACCAGCCTGTTTCTCTATGAGGTGGCCCGCGACATCATCGCCTTGCGCAAGGAACAGCCGCTGGATCCCGGCGTCGATCCCACCAGCGCGCTGCTGGCCGCCCGCGATGACGCCGGTAACCCGCTGCCCGACGACATGCTTCTGGGCACGATCCGGCAGCTTCTTGTGGTGGGGATCATCGCGCCCACGACCTTTACCGGCTCGATGGCGATTCACCTGGCGCGCCATCCGGAGCATTTCGCCCTGCTCAAGGCGCAGCCCGACCTGATTCCGGCGGCGTTGGAGGAACTGCTGCGCCTTTACACGCCCTATCGTGGTTTTGCCCGCACCGCGACGCGCGATGTGGAAATCGGCGGCCGGCTGATCCGCAAGGACGAACCCATCGCGCTGGCCTTCACCGCGGCAAACCGCGATCCCGAAGCCTTTGACGATCCGGACAGCTTCCGCCTTGATCGAAGTGGTGACCGGCAGCACATGGCCTTTGGCCGGGGGCCGCATCAATGCGCCGGCGCGCCGCTGGCGCGGTTGATGCTGCGGGTGACCCTTGAAGAGATGATCGCCCGCACGAATGGCTGGGAGATCACCGGCCCCGTGCCGATGACCACCTGGCCCGAATACGGCCCGCTGTCGGTCCCGGTCCGGTTCCGCTAGCGTTCACTCGAAATGATCCGCCGCCAGCCGCGCCACATGGGCGTTGCCGGCGCGGACATGGGCACGCATCGCCGCCTCGGCCGCGTCGGGATTGCCGGCAAGGATCGCCGCGGTGATCACCTGATGGTCGCGGTTGGAATGAGCCATCGAATCGGCGGAAAAGGTTCGCGGCAGTTGCAGCCGGTACAGCGGCAGGCGCACCCGATAAAGAAAATCGTCAATGTGATGGTTCGCGGCGATGGCGCAGATCGTCGCGTGATACTGGAAGTTCTCGATGTTGTAGCTGTCGACGTCATGCCCTGCGACAGCGGCATCCATGCGTGCCTGATGGCCGGACAATGCCGCCACCTGTTCCGGCGACAGGCGGCTTTCCGCGGCCAGACGTGCCGCCAGCCCTTCCAGCACTTCCCGCACCCGGCCCATTGCAAGGATTTCGTCGCGGGTGAAGCGGCGGACATAGACGCCGCGATTTTCCACGAACTCCAGATATCCCTCGCCCACCAGCGTCTTGAAGACCTCGCGGATCCGGCCACGTCCGACGTGGAATTCCTCGGCCAGATCGACCTCGATCAGGCGCTGCCCGGGCGCATAGGCCCCGCGGCGAATGCGTTCCTTGACGCCCTCGGCGATGGTGGCGGTGGTCACTGGCGCGGTCTGCTGGTTCACTGGCATCTGTCCTGCTGTCGAAACCCCGTCCACTATCGTCCGAGGCCGCACCGAAAGTCAAACATCCGCGCTTTTGGTCGACAATCTTGTTGACTAAGTTGTTTCCTCGGATACCATTGCAGAACAGCCTTTATCCTGGGGAGGAGAAGATGGGCCAGCAGACAAGACTGCAGCGGTTCGGACGGCCGCTGCGTGGCGGACTTGCCGCATTCCTGATCGGCACCTGCATCAGCAGCGCCGCGGTTGCACAGGGCGATGAGCTGATCATTGCCCTGTCCACCTTCTCCGAGGAGACGATGGTGCCCTGGGCGGGTAGCGGGCAGCGCAAGACCTATCTCGACCTTGTTTACGAATACCTCACCTATATCGACCCTGACACGCGCGAAACGGTGCCCGGGCTTGCCGAAAGCTGGGAGGCATCGGAGGACGGGCGCCGCTGGACCTTCCACCTGCGCGAGGGCGTGCAGTTCGCCGGCGGCCATGGCGAGATGACATCGGCCGATGTCGCCTATTCGATCGAGCGGTTCATCCGCGACGATTCGCGCGCCGGCCCCTCCTCGGTGCTGCGCCGCGCGATCGCCTCGGTCGAAACGCCGGACGAACGCACGGTGGTGGTGACGCTGAACACCCCGGATCACGAGCTTGCGCAGGGCTATTTCGGCGCCTCGCAGCAGCTTGGCATCGTTTCCAAGGCCTATTTCGATGCGGTGGGCGAAGCGGCGGCCGAAGCCGATCCGATCGGCACCGGCCCCTATCGGCTGGAGCGCATCGCCTCGGGGTCCGAAATCGTGATGACGCTGCGCGACGATGTCGGGGACCACTGGCGTGCCCGCCCCGAATTTTCGCGCGTCGTCTTCCGCGTGGTGCCCGAGGAATCGACCCGCGTCGCCATGCTGCGCACGGGCGAGGCCGACATCGCCCCGATCGGCTTCGATTCGATCCCGACGGTGCGCGATGCGGGGCTGCGGATCGTCTCGGCGCCGGCCACCTGGTCGCCGGTGGTGCGCTTTGGCGGGCTCGTCCAGACATCGCAGGAGCGTTACAACCCCGATGCGCCCTGGGCGCGGCGCGAAGTGCGGCAGGCGCTGAATTATGCCGTGGACAAGCAGGAAATCATCGACGCGCTGTTTCAGGGCGAGGCAACCATCGCCGCCAGCGATACACCGGTCCCGGCCTGGGAGTCGGTCGAGCCCTATCCCTATGACCCCGAGCGCGCCCGCGCGCTGCTTGCGGAGGCCGGATATCCCAACGGCTTTGACGTGACGATCCGCACCTTTACCACCACGCCCGGTGCAGAACTGCCGCTGATGGCCGAGGCGGTTGCGCTTTACTGGCAGGATATCGGTGTCAACGTCACGATCGAGCCGGTGGACTGGCCCTCGCTGCGCAGTGCCTGGACCGAGGGGCGGGCGAACGACTATGTCTGGACCCATCGCGGCTTTCCCTTTGCCAGCGCCGTGAACGGGCTGGAGGCGGGCTTTACCGCCAGCAGCCTTTTCGCGAGCTATACCTCACCCGAGCTGGAAGAGATGATCAGTGCCTTCTCGAACGAGCCTGACGCGGCCCGCCGTGAAGCCCTGTTCACCGAAATCGGCCAGCACCTGCGGGATGAGGCGGCAGCGGTCTTCATCGCCCTTGCCAATGAACCCTATGGTGTCAGCGACAAGGTTGGCGACTGGGATATCTCCACTTCCTACGTCTGGAACTTCGATCAGGTGGGCCGCGCCGGAAACTAGGCGCAGCACGCGGGCTGGTGGTTGCGCCGCCCCGACCAGGAAAGGGAGCCAATGGTCAAGGTCATCGCCACACGCACGATCGAGGCGCTTATCGCGCTTCTGCTCATGAGTATCGTGATCTTCCTGCTCAGCCGTCTGACGGGCGATCCGATCGCGCTGTTGCTGGGCGATGGCGCGACCGAGGCCGACCGCCAGGCGCTGGCGCGCGATCTCGGGCTCGACCGGTCGCTGCCGGCGCAGTATCTCGGCTTCCTGGCCGATGTGCTGCGTGGGGATTTCGGACGCTCGCTGACAGCGGGGGGGCAGCCGGCGCTGGACCTGGTGCTGGCGCGGCTTCCGGCCTCGCTCAGCCTGGCGGGGGTGGCGCTGGTCTTCACGCTTGTGGTGGGGGTTCTGTTCGGAGTTGCGGCCTCGATCCGGCGCAACGGGCCGGTGGATGTGGCCGCGCGCCTGGTCGCGCTGGTGGGCCAGTCGGTCCCCAGCTTCTGGCTGGGCATCGTTCTGATGTATGTCTTTGCGGTGAAGCTGGGCTGGTTGCCGACCTCGGGCTATGGCAGCTGGAGCCACTATGTCCTGCCCGCCGCGACGCTGGGACTGTTCACGCTGGCGGCCATCACCCGGCTGGTGCGGTCCAGCATGCTGGAGGCCCTGGGCAGCGAATACATCAAGCTCGCGCGCGTCAAGGGCCTGCCCGAGGCCATGGTGATCTGGAAACACGCGCTGGCAAACAGCCTGATCCCGGTCATCACCTTCATGGGCACCTTCTTTGCGGTGATGATTACCGGCGCGGTGATCGTGGAAACGGTCTTTGCCTGGCCGGGGATCGGGCGGCTGGCCTACGAATCCATCCTCGCGCGCGATTTCCCGGTGGTGCAGGCGGTGGTGCTGGTGATCACTGCGCTTTTCATCCTCGCGAACCTCATGGTCGATGTCCTTTACATCGTGGTTGATCCCCGCATGCGGAGCCGCGGCTGATGGTGCAGAAGATCCTCATACTGCGCGGCGCGCGGCCCAAGGGGCCGATGCCCGGCATGGCCCTCTGGCGGCAGACGGGCTGGCCGGTGCGGCTGGCGCTGATCCTGCTGGCGGTCTTCATGGTGGCCGCGATCTTCGGCCCCTGGATCACACCGCATGATCCGATGCAGGGCTCGCTGCGCGCAAGGCTTGTGCCGCCGGTCTGGCAGGAGGGCGGAAGCTGGGCCCATGTCTTCGGCACCGACCGGCTGGGCCGGGATATCCTGTCGCGGCTGATCGCGGGCGCGCGCATTTCGCTGACCGTCTGCGTGCTGGCCATCGCCATAGCCGGAACGATCGGCACGGCGGTGGGCACCATCGCGGGCTATTTCGGCGGGTGGACAGACCGAATCCTGATGCGGCTGGTGGATCTTGCGCTGTCCTTTCCGGTCATCCTGCTGGCGCTGCTTCTGGGGGCGATCCGGGGGCCAAGCTTTGCCAATATCATCATCGTCATCTCGCTTGTCCTCTGGAGCCAGTATGCCCGGATGTCGCGGGGCGAGACGATCAAGATCCGCAACGAGGACTACGTGGATCTTGCCCGAACCTCGGGCCTGTCGGACCTGCGGATCCTGTGGCGGCACATCCTGCCCAATATCGCGCCGGCGCTGATTGTCATCGCGACGCTGCAGGTGGGTATCGTCATCGTGCTGGAGGCCTCGCTCAGCTTTCTTGGGGTGGGCGTGCCGCCGCCGGCGCCGTCCTGGGGCTCGATGGTGGCGGACGGACGGTCCTACATCACCTCGGCCTGGTGGCTGTGCATGATCCCGGGGATCGCGATTCTGCTGACGGTGATGTCGGTCAACCTTGTCGGCGACGCGCTTGCCGACCGCATCAACCCGGCGCTGAGGGGGCGGAACCTGTGAACATGCAAATCCCACCCGCGCCCCTGCTCGAGGTGCGTGACCTGAGCGTGCGGCTGGGCGCCCCCGACGCGCCGGCGCTGATCGAGGGGGTGAACCTTTCGCTGCGCCCCGGTGAGACGCTGGGGCTTGTCGGGGAAAGCGGATCGGGCAAGACGACGCTGGGCATGGCGCTGATGCGCCTTCTGCCACCCTTGCTCGACCGCGGCCTGTCGGGGCAGGTGATCTATGACGGGCGCGATGTGGCGCGGATGCAGCCTGCGGAACTGGCAGACATACGAGGCAGCGAGATCTCGATGATCCTGCAGGATCCGATGGCCTCGCTCAATCCGGTGTTTTCGGTGGGGAACCAGCTGAAAGAGGGGCTGCGCCGCCATGCGACCGCACCCGGCAGCCTGCAGGAACGCGCGATCCGTGCGCTGGACGATGTGCGCATTCCCTCGCCCGAAGCGCGGCTGGCGAGCTACCCTCACCAGATGAGTGGTGGCATGCGGCAGCGTGTCGTGGGCGCGATCGCGTTGACCCGGGCGCCACGCCTGCTGATCGCCGATGAGCCCACGACATCGCTGGATGTGACGATCCAGTATCAGTTTCTGGACCTGCTCAAGGATCTGCAGGCGCGTCTGGGGATGGCGATGTTGTTCATCACCCATGATTTCGGCGTGGTGGCGCGGATGTGTGACCGGGTTGCGGTGATGTATGCGGGGCAGATCGTCGAGCAAGGGCCGGTGCGCGACATCTTTGCGCGGCCGACGCACTGGTACACCCGCGCGCTGTTGGACAGCGTGCCGACGGTGAACACGCGCCTTGACCGCCTGCCCACCATTCCCGGTGCGCCGCCCACCGTTGCGGCGCGACCCGAGGGCTGCCGTTTTCATCCGCGCTGCGCCAATGCGCAGAGCCGCTGCCGCAGCGCCCCGCCGATGCAGGAACGGCGCCCGGGCCAGAGCGCGCGCTGCTGGTTCCCGCTGGACAGTGAAAGGACCCCCGCATGAGCGACCCGATCCTGAGCGCCGAGGGCCTGACCCGCATCTTCCGCGTGCGTCACAAGGAAAGGATGCAGGATCTGCACGCGGTGGCGGGCGTCGACCTTGCGCTTCATGCCGGCCAGACGCTGGGCATCGTCGGTGAATCCGGCTGTGGCAAGACCACACTGAACCGGATGCTGCTGATGCTTGACCAGCCGTCGGCGGGCACGGTGCGCTTTCGCGGCAGGCCCTGCAACACGCTTGATGCTGCGGGCAAACGTGCCTTTCGCCGCGCCGTGCAGCCGGTCTTCCAGAACCCGTTTTCATCGCTCGACCCCCGGATGCGCGTGGGGCGGATCATCGCCGAGCCGCTTTCGACCATCCCCGGCCTGTCGCGCGCCGAGATCGATTCGCGCGTGGCCGAGGTGCTGGAGGCCGTGGGCCTGCGCGCCACCGACGCCCGCCGCTTTCCCAACGAGTTTTCCGGCGGCCAGCGCCAGCGTATCGCCATTGCACGGGCCATCGCCTCGCGCCCCGAAGTGCTGATGCTGGATGAACCGGTGTCGTCGCAGGATATCTCGATCCGCGCGCAGATCCTGAACATCCTGAAGGATTTGCAGGAGGAGAACGGGCTGGCCTGTGTCTTCATCTCGCATGATCTGGCAACGGTGCGCTTCATGGCGGACGAGGTGATCGTGATGTATCTGGGCCGCCCCGTGGAACGCGGCACGGCCGAGGCGATCTGCACCCGTCCGGCCCATCCTTATACCAAGGCACTTCTGGCCGCGGCCCTGCCGCCCGATCCGGACGCCGCCCCGCCGGAACTGCCACCGCAGGGCGAACTGCCAAGCCCGCTCGACCCGCCGCAGGGCTGCCCCTACCACACTCGCTGCCCCCTGCGGATGGAGATCTGCGCCAGCCACAGGCCGGCGATGCTGGCCGCATCCCACGGGGGTGTGGCCGCCTGCCACCTGCTTGAACCGGAGGCCGCCCATGTCGCTTGATTTCGTGGCTGTGGGCGATGTGGGCATGGACCGCGACCAGCCCGCCACGATCTTTGACAAGGTGCGCGACCGGCTGCGCCGCGCCGATCTGGGCTTCTGCCAGCTGGAGGTCAACCTGACCACCCGTGGCACGCGGATGCCGCAGGCCCGCCACACCATCCGGGGCAACCCCGCCATCGCGCCTGCATTGGTCGATGCGGGGCTTGGGGTCGTTTCCTTCGCCGGCAATCATTGCATGGACTGGGGCCCCGAGGGGCTTTTCGATACGCTTGACCATCTGCAGGCGGCGGGCGCGGTTCAGCTTGGCGCGGGCCGCAACATCCACGAGGCGCGGGCGCCCGCCTATGTCACCCGGAACGGGGTGACGGTGGGCTTTGTCGCGGTGAACTCGATCCTGCCGATGAACTACTGGGCCGAGGAAAACCGCCCCGGCTGTGCACCGCTGCGCGGCCACACGCTTTATGAACAGATCGAACATGACCAGCCGGGAACGCCGGCCCGTGTTCACACCTGGGCGCATCGCGCGGACCTTGCCGCGCTCGTGGACACGATCGCCGAGATGCGGGACCGCGCCGATGTGGTAATCCTGTCGCATCACGCGGGGATCCATTTCGTTCCCGCCGCCATCCCCGATTATCAGCGCGAGGTGGCCCATGCCGCCATCGATGCCGGGGCCGATCTGGTGCTGGGCCATCATGCCCACATCCTGAAGGGGGTCGAGATCTATCGCGGCAAGCCGATCCTCTACAGCCTTGCGAATTTTGCCATCGACCTGAAGATGGACGCGGCACATGCGGCCTCCAGGGGGTTCCGCGAGATCCAGAAGCTGAACCCCGACTGGGTGCCCGATTTCGACAGCAGCTACAACTTCCCCCCGGACAGCGCGATGAGCATGATCGCCGAAGCGCGGCTGGCCAGGGGCGGGGTCAGCGACCTGCGCCTGCTGCCGGTGATGATCGGGCGCGATGCCAATCCGCGCATCGTCGGGCCGCAGGAGGCGGATTTCGGCCGCATCCGCGATTACCTGCAGCAGATCTCGGACGCGGCCGGGCTGGGCAGCCGCATCACCGCGGAAGGCGAGGCGCTGCGGGTCGCCGCTGCATGAGCCTTTCGCATGAACTTGCCGCCGCCTATGCAGCGGCTACGGTGCCGCAACCCGCGCGGGACGCCGCGCTGGTGGCGCTGGGTGATGCGGTTGCCGTCATGATTGCCGCAACGGGGCTCGAACCTGCGGCAGGCGCCTTTGCGCGGCATGCCCGCGCCATGGGCGGGGGCGGATCCTGCACGATCATTGGCGGCGGGCGAGCCCCGCCGCCGCTTGCGGCGCTGGCCAATGGCGCGCTGGCCCATGCCATCGATTACGAGGACACGTTCGAGGCCGGGATGATCCATCCCAATGCGGTGCTTGTGCCGACAGTCCTTGCCCTGGCGGAAAGCGAGGGCGCCGGCGGCGTCGCCGAGGCGCTGGCCCTGGGCTGCGATTTTGCCTGCCGGCTGTCGCTGGCGCTCGCGGCCGACCCGGCGGCGCGCGGCTGGTATCATCCTCCGGTTCTGTCCGGGCTGGGCGCGGTGATGGGGGCGGTACGGCTTCTGGGGCTGGCACCTGCCACGACTGTCAACGCCCTCGGGCTGTTCGCCACGCAGTTCCTGCTCAGTGACGCGCTCAAGCACAGCCCGGCCTCGCATCTGCGGGCGGTGCGCGACGGGCTTGCAGCGCAGGCGGCGGTGCAGTCCGTCCTTCTCGCACGTGAAGGGGTGGTGGCGGTGCCCGCACCGCTTGAGGGGCAGGGCGGGGTCTTTGCAGTCCTCACCGGCGCGCCGCCGCGGGAGGCGCCGCTGCTGGAAGGGCTTGGCAGGCGGTTCTTCGGGCCTGAAGTGGGGCTCAAGCGATGGCCTTCCTGCCGGGGCACCCATCCCGCGATCCTTGTGGCGCGGGCCCTGCGCGGCCAGATCGCGCCGGCTGATATCGCCTCGGTAGAGGTGACTGTGCGCCCGCCTGCCGACATGCTGTTCGTGCCGCGGGCGCAACGCTGCGCCCCGCGCAGCGCCATCGACGCCAAGTTTTCGGTGCCCTTCGTCTTTGCGAGCAGCCTGCTTCATGGCGATCCCGGCCTCGGCAGTTTTGCCCCGGCGCGGCTGAACGATCCGGGTGTGCTGCAGCTTGCTCCGAAGGTCATGCTTGGAGGGATCGCGCCGGATGGGCACGAGGCCGTGTTCAAGATCATCACCCACAGCGGAGAGGTCCTGCACGAGGAGGTCCCCGAGGTTCCGCTATGGCGCAGCGGCGATCTGACGCCGGACGATTTGCAGCCGAAGATCGCGGAATGTCTGGTCCATGCGTCCTTTCCGGTTGCGGTCTCCGATCTTCTTGCGGCGATCAGGACGGTGCCCCGGCAGGGGATCGGGGCGCTGATGGCGCATCTGGGCGGCAAGGCTGTCGCGGGCGGGGACTGATGCCCCTGCAGCGGCCGCACCCCGCAACGGGATCGGCGGCGCAGGCGCGTGGCGACGGGTAACCATGCGCGGCTTGAGGCAGAAGCTGCGGCAGACAGATCACGTTGACGGCGTTGCTCGGGTGCTTCGGCCTTTGCGGGTCGATCTGGCCGGGTCCAGGACCTGCTCTCTGTCGGAGAGGTTTCGTCAGTGAGGCGTTGTCGCTGCCGCCCCGCGCCCCGGCAATCGGAGGCGGACGAGGTCATCGCCCGGGCCAGGCCGCACATCCACGAATGATGGAGGCTTTGGCCGATCCGCGGCGCCATCGTGGTCAGGCATGTCAGGGCGTCCGCAGCGGTCAGCGGGGCAGAAGCAGCTCCGCCAGCGTCAGCGCCATGACTTTTGCGCTGTCGACCATGTCCTGCACGCCGATCCATTCGTCGGGCTGATGGGCAAGGTCCAAAACCCCCGGCCCATAGGCGATGCAGTTCTTCAGGCGGCCGATCCGGTCGATGTGCTTCTGGTCATAGGTGCCGGGCGAGACGACAAAATCCGCCTGCGTGTCCAGCACCTTGCGGATCGCCTCGGCGACGGTGCGCACCACCGGCGCATCGCGATCGGTCATCGAGGGCTGCACCTCGAAGAGATCGCGCACCTCATAGTGGAAGCTGGGGCGTTCGGCCTTCACGCGCTCCAGCATCGCGGTGACCTCGCCCTTCACCTCGTCGATGTTCTCCTCGATCAGGAAACGGCGGTCGATGATGATCCGGCACCGGTCCGGCACGCAAGGCGCGGGCATGCCGGTATAATCGGCTTCCTGTTCGGGTTCCCCGCCATGGATCGAGTTGATGTTGAGCGTCGATTGCTTCGCGCCCTCCGGAATCACCGGCATCTCGGTGCGCTTGGTGGCGAGGAGGGGAAACAGCGTCGTCTCCATTTCGGCCAGAACCGCGCCCATGTGGCGCACCGCACTGTCGCCGAGGAAGGGCATCGACCCATGGGCGATTCGGCCATGCGTCTCGATCTCGGCCCACCAGACGCCACGGTGGCCAAGGCAGATCCGGTCCTTGTGCAGCGGTTCGGGGATGATGACATGCTGCACGCGGGCCGGATCGAAATAGCCCTGTTCCGCCAGATAGGCGACACCGCCGAAGCCGCCCGATTCCTCGTCGGCGGTGGCGGAAATCTCGATCGCGCCCGCGAAACCGGGATGGGCAGCGATGAAGGCCTCGGCGGCGATGATGCTGGTGGCAAGCCCGCCCTTCATGTCGCAAGCGCCGCGGCCATAGATCCGGTCGCCGTCCAGCTCGCCTCCGAAGGGATCGCGGGTCCAGCCATGGCCGACCTCGACCACGTCATGGTGGCTGTTGAAATGCACGCAGTCGCCGGGGCGGGTGCCTTCCCGCCGCGCGACAAGGTTCCAGCGCGGGTGGCGGTCGCTGTCGGCCAGCGCGCCGGTCGCGCGGACCAGTTCCACCGAAAACCCGCTTGCGCGAAGCCGTTCGGCCAGAAAATCGCATATCTCCCTGTAGTTGCGCCCAGGAGGGTTCAACGTGGGGATGCGGATCAGCCCCTGGGTGAGGGCTATCAGGCTGTCGCGGCGGGCGTCGATCTCCGCCAGAAGGGAGGGGGCATCTGCTGTCATGGCCGCAGAGTATCGCCGGGCATGCGATCCCACAACAACACAGTTGCATCGCCACGCGATACGAAAGAGCGCCGCCCCCGCAAAAGAAAAGGGAGCAGCAAGCTGCCCCCTTTCCCGATTTCAATGCCGGTGCGGCGTGTGCCGATCAGGCCAGTGCGAGGTTGGTCGCCGACTGGCGGCCATCGCGGCTGGTTTCCAGATCGAAGGTCACTTTCTGACCATCGTCAAGGCTGCGCAGGCCAGCGCGCTCAAGCGCGGTGATGTGCACGAACACGTCCTTGGAACCGCCATCGGGCTGGATGAAGCCGAAGCCTTTGGTGGCGTTGAACCATTTCACGGTGCCATTTGCCATCGTGAGATCTCCTAAACTATGCTGCCCACGGAACTGCGGCAGCCTGGCTCCGCAAGTCAAAGATCGAGTGCTGAAGCCCTTGAAGGAGACAGATGGTCGATAGAGAAAAACGTCGCCAGTCGAATATGGGGCAAGTCGGCTTGCATTGCAAGGTGCCTGCGCAAGAAAGCCGGAGGCCGCGCGGGGAGGCCTCCGGATGAGCTCAGAAGAGCAGGTAGATGAGAATGATGATCGGGATGGGCACCCCGATCAGCCAAAGAAGAATCCCGCGCATGGGCTCAGAATCCTCGTCCGGTGAGGGCCATGATGAGAAGGATGATCAGCACCACACCCAGCACGCCCGACGGGCCATAGCCCCAGGCGCGGCTGTGGCCCCAGGTCGGAAGTGCGCCGATGAGCGCAAGGATCAGGATGATGATCAGGATCGTTGACAGCGGCATTATGGGCATTCCTTGTCCAGCTTCTGTCGGCCAACGCAGCGCCTGCCAAGATGTTCCCGAAGATGTGATCTTCGCCTGCAGGCGATCGAATGGCGGTATCTTGGCGGGCACCAGGTATTGCCGCCGGGCGCTGCTGCCGGGCGGGGCGGGCCCGGCCTCGTCCCGGGCGCCGTTTCTCCCGCTGCCCGAAGGCCGAAGCGCCTGGGGGCACATGATGCCCAACGCACGGGTCGCATCCGCAGCCACCGAGCCAGCCACGTGACCAGCGCGGCACATGCCGGTGATGAGGTGCCTGGGGCAGGTGCGGCAGCTGTCGGGGGCAGACAAGCGCAGTGAGTCCATGTGACACGCGGCGCCCCGGCGCTGGGGCGCGCGTTGCCAGGCCTCTCGGGGGAACAACCGGCACGCGCCGCGCAATGGCGCTTCCGGCCCGCCATCATCAGGGCGCGCTGCGGGGGCGGATCCCAACCTGGGGGAAAGCGTGCCTTCTCGACCCGGCAGAGCTACCGCCGGCAAGGGGCCGCGGTGATCGAGGGGCCTGCCGGCGCCGCGCCCGCACAGGCTTGCATGCGGTGGCGGCCGCTCCTCGGGCGCTGACGCTGTCCCGACGGCTTCGTCACGGGCCTGCTGTTCGGCCAGCGCATTCCGCAGGGACACCGGGAACCGCAGGGGGAAGGCGGCGACACCGTTGCCATCCGCGGGCACGGGGGCGTCCTGCGGATGCTGGCCGCCCCGGTCAGGGACGCCCGCTGCACGGGGCCGGCGATGTTCCGGCCCCGTTCCGAATGCTGCGTCGGGCTAGCGCGTGAATTTCTTGTATTTCACGCGCTTCGGTTCAACCGAATCCGGGCCGAGGCGGCGGATCTTGTCTTCCTCATAGGCCTCGAAGTTGCCTTCGAACCATTCCACATGGGCGTCGCCTTCGAAGGCGAGGATATGGGTGCAGAGCCGGTCGAGGAAGAAGCGGTCGTGGCTGATGATGACCGCGCAGCCGGCGAAATCGTCCAGCGCCGCTTCCAGCGCCTGCAGCGTCTCGACGTCGAGATCGTTGGTCGGTTCGTCCAGCAGCAGCACGTTCCCGCCCGAACGCAGCAGCTTTGCCATATGCACCCGGTTGCGTTCACCGCCCGAGAGAAGGCCCACCTTCTTCTGCTGGTCGCCGCCCTTGAAGTTGAAGGCGCCGCAATAGGCACGGCTGTTCATCTCGGCATCGCCCAGATGGATCACCTCGAGCCCCTCCGAGATCTCTTCCCAGACGGTCTTGTTGGGATCCAGCGCATCGCGCGACTGATCGACATAGGAGAGCTTGACCGTGTCGCCATAGCTGACGGTGCCCTCGTCCGGCTGCTCCTGGCCGGTCAGCATCCGGAAAAGTGTCGTCTTGCCCGCGCCGTTCGGGCCGATGACGCCCACGATGCCGCCCGGCGGCAAGGAGAAGCTCAGGTTCTCGATCAGAAGCTTGTCGCCCATGGCCTTCTTGAGCCCCTCGACCTCGATCACCTTGCCGCCAAGGCGCGGGCCGTTGGGGATGATGATCTGGGCGCGGCCGATCTTTTCCCGCTCGGACTGGTTCGCCATTTCTTCATAGGCGTTGATCCGGGCCTTCTGCTTGGCCTGGCGGGCCTTGGCGCCGGCGCGGATCCATTCAAGCTCGCGCTCCAGCACCTTCTGCTTGGCCTTGTCCTCGCGCGCTTCCTGCGCCAGCCGCTTGGCCTTCTGTTCCAGCCAGCTGGAATAGTTGCCCTCGTAGGGGATGCCCCGGCCGCGGTCGAGTTCCAGGATCCAGCCGGTGATGTCGTCGAGGAAGTACCGGTCGTGGGTCACGCAGAGGATGGTGCCCTTGTATTCGATCAGGTGCTTTTGCAGCCAGGCGATGGTTTCGGCATCAAGGTGGTTGGTCGGTTCGTCCAGAAGCAGCATGTCCGGCGCCTCAAGCAGCAGCTTGCAGAGCGCGACGCGGCGCTTTTCGCCACCCGAAAGGCTGTTCACATCGGCATCGTCGGGCGGGCAGCGCAGGGCCTCCATCGCGACATCGACCTGGCTGTCGAGATCCCAGAGGTTCTCGGCGTCGATCTCGTCCTGCAGGCGCGCCATCTCGTCGGCGGTTTCGTCCGAATAGTTCATTGCCAGTTCGTTGTAGCGGTCGAGCTTGGCCTGCTTGGCCTTCACCCCCTCCATCACGTTGCCGCGCACGTTCAGCGCGGGGTCCAGCTCGGGTTCCTGCGGAAGGTAGCCCACGCGGGCGCCCTTGGCGGCCCAGGCCTCGCCCGAGAAATCCTTGTCGATGCCGGCCATGATGCGCAGCAGGGTCGATTTACCGGCACCGTTGACGCCCACGACGCCGATCTTGACGCCGGGAAGGAACGAGAGGCGGATGTTCTCGAAGGTCTTCTTGCCGCCCGGATAGGTCTTGGAGACACCATCCATGTGATAGACATACTGGTAAGAGGCCATCGGTGAATTCTCCTCGCGGATAGCGGTCGTTTCGGTGATCTGGCCCGTCATGTAGCGATTATGCTGGACAAGGGCAATCGCGGGGTGGTTAGCCTCGGCCCCGGTTCGGGCGGCCCTTGGCCGCGCCGGCGCGGCAACAGGGGGCAGGATGCAGGGTTTTCCCATCGCCCGGGCGGGGATGACCATAGGTCTTCTGGGCGGGTCGTTCGATCCGGCCCATGCCGGCCATGTGCATCTCACGCGGCAGGCGCTGAACCGGCTGCGGCTGGATCAGGTCTGGTGGCTGGTGAGCCCGGGCAATCCGCTCAAGCTGCGGGGGCCGGCGCCGATGGCGCAGCGCGTGGCGCGGGCGCAGGCCATGATGCGTCATCCGCGGGTGCAGATCACCGACCTCGAGGCGCGGCTGGGCACGCGATACACCGCACAGACCCTGGTGCGGCTTTTGCCGCTTTATCCGGGGGTGCGGTTCGTCTGGTTGATGGGGGCCGACAATCTGGCCAGTTTCCACCGTTGGGACCGCTGGGAGAGCATCGCGCGCTTGCTGCCGATGGCGGTGATCGCACGACCCGGGGCCGGGCTGTCTGCGTTGCGCTCGCCGGCCGCGCGTCGGTTCCGCACCGCGCGGCTGCCGTCGGTTGCGGCGGCGCGGCTTGCGCGGATGCCGGCGCCGGCCTGGGTCTATCTGAACGTGCCGCTGATGCGGATCTCCTCCACCGAACTGCGGGCGAGGGGCGGCTGGCCTAGCGGGTCCGGATCAGGAACGATCCCGCACCCGCAGCCATCAGGACCGTCAGCCCCAGCAAGGTGAAGGCGTCCGGCCAGTCGCCAAAGACGGCATAGCCATAGGCCGTGGCCGCGAGCAGCTGCGCATAGACCAGCGGCGCAAGCCGCGAGGCCGGCGCATGCCGGTAGGCAAAGACCAGCGCCAGATTGCCCAGCATCGATCCGAGCGCCGAGGCAAGGGTCAGCCACAGGACCGGCGCGCTGAATTCGGGCAGGCGCGGCAGCGCAAAGGGGGCAAGCACCAGCGCGCCGATGACAAGCTGCGACAGAAGCAGGGCCCGCGGCCGCGCCACGCCCGAGAGCCAGCGGCTCGTGACCAGGAAACTGCCATAGAATACGCCGCCCAAGAGGCCGAGCCCGGTCCCAAGGCTCATGCCGAAGCCCGGGCGCACCACCACCAGCACGCCCAGGAAGGCCAGGAACAGCATCAGGGTCTGGCCGCGGTGGATCCTTTCCCCCAGAAACAGCGCCGAGAGGAAATAGGACAGGATCGGACCCACGAAGAAGGCGCCGAACACATTGGCAAGGCTTTCGGTCGAAAGCGCGGTGATCATCGCCACGATCGCCGCCACCACCAGCACGCCCCGCAGCCAGATGCGCCAGTCGACAAGAAGCCCCGGCGACAGCCCGGCGCCGCGCAGGAAGGGGACAAGCAGCACCGCACCGAGCGCAAAGCGGCTCCAGGCGACAAAGAGCGGCGCCGCGCCAAGATCGTCGGTCAGAAGCTTGCCGGCGGTGTCGCCTGCGGGAATGAGCGCCATCGCCAGAAGCATGAGCGCGATCGCGGCGGGGGGTGTTGCGTGAAGCGGAGTCATCTGCGGCAGGCTATGCCGCGGGGCAGGCCAAGGAAAGAGCGCTTTCGGCAGATCCGGGCGATCGCCCCTCGGTCGGAAGTCTCCATCCTGGCGGATGCAACCGGCCGCTTCTTCCCGCAGCCGGAACAGATCTGGAGGTGCCGACCCTCGACTTGTCCGCGCCGCACCCAGCCTCGTCAGCTGTAGTGCCAGACAGGCCCCGCGGTGGTTCCGATCACGCCCGCACCAATCCTGACCGGGGAAGCTAAGCGCGTGGCTGCCCGGATCGCCGTGTGAAAAAGGCAGTTCGGCCCGGTCCCGAGAAGGCCCCGCGGCCTCACCGGATTTCCACCCGGGGCGCTGCCTGTAAGAAGACCCGCGCGGTTGTGAAGCCGGGTCGCCTGCGCCGCGATCCGGCAGAATCCTGCGATAGGGGTCAGGGTGAGGTTTTCGTCTGTCCGCACCGCAA
Source organism: Halodurantibacterium daqingense (assembly GCF_042666235.1). Classification (NCBI taxonomy): domain Bacteria; kingdom Pseudomonadati; phylum Pseudomonadota; class Alphaproteobacteria; order Rhodobacterales; family Paracoccaceae; genus Halodurantibacterium; species Halodurantibacterium daqingense. The sequence continues at coordinate 276,800 of NZ_JBHTFQ010000004.1, read as the reverse complement.
GGAGCGAGCGGCGCTCGGCGGCAGTGTGCGAATGCCACATGTTTCGCGCCGGGTCCGGCGGTCATCAGCCGCTTGTCGGCCGGGATGGGCCTCGGATAGAGTTGCGCCATGACGAATCCATCAAACGTATCGCGGCGCTGGCTTCTGGGCGCGCTTGTCGCGGGCGCGGCGGGCCCCGCGCTGGCCGGAGCGCCGACCGTTTCGCTGCGTCCGCCCGCGCGCGGCGCAACCCTGGCTTCCGGCGCGCGGGTGGCCAGCGCAACGGTACCGGCGGCGGCGCAGCTGATCGACGCGGCGCGGCTGGGCGGCGAGGTGAGCTTTGTCGTTGCCGATGCGCGCAGCGGCCAGCTTCTGGAGGCGGCGGGGGCCGAGCGCAGCCTGCCCCCTGCAAGCGTGGTGAAGGCGATGACGGCGCTTTACGCGATCGAGACCCTTGGGTCGGGGTACCGCTTTGCCACCCGGCTGATGGCGACAGGTCCGGTGCAGGGGGGCGTGGTCAACGGCGATCTGGTGCTGGTAGGGGGTGGCGATCCGACGCTGTCCTCGGACGGGCTGGCGACGATGGTCACTGCCCTGCGCGGGCTAGGGGTAAACGGCGTTTCAGGGCGCTTTCTGGTGCATGGCGCCGCCTTGCCCTCGATCCCCGCGATCGACCCCGCGCAACCTGCGCATGTCGGCTATAATCCGGCGGTTTCCGGGCTCAACCTGAACTACAATCAGGTGCATTTCGAATGGCAGCGCGCCCAGGGCGCCTGGCGGCTGAGCATGGAAGCCCGTGCCGAACGCAGCCGCCCCGCCGTCAGCCTCGCGCGGATGCAGGTCGTGCAACGCCAGAGCCCGACCTTCACCTTTGCGGCCAATGGCCCCTATGAGGACTGGACCGTCGCCAGCGCCGCACTGGGGAATGGCGGCAGCCGGCTGCTGCCGGTGCGCCGCCCCGAAGCCTATGCTGCCGAAGTGTTCCAGACGCTGGCCGCCGCGCAGGGCATCCGCCTTCCGCCGGCACAGATCGTGACCAACCTGCCCGCCGGCAGTGTGATCGTGCAGCACGACAGTGACGATCTGCGCACGGTATCGCGCGACATGCTGCGGTGGTCCACCAACCTCACGGCCGAGACTCTGGGCCTCGCGGCTTCGGTCGCGCGGGGGCTGCGGCCCGGAACGCTCGCGGCCTCGGCGGGGGCGATGTCGGACTGGGCCGGGGCGCGGTTCGGGCTTGCGCGGCCGCGGCTGGTCGATCATTCGGGCCTGGGCGATGCCTCACGGATCGCGGCGCTGGACATCGTGCGGGCCTTGGCCGGTTCCGAGGCGCAACTGCGCCCCATCCTGCGCAATTTCCCGATGCGCGACGCGCAGAACAACGAGATCCGCAACCATCCGATCCGGGTGGACGCCAAGACCGGCACGCTGAATTTCGTAAGCGGGCTGGGCGGATACATCACCGCGCCGGGCGGGCGCGAGATGGTCTTTGCCATCTTCTGCGCAGATACCGCACGCCGCGACCGCCTTGGCCCCGCCGAGCGCGAACGCCCCGAAGGTGGGCGCGAATGGACCCAGCGCGCGCGCCGGCTGCAACAGCAGCTGATCGAACGCTGGGCGGCGGTTCACGTCTAGGGCCTCCGTCAGCTCACCGGCGGGGAGCTTTTGCATTGTGCAGCACCGGGTGCAGGGACGAGGCAGCCCCTTGGCCGGATCATTCCCTTCGCCCCTTCCGTCCATCGTGGCTGGCCGGTTCCGGCGCGGGAGGGAGGTGCGAGGCCGGGATCTGCACCAGCCACCCGGCTTGGCGCAGGATCTGCGCCCTGTCACGGCGGCTCAGGGAAAAAGCGGCCGACGTGACGGGGCCGCGCGCCTGCGTTCCGGGATGTCTCTCAGGCCCGCAGATGCCGCGCGCGGGCGCCGCGTTCGATCGCGGCGGCGTGGAGCCGGTCGATGTTGAGTTCGTGGCGGATCTCCTCCAGCAGGCGCAACTCGGTTTCGCGCAGGGTGCCATCGGCCGCGGCCACGTCGCAGGCCAGCGCATAGGCGGTTTCATATAGCCGTTCGGGCAGGGCCTCGCGCACCATGCCGAACAGCGCATCGAGCCCGTCCTCATCCTCGAACAGGTCAAGCACGGTTTCGCCTACCTGCCGCGGCCGGTCGGGATCGTAGCCGTCGAACACCGGCAGATGGTTGACGATGCGCTGAATCGCCAGAATCTCGGTGGTGCGGATCTGTTCGTCGGAAACCGAGACCGCGACCATCACCGCGACAAGTGCATCCTGCGGCGAAATCAGTGGGCATTTCTGTGGCACGTTTCCGCGTCCTTCTGCTGGGAACGGACCGAGATTATTGACGCCCCACGCCGCGGGCAATAGGGAGACACGGCCTTGGTGAGGCATGGGGCCTCACATTAGCGGGAAGTTTGTGACATGTCGGACCTGCGCGATGCCGCGATGAATTCGAAAGCCTGGCCTTTTGAAGAAGCGCGCCGGCTGCTCAAACGCTATGAAAAGGCGCCGCCCGAAAAGGGCCATGTGCTGTTCGAAACCGGGTATGGCCCCTCGGGCCTGCCGCATATCGGCACCTTCGGAGAGGTCGCGCGCACGACGATGATCCGCCGCGCCTTCGAGGTGATCAGCGACATCCCCACCCGGCTGATCTGCTTTTCCGACGATCTGGACGGGATGCGCAAGGTTCCGGACAATGTCCCGAACCCCGAGATGCTGCGCGAGCATCTGCAACGTCCGCTGACCTCGGTTCCCGATCCCTTTGGCGAATACGAGAGCTTTGGCCACCACAACAACGCCATGTTGCGGCGGTTTCTGGACACGTTCGGGTTCGAATACGAATTCATCAGCGCCACCGATTTCTACCGGTCGGGCCAGTTCGATGCGGTGCTGTTGCGTGCGGCCGAACGCTATGACGATCTGATGCAGGTGATGCTGGCCTCCCTGCGCGAGGAACGCCAGCAGACCTATTCGATTTTCCTGCCGATCCATCCCGAAACGGGGCGGGTGATGTATGTGCCGATGAAAGAGGTGAACCCGCGCGACGGCACCATCACCTTTGACGACGAGACCGGCCGCGAATGGACGCTGCCGGTCACCGGTGGCAACGTCAAGCTGCAGTGGAAGCCCGATTTCGGCGCCCGCTGGGCCGCCCTTGACGTCGATTTCGAAATGTACGGCAAGGATCATTCCACCAATACGCCGATCTATGACCGGATCTGCGAGATTCTGGGCGGCCGCAAGCCCGAGCATTTCACCTATGAACTGTTCCTGGACCAGAACGGCGAGAAGATCTCGAAATCCAAGGGCAACGGGCTGACCATCGACGAATGGCTGACCTATGCCAGCCCCGAGAGCCTGTCCTACTTCATGTATCAGAAGCCCAAGACGGCCAAGCGGATGTATTTCGACGTGATCCCGAAGGCGGTGGACGAATACCACCAGCAGCTGAAGGCCTATCCGGGGCAGGATGCGGCGGGGCGGGCGAACAACCCCGTCTGGCATATCCATGGCGGCAATCCGCCCGAATCGCGGATGGTCGTGCCCTTTGCCATGCTTCTGAACCTTGCCAGCGTGGCCGGCGCCAAGGACAAGGCCGGGCTTTGGGGCTTCATCCGCCGCTATGCCCCCGATGCCAGCCCCGAAACCAACCCCGATCTGGATGCGGCGGCGGAGTTTGCGGTGCGCTATTTCCGCGATTTCGTGGCGCCGACGCGCCAGTTCCGGGCGCCCACGGAGCAGGAGCGCGCGGCAATGGCGGACCTGGTCGCGCGCCTGAAGGCCTGGCAGGGCGGGCTGGATGCCGAGGAACTGCAGAGCCTTGTCTTTGCCGTGGGCAAGGAGCACGGGTTCGAGCCACTGCGCGACTGGTTTACCGCGCTTTACGAAGTGTTGCTGGGGGCCAGCCAGGGGCCGCGCTTTGGCGGCTTCATCGCCCTTTACGGCGTGGATGAGACGGTGACGCTGCTTGAAAAGGCATTGGCCGGAGAGCTCGCCGCCTGACGCGGCGTCTGGTTCCCGCCGATCGTCATCAAGCGCGACAAGCTTCTTGGGCTGGCCGGCGCTGCTGTCCCGTGACGATGGCACAGTTCGGGCGCTGCGGGGTGTTGCATCCCGCGGCGCACGGTGTGGTTAACCCTTCTTAAATACTCGCTGCTAGGTCTGAGGGCGTGACGGCGCCGTGGTGGCCCTTGTCCAGCCCATGTCAGAGGGCTGTGGGCAAGATGCCCCGCCGCGCTGCCTCTCAGGCGGATTGCAAGCGAGGATATCGAATGAACATGGCCATTACCGACGGGCTGGTGCTGATGCCGCGGCCCTTTTCTGCAGGGCTTTCCTTCTGGTCGAGCGGCAACGGCACCCCGGGTAGCGCGACATATGACTCCGCGAGCAACGCGGCCTTCGTGCCGGCGGATCAGGATTTCGGGGGGTGCCTGGAGCTGCAGAAGACCCAGTCCACCCAGCGGCTGCGCCATATGGGCCAGACGCCGCTGGTGCCCGGCATGTATCTGCGGATCACGGCACGGATCAAGGCGATCAGCGGGGCCTTGCCCTCGGTCCGGATCGCGGGTTGGGCCGGAAACGCCTCGGGCGGGAATGTGTCGGGGGTGGTGCAGACGGGCCCGTCGCTGCCGCTGACCACCTATGGCGAGGTGGTGACGGTCAGCGCCATCGTCGGATCGGGGGCGCGGCCGGGCGTTGACATGGCCTGGGGCACCAATGCGATCTATGGCCATTTCGGGCTGGACCTGACCGGATCGAATGGCGGGGTGGTGCGGATCGACGATATCGAGATCGAGGATGTCACCAGCGCCTTCCTGCGCAAGATGATGGACTGGGTCGATGTGCGGGACTTTGGCGCGCGCGGCGATGGGGTGACCAATGACCGCGCGGCCTTTCTTGCTGCGGATGCGGCGGCGGCGGGGCGCCAGGTTCTGGTGCCAGCGGGCAGCTATTTCCTGGGCGACCATGTCACGATGAACGCTCCGGTCCGGTTCGAGGGCACGGTCACGCTGCCGGCGAACCGGCGGCTGGCGCTGACCCGCAACTTTGACCTCGCCACCTATGCCCAGGCCTTCGGCAGCGAGATGGAGGGGCTGCGCCGCGGCATTCAGGCGCTGTTCAACTTTACCGATCACGTGACTTTCGATCTGTGCGGGCGGCGCGTGGAGGTGGATGCACCGATCGATGTGCAGGCGGCGGTGGACGCGGTGACCAGCTTTGCGGTGCGGCGCGGCATTACCAACGGCCAGTTCAACATCATCGACGGGCCCTCCTGGAACACGCGGTCCTTCACCTCGGCCGGCACCTACAACCCGAACCAGCCGCTGCAACTGACCAATGTCACCAATATCGCCAACATCCCGGTCGGGTCGCTGGTGGTCGGCAACGGCGTGGGGCGCGAGGTCTATGTGCGCGAAAAGAACGTGGCCACCGGTGTCCTCACGCTGAGCCAGCCCCTGTTCGATGCGGCCGGAACCCAGCAGTACACCTTCCGCCGCTTTGCCTATGTGCTCGACTTCTCGGGCTTCAGCGCGCTGTCGGCCTTTGAGGTCACGAATTGCGAGTTCCTGTGCAACGGGCTGGCGAGCGGCATCCTTCTTGCCCCCGAAGGGCTGACCTTCCGGGTTTCGGACTGCGTCATCAACCGCCCCCGCGACCGGGGCATCACCTCGCCGGGACGCGGCTGCCAGGGCATGTTCGTTGATCGCTGTCAGTTCCTGTCGAACGAGATGTCGGTGCGCGCGCCCAACCGCAGCACCATCGCGCTGAACGTCAACGCCAATGACGTGAAGGTCCGCAACAACCGCGTGGTTCGCTTCCTGCATTTCGCGATCTGCAACGGCACCGGCCACATGTTCGTGGGCAACCATTTCTTCAACGGCGATGACGAGAACAACGGCAGCCGCGTCGGCGGGCTCATCATGACCACGCCGAACTGCAAATCGACGATCACCGGCAACTATATCGACAACTGCTCGATCGAGTGGACGAATGAGCACGAGGCGGTGCCGCAGTTCTCCAACCAGTTTTCCTTCGGCGGGCTGACGATCACCGGCAATATCTTCATCGCGACCAACGTGGCGCCCTGGTTCCGCTGGCTCGTGGTCAAGCCCTATGGCCCGGGTCATTTCATCCACGGGCTTTATGTTTCGGGCAACACCTTCCGCACCTTCAACAGCAATATCGACCGGGTCGAGGCGGTGGACAGCACTTTCGCCACACTCGATTTCGGCCGGATGCGCAACATCACCTTCGACGGCAATACCTTCAACGGCATCGCCCAGCTGACGGCAAGCCCGGTGGTGCTGCGCCATGACCAGAACACGGCCGCGACGACCTGGACGATCGACGCCGCCCCCTTCCTGCCCTTCGGGGGCTGGGCGCGGCTGGTGCAGTCGGTGATGGCCGAGGGGCCGCTTCTGAACGGAGCGGGACAGCTGCGCGGCAACATGCCCTATGCGATGGTGGAACAGGGGCCGAACCGGAGCCAGATCCAGCTGCATTGGCCCGAGGCTGTGCGCGGCCGGGCCCAGGTGACCGTGCGGGTCGATAATCCGAACTAGGCCTGCGCGGCCGAGCCGCCCCGCCTTTCCGGGGCGGCACAGGCGTGCCGCCGGGCCGTCGCGGGGAACAAGAGCCACCCCCGCCACCGGCCAGCGCACCCCGGATCCGGGGATCTGGAACCACGGCCGCGACATGTCCTGGCCGGCGCCATCTGCAGAGGGCGCAACCGCGCTGCGCGCGGTCATCTGCAGCAAGACCGATCGGGGCGTAACGGCCCTTCCGGTTGACAAGAGGCGCGGCGCGCGCGCAGGCTTGCGCAACCCAGCCAACGAAGTGACATGACTCTTTCCCGCCCGTTGCCGCCTTCGCCCTCTGCATCCGAATTCACGCCAAAGCTGGTGACGGTGCTGCGGGAAGGTTACGGGGTTGACGCTCTGCGGCGCGATGGGGTGGCAGGCCTGACGGTTGCCATCGTCGCGCTGCCCTTGTCGATGGCGATTGCCATCGCCTCGGGCGTGGGGCCGGAACGGGGGCTTTACACGGCAATCGTCGGGGGCTTCCTTGTCTCGCTTCTTGGGGGCAGCCGCTATCAGATCGGAGGGCCTGCGGGGGCCTTCATCGTGCTGGTCTCGGCCTGTGTCGCGGCAACCGGGCTTAGCGGGCTGATCCTTGCGACCTTCCTGTCGGGCCTGATGCTGATCGGCCTGGGGGCGCTGCGGCTGGGCACCTATATCAAGTTCATCCCCTATCCCGTCACGGTCGGCTTCACGGCCGGGATTGCGGTCATCATCCTGGCGAGCCAGCTCAGCGAGTTCTTTGGTCTCCGGCTGACCGGCCCGGAACCCGCAGCGATTCTGCCCAAGATCGAGGCGCTATGGCAGGCGCGGGCCAGTCTCAGCCCGGCGGCGCTCGCCCTGGGTGCGGGGACTGTCGCGATCATCACCGGCATCAAGCGGCTGCGGCCGGGCTGGCCCGGCATGCTGATCGCCATCGGGCTGGCCTCGGCCCTGGCGGCTGTGGCGGGCCTGCCGGTGGATACGATCGCCAGCCGCTTTGGCGAACTGCCGCGGGGATTGCCGCAGCCGGGCATGCCGTCCTTCTCGTGGCCGCAGGTTCTGGCCGCGCTGCCCTGGGCGGTCAGCTTCACGCTTCTGGGTGCGATCGAGTCGCTGCTTTCGGCGGTCGTTGCCGACGGGATGAGCGGCCGCCAGCACCGTTCGAACATGGAGCTTGTGGCGCAGGGCGTTGCCAACATGGGCGCGGCGCTTTTCGGCGGCTTTTGCGTGACCGGCACCATTGCCCGGACCGCCACCAACGTGCGTGCCGGAAGCCGCGGGCCGGTGTCGGGGATGCTGCATGCGCTGTTCCTGCTGGCCTTCATGATGCTGGCCGCGCCGCTCGCCGGCCATGTGCCGCTGGCCGCCCTTGCCGGCGTTCTGCTGGTCGTGGCCTGGAACATGGCCGAGAAGCAGGAATTCTGGGGCCTTCTGCGCAGTTCGAGCGGCGATGCGGCCGTCCTGCTGGTGACCTTCCTTCTGGTGGTGTTCCGCGACCTGACCGAGGGCATCGTGGTCGGCTTCGCGCTTGGCGGGCTCTTGTTCATTCACCGCATGTCCGAAGCGGCGCGGGTCGATGTCGGTCATCTGCGCGCGGCGGACGAGGATGACGAAGCCTTCGACCCGGCCGAGGCATCGGATGGCGATGTGGTCGTCTATCGCATTCGCGGGGCCTTCTTCTTCGGCGCGGCGGCGACGGCGGGCAGCGTGCTTGAACGGATTGCCGACCGGCCCCGTGCCTTTGTCGTGGATTTCAGCGATGTGCCGCTTCTGGACAGCACCGGCGCCCATGCGATCGACCTGCTGGCGCAGCGGATGCGGCGGGGCGGGCGGCAGCTTTATCTGACCGGCACCACTGCCGAGATCCGGCGCCTGCTGCTGGCGCAGGGCCTGCATGAACCCGAGGTGCTTTATCGCGCGACCATCCGCGATGCACTGGCCGAGGCCCGCGCCCTCTTGTAGCGAATCACCTGTGGTTCATCCGCGTGATCCCGGCCGGCCGCACGACCGCCGGGCGTGACGCTGCGTCACTATGGCTGGCGGCGACCTCACCAAAGCGTGAACATGGAAGTTACTGAAACGTAACACTCTTTGCTCGCATCCTGCAGGAAAATTTACACCTTTGCCCGAGTAACGTGAAAATATTTGCAGAAAAAACCCATGTCTAAAAAGGGTTACGTATTCGTTGACTTATGCGTTACACTCGATCCCGGGATGGAGGATCGGCCTCGACTGGCCGGTCGGGCGCCGCGCCGGAAAGGGCCTGCGGTGCCGGATATGCAGGAGGATTGTTCATGAACGCTCAGGCCCAGGCTGCTGCGCCGGAAAGCTACGCGGCCCCCCAGGAATTCATTGCCAAGGCCCATGTCGATGCGGCGCGCTATGAAGAGATGTACGCCGCGTCCATTGCCGATCCGGACGCCTTCTGGGGCGAACATGGCCTTCGGCTGGACTGGATCAAGCCCTACAGCCGCGTGAAGAACACCGATTTCACCTTCGGTCAGGTCAGCATCAAATGGTTCGAGGACGGCACGCTGAACGTGGCGCAGAACTGCGTGGACCGGCATCTGGAGACGCGCGGCGACCAGACAGCAATCATCTTCGAACCCGATGATCCGAACGCGCCGGCCCAGCACATCACCTATCGCCAGTTGCACGACAAGGTGTGCCGGATGGCCAATGTGCTGCGCAGCCAGGGCGTGACGCGCGGTGACCGGGTGGTGATCTATCTGCCCATGATCCCCGAAGCGGCCTATGCGATGCTGGCCTGCGCGCGGATCGGGGCGATTCATTCGATCGTCTTTGCCGGCTTTTCCCCCGATGCGCTGGCCAACCGCATCAACGATTCGGCCGCGAAAGTGGTGATTACCGCTGATTCGGCGCCGCGGGGCGGGCGCAAGACGGCGCTCAAGTCGAATACCGATGCGGCGCTGCTGCATTGCTCGGACCGGGTGCGCTGCCTTGTCGTCAAGCATACCGGCGATCAGACCACCTGGGTCGATGGCCGCGATGTCGATGTGAAGGCGTTGATGGACCATGCCGCGCCGGATTGCCCGGCCGAAGAGATGAACGCCGAGGATCCGCTGTTCGTGCTTTACACCAGCGGTTCCACCGGCAAGCCGAAGGGCGTGGTGCACAGCTCGGGCGGCTACCTTGCCTATGCGGCGATGACCCATCAGTACACCTTCGATTACCATGACGGCGACATCTTCTGGTGCACGGCCGATGTGGGCTGGGTCACGGGCCACAGCTATATCATCTATGGCCCGCTGGCGAATGGCGCGACGACCCTGATGTTCGAGGGCGTGCCGACCTATCCCGATGCCGGCCGGTTCTGGGCGGTCTGCGAAAAGCACAAGGTCACGCAGTTCTACACCGCGCCCACCGCCATCCGGGCGCTGATGGGGCAGGGCAACGGCTTTGTCGAAAAGCATGACCTGTCGAGCTTGCGGCTGCTGGGCTCGGTCGGCGAGCCGATCAACCCCGAGGCCTGGAACTGGTACAATGAGGTCGTGGGCAAGGGGCGCTGCCCGATCGTCGATACCTGGTGGCAGACGGAAACCGGTGGCCATCTGATCACGCCGCTGCCCGGCGCGATCCCGGCCAAGCCCGGATCGGCCACCAAGCCCTTCTTCGGCGTCAAGCCGGTGGTGCTGGAGGCCGAAAGCGGCAAGCTGATCGAGACGCCCGAGGCCGAGGGGGTGCTGTGCATCGCCGACAGCTGGCCGGGGCAGATGCGCACCGTCTGGGGCGATCACGACCGCTTCCAGGAGACCTATTTCCAGCAATACAAGGGCTATTACTTCTCGGGTGATGGCTGCCGGCGCGATGCGGACGGCTATTACTGGATCACCGGACGGGTCGATGACGTGATCAACGTCTCGGGGCACCGTATGGGCACGGCCGAGGTCGAATCCGCCCTTGTCGCCCATGCCCAGGTCGCCGAGGCGGCGGTGGTGGGCTATCCGCACGACATCAAGGGCCAGGGCATCTATGCCTATGTCACGCTCATGAACGGGGTCGAGCCCACGGATGCGCTGCGCAAGGAGCTGGAAGCCTGGGTGCGCACCGAGATCGGGCCGATCGCCAAGCCCGACCTCATCCAGTGGGCGCCGGGCCTGCCCAAGACCCGGTCGGGCAAGATCATGCGCCGCATCCTGCGCAAGATCGCCGAAAACGACTATGGCGCGCTGGGGGATATCTCGACCCTCGCGGATCCCTCGGTGGTCGAGGATCTGATCGAGAACCGCATGAACCGGGGCTGAGGCGATGACCATGGCAGAGGTTGAAGCCCGTCCCGCCGTCCTGATCCTGCTGGGTCCGCCCGGCGCCGGCAAGGGGACCCAGGCGCGGATGCTCGAGGAACGCTTCGGGCTGGTGCAACTGTCCACTGGTGACCTTTTGCGCGCGGCGGTGGCTGCGGGCACCGAGGCCGGACGCGCCGCGCAGGCGGTGATGGAGGCCGGGGGGCTGGTGTCCGACGAGATCGTGCTTGCGATCCTCCGGGACCGGATGAGCGCCCCCGACGTGGTGCGCGGCGTGATCCTCGACGGGTTTCCGCGCACCCAAGGGCAGGCGGCGGCGCTGGATGCGCTGCTGGAGGGGCAGGGACTGCAGATCTCGGCCGCCATCTCGCTCGAGGTGGATGACGCCGCGATGGTGGCGCGGGTGGCGGGGCGTTATACCTGCGCCGCCTGCGGCGAGGGCTGGCACGACAGCTACAAGATCCCGGCGGTTGCCGGGGTCTGCGACAGATGCGGCGGCACGGAGTTCAAGCGCCGGGCCGACGACAATGCCGAGACTGCGGGGGCACGGCTTGCCGCCTATCACGCGCAGACGGCACCGCTGATCGCCTATTACGAGGAAAGGGGCGTGCTTGAACGGATCGACGCGATGGGGACCATCGAGGCGATTTCCGGCGCGCTTTCCGACATCGTAAGCCGCGTTTCGGCTTAGGGAGGCCGTTGTCCCGGGGCACGGGGCAGCGGAACGGAGGGAAAACAGGGAGTAACGTCTATGGCGGACAAGTCTTCGTCCACAGCCTATTGGGACGCGAACAAGCGCATCATTCTGATCAGTCTGGTGATCTGGTTCGTCTGCTCGATCGGCTTCGGCATCGTATTGCGGCCCCTGCTGTCGGGCATTCCGGTCGGGGGCACCGATCTCGGCTTCTGGTTTGCGCAGCAGGGTTCGATCCTCGTGTTCATCGCGCTGATCTTCAACTACGCGCGCTTCATGAACAAACTCGACGCCGAACACGGCGTGGACGAGCAGTAAGGGGGCGGCGATGGATCAGTATACACTCAACCTGCTCGTCGTGGGCGCGTCCTTCGCGCTTTACGTCGGCATCGCGATCTGGGCCCGTGCGGGCTCGACCGCGGAATTCTACGCCGCCAACCAGGGCGTCAACCCGGTTCTGAACGGCATGGCTACGGCGGCCGACTGGATGTCGGCGGCGTCGTTCATCTCGATGGCGGGCCTCGTGGCCTTCGCGGGCTATGTGAACTCGAGCTACCTGATGGGCTGGACGGGCGGCTATGTGCTGCTTGCGCTGCTGCTTGCGCCCTATCTGCGCAAGTTCGGCAAGTTCACCGTGCCGCAATTCATCGGCGACCGGTTCTACAGCCAGACCGCGCGCCTGGTGGCGGTGCTCTGCCTCATCATCATCTCGGTGACCTATGTGATCGGGCAGATGACCGGCGCCGGCGTGGCCTTCTCGCGCTTCCTCGAGGTGGACGTGTCCACGGGCCTCTTCATCGCCTCGGCAGTGGTCTTCGTCTATGCGGTTCTGGGCGGCATGAAGGGCATCACCTATACCCAGGTGGCGCAATACTGCGTGCTGATCGTGGCCTATACGATTCCGGCGGTCTTCATCTCGCTGCAACTGACCGGCAACCCGCTGCCGCCGCTGGGCCTGTTCTCCAGCCATACCGGCAGTGGCCAGCCGCTGCTGCAGACGCTTGACCAGATCGTCACCGACCTGGGCTTCACCAGCTACACCGGCCTGCACAGCTCGATGATGAACATGGTTCTGTTCACCATCTCGCTCATGATCGGGACGGCGGGCCTGCCGCATGTGATCATCCGCTTCTTCACCGTTCCGAAAGTGGCCGATGCGCGCTGGTCGGCGGGCTGGGCGCTGGTCTTCATCGCGCTTCTGTACCTGACGGCTCCGGCTGTGGGTGCCATGGCGCGGCTGAACATCATGACCACGCTCTATCCGCAGGGCGCCGCCGAAGAGCCGATCGAATACGAGGCGCGCCCCGACTGGATGCGCACCTGGGAAACGACGGGTCTTCTGCGCTTCGAGGACAAGAACAATGACGGTCGCATCCAGCTTTACAACGACGGCAATCCGGCCTTTGCGGCCGAGGCGGCCGAACGCGGCTGGGCCGGATCGGAACTGACGATCAACAACGACATCCTTGTTCTGGCCAATCCGGAAATCGCACAGCTTCCGGGCTGGGTGGTCGCGCTGATCGCCGCCGGTGGTCTTGCCGCGGCGCTGTCCACGGCGGCCGGCCTTCTGCTCGCGATCTCCTCGGCGGTCAGCCACGACCTGATCAAGAGCTATCTGAACCCGCGGATCAGCGAGAAGGGCGAACTGCTTGCAGCCCGGATCTCGATGGCGGGGGCGATCGTGGTGGCGACCTATCTGGGGCTCAACCCGCCCGGCTTTGCCGCGCAGGTGGTGGCGCTGGCCTTCGGGCTTGCGGCGGCAACGCTGTTCCCGGTGCTGATGATGGGGATCTTCTCGAAGCGCATCAACAGCGCGGGGGCGATCACGGGGATGCTTGTGGGTCTGGTGGCGACCCTGCTTTACATCTTCACCTATCTGGGCTGGTTCTTCATCCCGGGCACCAACATGCTGGCCAATACGCCGGACAACTGGATCCTGGGCGTGTCGCCCCTGTCCTTCGGCACGATCGGCGCGATCCTGAACTTCGGCACGGCCTATCTGGTGTCGTCGCTCACCGCCGCCCCGCCCCAGGACGTGCAGGACCTGGTGGAAAGCATCCGCATCCCGCGCGGTGCCGGCGCAGCGGTCGACCATTGACAACGGACGCGCGCCCCCATTCGGGGCGCGCGCCACCCTTGGGAGGGGGAAATGGACGATCAGACGGCGACGATCATCGGGTTCCTGGAGACGGTGCACCCCTATGACAGCCTGCCGCAGGACGAGCTGGCGCGTGTCGCCGGCTGCTTCAGCCGCAGGGTCTATGCGCCGGGAACGGAAGTTTACCGGATCGGTGCGGCGCTTGAAGGGCTGTTCCTGATCAAGCGTGGATCGGTCGAGGTGCTGGACCGCAACGGCGGGCTGGTTTCGATCCTCGGGCCGCGCAACAGCTTTGGCGAACGCGGGTTGATGCGCGACGGGCTGGCCGTGACCACCGCCCGCACCACCGAGGAAAGCGTGCTGCTGATGCTGCCGGCCGTGCGGTTCCGCGAGTTGCTGACCGCCTATCCCGCCTTCGAGCGGTTCTTCAACCGCGCCCGTGGCGGCGAGGGCCGCGGCTCGGACCTGACGACACTGCGCGTGGCCGACCTGATGGCGCGCCATCCGGTCACCTGCGCACCGGACACGCCGGTGCAGGAGGCCGCGCGGCGGATGCGCGATGCGCGGGTGTCAAGCCTGGGCGTGGTCCGCGACGAAGAGCTTCTGGGCATCGTCACCGTGCGCGACCTGTCGAACCGGGTTCTGGCTGCCGGCCTTCCGGCGCAGACGCCGGTCTCGGAGGTGATGACGGCGGATCCCGTGTCCCTGCCGCCGCAGGCGCTTGGCTCGGATATCCTCCACATCATGCTGGAACGGCGCATCGGCCATCTGCCGGTGGTCGAGGCCGGACGGCTGGTCGGCATGATCACCCAGACCGATCTGACCCGCTTCCAGGCGGTGTCCTCGGCCCAGCTGATCCGTGACATCAGTTCCGCCGAGCGCGTCGAGGACATGGCCGCAATCACCGCCCGCATTCCGCAGCTTCTGGTGCAGCTGACCGCCGGCAACAACGCGCATGAGGTCACCACCCGGCTGGTGACCGATATCACCGATGCCGTTACCCGGCGGCTGTTGCAGATGGCCGAGGCCGCGCTTGGCCCGCCGCCGGTGCCTTATCTCTGGCTGGCCTGTGGCAGCCAGGGGCGGCAGGAACAGACCGGCGTCTCGGACCAGGACAACTGCCTGTTCCTGCATGACAGCGTGACCCCGGACGACATGCCCTGGTTCCATGCGCTTGCAAGGCAGGTATCGGACGGGCTGAGCGTCTGCGGCTATTACTATTGCCCCGGCGACATGATGGCGACCAATCCCAAATGGTGCCAGCCGATGCGCGTCTGGCGCGACTATTTCCGCGGCTGGGTCGACAAGCCCGACCCGATGGCGCAGATGCTGGCCTCGGTCATGTTCGATCTGCGGCCGATCGGCGGTGCGGCCACGCTGTTCCGCGATCTTCAGGCCGAGACGCTGGAGATGGCCTCGAAGAACACGATCTTCGTGGCGCATATGATCGCCAATTCGCTCAAGCATACGCCGCCGCTGGGGCTCTTGCGCGGCTTTGCCACGATCCGGTCGGGCGAGTTCAAGAACCATGTCGACATGAAGCTGAACGGGGTGATCCCGGTGGTCGATCTGGGCCGGGTCTATGCGCTGATCGGCCAGCTGCCCGAGGTCAACACCCGGGCGCGGCTGCTGGCGGCCGAGGCGGCGGGCGTGATCTCGGTTTCCGGCGCGCGGGATCTGATCGAGGCCTATGACCTGATCGCCACGATGCGGCTGGAGAACCAGGCGGCGCTGGTGAAATCGGGGCGCCGCCCCGACAACTACATGGCGCCGTCCGACCTGTCGGATTTCGAACGAAGCCATCTGCGCGACGCCTTCGTCGTCGTGCGCACAATGCAATCCGCCATCGGCCACGGCCGCGGCGCGCCGGGATGACCACATGTTTCTGGAACTGATCGCCACCATCGCCTCGGGATTTGCTGCCGCCGGCGTTGTCCTGATCCTCAACAAGGCGATGCGCGGAAGGCTGCCGCGCTGGTTCATGCCGGCCGCTGCGGGGCTTGCGATGTTTTCCTATGTCGTCTGGAGCGAATACAGCTGGCTGCCGCGCATGACCGAGAGCTTCCCCGACGGCGTCGAGGTGGTTTCGGTCAATTACGAAACCAGCTTCTACCGCCCCTGGACCTATCTCTCGCCGCTGGCGAACCGTCTGGTCGCCGTGGACACGCGCATGAACCGCCGCAACGAGGCCCTGCCCGATCTGGTGCTGACCCGGCTGGTGCTGCGCGCGCGGTGGGAGCCGGGCGCGGATGTGCCGGTCATCTTCGATTGCGCCGGCAGCCGGCGCGCGGCGCTGACCGACGCGGTGGCCTTCGCCGCCGACGGCGCGCCGGTGGGGGCCGACTGGGTCACGCTGCCGCCGGACGATCCGGCGCTGGCGCGGGCCTGCGCCGAGGGGGGCGAAAGGGGGGTCTGATGGGCGACGACAGGGCCAGGAAACGCGTGCTGGTGGTCGAGGACGAGGACAATATCGCCGTCGCGCTTGACTATCTCATCACCCGCGAAGGCTATGAACAGGATCGTGTGGCCAATGGCGGCGAGGCGCTGGAGCGCATCCGCGCCACCCATCCCGATCTGGTCCTGCTGGACGTGATGCTGCCCGAGGTTTCGGGCTACGAGATCTGCCAGGCGGTGCGGCTTGATCCCGGGCTGGACGATGTGAAGATCCTGATGATGACGGCCCGGGGCAGCGCGATGGAGCGGCGCAAGGGCCTTGCGCTGGGGGCGGACGGGTTCATCTCCAAGCCGTTCGAACTGACGGAACTGCGCGCCGAGGTGAAGCGCATCCTCGAACCGGGGGGCGAGGCCGCCGGCCATGGTTGAGCGGCTGGGGCTGAGGCTGCGCATCTTCCTGTTCTTCCTGGCGCTGGCGGGGGGCAGCCTTGTGGCGCTGGCGGCCGGGCTGTGGCTGGGCTACCGCCACTTCGGCAATCCGGCGATCCTTCCGGCGGTGCAGCAGGGCGGGATCATCGCGGCCTTCGCCATTCTGGGGCTGGTGACCTGGATCTGGCTCCTGTTCGACACCCATGTGGCCCGCGCCGTCGAGGGCCTGGCCGCCGGCATCCGCGCCCGCGCCCATGCCGAGGTGCGCGACGAGATCGACGCAAGCCGGGCGCGCTATCTGGGCGATCTGGCGCCGGCGGCGGTGGCGGTGACGGCAAGCCTTGCCGAAACCCGCGGCGCGCTGGCCGAGGCGGTGGCCCGCGAAACGGCGCGGCTTTCGGAAGAAAAGGCGCGGCTTGAAACGCTGCTGGCCGATGTGCCGGTGGGGGTGTTGCTGTGTTCGGGGGAACATCAACTGGTGTTCTACAATGGGCAGGCGGTGGATCTGCTGGGCAGCGGCCATGCGCCGGGGCTGGACCGCAATCTGTTCGACTATCTGCGCGACGCCCCGGTGCGCCATGCCTATCAACGCCTGTGCGAGGCCGAGGATGCCGATGCCGCCTCGGATCTTCTGTGCGCGACGCGCAGCGAGGCACGGGTGCTTGCGGGACGGATGCGGCTTCTGGCCGGGCGGGGCAGCGATGGGCACGGGGCACCGGGCTATGTGCTGACGCTGCGCGACGTGACGGCCGATCTGGCCGCCCATGCGCGGCGCGAACAGCTTCTTGAGGAGGTGTTCGACCGGGTGCGGCGCCCCGCCGCCAATCTGCAGACGGTGATCGGCGTTCTGGCGGAACATGCCGAGATGGCCGGGGGCGGTGCCGCCGCGCTGAACGCGGCGCTGATGCAGGAGGTGGCGGCGCTGACGGCGGCGATTTCCGAGTTGGGCCGGCGCTATGACGATGGCCGCACCGACTGGTGGCCGCTGGCGCAGACCCGGTCTTCGGACCTTCTGGACGGGATCCGGGCGCGGATGGAGGCGGCAGGGCTTGCCGTCGATACCGAGGGGGGTGGCCTGATCCTGCGCTGCGACGGGTTCGAGCTGGTGGCGCTGCTGGCCTGGCTTGGGGCGCGGCTTGCCGCGCAGGGCTATGGTAGGCATTTTGGCCTGGTGATCCGCGAAGAGGATGGCCCGGGCGCGGTGATCGAACTCAGCTGGCCGGGTCCGCCCCTGTCGGTGGGCGACCTCGACCGCTGGCTGACCGAGCCGCTCGAGATCGGGCTTGCCGATGTCACCGGGCGGTCGGTGCTGCACACCCATGGCACCGAGGCCTGGCCCGAACGCCTTGCCGACGGCCGGGCCGCCATCTGCATCCCTATCCGCGAGGCGCGGCGCGCCGGGCGCCGGCCCGCCCCGGTGGCGCGGGCGGTCGTCTATGATTTCGACCTTCTGTCCAAGGCGCGCAACGACAAGGTCGCCGACAGCCGGCTGAGCGACCTGACCTATGTGGTCTTCGACACCGAGACCACCGGCCTGTCACCGGCCAGCGACGAGATCGTGCAGATCGCCGGGGTGCGGCTG
Organism: Halodurantibacterium daqingense; assembly: GCF_042666235.1. Classification (NCBI taxonomy): domain Bacteria; kingdom Pseudomonadati; phylum Pseudomonadota; class Alphaproteobacteria; order Rhodobacterales; family Paracoccaceae; genus Halodurantibacterium; species Halodurantibacterium daqingense. The sequence goes on along the minus strand of NZ_JBHTFQ010000004.1, from coordinate 258,788 downwards.
GTCAACGGCCGGCGCGTGGCCGGCGAGGTGTTTGACACGCTGGTGGATCCCGGGCGCCACATTCCGCAGGCTTCGACCCTGGTGCACGGGATCACCAATGCCATGGTCATGGGGGCCCCCGACATCGCCGAGGCCGGGCGGCAGTTTCATCGCTTTGCCGATGGCGCGGTGCTGGTGGCGCATAACGCCCCCTTCGACATGGAATTCCTGCGCCGGCACGAGGCCACGATCGGCAAGCGGTTCGACAACCCGATCCTTGATACGGTGCTGCTGTCGGCGGTGATCTTCGGGCAGGGTGAAAGCCACAGCCTTGATGCGCTGACCGCGCGGCTGGGCATCACCATCCCCGAAGAGGCGCGTCACACCGCCCTTGGCGACACGGTGGCCACGGCCGAGGCGTTCCTGCGGCTGCTGCCGATGCTTCAGGCGCGCGGCTTCGAGACCTTCGGCGCGGTGCTGGCCGAGGTGCGCCGCCATGGGCGGTTGCTCAGGGATCTGAACGAAGAGCTGCACTGACGGGATCATCCCCGCCCTGCGGCGCGGCCGCGAAGGGATCCTCGGGGTAGCCCACGCCGCACAGATAAAGCCCCTGCGGCGGGCTGACCGGCCCACAGGCGGCGCGGTCGCGCGCCTCAAGCGCTGCGCGCAGGCGGTCGGGGGGCCAGCTTCCGGCGCCCACCCGTTCAAGGCTGCCCACAAAGCTGCGCACCTGGTTGTGCAGAAAGCTGCGCGCGCGCAGGTGAAAGCGGAACTCGGTTCCCTGGGGAACGGGGTGTTCGGTGATCGTCAACTCGTCCAGCGTCTTGACCGGGCTGGCTGCCTGACACAGCGTGGACCGGAAGGTGGTGAAATCATGCAGGCCAAGCAGATGGCTGGCCGCCTCCTGCATGGGTGCCAGCGCCAGCGGATGACGCACCTGCCAGACCAGCCCCGCATCATGCGTCACCGGCGCGCGGCGCGACACGAGCCGGAACAGATAGCGCCGCTCGATCGCCGAAAAGCGGGCGTGAAAATCATCCGCCACCCGCGCCGCCTGCAGGATCGCCACCGGCAAGGGCCGCAGATGGTGGTTGAGTGCCTCGCTCAGCCGGAACGGATCCCAGTCGCGGGCCAGATCGCACTGCGCCACCTGCGCCGTCGCATGAACCCCGGCGTCGGTGCGCCCGGCGGCGGCGATGCCGGGGGCGTCGGGTTCCAGCCGGCGCAGCGCGGCCTCGACCGCAGCCTGGACCGAGGGCTGTTCTGCCTGGCGCTGCCATCCGGCAAAGGGCGCTCCGTGATATTCGATCTGCAGGGCATATCTGGGCATGGACGCGGGTTAGCCCGGGACGCGGGGCTTGGCAATGGGCCTACCCTAAGCCGCGCACCGTGCCTATGTTGAGTGGCAGGTGGCGGAAGGACAGGCAGTGGTCGTAGGCAGGCTGACGGAACAGATCGGGCGCGGCTTGGGGGCTGCGGGGGAAACGCTGGGCGATGCGGTTTCCTCGGAGCGGGTGGTGCGGCTGGGCGTGACGGGGCTGGCGCGGGCCGGCAAGACGGTGTTCATCACCTCGCTGGTGGCCAATCTGCTGAACCGGGGCCGGATGCCGGGCCTGCGGGCCGAAGCGCGCGGCGCGATCGCGGGCGTCTGGCTGCAGCCCCAGCCTGATGACACGGTGCCGCGCTTTGACTACGAAACGCATCTGGCCGCGTTGACGGGCGATGATCCGCGCTGGCCCTCCTCGACCCGCGCGGTGTCGGAGCTGCGCTTGTCGTTTCGCGTGGCGCGGCAGGGGATCATGGGCGGGTTCCGCGGGCCGCGTCGCGTGCATCTGGATATCGTCGATTATCCCGGCGAATGGCTGCTGGACCTCGGGCTGATGGAGAAAAGCTATGACGCCTGGTCGCGCGAGGTGCTGGAGCGGATCGCCCCCCGCCCCGCGGCCGCGCCCTATCTGGCAGCCCTGCAGGGGCTTGACCCGTCGCAGCCCTTTGATGAAGGGCTGGCACAGCGTCTGGCCGCAACCTTTACCGACTACCTGAGCGCCGCGCGCCAGGCGGGGTTTTTTGATTGCACGCCGGGGCGTTTCCTGATGCCGGGGGAACTGGCCGGCTCGCCGGTGCTGACCTTCGCGCCGCTTCCCGCCCCCGACCGGCCCCGCCGCGGCAGTCTGCATGCGGAACTGGAACGGCGCTACAACGCCTATCGCCGCGAGGTGGTGCGCCCCTTCTTCCGCGACCATTTCGCGCGGATCGACCGGCAGGTGGTGCTGGTTGATGCGTTAAGCGCGATCCATTCCGGTCCGCAGGCGGTCGAGGATCTGCGCCGCGCGATGGCCGAGATCCTCGGCAGCTTCCGTCCCGGGCGCAATGCCTTCCTGACGCGCCTTCTGCAGGGGCGGCGGGTCGAGCGGATCCTGTTCGCCGCCTCGAAGGCCGATCACCTGCATCACAGCCAGCATCCGCGCCTGACCGCGATCCTGGAAGCCCTGCTGCAAGAGGCGCGCAGTCGCGCCGATTTCGCCGGCGCCCGCACCGGGGCGATGGCGCTTGCTGCGGTGCGCGCCACGGTCGAGGAAACGCTGACCCATCAGGGCCGCAGCGTCGATGCGGTGCGCGGCCTTCTGCTGGAGACCGGGCGGCAGGCGGCGCTTTATCCGGGCGCGCTGCCCGAGGATCCGGCCCGGCTTCTGTCGCCGGCGCGCGAAGGGGCAGAGCGCTGGCTTGACGCCGATTTCCGCGTGATGAACTTTGCCCCCGCCCGCATGACCTTGCGCCCGGGGGAAGGGCCGCCGCATATCCGGCTGGATCGCGCGGCCGACTTCCTGTTCGGCGACCGGCTTCTGGGGGAATGAGATGACCGAAGGCCGTGACGATCCGCTTCTGATCGAACTTGATGGCGAGGGGCCAAGCCCCGCCGATGCCCCGCCGATCGAGGATGCACCCGAGGGCCGCGCCATGCGGCGTGCGGCGCAGATCGCCGCGCGGGGCCGGCGCGGCAGCCTCGCCGGGCGCCTGTTCCTTGCTGCGGCGGGCGGGTTTCTGACGCTGGTCCTGTCGCTGGCGGCCTGGGACTTCGTGGCGCGCCTTCTGGCCCGCGTTCCGGTTCTGGGGGCGGTGGCGGGCCTGCTTCTGGTGCTGCTCCTGTGCGCCGCGGTGGCGCTCGCGCTGCGCGAGCTTCTGGCCTTCGCGCGGCTGCGTCGCATCGACCAGTTGCGCGATGCGGCCGAGGCCGCGGTGCTTTCGGCCGACCGGGCGCAGGCGCTGCGGGTGGTGGCGGGGATCGAGGCGCTTTATGCGGGGCGCGAGGATCTGGCCTGGGCGCGCCGCCGCCTGGGCGAGCGGCGTGACGAACTGTTCGACGCTTCCGCCCTGATCGACCTGGCCGAGACCGAGCTTCTGGCCCCGCTGGACGAGGCTGCCCGCCTTGAGGTTGCCGCCGCTGCCCGTCAGGTTGCCGCCGTCACCGCCTTCGTGCCGCTGGCCTTTGCCGATGTGGCGGCCGCGCTGCTGGCCAATCTGCGCATGATCCGCCGTCTGGCCGAAATCTATGGCGGCCGCACCGGGACGCTGGGCGCCTGGCGGCTGACGCGGGCGGTGCTGGCGCATCTGGTGGCAACAGGGGCGGTGGCCGTGGGCGATGATCTGATCGGCGCGGCGGCCGGTGGCGGCGTGATCTCCAAGCTCTCGCGGCGCTTTGGCGAAGGTGTGGTCAATGGCGCGCTGACCGCGCGGGTGGGCGTCGCGGCGATGGAGGTCTGCCGTCCGCTGCCGTTCCGCGCTCTGGCCCCGCCCCGCACCTCGGCCCTGGTCAGCCTGGGGGTGACGGGGCTTTTCGCCCGTGTCTGACACGGGCGCCGCCGCCGCTCGGCCCCGGCTTTCGCCGTCGTCCGGCGCACAACCGGCGCGCGCAATGCTCCCGGCAACGGCAGGAGGCCCGCCATGACACCCTTTGATCCTCGTCCTTGCCGCCTTGGCGAAGGGCCGCTCTGGCATCCCCTGCGACAGGACCTGTTCTGGTTCGACATCCTGTCGTCCCGGCTTCTGGTGCGCAGCCCGGCAACCGGGCAGAGCCGCGACATTGCGCTGCCCGAGATGTTCTCGGCCGCTGGCTGGGTTGACGAAAGGCGGCTTTTCGCGGCCTCGGAAACTGGGCTGTGGCTGCTTGACGTTGAAACGGGCGCCCTCGGCCGCGTCGCGGGGCTTGAAGCCGACCGCCCGGCGACCCGCGCGAATGACGGCCGCGCCGATCCCTGGGGGGGATTCTGGATCGGCACCATGGGCAAGGAAGCAGAACCCGGGGCGGGGGCGCTTTATCGCTGGTATCGGGGCCAATTGCGGCAGGTCGTTCAGGGCCTGAGCATCCCGAACGCCACCTGCTTCGCCCCCGACCGGTCCTGCGCCTATTTCGCCGATACCGCGCGCGGCGCGCTGATGCGTCTGGCGCTGGACGGGGACGGCTGGCCGCGGGCCCGGCCCGAACTGCTGGTGGATTTCGCGGCCCTGGGCCTGAATCCGGACGGCGCGGTGACGCGGGCCGACGGGGTTCTGATGGTGGCGCTTTGGGGCGCCGGCGCGGTGATCGAGGTGCGGCCCGACGGGCGGATCGGCCCGCGCCATGCCCTGCCCGCGCCGCAGACGACCTGCCCGGCCTATGGCGGGGCCGCGTTCGATACCTTGTTCTGCACCTCGGCCAGCGAAGGGATGAGTGCCGCCGAACGGGCCGCGGCGCCGCTGTCAGGGGCCACCTTCGCGCTGGAGGGCATGGCGCCGGGGTTGCCGGAGCCGGCGGTGGATCATCCCGCGGCCTGACGGCGAATGGGCCCTGCAAGGCGGCAAGTTGCGGCGGCCCTTGCCCTTGGCCGCCGCCCGTGCTGACATCAGCGCCATGACGATCCCCTTTCCCAGACTGGCCGCGCTTGCGGTGCTGCTGCGTGGCAGCGAGGTGCTGCTGGCACGCCGCCGGAACCCGCCCGATGCCGGGCTCTGGGGCTATCCCGGGGGCCATGTCGATGCAGGCGAAAGCGTGGCTGTCGCCGCCCTGCGCGAATTGCGCGAAGAAACCGGCGTGATCGCCGAGCCGTTGCGCTATCTGGGCGGGCTGGACGTGATCCTGCCGGCGCCCGGCGGCGGCTGGGCGCATCACTTCTTTCTGGTGCCGGTGCTCTGCCGACATGTGGCGGGCGATCCGGTGCCGCAGGATGATGTGGCGGATGCCGCCTGGTTTCCGGTGGCGCGCATCCTCGCGCGGGATCTGGAGATGAGCGTCGATGTGGACACTGTCCTGAGCGAGGCGCTGGCGTGGAAGGCGGCTAGCCCGCCGAGCCGCGGTTGACGCCACCGATCCGGGCGCGGGCCAGGATCCGTCCCGCGCCATCGACCGTCAGGCGCAGCGTCCGGCCGCCCAGGCGGAAGCTGAGCCGCCAGCGCCCCTCATGCTCACCGGTGCCCTTCTCGCAGCGGCTGCTGATCTGGCCCGAGCGCATCAGCTCCGGCACCTCATCGGCCTGAAGACCAAGCCCTTCGGCCAGAAGCGCGGCTTCGACCACGAATCCCTCGCCCTCGCGGGTCACCCCGCTCATGACGCGGGGCAGGGAATGTTCGGACGCGATACGCGGCGGGATGAGGCTCGGATCTGCATGGGAGGATCATAGCCGACCGGACGCCGGGGCGAAAGCGGCGCCGTGATCTGCGCCGCCTGTGGCGGCTGCCTCCGCCTCGTGCGGCCACCAGAACCAGCGCACGGCCTCTTGCGCGGGATCGGGGGCATCGGGCGCGGGGGGTGGCGGCATCTCACGGGCCGCCGCGACCAGGTCACGCGCCAGATCGAAACAGGCGGCCGGATCCGGCGCGACCAGTTCGGGCGGTGGGGCAGGGTGCAGAAGGCTGGCGATATCCGTCGGCTCTGCCGGGCTGCCGTGGCCCCTGGCCCGCCAGATGCCGCTGCGGCTGTCCACGCGGTAAAGCCGCATCAGATCGGCGCCGTGATCGGCGACAAAGGCAACCGCACGCCGGATGTGATCGCAGGTTGCGGGCGTCATCAGCCAGTTGAGGCCGATCCGTGCCCAGCCGGGGCGGAACAGGCTGTGGCCGGCGGCCACCAACGCCTCGTGCCGGGCGGCGGTGTCACGATCCAGCCCCAGCAGCGCATGGCCGTAGGGGCCTGCGCAGGAACAGCCGCCGCGGGCCTGGATGCCGAACAGGTCATTCAGCAGCGCCACGACAAGGTTGTGATGCAGCATCCGCCTGCCTGCAACGACATTGAGCGCAAAGATCCCCAGCCGGTCCGGGTTCTGCGGGCCGAGGATCCTGATCCGCGGGTTCCTGCCCCAGTCGGCGAAGGTCTCGGCCACGATCCGCGTCTCTTCGGCATGGATACGCGCGGTGCCCACCAGATCCTTTAGTCGCAGCACCATGCCGGCGCGGATATCGCCCAGGATCGCGGGCGTTCCGGCCTCTTCCCGCCGTTCGGCGGCCGCGACGAAACTGTGCCGGTCTGCGGTCACATAGCTGACCGTGCCGCCCCCGGCCACGGTGGGTCGCGGCGTGTCGCACAAGGCGCGGTCAACCACCAGCACCCCCGAGGCGCCGGGCCCTCCGGCGAACTTGTGCGGCGACAGGAACACGGCATCAAGATGGTCGTCGGCAGTGGGGGCGCTGCCGGCCATGCCGATGGAAACATAGGGGCCGGCGGCGGCAAAGTCGCAGGCGATCAGACCCCCCGCCGCATGCATCATCCGGGCGATCGCGCGCAGATCGGTGCGCAGCCCGGTCACGTTCGACGCCGCCGCGAAGGCCCCGACCTTGAGCGGGCGGTCGCGGTGGAGCCGAAGCGCCTCGGCCAGGGCCGCAAGATCGGGCGCGCCATCGGCGCCCATCGGAATGCGCAAAGTGTCGCAGGCGGCCTCGCGCCAGATCAGATCGTTCGAATGATGCTCATGCGGGCCGATCAGCACCAGTGGCCGCCCCCCGGGGTGCTGCGCCAGCAGGCGCGCGAACTTGTCGATCGCGGCGGTCGCCCCGGCCCCGGTGAAGATCACCGCATGCTCCGGCCCGGCGCCAACCGCCGCGCGCACCGCGGCGCGCGCACTTTCGCGCAGGCGCGTGGTGTGCATGCCGGTGTGGGACGTTTCGGTATGGGTATTGCCGTAGAAGGGCTGCACCTGCCGACGGATCGCTTCCTCGATGAAATCGAGCGACCGGCCGGAAGCCGTGTAATCGGCATAGATCAGCGGACGGGGGCCGAACGGGCCGGCAAAGGCGCTGCCTTCGCCGACAAGGCCGGCGCGCACACGTTCCAGCCAGTCGGTGTCGCCGCCCTCAGGCCTGGCCGAGCGGAAGCTCGGTGATCTTCTTGACCTGCTCCATCGAGAAGCAGGATGTGACGTTGCTGAGCTCGATTCGGGCGATGAGGCGCCGGTAGAATGCGTCATACGACTGGTTGTCCCGCGTTATGACCTTGAGAAGATAGTCATATTCCCCCGCGAGCCGGTTTACCTCCATCACTTCGGGAAAGGCCTGCACGGCCTCGCCGAAGCGTTCGAGCCAGTCGACCGTGTGCCGGTCGGTCTTGACCATGACGAACACGGTCAGGCCGAAGCCAAGCTTCTGCGGGTTCAGGACCGCGATGCGGTTCTCGATATAGCCTTCCTTCTCAAGGCGCTGAATGCGCCGCCAGCAGGGGGTGGGGGACAGGCCCACCATGTCGGCGACCTTGGCAACGGACAGGCTACCATTGCGCTGCAAAGCGTCAAGTATGCGCAGATCAAAGGAATCAATTGGCAAGATTGTCCTCACATTGTGCTTCTTTGGAGTGTTTTTGCACCAGAGCGCGTGGCTCTGGCCGCGTCAAGCGGAATGAACATGCCATGCGGCGCCACCGGTCGCCCAGGCCCGGGGCCTTGATTTTCGACACCGGCAGTTTTCATCAGGAGCGATCCCGCCTGAGTCGGCCCGGCGATGCAGGTTGCGCCCGATATGGGATCACATCCGTGCCGATGTGCGGGGTCCGGTGAGGGCCTGATGGCTCCGGCCCGATGCTTGGCGGGGCGTGCATCGGGCCGTTGAGGGCGGGATGCCGGCGGATCTCTGATCAGGACCGGCGGCACCCGTGCTGCAGCGGGCTCCTGCCCTCAAGGCCGTGATGTCACATCGCCCAGGCGGTGGCAGGCTGTTTTTCGGGTCCGAAGCAGCAGAGCCCGGGTGCCCCCGTGATCCGGCACGAAGGATCTGGGAACCGAACCTGCGCCAGCCCGGCCGGCGCAGGTGTCGGGGATCGTGCCTGTGGGGGTATCTGCCCCGTCCCCGGCCGCAGATGCCCTGCTGCCGGGGGGGCGGCCGCGCCGGAACCCGGCCCGGATGGGCCGGACGGATCTGCCGGCGCGCCGCCTCAGATCGGATAATGCAGCGGGCCGTTCTGGGTGGTGATCCAGCGCAGTTCGGTGAATTCGGCTATGGCCGCCGTGCCGCCGAAACGGCCATAGCCCGAGTCCTTCACCCCGCCGAAGGGCATCTGCGCCTCATCATGCACGGTGGGGCCGTTCACATGGCAGATGCCGCTTTCGATCCGGCGTGCGACCTCGAGCGCGCGGGCCTCGTCCTGCCCGAAGACCGCGGCAGAAAGCCCGAACTCGGTGTCATTTGCGATGCGCACGGCCTCGTCCAGACTGCCGGCCCGGATGATCGCGGCGACCGGACCAAAGCTCTCTTCGGCATAGAGCCGCATTGCGGGTGTCACGCCGTCAACGGCGGCCGCGTCCAGCATCGTGCCCCGGCCATCGCCGCCGGCGATCAGGCGGGCCCCCTTGGCGACGGCATCGGCGACCAGAGCCTTCACACGCTCGGCCGCCTCGGCATTGACGAGCGAGCCCAGCGGGTGGCGTGCCTCGGTCGGATCTCCGGCGCCGAGGCTGCGGACCTTCTCGGCAAAGGCGGTAACGAAGCGATCAGCGATGCCGGGGGTGACGATGATCCGTTCGGTCGACATGCAGATCTGGCCCTGGTTCATGTAGGCACCGAAAGCTGCGGCGGCCACGGCCGCATCCACATCGGCATCGTCCAGAACGATCAGCGGCGCCTTCCCGCCCAGCTCCAGCAAGGCGGGTTTCAGATAGCGTGCCGCCGTTTCGGCAATGATCCGGCCAACGCGGGTCGATCCGGTGAAGTTCACACGCCGGACGGGGCGTTGCGCGATCAGGGTTTCGACCAGTTCGGCTGCGGTTTCGGGCGCATTCGAAACTGCGTTGACCACCCCACGAGGCAGGCCCTCGGCCACGGCCTCGACGATCAGCGCATGGGTCCGGGGGCACAGCTCGGACGTCTTCATCACGACGGTATTGCCGCAGGCCAGCGGCGCTGCCAGCGACCGCACGCCAAGAATGACCGGCGCGTTCCAGGGTGCCATCGACAGCACCACGCCCACCGGCTGGCGCACCGCCATGGCCATGCTGCCGGGGCGGTTCGAGGGGATGATCTCGCCCTTGATCTGCGTGACAAGGCCGGCGGCCTCGACAAGCATCTCGGCGGCAAGCGAAACGTTGAACCGCGCCCAGGCCTCGGTCGCGCCGATCTCCTCTTTCATCGCCAGAACGATGTCATCGGCGCGCCCGCGCAGGGACTCGGCCGCAGCCAGAAGCAGGCGCCGCCGCTCGCCCGGTGCGGTGGCCGCCCATTCCGGGAAGGCGCGCGCCGCCGCGGCCACGGCGGCCTCGGCATCCTCGGTAGTGGCGGCGGCAGCGCTTGTCACGGCCTGGCCCGTCACGGGGTTCGTTCGCTCGAAGCGGTTCCCGTCAGAGGCGGGGCGGTATTCGCCATCGATGAAAAGCTCGGTCTTGTGCATGGGATGTCCTTCTCGTGAATGTCCGGAGTGGTGCCGCCCAGGAAGGCATGTTGCACCGCGGGATCGTGCAGAAACGCTGCCGCTGCGCCCTGGCCCACGCCGCGCGCCCCCTCCGGCATCAGGGCGCGACCTGCCAGCTTCAGGCTCTCGCGCACCTTCTGCTCCAAGATGACCAGGGCACGTCCCGCACTCTGGCTACGCATCAGTGCGGCAAACGGTTCCTGAGTCACGACCGAAGCAAGGCCAGGCGAGGGGCTGTCCAGCAGCAGATGGTCGGGCGCCGGCATCAGTGTGCGACCGATGCCGACCACCTGCTGTGCGCCTCTCGCCCCCGTGGGGCCAGTCGGCAGCGCCGTTTCGCAAGACGGGGAAAGAGGCCATGGACCCGATCCCGCATCGACGCCAGCAGCCCAACCGCCGACACGATACAGAACACCGTTCTGCGCGAGAAATGCCGCATGTTTCCTCCCTGGTCACCGCAGCTCATTCCCCACTGCGGTTCCTGCTAGTGTAAGCGACTGTCACCCGGTAGGAATGCACTGTTGCGGGCAAATACTGTACTTTTGGGGGTGACATGAGGTCCGAGACGCAGGCCCGAGATTTTCCCGCCTTTGCAGCACAAGTCATTCGTCCGGCACTCGGGGTGGCCGAATACGGCCTGTCCCCGGGGCAGGCGCATCTGGTCTTGATTGAAGCGGGCGCAAGCGACGGGCCGGCGCCGCTCTTGTCCGCGCCGCAGATTCTGTGGCTGCCGCAGGGCGAGGGGCGACGACTGCGCCTGATGGCGGGATCGCGCGGCATGCATCTGGCACTATCGACCCGCGGCTTGTTGCAGGCGATGCCGACGGGGCCGCTTTTTGCGCAGCTTCGGGGGCTTCTGAGCCATCGTCTTGTCCTGTCGCCGGGGTCCGAGCAACGCCGGATCGCCGCGCAGATGCGCGATATCGCGGACGAGCTTTATCGGGCCGAACCGGGGGCCGAGGTGCTGGTCACGAGCGTGGTGACGGCGCTCTTGATCCTGCTGTGGCGACAGGCGCAGGGGGACCGGGTCTATCCCCGTTCGGTGCCACGCAGTGTGGTCGACGGGTTTGTGCTGCTGGTTGCGGAGCATCGGCGCGATCACTGGCGGGTCGAGGATTATGCCCGCGCGCTCGGTGTCTCCCGCGACCGGCTTGGCGGGGCGATCCAGCGGGCGACCGGTCTTTCCCCCCAGGCCTATATCCACCGCGAGATGCTGGCCGAGGCGCGCGACCTGTTGCAGAACGCGCCGCTGCATGTGGCTGAAATCGCCTTTCGGCTGGGGTTTCAGGATCCTGCCTATTTCAGCCGCTTCTTCACCCGCGCCGAGGGCCTTTCGCCCGGTCGATACCGGCGGATGCGCCGGGCGGCTGCCGGGGGGCAGGATCAGTCCTTTGCGGCCTGGCCGTGACATGATCTTGAAATCGGCAGTGCATTGAACTAAGTCTGGCGGACTAAACCGGAGTGCCGCCATGAAGATCGTCAACATGCATGAAGCCAAGACCCATCTGTCGCGGCTTGTCGAGAGCGCGGTGAAGGGCGAGCCCTTTGTCATCGCGCGGGCGGGCAAGCCCCTGGTCAAGGTCGTGATGATCCAGGCCGAGGAGCCGCGCCGCACCGGGTTTCTCAAGGGTGCGGTCGATCTGCCCGAGGATTTCGACAGCATGGCCAGTGACGAGATCCAGACCCTGTTCGAGGGGCGTGGGCCGGCGTGAACCTGCTTCTGGATACGCATCTTCTGCTGTGGGCGGCGGCGCGGGATGACCTTATGTCGGCCCGTGCCGATGCCCTGGTCAAGGATCCCGCGAATGCGCTGTGGTTCAGCGTCGCCAGCCTTTGGGAGGTGGCGATCAAGCGCAGCCTTGACCGTCCGGATTTCCGCACCGATGCCTCGGTTCTGCGGGCCGGGCTTCTGGCCAATGGCTACCGCGAGATCGCGGTCGAGGGGCGGCATGTGCTGTCGCTTGCCACGCTGCCGCCGATTCACGGCGACCCGTTCGACCGGATCCTGATCGCGCAGGCGATGGCGGAAGGGCTGACACTGCTGACCGCCGACCGACGTGTTGCCGATTATGGCGGGCCGGTGGTTCTGGTCTGAGCGCTGCCTCCGCACCGCCCGCCGGCGCGCCTGCGAACCGGGGCGTGGACCGGACGCGGATCCAGCCGCATATGAGCTGCCAAGTTCCCCGCATCGGTGTCCGCCGGCCGTGAATGAACGGCAGGCGGCCGGGCGATGCTGGGCCCACGCCACGGGCGGTGGCACCTGATTCCGGCGTGCGCGGCGCGGGTGCAGTTCTCTGCAACGCCTGGCCCACCCTGCGGAAGTTGCGGCGAGACACCCGGCGGAATCAGGCGACTCGTGCGGTGCCGCGCGGGCGATCCGGCCCTGTATCGCAAGGGCCTTCGGTCCTGCCGCGACCAAATTCACGCCACGGCCACCCCAGATATTGACATTGCGGCCCACCAGGACGCAATATGGCGGAGCTTTGGTGCTTGCGGGGCGACTCGCAGGCGAAGAGGGAAGCCGGTGCGATTCCGGTGCTGCCCCCGCAACTGTAAGCGGCGAGTGACGCTGGAAATGCCACTGGGCCTTGCCCGGGAAGGCCAGCCGAGCCCCGACCCGCAAGCCAGGAGACCTGCCAGGGCACGAGATGACGACCAGCGGCGGAGGGCCCTGGGGCGCGCGCACCGGCCGGGATATCCCGTGCCGGCTACGTGTCCCTGCCCGCGCGAAACGTGAAAGGGACTGAACGATGATCACCGTCTATTCGAAACCGGCCTGCGTGCAGTGCACCGCCACCACCCGCGCACTTGAGGCCCGCGGCCTCGATTTCCAGGTGGTCGATCTGACCCAAGATGATGCAGCCTTTTCGCATGTGACCGAGCTTGGCTATCGCCAGGTGCCGGTGGTCGTGGCGGGCGAGGATCACTGGTCGGGCTTTCGCCCGGATCTGATCGGCCGTCTGGCCTGACCGGATCTGAGGCAATGCAGGGGGCAGGGGTGGCGCAGCTGGTGCATTTCTCGTCGCGGTCGGGCAATACCGAGCGCTTCGTGAACGCCCTTGGCCTGCCAAGCCTGCGCATCCCGATCGCGGCCGATGCGCCGCTGCCGCAGCCCGCGGCGCCCTTCGTGCTGATCTGTCCGACCTATGCCGATGGCGAGGGGCGGGGCGCAGTGCCGAAACAGGTGATCCGCTTCCTGAACGATCCCGCCCGGCGCAGCCTTCTGCGCGGCGTGATTGCCGGGGGCAACCGCAACTTCGGGGCGACCTTCGCGCTTGCGGGCGCGGTGATCGCCGAAAAATGCAACGTTCCCGTGCTCTATCGCTTCGAGCTTGCGGGAACGGAAACCGACATCGCCCGCGTTCGTGCCGGGCTTGGCAAATTCTGGGGAATGGAATGCTTGACCACGGCCTGAAAGGCCCGGCCGCGACCGCGCCGGCGACGCTTGACTATCACGCGCTGAACGCGATGCTGAACCTTTATGACGAGGCCGGCCGCATCCGCTTCGACGCCGACCGGATGGCGGCGCGCCAGTATTTCCTCCAGCATGTGAATCAGAACACCGTGTTCTTCCACAGCCTTGATGAAAAGCTCGGTTATCTGGTGGACGAAGGATATTATGAGGCCGAGGTTCTGGGGCTTTACAGCCGTGCCTTCCTGCATCGGATCTGGGACGCGGCCTTTGCGCGCAAGTTCCGCTTCCCCACCTTCCTTGGCGCCTTCAAGTATTACACCTCCTACACGCTGAAGACCCGCGACGGGCAGCGCTTCCTGGAGCGCTATGAAGACCGGGTGGTGATGGTGGCGCTGGCGCTGGCGCGTGGCGACGAAGCCCTGGCCATGAGCTTCATGGACGAAATCATTTCGGGCCGGTTCCAGCCCGCGACGCCGACCTTCCTCAATGCCGGCAAGAAAAGCCGGGGCGAGCTGATCTCGTGCTTCCTGCTGCGGCTGGAGGACAACATGGAATCGATCGGGCGCGGCATCAACTCGGCCCTGCAACTGTCCAAGCGCGGCGGCGGGGTCGCGCTGATGCTGACGAACCTGCGCGAACATGGCGCGCCCATCAAGGGGATCGAGAACCAGTCGTCCGGGGTGATCCCGGTGATGAAACTGCTCGAGGACAGCTTCAGCTATGCCAACCAGCTTGGCGCACGGCAGGGGGCGGGCGCGGTCTATCTGAACGCGCACCACCCCGACATCCTGCGGTTCCTCGATACCAAGCGCGAGAACGCCGACGAGAAGATCCGCATCAAGACGCTGAGCCTGGGCGTGGTGATCCCGGATGTGACCTTCGACCTCGCCAAGCGCAACGAGGACATGTACCTCTTTTCACCCCATGACGTGGAGCGCGTCTATGGCATGCCCTTCTCGGATATCTCGGTCACCGAGAAATACGACGAGATGGTCGGCGACAAGCGCATCCGCAAGAAGAAGATCAATGCCCGCGCCTTCTTCCAGACCCTGGCCGAGATCCAGTTCGAATCCGGCTATCCCTACATCATGTTCGAAGACACGGTGAACCGCGCCAATCCGGTGGCCGGGCGCATCGCCATGTCGAACCTCTGTTCCGAGATCCTGCAGGTCAACGAGGCGTCCGAGTTCAACGATGACCTCAGCTATCGTCACCTGGGCACCGATATCTCGTGCAACCTCGGTTCGCTGAATATCGCGGCAACGATGGATGGCGGCAATCTGGGTGCCACGGTCGAGGCCGCGATCCGCGCGCTGACGGCGGTGTCGGAAATGTCGGCCATCGACAGCGTGCCCTCGATCCGGCGCGGCAATGACGAAGCCCATGCCGTGGGGCTGGGGCAGATGAACCTGCACGGTTTCCTGGCGCGCGAACACATCCACTATGGCAGCTCGGAAGGCGTGGATTTCACCCGCTGCTATTTCGCCGCCGTGGCCTTTCACGCGATCCGGGCGTCGAATGCGCTGGCGCGCGAAAAGGGCCGCAGCTTCGTTGGCTTCGCGCAATCGAAATATGCCGACGGCAGTTTCTTCGACAAGTATGTCAGCCGCGACTGGTTGCCGGAAACCGAGACAGTGCGCGACCTGTTCGCCCGGATGGGGGTGGCTCTGCCCTCACGCGAGGACTGGGCGACGCTGCGCGAAGCGGTGATGCGCGACGGCCTTTACAACCGCAACCTGCAGGCGGTGCCGCCGACGGGCTCGATCAGCTATATCAACAATTCCACCTCCTCGATCCATCCGATCGTCTCCAAGATCGAGATCCGCAAGGAAGGCAAGATCGGCCGGGTCTATTATCCCGCGCCCTTCATGAACAACGACAACCTCGAATACTACCGCGACGCCTATGAAATCGGCCCCGAGGCGCTGATCGAAACCTATGCCGCCGCAACCGAGCATGTGGACCAGGGCCTGTCGCTGACCCTGTTCTTCCCGGCCGAGGCCACGACCCGCGATATCAACCGTGCCCAGATCCTTGCGTGGAAAAAGGGCATCAAGACCATTTATTACGTCCGCCTGCGCCAGACCGCCCTTGAGGGCACCGAGGTCCAGGGCTGCGTTTCCTGCACATTGTGAGGCATTCATGAAGGATTTCATCCCCCGCGCGGTGCCGCGCGCCATCAACTGGAACCGTCTGCAGGATGACAAGGATCTCGAGGTCTGGAACCGGCTGACGGTGAACTTCTGGCTGCCCGAAAAGGTGCCGCTGTCGAATGACGTGCAAAGCTGGGCCACGCTGCGCCCCGAAGAGCGCGAGCTGACGATCCGCGTCTTCACCGGGCTGACGCTGCTGGACACGATCCAGAACGCGATCGGTGCGCCCACGATGCTGGGGGATGCGCAGACCCCGCATGAAGAAGCCGTGCTGACCAATATCGCCTTCATGGAGGCCGTTCATGCGCGCAGCTATTCCTCGATCTTCTCGACGCTGTGCATGACCAAGGAGGTGGACGAGGCTTTCCGCTGGTCCGAGGAAAACCCCCATCTTCAGGCCAAGGCGCGGCTGATCCTGGACGAATATGATGCCGGCGCGAACCCGCTCAGGCGCAAGATCGCAAGCGTGTTCCTCGAAAGCTTCCTGTTCTACTCCGGCTTCTACCTGCCGATGTACTGGTCCAGCCGGGCCAAGCTGACCAATACCGCGGACCTGATCCGCCTGATCATCCGCGACGAGGCGGTGCATGGCTATTACATCGGCTACAAGTTCCAGCGCGCCTGCGAACGGCTGCCGCAGGCCGAGCGCGACGCGCTCAAGGATTTCGCCTTCTCGCTGATGTTCGAGCTTTACGAGATCGAGGCCCGCTATACCCAGGAGCTTTATGACGGGATCGGCTTGACCGAGGATGTGAAGGCCTTCCTGCATTACAACGCCAACAAGGCGCTGCAGAACCTGGGCTATGAGGCGCTGTTCCCGCCCGCTGCCTGCGAGGTGAACCCGGCAATCCTGGCCGCCCTGGCCCCGGACAGCGAGAACCACGATTTCTTCTCGGGCTCGGGATCGTCCTATGTCATCGGCAAGGCCGTTGCCACCGAGGATGAGGACTGGGACTTCTGAGGCGCCGCGACGAGGAAGGCCGGAACCCGCAGCGATGCGCCGTTCCGGCCTCCGCGCGAGTTCGTGATCACCGTCCGGAAGGCCGGATCGTGCTCCGGCCGCGATGCCGTCGCTGACCGGGCGGCAGGACAGCCGGCCGGGCCGTTCCGGCCGGTGATTCTGCGACGGGCTCTTCGGGCGGCAGCCGGGCTCCGACTGGCCGGGTAGCGGTGAACAGCCCGCGGCTCTGCCTGCCGAGGGGATCTGTCGCGAAAGAATCGTCTGGCCCCGCACGGCGACCGGGGCTGCCGACGGCGGACAGCCGGATCGCGCGAAGCCGCAGCCCCCCGCAGCGGCACCATGATCCCGCGCGGGATGGCGTGGCGCCTGAACCGGCCCGCGTTCTGCTGCGTTCAGTCGCCCTCGAAGGTGAACAGCGCAAGGCTTCGTTCGCGTTCGTTGATCGCCAGCTTGCGGTTGAGCGGCGACTGCGCGCGCGAGGCGCAGTTCTGCCGTTCGCACAGATAGCAGTTCAGCCCGATATCGGTGGGCTCGCTGCGGGTCGGATCGATGCGGTCGGCATAGATCAGCCGCGGCGCGTAGGAGACATCGCAGCCAAGGCCGATCGCCATGCGCTGCGCGGGCGCCGAATGGGTGCCCCCGGCGCGGGTGACGGTGCGCGCGATCGAGAAATAGCTGGTCCCCTCGGGCATGCGAATGATCTGGGTCTGGACCTGGCCGGGCATTTCGAAGGCGGCATGGATGTTCCACAGCGGGCAGGTGCCCCCGAAGCGCGAGAACGGGAAACGGCCGGCGCTGAACCGCTTTGACACGTTTCCGGCCCGGTCGATGCGGACGAAGAAGAACGGGATGCCGCGCGCCTCGGGGCGTTGCAGGGTAGACATGCGATGCGCGGCCTGCTCGAAACTGACGCCGAACCGGTGGCTGATGAGCTCCACGTCATAGCGTTCCTGTTCGCAGGCGGCCAGAAACCGCGCATAGGGCATCAGCAGGGCGGCCGCGAAATAATTGGCCAGGCTGACGCGGGCAAGGCTGCGTGTTTCGCGATCCTCGAAGGCGGCGGCGGCGATCGTCTCCTCGATCAGCGTCTCGTATTCCAGCCGGGCGATCAGCACGCCGATCTGGAAGCGGCGACTGGCCTGGCCCAGAAGCTCGGACAGCATCAGATCCTTGCGGTGCGGATCATAGCGGCGCAGCGCCCCGCCCATCACCGCGGCCGGAAGGATGCGAACCCGGATGCCGTGGCGCGACAGCCGCTCGGTCAGCGCGACATGGGGTTCATCGCGGTGCAGACCCATGTCGCGGGCCAGCGCCTCGGCGGCGCGGTCCACCGCATCGACATAGTTGCCGTGATCGTAAAGCCAGTCGCGCACGGTTTCGACGGGCCGCGCGATCTGGCCCAGAACCTCGACCTTGTTGCGGTCGGTCAGGGGATTGTCCTCGGCCTGGGTCCGCATCAGCGTTTCGGTGTATTTTCCCTGCAGCCGCACCAGCGCGGCGGCGATGCGTGGCGAGGCCTGAAGCGCCGCCTCGATCTCGCTGCGGGGCAGGGGGCCGAGTTCAAGTGCGGGATCCTTCAGCGCCGCCTCGAAATCCGAGGCCAGCTGCGCGTCCACCTCGGGGGCAAGCTCCGAGATGTTCATGTCATAGACCTGCGCCAGCCGCATCAGCAGCTTGGCCGAGGCCGGGCGCTGATCGGCCTCAATCAGGGTGATGTAGCTGGCCGAGATGTCCAGCTGCTCGGCCATCTGCGCCTGCGTCAGGCCCAGCGACTTGCGCAGCACCCGCAGCCGGCGCCCGATCATCAACTTGGTCATGCGTTTTGTCACACTGACAATCCTACTGAATGATGCGGTGCGGCATTACAAAACTTACAGCCGCACCCCTTTATTTGAAAAGCATAATGCATAACGGAACTGACATTACTAGTGTGACATTGTGAATCGCATACAGTCGCATACGGAAAGGATGCCGGAATGTCCCTTGATCTCTCTCCGACCGCTGCCAAGACCCTTCTTGTTCTGCGCGACGTGCCCGGTGCCGAGCGTGTGCTGACGCCGGAGGCGATTGCCTTTCTCGGCGCGCTGCATGCCGCCTTCGGGCCGCAGATCCAGGCGGTGTTGCGTGCCCGCTTTGCACGCCAGCATGGGTATGACTCGGGCCGCCTGCCGGGCTATCTCGAGGAAACCACCGATATCCGCCGCGGCCCCTGGTCGGCCGCCCCGGTTCCGGCGCCCCTTGCCGATCGCCGGGTCGAACTGATCGGCCCCGTCACCCGCCCCGAGATGATTGCCGCAATGTCTTCGGGCGCACGCAGTTTTGTCGCCGATTTCGACGATGCCACCGCGCCGCGCTTCGACACGATGATCGCGGGTCAGGCCAATCTGATCGACCTGTGCAGCGGAGCGTTGGCCGAGGGCGCCCCGGCCCTTCCGGATGCGCCGGTTCTGTTCGTCCGCCCCCGCCGCCTGCACCTGCACGAAGGCAACATCATGATCGACGGCGGCCCGATTGCCGCGGCGCTGTTCGACTTCGGACTGCACATGTTCCACAACGCCCGGGCGCTGGCCGACGCGGGCCGCGGCCCGTTCCTGTGCCTTGCCGGGATCGAGAACCACCGCGAGGCGCGGCTGTGGAACAGCATCCTTGGCTGGGCGCAAGAGCGGCTGGAGCTTGCCCCCGGCGCGATCCGCGTCACGGTCGAGATCGACGCCCTGCGCGCTGCCTTTGAAATGGACGAAATCGTCTGGGAACTGCGCGAGGTCATCACTGCGCTGATCGCGGCGCCCGGAACCTATGTGCTCAGCTATATCCGGACGCTGCGCAACCATGCCGCCCATGTTCTGCCCGACCGGGCCGAGCTGCGCCTGGATCACGGATTCCTGGCCCATTACGGCGCACGGCTGGTCAAGGTCTGCCACCGCCGCGGCATTCATGCCCTGGGCGGCGTGGCCAGCCAGCTTGCCGGCCCCGCCGCGACGCTTGAGGTGCTGCGCGCCGACAAGCTGCGCGAGGTCGAGATGGGCCATGACGGCAGCCGCGTGTCGGATCCGGCCCTCGTGGCGCCGGTCCGGGCCGTCTTCGACGCCCATATGCCCGAGGCGAACCAGATCAAGCGTCCGCGCCAGTATTACCGCATCGAGGAGCAGAAGCTGCTTGAACCGCATCGGGGCGCGATTACCGAAACCGGCCTGCGTGACAGCATCGCCACCGCCCTTGAATGCCTTGCCCGCTGGCTTTCGGGCCGGGGCAGTGCCCCCGCCGGCGATGCGCCGCCCGACATGTCGACCGCCGAGATCTGCCGCGCGCAGCTGTGGCAATGGGTGCGTCATGGCGCGACGGTCCAGCTGGATCAGGGCGGCACCCGGACCATGACCGCCGAGTGGTTCAGCGCGCTTCTGCAGGCCGAAGTCGGCACGATCCTTGACCGGATCGGCGGCGGCGCCTTCCACCGCGGCCATTACGCCTCGGCCGTGCGGCTGCTGAGCGAGGCGGTCACCGCCGAGATGCTGCCCGATTTCATCGCCGTCCCGGCGGGTGACGTGCTCAACGCGCTTGAATGACGTTCCGGCCCGGGCCGTCGCGCCCGGTGCCGTTCCACCCATACCCTCTTGCCTGTCAGAAAAGGACCCTCAGCATGGCACGACGCAAATCCTACGCCGATCTTCGCAACGAGGCACTGGCCCGCTATCCCTCCGGCCAGACCCCCGGCGGCGTGAGCGTGGACGACATCGTGCAGCTTCGGCTGCAGAACAGCTATGACACCCATCTTGACATCGCGCGCGACATGGCCCGCGTGATGCGCGAGGACATGGCTGCCTATGACGCGGACCCGAGCCTTTCGACCCAGTCGCTGGGCTGCTGGTCGGGCTTTCACGCGCAGCAGATGATCAAGTCGGTCAAGCGTCTGCGCGGCACCACCAAGCGCGCCTATGTCTATCTGTCGGGCTGGATGGTGGCCGGGCTGCGCAACCGCTGGGGCCATCTGCCCGATCAGTCGATGCATGAAAAGACCGCCGTTGCCGACCTGATCCAGGAAATCTACACCTCGCTGCGGCAGGCGGATGAAGTGGCGATCAACGATCTGTTCAAGGACCTCAAGGCGGCCCGCGCTGCTGGCGACGCCGCTGCCGAAAAGGCTGCCATCAAGGCGATCGATACCTTCGAAAGCCATGTCGTGCCGATCATCGCCGATATCGACGCGGGTTTTGGCAACGAACATGCGACCTACCTTCTGGCCAAGGAGCTGATCAAGGCCGGTGCCTGCTGCCTGCAGATCGAAAACCAGGTTTCGGATGCCAAGCAATGCGGCCACCAGGACGGCAAGGTGACCGTGCCGCGCGAGGATTTCATCGAAAAGCTGCGCGCCTGCCGCCTGGCCTTCGAGGAACTGGGCGTGGACGACGGCGTGATCGTGGCCCGGACCGACAGCCTTGGCGCAGGCCTCACCCAGAAGGTGCCGGTGTCGAAAGAGCCGGGCGATCTGGCGTCCGACTACATCAAGTGGCTCAAGACCGAGCCGATCAGCGATGCCAACCCGATCCGCGACGGCGAGCTGGCGCTTTATCGTGACGGCCAGTTCGTGCGCCCGGCCCGCCTGCCCAATGGCCTGTTCCCCTTCCAGGACGGGTCCGGCCGGGCGCGGGTGATCGAGGACTGCATCGCCTCGCTGACCCAGGGCGGCGCCGATCTGCTGTGGATCGAGACCGACACCCCGAATGTGGATGAAATCGCCGGCATGGTGAACGAAATCCGCGCGGTGGTGCCGAATGCCAAGCTGACCTACAACAACTCGCCCTCGTTCAACTGGACGCTGAACCTGCGCAAGCAGGTGCGCGAGCAGTGGATCAGCGAAGGCCGCATCACCGAGGCCGACTATCCGGCCGGCAACGAGCTGATGAAGCCCGAGTATGACGCGACCGACCTGGGCCGCGAGGCCGACGACCGGCTGCGCCGCTTCCAGACCGACATCTCGACCAGGGCCGGCGTGTTCCACAACCTGATCACCCTGCCCACCTTCCACCTGACGGCGAAATCGGTGGACGAACTGAGCCGGGGCTACTTTGGCGAGGACAAGATGCTGGCCTATGTCAACACCGTGCAGCGCGAAGAGATCCGCCGCGGCATCTCGGCCGTCAAGCATCAGCACGAAGTGGGTTCGGATCTGGGCGACACATTCAAGGAAATGGTCGCGGGCGAACGTGCGCTCAAGGCCGGTGGCCATGCCAACACCATGAACCAGTTCGCCGCAGAGTAACCGCGGCCGACCTCCGGCCCCGTTGTGGTGCAGACCGCGTCCCGAAGGCTCCGGCCTTCGGGACGATCGCATTTGCACCGCCGGCCGGCGCGCGCTGTGACAAGCGGCGGGCCCTTGGGCCGGCAAGGCGATCCCCCGGGCAACCGCCTGCCGCTCCCCTGGGCCGACGGCCATGCGTCCGACCGCCGGTCACGCAGGCAGGCACTGCCCCGATGCCCCTGCGCGGGGGCGCCGGAGCCTTGCCGATCGTGCCTGTCGCGGCAGCGGCTGGGTTTGTGGGACTTGCCCCGGCGCGAACTGGTGCGGGCGGGGGGCTGGCTGTCTGCCGAAGGCGACGGCGAGATATCCTCGCGTGCCGGTGCCCGGGGGTCGCAGGCGGCTGGTCCTGCTGCCTCCGGTTCCGGCGATGTCGCAACATGGTCCGAGGAGACTGTCTGCTGCATGGATGTGGCGGCCTGTCGCCGCATCGGGACCGGCGCGGCGGGTGACAGATTGACCTCGCCCCCGCAGGTGGAACTGGGTAGGCTTGGCGAAGGACAACCCAGGATTTGCAAGCAGATGCAGGACCCTTCGCTTCTGACCACGGCGGAAATCGCGGCCTATCTTCGCGTCAAGGAGCGCACGATCTACGAGATGGTCAACCGCCAGACCATCCCCTTCACGCGGGTAACCGGCAAGCTCTTGTTTCCGCGCCGTCTCATCGACGCCTGGGTCGAGGCGCAGACCGAGCATCCTGCGGGAGGCCCTGCCGCTCCGCCGCCGATCTATGCCGGGTCGAACGATCCGCTGCTGGAATGGGCGTTGCGGGAAAGCGGATCGGGCCTGGCGGTGCTGGCCTCGGGTTCGGGCGAGGGGCTGGCAGCCTTGGCCGAGGGACAGGCAGTTCTGGCAGGCTGCCATCTGCTTGATCCGGAAAGCGGCGAATACAACCTGCCCGCGGTGCGCGCGCGCCTGAGCGGCGGAATCGTCGTCATCCACTGGGCGCGGCGCGAACAGGGGCTTCTGGTCGCACCGGGCAATCCGCTGGGCATCACCGATCTTTCCGATGTGGCGGCGCGGGGGTTGCGTCTGGCGCGGCGCACCGCGGGCAGCGGCTCTGAACGTCTTCTGGATGTATTGCTGACGCGCGCCGGGCTGACGCCAATGGCCGTGCAGCCCGCCGCGCGCCGGGTTGCCACCCATGCCGACCTTGCCACCATGGTCGCCACCGGCGAGGCGGATTGCGGGCTGGGGCTGAAGGCCGTGGCGGGGCCGCTGGGCTTCCTGCCGCTGATCGCGGACGAATGTTTCGATCTGGTGCTTCGCCGCCGGGATTATTTCGAAGCCCCCGTGCAAGCCTTGCTGCGCTTTGCCCGAGGCCCCGACATGGCCGCCCGTGCCGCCCGTCTGGGCGGCTACGATCTGACCGATCTGGGCGCGGTGCGCTGGAACGGCTAGGCGCACGGATCGTTGCCCGATCATGCCACGAGGAGGAATTTCATGGATGTAACCGTCTACAGCACCAAGCCCTATGACCGGCAGTTCCTTGACGCCGCCGCAACCGGGCAGGATCTTGCGCTGCATTTTCTCGAAGCCCGGCTGACGACGGACAGCGCGGCGCTGGCCCGCGCCGGGGCGGTCTGTGCCTTTGTGAACGATGACCTTTCGGCGCCGGTGCTGCGTGTGCTTGCCGATCGCGGTGTGCGGCTGATCGCCTTGCGCAGCGCCGGTTTCAACCATGTCGATCTGCCGGTGGCGCGCGATCTTGGGCTGCATGTGGCGCGGGTGCCGGCCTATTCGCCCCACGCGGTTGCCGAACATACCATGGCGCTGATCCTCGCGCTCAACCGGCGTATCCACCGCGCCTATAACCGCGTGCGCGAGGGGAATTTCGCGCTGGACGGGCTTCTGGGCTTCGACCTGCATGGCAAGACGGTGGGCATCATCGGCACCGGCAAGATCGGCGAGGTTCTGGCCCGCATCCTTTCCGGGTTTGGCTGCCGGCTGCTGGGGCATGACCCCTTTCCCAACCCGGTGTGCGAGGCCCTGGGCATGGACTATGTCGGCCGGGACGAGATCCTGTCGCGTTCGGATATCCTCAGCCTGCATTGCCCGCTGACACCGGAAACCCACCACCTGATCCGGGACGAGGTGCTGCCGCTCCTGCGGCCCGGCATGATGCTGATCAACACCAGCCGCGGCGCGGTAGTGGAAACGCAGGCAGTGATCCGCGGCCTCAAGGAGGGGGTGATCGGCGGGCTGGGGCTGGATGTCTATGAGGAAGAGGCCGATCTGTTCTTCGAGGACCTGTCCGATCAGGTGCTGCATGATGATGTCTTTGCGCGGCTGCTGACCTTCCCGAACGTGCTGATCACCGGCCATCAGGCCTTCTTCACCCGCGAGGCGATGACCAATATCGCCGAGACGACGGTCGAGAACCTGATCGCGTTCCGCCAGAGCGGGCGCGCGCCGCATGAGATCTCGGTCGAGATGATCGCCGGAAAGCCCTGATGCCGGTGCTGCTGGCCGCCTTGCCCATCGCGCTGGTGGTGGGGGCAATGCTGGGCCTGCGCTGGCGCGCGGCCTCGGCCGGGGCGCTGGGGCTGGGGGCGGCGCTGGTAGTGGGCGCGTTCGCCTTCGACTATGGCGGTGCGACGGTGCTTGCCGGAACCGCGGCCGAGGCGGGCTTCCTGACCGTGACGATCCTCTGGATCATCTTTCCCGCCCTTTGCCTTTACGAGGCGCAGCTGCGCGCCGGCGCCTTCGAGACGATCCGCAGCGCGCTGGTGCGGGTGGCGGATGATCTGCGCATCCAGGTGCTGCTGGTTGCCTGGTTCTTCGGCCTGTTCATGGAGGGGGTGGCGGGTTTCGGCACGCCCGTTGCGCTTGCGGCGCCGCTTCTGGTGGCGCTGGGGATCGCGCCGGTGCGGGCGGTGGTGCTGGCGCTGGTGGGCCATGCCGCGGGGGTATCCTTCGGGGCGGTCGGCACGCCGGTCATGGCGCAGATGGGGATCACCGGGCTTGATGGTCAGGCACTGGCCTGGCCTGCGGCGGCGCTGCATGCGACACTGGGGCTTGGGCTGGTTGCGGCGCTGTTCCGGCTGGCCGCGCCGGGGTGGCCCCCGCGGGCAGCCTGGGGCTGGCCGGTTCTGGCGGCGGCGCTGTTCCTTGGCCCCTCCCTGGCCCTTGCCGCGATGGTAGGCCCCGAGCTTCCGACGCTTGCGCCGGCACTGGTGGGCGGGGCGGCCTTCGCGCTGGTGGCGCGGCGTCATGCGGTAGCGGCACATCTGCCCGGCCCCCCGGCCGGGGCGCTCCTGCGGGCCGCCTTGCCCTATCTGGTGCTGATGGCGCTGATCCTTGCGACCCGGCTTCTGCCGCCCTTGCGCGAACCCCTGCGCGCGATCGAGATTGCCTGGACTCTTCCCGGCGGCTTCTCGGGCCGGATCGAGCCGCTTTACCATCCCGGAACCCTGCTTCTGATCGGGTTTCTTCTGGGCGGTGTCCTGCAGGGGCAGGCGGCGGGCCTTGCCCCGGCGATGGCGCGGGCGCTGCGCCGCCTGGCGCCGGTGGCGCTTGCGCTTCTCGCCATGCTGATGCTGTCGCGGGTTCTGGTGCATGGCGGCATGATCGCGGCCTTGGCCCAGGCTGCGGCGGCCAGCGGGGCGATCTGGCCGGTTCTTGCACCCTTCGTGGGGGTTCTGGGAACCTTTGTCACCGGATCGGCAACGGCGTCGAACATCCTGTTCACCGGGTTGCAGCAGGGTGCCGCCGAGGCGCTTGGCCTCACACCGCCCCTCATGCATGGCGCGCAGAACTTCGGCGCGGCGATCGGCAATATCGTCAGCCCGCACAACATCATCGCCGGGGCAGCGACCGTTGCCCTTGCTCCGGGGCGCGAGGGCGAGGTGTTGCGCCTGACCCTGCCGATCTGCGGCCTTTATGCGCTGGCGGGCGGGGTGTTGGTGTGGCTGGCGGGATGAAGGGCGCCTAGCCGCCCGGCGACGCATCGGCCTTGATTTCGCGCAGCACGATATTGGTCTGCACGTTGGCAACGCCGCTCAGCCGGAACAGGAACCGTTCCAGAAAGGCGTTATAGGCATCCTGATCGCGGCACAGCACCCGCAGATGGTAATCCGAGACCCCCGATGTGGCATAGCAGGCCTGAACCTCGGGGCAGCGCGTCACCTCGTCCACGAATTCCTGCACATTCTCGCGGCTGTGGCGCACCAGTTGCACATGGACAATCGCGTGAAAATCGAGGCCGGCCTTGCGGTTGTCCAGAAGGGCGGCATAGCGCCGGATCACCCCGGCGCCCTCAAGCGCGCGCACGCGCCGCCAGCAGGCCGAGGCCGACATGCCGGCGCGGTCGGCCAGATCCTGATTCGTGATCCGCCCGTCCTCCTGAAGGATGCGCAGCAGGCGCCAGTCCTGATCTTCCAGCTTCATCGCGCCTCGTGGCAGTTTTTTCCGCTTGGGGCAGGATGGCGGAAAATTGCTTTCGCAACAAGCGCGATCCGCGGGACAATCGGGAAACAATCGCCAGGGCGCGCGTGATATCCTGAAGAACCAGCTCGGGAGGGGAGGACCGGATGACCTTTCATCATCAGCCGTTGCAGGATTACGCGCTTGACGATCGTTACCTGCGCACCGAGGGGCGGGTGTTCCTGACCGGAACGCAGGCGCTGGTGCGCATCCTGCTGGATCAGGCGCGGCGCGATGCGGCGGCGGGGCTGAAGACGGGCGGCTTCGTCTCGGGCTATCGCGGATCGCCGCTGGGCGGGGTGGATCTGGAGCTTTGGCGCCAGCGCGACCGCATCGATGCGGCGGGCATCCGCTTTCTGCCCGCCGTGAACGAGGATCTTGCCGCCACGGCGGTGCTGGGCAGCCAGCAGGTGGAAACCGACCCCGCGCGCGAGGTTCAGGGTGTCTTTGCCATGTGGTATGGCAAGGGGCCGGGGGTGGACCGGGCGGGCGATGCGCTGAAACATGGCAATGCCTATGGATCCTCGCCCCACGGAGGGGTGCTTGTGGTCGCCGGGGATGACCACGGCTGCGTGTCGTCCTCGATGCCGCATCAGTCCGACGTGGCCTTCATGTCGTGGTTCATGCCGACGCTCAGTCCCGCCTCGGTCGCGGAATATCTGAGCTTTGGCGAATGGGGCTATGCGCTGTCGCGGTATTCGGGGATGTGGGTCGGGTTCAAGGCGATCTCGGATGTGGTGGAAAGCGCGATGTCGGTGCAACTGGCGCCCGACCGGATCTTTGTCGCGCCCGATCACCGGCCTCCCGCAACGGGGCTGCACTATCGCTGGCCCGACCTGCCCGGCCCGCAGATCGAAGAGCGGATGCAGGCCAAGAAAGACGCGGTGCTGGCCTTTGCCGAGGCAAACCCGATCGACCACGCGCTTTACGGCGGCCCGGCGCGCTTTGGCATCGTCACCACCGGCAAGGCGCATCTGGACCTGATGGAGGCGCTGCGGCTTCTGGGGCTGGATGCGCCGCGCTGCCGCAACCTTGGCATTGATATCTACAAGGTCGGCATGGTCTGGCCGCTGGCCCGGCGCCGGGCGCTGGATTTCGTGCGCGGCAAGCAAGAGGTGCTGGTCGTCGAGGAAAAGCGCGGCATCGTCGAAAGCCAGCTCAAGGAATATTTCTACGACTGGCCCGGCGACAAGCCGCAGCGCATGGTGGGCAAGCGCGACGAGTCCGGTGCACGGCTGGTGCCCTGGACGGGCGAGCTGTCGCCGCGCCTTCTGGTGCCGATCGTGGCGCGCCGGCTTGAGACACTGTTTCCCGATCAGGGCTTCCTGGCCCGCGCCGAGGCGCTTCTGGCGGCACCGGTGCCGCAGCTTTCGGTGCCCGGGGCGGTGCGGACGCCCTATTTCTGCTCGGGTTGCCCCCACAACAGTTCGACCAGGGTGCCGGAAGGATCGAAGGCGCTGGCGGGGATCGGCTGTCACTTCATGGCCAGCTGGATGAACCGCGAAACCTCGTCGCTGATCCAGATGGGCGGCGAGGGGGTGAACTGGGCCGCATCCTCGCTGTTCACCGGCAAGGGCCATGTGTTCCAGAACCTGGGCGAAGGCACCTGGTATCATTCGGGCTCGATGGCGATCCGGCAGGCGCGCGCCGCCGGGGCGAACATCACCTACAAGATCCTTTACAACGACGCCGTGGCGATGACCGGTGGCCAGCCGGTGGACGGGCCGGTCAGCGTGCAGGCGGTGGCCCACAGCTGCCGCGCCGAGGGGGTGGAGCGTATCGCGCTTGTCTCGGACGTACCCGGAAAGTTTCGTCTGGCCGATTTCCCCAGCGGAACCACGCTGCACCACCGCCGTGATCTGGACGCGGTGCAGCGTGACCTGCGCGAGATTCCGGGCGTGTCGGTGCTGATCTATGAACAGACCTGCGCCACCGAAAAGCGCCGTCGGCGCAAGCGCGGGCTGATGCCCGACCCTGACCGCCATGTCGTCATCAACGAACTGGTCTGTGAAGGCTGCGGCGACTGTTCGGTGGAATCGAACTGCCTGTCCGTTGAACCCGTGCAGACGGAATTCGGGCCGAAGCGCCGTATCAACCCCTCGGCCTGCAACAAGGATTATTCCTGCCTGAACGGCTTCTGCCCCAGCTTCGTCACGGTCGAGGGCAAGCGGCGGCGCGCGCAGGGGGGGCTTCCGCCGGATATCGCCGCCGCGCTGGAGGTGCTGCCGGAACCGGATCTGCCGCTGCTCGATCGGCCCTATGACCTTCTGGTGACAGGGGTCGGCGGCACCGGCGTCGTCACGTTGGGGGCGCTGGTCACCATGGCCGCGCATCTGGAGGGCCGGGGCGCGAGCGTGCTGGATTTCACCGGGTTCGCGCAGAAGTTCGGACCGGTGCTCAGCTATGTGCGGCTGGCCCCGACACCTGACGACATCCGGCAGGTGCGGATCGATGCGGCCAGTGCCGATGCGCTGATCGGCTGTGATGCGGTGGTGTCATCCTCGCCCAAGGCCTCGGCAAGCTATCGCCCCGGCATGGGGGCGGTGGTGAATGCGGCCATGATGCCCACCGGAGACATCGTTCTGAACCGTGACGCCGATCTGCGGATCGACGACCGGCTGGCGGCCATCGCCGCCGTGGCCGGGCCCGGGCGCATGCGGGCGATCGACGCGAACCGTCTGGCCGAGCGTCTGCTGGGCGATGCGGTCTTTGCCAACATGATCATGCTGGGCATGGGCTGGCAGGCAGGGCTGGTGCCGGTTTCTCGCGCGGCGCTGGATCAGGCGATCACGCTGAACGGCGTGGCCCCCGATCGCAACCGGCTGGCCTTTGCCCTGGGTCGGCTGGCCATCACCGCGCCGGACCTTCTGCGCGAAACCTCCGATGCCCCTGCCGCCGATGTCTCCGACCTGATCGAGCGGCGCGCCGCCTTCCTGACGGATTATCAGGATGCCGCCTATGCCGCGCGATACCGGGCGGCGCTGGCGCCCCTGGCGGCGGACCCGGATCTGCAGGCGGTTGCGGCGCGGTCGCTGTTCCGGCTCATGGCTTACAAGGATGAATACGAGGTGGCGCGCCTGCATCGCGATCCGGCCTTTGCCACGCAGATCGCTGAAGCTTTCGAGCCGGGGGCAAAGCTGCGCTGGCACATGGCGCCGCCGCTGCTGCCGGGGCGCGACGCACGTGGTCGCCCGCGCAAGCGCGAATTCGGCAGTGCGATGCGGCTTGGTTTTGCGGCGTTGGTCCGGATGAAGCGGCTGCGCGGCACGGCCCTCGATCCCTTCGGCCATACCGCCGAACGGCGGATGGAGCGCGCGCTGATCCCCTGGTACGAGGCGCTGCTGCAACGTGCGGCGCATGATCTGAACCCGGAGACCGGCGCGACGACCCGCGCCACCTGGCTGCAGATCCTGTCCGCCCCGATGGAGATGCGGGGCTATGGCCCGGTCAAGGAGGCTGCGGTGCAGGCCGGGCAGGCGCGGGTTGCGGCCCTTCTGGAGGGGCTGTCCGCCGCGCGCTGAACCCGCGCCCCGGTTGCCAACCCCCTGCGCCCATGTCAGACCCGGTCGGGCAGTGGGCATAGGGCGGCGACGTGACCAGAAACGACCGTGCGGGGCGGCAGATCGACCGGATACTAGAAGACTGCGGCCTGCGGGCCGCCAGCTTCATCGTCACCATCTATGGCGACGTGATCGACCCGCGCGGTGGCGAGGTCTGGATGGGCAATCTGATTGCCACCTGCGCGGCTGCAGGCATCAGCGAAACGCTGGTGCGCACCGCCGTGTCGCGGCTGGTGACCGCGGGGCAGCTGTCGGGGGAACGCGAAGGGCGGCGCAGCTACTACAGCCTGACGCCCGAGGCCCGCGCCGAATTCGCGCAGGCAGCGCAGGTCCTGTTCCATCCGCCGGCGGCGGGCCAGACGGAGGCCTGGCGTTTCGTTCACCTTGGCGCCGATGCCCCGCCATCCCAGATCTCCCTGCTTGAGGCGATGGGCTTTGCCCGTGTCGGGCCGCAGCTTTTCGCCGGGCCGGCGCGCGGGGACGGGTCGGCCCTTCCCGGGTTGGTCTTTTCCGCCCGCATGCCCTGCGGGGCCGGTGCCCCGCCCGAGGCTCTGCGCGATTTTGCGGCGGCGCACTGGGATCTGGACCGTCACGCCGCGGCCTATGCCCGGTTCATCGGCTGGTTCACCCCGCTTGCCCGGATCCTGGAACAGGACGGTCCGCCCGGCCCCGGCACCTGCCTGACCGCGCGCCTGCTGCTGGTGCATCTGTTCCGCGCCGTGCTGCTGCGCGATCCGCGCCTGCCCGGCGCCGCACTGCCGACAGACTGGCCCGGCCATGAGGCGCGGCGGCTTTTTTCCCGCAGCTATCTGGCCCTGTCCCCGGGGGCCGAGTCGGCGGTGGCGGCCGATTTCGTCACCCGTCTTGGCCCGCTTCCCCCCAGGACCGCCGCAACGCTTGCCCGCGCACAGGGGCTTGAAAAGGCGATTTCCTAGCATTCGCAGGGGCTTGTTGCGGGGACGGAAATCAGGCTGCGAAACATCACAGATTTGAGCTTCGCCATGCTTGATTTGTGACGCTTCGCGCGCTATATCATCAACCGAGCGGTCGATGATTAGCCGCTGCCGGACGACAGCGAGGGGAGGCGTCATGTCGGAAGCGTTCATCTGCGATGCGCTGCGCACGCCCATCGGCCGCTATGGCGGCGCGCTTGCGACCGTGCGCGCGGATGATCTTGCCGCAGTGCCGCTGGCTGCCCTTGTGGCGCGCAATCCCGGGGTGGACTGGGCGCGGGTCGATGACCTCGTCTATGGCTGCGCGAACCAGGCGGGCGAAGACAATCGCAATGTGGCGCGCATGGCGGCCCTGCTGGCCGGCCTGCCGGATTGCGTGCCGGGCACGACGGTCAACCGGCTGTGCGGATCGGGTCTGGATGCGGTGGGCATGGCGGCCCGCGCGATCCGCGCCGGCGACTGCGATCTGATGATTGCCGGCGGCGTCGAAAGCATGAGCCGCGCGCCCTTTGTCATGCCCAAGGCCGAAAGCGCCTTTTCCCGCTCAAGCGCGATCTATGACACGACGATTGGCTGGCGCTTTCCGAACCCGCGTCTTGCGGCCAGCCACGGCACCCATTCGATGCCCGAAACGGCCGATAATGTGGCTGCGGATTACGGGATCAGCCGGGCCGATCAGGATGCCTTTGCCGCCCGCAGCCAGAGCCGCTGGGCCGCGGCGCAGGCGGCTGGCCACTTCACCCGGGAAATCGTGCCGGTCACCGTGGCCGGCCGGAGGGGCGAAACCCATCAGGTCGAGGTCGATGAACATCCGCGTCCGGGCACCGAGGCGGCTGACCTTGCGCGGCTGAAGGGCGTGAACGGGCCGGATCTGACGGTGACGGCGGGCAATGCCTCGGGCGTCAATGACGGGGCGGCGGCGCTGATCGTCGCCTCGGAACGGATGGCGGCCGAGCAGGGGCTGACGCCGCGCGCCCGCATCGTGGCGATGGCGGCGGCCGGTGTGGCGCCACGGATCATGGGCATCGGCCCGGTCCCGGCGGTGCAGCGGGTGCTGGAGCGCGCCGGGCTTACGCTGGCACAGATGGATCTGATCGAGCTGAACGAAGCCTTCGCCGCGCAGGCGCTGGCCGTTCTGCGCACGCTGGGGCTGCCGGATGATGCGCCCCATGTCAATCCGAACGGCGGCGCCATTGCCCTTGGCCACCCCTTGGGCATGAGCGGCGCGCGGCTTGTCACGACGGCAAGCTATCAGCTGCAGCGGCAGGGTGGACGGTATGCGCTGTGCACCATGTGTGTCGGCGTAGGGCAGGGCGTGGCCCTGATCCTCGAACGAATTTAGCAACGGAGACGGTCATGTATGCACAGATGGTAAAGACAGATGGCGCCCGGGTCCGGAGCCTTGACGAAATGGATCCGGTCGAGCGTGCCTTTCAGGAGCGCGTGGACCGCGGCGAGAAGATCGAGCCCAAGGAGTGGATGCCCGAAGGCTATCGCAAGACGCTGATCCGTCAGATCAGCCAGCACGCGCATTCCGAAATCGTGGGTCAGCTGCCTGAAGGCAACTGGATCACCCGTGCCCCCACGCTGGAACGCAAGGCGATCCTGCTGGCCAAGGTTCAGGACGAGGCCGGCCACGGGCTTTACCTTTACTGCGCCGCGGAAACGTTGGGCGTCAGCCGGGACGAGCTTTACGAACAGCTGCACTCCGGCAAGGCCAAGTATTCCTCGATCTTCAACTATCCCACGCTGAGCTGGGCCGACATCGGCGCGATCGGCTGGCTGGTGGACGGCGCGGCGATCATGAACCAGGTGCCGCTGCAACGCTGTTCCTACGGTCCCTACAGCCGCGCGATGATCCGGATCTGCAAGGAAGAAAGCTTTCACCAGCGCCAGGGCTATGACATCCTGATGAAGATGGTGAAGGGCACCGACGCGCAGCGCGACATGGTGCAGGATGCGCTGAACCGCTGGTGGTGGCCTTCGCTGATGATGTTCGGGCCGTCGGACGATGCCTCGGTCCATTCGGCGCAATCGATGGCCTGGAAGATCAAGCAGAACTCGAACGACGAGCTGCGGCAGAAGTTCGTGGATCAGACCGTGCCGCAGGCCGAATACCTTGGCCTCACCATCCCCGACCCCGAGCTGAAATGGAACGCGGAAAAGGGCGGCTATGACTTTGGGGAACCCGACTGGTCCGAGTTCTTCGAGGTGATTGCCGGCAACGGCCCCTGCAACAAGGAACGGCTGGGCGCGCGGGTCAAGGCCTGGGACGAAGGCGCCTGGTTCCGCGACGGGCTTGTGGCCCATGCCGAAAAAACCGCCGCGCGGCGCCGCGCGGCCCAGATCGCAGCAGAATAGTCCGGCGGCACACCGCCTTGCCAGATATCGGAGGAATGCAGATGTCCAGCGAATGGCCCCTCTGGGAGGTCTTCATCCGTGGCCAGCACGGGCTTAACCATCGCCATGTCGGAAGCCTGCACGCGCCCGACGCCGAAATGGCGATCCTGAACGCGCGCGATGTCTATACGCGGCGCAACGAAGGCGTCAGCATCTGGGTGGTGCGGTCCGCCGATGTCGTGGCCAGCGCGCCGTCGGACAAGGGGCCACTGTTCGACCCCGCGAACAGCAAGGTCTATCGCCATCCGACCTTCTTCGACATCCCGGACGAAGTGGGGCATATGTGATGGCTGCCGTGGCAGAGACCGCCGTCGATCAGGCGGCGCTTTTCGACTTCCTGCTGCGCATGGGCGACAACTGCCTGATCCTGGGGCATCGGGTGTCGGAATGGTGCGGGCATGGCCCGGTGCTGGAAGAGGACATCGCCCTTGCCAATGTGGCGCTGGACCTGATCGGCCAGACGCAGCTCTGGCTGGGTCTTGCCGGCACGATCGAAGGCCGTGGCCGCGATGCCGATGCGCTGGCCTATCGCCGTGATGCCCAGGGCTTCCGCAACCTGCTGCTGACGGAAATTCCCAACGGCGATTTCGGGCACACGCTGATGCGTCAGTTCCTGTTCGACGCCTGGCATCTGCCGATGCTGAAGGCGCTGGAAGGTTCGTCCGATCCCCGGCTGGCCGAGATTGCGGCCAAGGCGGTGCGCGAAGTGGCCTATCATCTGGAGCGGTCGGGCGATCTGGTGATCCGCCTGGGCGACGGCACCGAGGAAAGCCACCGCCGGATGCAGACGGCGCTGGAGGCGCTCTGGCCCTATACCGGCGAGATGTTCATGGATGATGCGGGTGACGCGCGGCTTGCCGGAGTGGCACCGCTGCCTTCCTCGCTGCGGGACGCGTGGCAGGCCACCCTGTCCGAGGTGCTCTCGGAGGCAACGCTGCAGCAGCCGGCCGACGGCTACATGCATCGTGGTGGCAAGCGCGGCGTGCACAGCGAACATCTGGGGTTCATCCTGGCCGAGATGCAGTTCCTGCAACGGGCCTATCCGGATGCAACCTGGTAGCGCCATGACCGGCCGCCCCGATATCGCCCAGATCTGGGACTGGCTCTCGGCCGTTCCCGACCCCGAAATCCCGGTGATCTCGCTCACCGATCTGGGCATCATCCGTCAGGTGGGCTGGCAGGACGACACGCTGGTCGTCACGGTCACGCCGACCTATTCCGGTTGCCCGGCCACCACCGTCATCAACCTTGATATCGAGACGGCACTGCGCGCCAGGGGCATCGAGAAGCTTCGGCTGGAACGGCAACTGAGCCCGCCCTGGACGACCGACTGGATCAGTGCCGAGGGCCGGGAAAAGCTGCGCGCCTACGGGATTGCGCCGCCCATCGACGGAACCGCCGCCGACGGCGTGGTGATGGGGCGCGCGGCGCGGCTTGCCGGCGGGGCGAACCTTGTGGTGGCCTGCCCGCACTGCGGATCCTCGGCCACCGAGAAGATCAGCCAGTTCGGATCGACCCCCTGCAAGGCCAGCTATCGCTGCACCGACTGCCTTGAACCCTTCGATTATTTCAAATGCATCTGAGGATGCGAGGACCCGCCATGGCACGTTTTCATCCGCTTGAAGTCACCGACGTTCGCCGCGAAACCCGTGACGCCGTGGTCGTCACGCTGCGCCCGCGCAAAGAAGACCGCGCGGCCTTTTCCTTCACCCAGGGCCAATACCTGACCTTCCGCCGCAGTTTCGATGGCGAAGAACTGCGCCGCAGCTATTCGATCTGCGCAGGACTTGACGAAGGCGTGATCCGCGTCGGCATCAAGCGCGTGGACGGCGGGGCCTTTTCCAGCTGGGCGAACGAGAACCTGCGCCCCGGCGAGGTTCTGGAAGCCATGCCACCGATGGGCAACTTCTTCACCGTGCTCGAACCCGAGGCGGCGCGGCATTACCTTGGCTTTGCCGGCGGCAGTGGCATCACCCCGGTGCTGTCGATCATCAAGACCGTCCTTGCGCGCGAGCCGAATTCGCGCTTCACGCTGGTCTATGCCAATCGGCAGATCAGCTCGATCATGTTCCGCGAAGAGCTTGATGACCTGAAAAGCACCTATCTGGGCCGTTTCTCGGTGATCCATGTGCTGGAATCCGAGGCGCAGGACATCGACCTTTTCACCGGCCGCGTGGACGGGGCGAAATGTGCCGAACTGTTCAGCCGCTGGATCGATATCGCCTCGGTCGATACCGCCTTCATCTGCGGGCCGGAACCGATGATGCTGGCCATCGCCCAGGCGCTGCGCGATCACGGGCTGAGCGATGACCAGATCAAGTTCGAGCTGTTCGCCGCGGGCCAGCCCGGTCGCGCCCGGCAACGCGTGGCGGCAACCCTCACCGATCAAGATGCGGCCTGCGAGGCGACGGTGACGCTGGACGGCACGACGCGGACCTTCCGGATGCCCAAGGCGGGGCAAAGCCTGCTTGAGGCGGCGCTGTCGAATGCGATCGATGCGCCCTATGCCTGCAAGGCCGGCGTCTGTTCGACCTGCCGCGCCCGCGTGATCGAGGGCGAGGTCGAGATGGAAACCAACCACGCCCTTGAGGATTACGAGGTGCGGCAAGGCTATGTGCTTACCTGCCAGTGCTACCCGATCAGCGACCGGATCGTGGTCAGCTACGACCAATGACACCTGGCCCGGCGCCCGCCGCGCAGGCCTGTGACCTGAACGAAGGAAGACCAACATGAACGTCATCACCCGGCCACGGCGCCTGGAAAGCTTTGTCTGTGGCCGCTGGACGGCGGGTCAGGGCGAGGGTGCCACCCTGCTGGACGCGTCCACCGGCCTGCCGGTTGCGCTGGTCGACAGTTCCGGGCTTGATTTCGCCGCGGCGCTGGACTGGGGGCGCCGCACCGCGGGGCCGGTGTTGCGTGCGATGACGTTCCATGACCGGGCGCTGATGCTCAAGGCGCTTGGCCAGGCCCTGATGGCGCAGAAGGAAGAGTTCTATGCGCTGTCGCTGGCAACCGGAGCCACCCGCGCCGACAGCTGGATCGATATCGAGGGCGGGATCGGCACGCTTCTGTCCTATGCCTCGAAGGGCCGGCGCGAATTGCCGAACGCCCGGATCCTGACCGATGGCGAGGTCGAACAGCTGAGCCGCGACGGCAGCTTTGTCGGCCAGCATATCCTGACGCCGCTGGAAGGCGTGGCGGTGCATATCAACGCCTACAACTTCCCCTGCTGGGGCATGCTGGAGAAGCTGGCGCCGACGCTTCTGGCGGGAATGCCCGCGATCATCAAGCCGGCAAGCCAGACCGCCTATCTGACCGAACTGATGGTGCGCCGGATCATCGAGACGGGGATCCTGCCCGAGGGCGCGCTGCAACTGATCTGCGGCTCGGTCGGGGATCTGCTGGACCATGTGGATTGCCAGGATGCGGTGACTTTCACCGGTTCGGCGGCGACGGGGGCCAGATTGCGCACCCATCCCGTCATCGTCGCCAATGCGACACGCTTCACGATGGAGGCCGACAGTCTCAACGCGGCCATCCTGGGCCCCGATGCGGTGTCGGGCACGCAAGAGTTCGACCTTTTCGTGCGCGAGGTCGCGCGCGAGATGACGGTGAAGGCCGGGCAGAAATGCACCGCCATCCGCCGCGTGATCGCGCCCCGCGCCCAGTGCGATGCGCTGGTCTCGGCGCTGCGCGACCGGCTGGAAAAGACGCCGCTCGGCAACCCCGCCGACGAAGCCGTGCGCATGGGTCCGCTGGCAAGCCTGTCGCAGCGTGACGAGGTGCGCGGCCGCATCGCCGAATTGTCGCGCGAGGCCGAGGTCGTGGCCGGCAACCCCGACCAGCCGCGCCTGCACAGCGGCGATGCGCAGGCGGGCGCGTTCCTGAGCCCGGTTCTTCTGTATTGCGACCGTCCCGGCACGGCGACCCGGGTGCATGAGGTCGAGGCCTTCGGCCCGGTCAGCACCGTGATGCCCTATGACGACATCGCCGAGGCGGTGACACTTGCGCGCCGCGGCAGGGGCAGCCTTGTCGCCTCGGTCTTCACCAATGATCGCGACGTGGCGCGCGAGATGGTGCTGGGCATGGCGCCGTTCCACGGCCGGATCCTGATCGGCAACCGCGGCAGCGCCAAAAGCTCGACCGGGCATGGATCCCCGCTTCCGGTGCTGGTGCATGGCGGGCCGGGCCGGGCCGGTGGTGGCGAGGAACTGGGCGGGATCCGCGGCGTGACCCATTTCATGCAGCGCAGCGCGGTGCAGGGCACGCCAGATCTGGTCTCGGCCGTCACCGGGCGCTGGATCGCCGGCGCCGATGCCCCGCGCGATACCGTGCATCCGTTCCGGAAATCCCTGGCAACGCTGCGGATCGGTGACCAGATCCTGACCGGCACCCGCGAGGTGACGCTTGAGGATATCGCCCATTTCGCCACCTTCACCGGCGACACATTCTATGCCCATATGGATGAAGAGGCCGCGCGCGCGAACCCCTTCTTCGAGGGGCGCGTGGCGCATGGCTATCTGATCCTGTCGTTTGCGGCGGGCCTTTTTGTCGATCCGGCGCCGGGCCCGGTGCTGGCGAACTATGGCGTTGACAACCTGCGGTTCCTGACCCCGGTGAACCCCGGCGACGTTCTTCAAGTGCAGCTGACCTGCAAGGAGATCAACCCGCGGGCCAATGCCGAACACGGCGAGGTGCGCTGGGATTGCCGCGTCACCAACCAGAAGGCCGAGGTGGTCGCGCAGTATGACGTGCTGACCATGGTCGCCAAGGAGGGCTAGATGCAGGTCTGGTCCTATGACGGGATCGTGCCGGTGATCGACCCGCTGGCCTTCGTGCATCCGGCGGCGGTGGTGATCGGCGATGTGATGGTGGGGCCCGGCTGCTATGTCGGGCCCGGCGCGGTGCTGCGTGGCGATTTCGGTCGCATCGTGATGGAGCGGGGCAGCAACCTGCAGGAAACCTGCGTCGTCCACAGCTTCCCAAACCTTGACGTGGTGATCGGCGAAGAAGGGCATATCGGCCACGGTGCGGTTCTGCACGGCTGCCGGATCGGACGCAATGCGATGGTGGGCATGAATGCCGTGGTCATGGACGAAGCCGAGATCGGCGAGAACGCGATCATCGGCGCGATGAGCTTCGTCAAGGCGGGGATGCAGGTGCCGCCCGACAGCCTGGTCGTGGGCAGCCCCGCGCGCATCCTGCGCAAGCTGACCGCCGAGGAGATCGCCTGGAAGCGCAAGGGCACCGCCGTCTACCAGCAGCTTGCGTCCGAGGCGCGCGACAAGCTGCATCCGGCCACGGCGCTGAGCGCACCCGAAGCCGACCGGCGCCGCATCCGCGCGCCCGAACATGATCCGCTGGTGCTGGAACGGATGCGGCTGGACGCGCGGTCCTGATCCGGGCGGCGCGGCCTAGCGGACGGCCTTGATCCCCTCGAGGATCAGCGTCGTCGCGACATTGGCATAATCCTCGCGGCTGATCGGGCCGCCGTCGCGGAACCACATGTAGACCCAGTTCATCATGCCGAACAGTGACATGGTCACCGGCATCAGCAGCGGGCGGCCCTTGCTCAGATCCGGATTGATCTCGCGGATCACATCGGAAAAGCGGCGCACGATCCGCCGTTCAAGCGCCTGGATCTCGGCCAGCTGCGTCTCGGACAGGGCGGCGGTCGCGTTGAGCTGGACCTTGTGGTAATCATCGGCATCGCGGTAGCTTTCCAGCACCTGTCGCACCAGCAGTCGCAGCCGGTCGGGCGGGGGCAGATCGGGGCGGTCGGCGGCCTCGACCGCCGAGTCAAGCTCGACCAGATGGGTGCGGATGATGTCGAAGATCAGCGCATCCTTGCCGGGATAGTAGTGATAGAGCAGCGCCTTGGACACGGCACAATGCGCCGCGATCTGCGCCATCGACGCCTTTTCCATGCCGAGCTCGGCAAAGACGGCGGCGGCGCCGCGCAGGATGCCGCGTTGTTTTTCCTCAAAGTCCGTGGCGCGTGTTCTGGCCATGTCCATCCGATCTGATGTTGCCCTGGGGCCGGGGCAGGTCCGGCCACAGGATAATCCGGCCCGTGCCGGGGTTGAAGAGCGCCTAGCCCCGGGGCCGGTTGTCGATCACCCGCTTGGCCTTGCCCTCGGACCGGGCCAGCGTGCCGGGATCGCAGATGCTGATCCGGGTGCTGACGCCGACGACGCTCTTGATGTGATGGGCAAGCTCGCGCCCGGCACCGCTGCACCTTTCGGCCGGGCCTTCCAGGCATTCGACATGGACAGTCATCATGTCCATCCGTCCCTCGCGCGACAGCTCGATCTGGAAATGCGGCGCAAGGGCGCGGCATTTGAGGATCTGCTCTTCGATCTGGGTCGGGAACACATTGACGCCACGCAGGATGATCATGTCGTCCGACCGGCCGGTGATCTTCTCCATCCGGCGCATCGATCGTGCGGTTCCGGGCAGAAGCCGGGTCAGATCGCGGGTGCGATAGCGGATGATCGGCAGCCCCTCTTTCGTCAGCGTGGTAAAGACCAGTTCGCCGATCTCGCCGTCGGGAAGCACCTCGCCGGTTTCGGGGTTGATGATCTCGGGATAGAAGTGATCCTCCCAGATGTGCAGCCCGTCCTTGCTTTCGACGCATTCATTGGCGACGCCGGGGCCCATCACCTCGGACAGGCCATAGATATCGACGGCGTGCATGTCGAAGGCGGTCTCGATTTCCTGCCGCATCGCATTGGTCCAGGGTTCGGCCCCGAAGATGCCCACGGCCAGCGAGCTTTCGCGCGGATCGATCCCCTGACGGCGAAATTCGTCAAGGATCGACAGCATGTAGGAGGGCGTGACCATGATGATGCGCGGCTTGAAATCCGCCATCAGCGTCACCTGCCGTTCGGTCATCCCGCCCGAAATCGGCACAACCGTGCAGCCCAGCCGCTCGGCCCCGTAATGGGCGCCCAAGCCACCGGTGAACAGGCCATAGCCATAGGCCACATGCACGATGTCGCCGCGCCGCCCGCCCGAGGCGCGGATCGACCGCGCCACCAGATCGGCCCAGGTGTCGATATCCTTCGCGGTATAGCCCACCACCGTGGGCTTGCCGGTCGTGCCCGAAGAGGCGTGGATGCGGCACAGCTTCTCGCGCGGGACGGCGAACATGCCGAAGGGATAGGTGTCGCGCAGGTCTGTCTTGGTCGTGAAGGGGAATTTCGCCAGATCCGCGAGCGTGGTCAGATCGTCGGGATGAACGCCCGCCGCCTCGAACCGGGCGCGGTAGAACGGCGAATTGTCATAGGCGTGGCGCAGCGACCACTTCATCCGCTCCAGCTGCAGGGCGGCGATTTCATCGCGCGAGGCGGTCTCGATCGGTTCAAGATCGCCGGGGCGCGGCGCAAGGTCTTCCATGGTGTCCTCCCAGACGAATGTCGGCCCTAGCCGGGCAGATGGGTGCCCTTGACGGTGCGCGAATGGCCGCGGAATTCGGCCACTGCCGCGCCGTCCTGATTGGTGATGGTGATGTCATAGATTCCGCCACGCCCCCGGCGCGACACTTCGCGCGCCTGCGCGGTCAGCCGGTCGCCGACCGAAACCGGCGCGATATAGGTGACCGAGCAGTGCTGCGCGACCGTCAGCTGGTTGTAGGTGTTGCAGGCAAAGGCAAAGGCGCTGTCGGCAAGGGTGAAGATATAGCCGCCGTGACAATTGCCATGTCCGTTGGTCATCTGGTCGGTCACCGTCATGGTCAGCGTGGCACTGCCCGGCCCGATCGCCTCCAGCGACATGCCCAGCCGCTGCGAGGTGCTGTCGCCGTTCCACATCGCCCTGGCGCAGGCTTCGGCCAGTTCCTGATCGGTCATGGTCATTTCCCCTCGAACCGCGGGCTGCGTTTTTCCAGGAAGGCGGTGACGCCCTCGGCGTAATCGGCACTGCGGCCGGCCTCGCGCTGCAGGTCGCGTTCCAGCACCAGCTGGTCGTCAAGGCTGTTGGTCGCGGCAGCCTGGATCGCGCGCTTGGTCAGGCCCAGACCGCGGGTCGGGCCGGCGGCAAGGCGGGTGGCAAGGGCGGTTGCCTCTTCCATCAGCGCCGCATCCTCGACTGCGCGCCAGATCAGCCCCCAGGCGGCGGCGGTTTCGGCATCCAGCGGTTCGGCGGTCAGGGCCAGCGCCTTGGCGCGGGCTTCGCCCAGAAGATGCGGCAAGCTCCAGGTGCCGCCGGTATCGGGCACGAGGCCGATTCGCGAAAACGCCTGGATGAAGCGGGCCGAGCGGGCAGCAAGCGTGATGTCGCAAAGCAGCGCCAGGTTGGCGCCGGCGCCTGCGGCCACGCCGTTCACCGCGCAGATCACCGGCTTTTCAAGGCTGCGGATCAGCCCGGCCAGCGGATTGTAGAACCGGTCGATCGTGGCGCCCAGATCGGGGGCGGGGCCGCCCTTGCGCGGATCGCGGTCACCCAGATCCTGCCCGGCGCAGAACCCGCGGCCCGCCCCGGTCAGCAGAACCGCGCGCACCGCCGCATCGGCATGGGCGCGTTCGAACCCGGCCCGCAGCGCAAGATGCATTTCCTCGTTGAAAGAGTTCAGTTTTTCAGGCCGGTTCAGCGTCAGGCGCAACACGCCCGCCTCCAGCGACGAAAGCACGGTATCGGACATTCGCTTCCTCCCTCCCGCTGTTTGCGACGCAGCGTAAAAAATCTGTTGCATAAACCGACCGGTCAGTCAATTATCTTTCCGTCAGGAAGAGGAAGGCGCTGACGCGCCGCCTGACCGGTTTCTGGGAGGAGACAATGACAATGAATCTGATCACGACCACCGCCCTTGCGACGGGCATGGCGCTGGCGCTTGCCGGCGCCGCCTCGGCCGAGATTCGCATCGGCGCGACGCTTTCGGAAACGGGCGGCGCCTCGTTCCTGGGCGATCCGCAGGGCAAGACGCTCAAGATGCTGGTCGACGAGATCAACGCCAATGGCGGGGTGCTGGGCGAAGAGATCCGGCTGTTCATGTATGACGACGGCGGCGATCCGAATCGCGCCCGCACCTTCGCCACCCGGCTGATCGAGGATGACGAGGTCGTGGCGGTGATCGGCGGCACCACCACCGGCACCTCCATGGCGATCATCCCGGTGTTCGAGGAAGAGGAAATTCCCTTCATCTCGCTGGCCGGCGCGATCGAGATCATCGACCCCGTCCGCCCCTACACCTTCAAGACGCCGCATACCGACCGGATGGCCTGCGCCAAGATCTTCGAGGACATGCAGGCGCGCGGCATCACCCGGATCGGCATGATCTCGGGCTCGGACGGCTTTGGCGCCTCGATGCGCAACCAGTGCCTGCAGATCGTGGGTGACTATGCGATCGAGGTTCTGGCCGATGAAACCTATGCCCCCGCCGATGCGGACATGACGCCGCAGCTGACCAACATCAAGTCGAATGCGCAGATCGAGGCAGTGCTGAACCCGGGCTTCGGCCAGGGGCCAGCGATCGTCACCCGCAACTATGCGCAGCTTGCCATCGACCTGCCGCTGTATCAAAGCCACGGCGTTGCCTCGGACGGATTCATCGAACTGGCCGGCGCGCAGGCGGCTGAAGGCGTGCGCCTGCCCGGCACCGCGCTTCTGGTGGCCGATCTTCTGGCCGAGGACGACCCGCAGCGCCCGGTGGTCGAGGCCTACAAAGCCGCCTACGAGGGCGCCCATGCGACCCCGGTCTCGACCTTTGGCGGCTATGCCCATGACGCGCTGCGCATCCTTGTCGATGCGATGGAGCGCGCCGGCAGCAGCGATCCGCAGGCGGTGCGCGACGCGATCGAAGAGACCTCGGGCCTGGTAGGCACCACCGGCACCGTCACCATGTCCGCTGACGACCATCTGGGCCTGACGCTGGATGCCTTCCGCATGCTGGAAGTCCGCGACGGCGCCTGGACGCTGGTGGACTGAGCCTTCGGCCGGGCGACGCGCCCGGCATTTCCCCCGTCGCGCGGCACATCGGAGTCCCTGATGCCCGAACTCATGCAATATCTGCTGTCCGGGGTGACGGTCGGCGCTGTCTATGCGCTGGTCGCCCTGGGTTTCACGATCATCTACAACGCTTCGGACGTGGTGAACTTCGCGCAGGGCGAATTCGTCATGCTGGGGGGCATGGTGACGGTCTTTGCCTATGGCGCCGGCCTGCCACTGCCGCTGGCGGCGGTGATCGCCATCCTGGTCACGGCGGCGGCGGGGGTCGCGCTCAACAAGCTGGCGATCGAGCCTGCGCGCGGGGCCCCGGTGGTTTCGCTCATCATCATCACGATCGGCGCCTCGATCTTCATCAAGGGCGTGGCGCAGATCGTCTTTGGCAAGCAGCTGCACCGTTTTCCGGCCTTTTCGGGCGATGCGCCGCTGCGGGTCATGGGCGCAACGATCCTGCCGCAAAGCCTGTGGGTGATGGCCGGCGCGGTGGCCGTCTTTGTTGCGCTGTGGCTGTTCTTCACCCGCACCCTGACGGGGCGCGCGGTGCTGGCCACGGCCAACAACCGGGTTGCCGCGCAGCTCGTGGGCATCAACACCAACTACATGATGACGCTGAGCTTCGCATTGTCGGCCGCGATCGGCGCGCTGGCGGGGGTTCTGGTCACGCCGATCACGCTGACCAGCTATGACGTGGGCATTGCGCTGGCGCTCAAGGGCTTTGCGGCGGCGATGCTGGGCGGCATGGGCAACCCGATGGGCGCGCTGGTGGGCGGGCTTCTGCTGGGCATCCTCGAGGCGCTGACCGCCGGCTACATCAGTTCGCAATACAAGGACGCGGCCGCCTTCATCATCATCATTGCGGTGCTTTTCGCCATGCCGCAGGGGCTGTTCGGTCGCAAATCGACGGATCGGGTGTGACGATGCGGCTGCCTCCGAAA
Organism: Halodurantibacterium daqingense; assembly: GCF_042666235.1. Classification (NCBI taxonomy): domain Bacteria; kingdom Pseudomonadati; phylum Pseudomonadota; class Alphaproteobacteria; order Rhodobacterales; family Paracoccaceae; genus Halodurantibacterium; species Halodurantibacterium daqingense. The sequence continues at coordinate 214,913 of NZ_JBHTFQ010000004.1, read as the reverse complement.
TACACCACCCTTCTTGTGCTGGCACTGCTGATCGCCCTCGCGCCGTTCTTCTTCCCCTCGTCCTTCTACTACCGCGTCGGCGCGCTGATCTTCGTCAACGGGATCGCGGTGACGGGGCTGGTGATCCTGATCGGCTATGCCGGGCAGATCAGCCTTGGCCATGCCGGCTTTGCCGGGATCGGCGCCTATGCCTGCGCACTGGCGCCGGTGCATCTGGGCCTGCATCCCGGTGCCGCAATCCTTCTGGGCGCGGCGATCTCGGGCGCGCTGGCCTGGGTGGTCGGACGGCCGATCCTGCGGCTGCAGGGTTATTATCTGGCCGTGGCAAGCCTGGGCTTCGGCATCCTTGTCGCAATGATCCTGACCAACGAGGCGCAGATCACCGGCGGCCCCGACGGGATCGCTGTGCCGGATCTTGGGCTGCGGCCGGTTCTGCGCGATCTGGGGCTGGACCTGTCCAATGCCGAGTTCTGGTATGTGTTCAGTGCGCTGGCGCTGGGGCTGGGGGCCTGGCTTGCGCTCAACCTTCATCAAAGCCCGACGGGCCGCGCCCTGCGCGCGCTGCACGGCTCCGAGGTTGCGGCGCGCACCGTGGGCGTCGATGTCGCGCGGCTCAAGCTGCAGGCCTTCGTGATCTCGGCGGTCTATGCCTCGGTCTCGGGGTCGCTGCTGGCGCAGATGAACCGCTTCGTGACGCCTGATGTCGCCGGCTACATGCACTCGATCGAGATGGTGACGATGACGGTTCTGGGCGGCGCGGGCTCGGTCCTGGGCGCGATCCTTGGCGCCACGCTGCTGACGGCGCTGCCGCAGGCGCTGACGGTCTTTCAGGAATACGAACATCTGATGCTGGGCCTGATCATGATGCTGGTGATGATCTTCATGCGCGAGGGGCTGTTGCCAAGCATCCTGCGCCGCATCCGGGGGAGAAGCGAATGAGCGCGCGCAACGACAGCGCACCGCTGCTGCGCATCGAGGGGCTGGGCATCGATTTTGGCGGGCTCCGGGCGGTCAATGACGTGGGCTTTTCGGTGCTGCCGGGGGAAATCGTTTCGGTCATCGGGCCGAACGGGGCGGGCAAGACCACCCTGTTCAACATGATTTCGGGCATCTACCTGCCCGGGCGCGGACGGGTGGTGCTGGCGGACGAGGATGTCACGGGCATGGCGCCACATCTTCTGGCGCGCCGCGGCCTGTCGCGCACCTTCCAGAACCTGCAGATCTTCCAGACGATGACCGTGCTCGACAATGCCGTCGCGGGGCACCACCTGCACGAACGCGGCAATGTGCTGGCCGATCTGTTCTGCCTGCCGGGATCGCGCCGCCGCAGCCGCGCCTCGGAGGCCAGCGCGCGCGCATTGCTTGACCGGGTCGGCCTTGGCCGCGCTGCACATCACGAGGCGGGATCGCTGTCATACGGGGCGCTCAAGCGGCTGGAAATCGCGCGCGCCCTGGCGTTGAACCCGCGCGTCCTGCTGCTGGATGAACCTGCGGCCGGCTGCAACGCGGTCGAGACGGAAGAGATCGACCGGCTGATCGCGGAGGTCGCCGCCGAAGGCGTGGCCATCCTTCTGGTCGAACATGACATGAAGATGGTGATGCGCATCTCGAACCACATCGTCGTGCTGGACCACGGGGAAATGATCGCCGAGGGCGATCCAGGCAGTGTCTCGCGTGATCCACGGGTGATCGAGGCCTATCTGGGCACCCAGGCGACGGAGGCTGCCGATGCTGAGCGTTGAGGGGCTGCGGTCGCGCTATGGCCGCATCGAGGTCCTGCACGGGATCGACCTGACTGTCGGCTCGGGCGAGATCGTGACCGTGGTGGGCGCGAACGGGGCGGGCAAGACGACACTGCTGCGCTGCCTCTCGGGGATCCAGCCGGTTTCGGGCGGATCGATCCTGTTTCGCGGCGAAACGCTGACGGCGGTGCCCGCGCATCGCCGGGTGGCACGCGGCCTTGCGCAATCGCCCGAGGGTCGGCAGATCTTCACCAACCTCAGCGTCGAAGACAACCTGCGGCTGGGCGCCTATCTGTTCGCCGACGACCGGGTTGAGAAGGACATGGACGAAGCCTTTGCCCTGTTCCCGATCCTGAAGCAGAAGCGCAACCTGTCGGCCGGCGGGCTTTCGGGCGGGCAGCAGCAGATGCTGGCGATTGCGCGGGCGCTGATGGGGCGTCCCTCGTGCCTGCTGCTGGACGAACCCTCGATGGGGCTGGCGCCGATCCTTGTCGCGCAGATCTTCGATGTGGTGAAGGGCATGCGCGGGCTGGGCGTCACCGTGCTTCTGGTCGAACAGAATGCCTTTGGCGCCCTGTCGATCGCCGATCGCGGCTATGTCATGGAAACCGGGCGCATCACCATGTCCGGGCCTGCGGCGGAACTTGTCGCCGATGAACGTATCCGCGAAGCCTATCTGGGGATCTGAGCCATGACCCTTTCCGTCACCCGCGCCGGCGATATCGCCATCGTCACCATCGACAATCCGCCCGTCAATGCGCTGTCGCGCGCGCTGCGGCAGGATCTGCTGTCGGCGGCGGCCAGTCTTGATGCCGATACAGCGGTGCGGGCGGTGGTGCTGTGCTGCGCCGGGCGCACCTTTGTCGCCGGCGCGGATGTGAGCGAATTCGGCCGCCCGCCGGAACCGCCGCATCTGCCCGATGTGATTGCGCGCATCGAAACTGCGGCGAAGCCCTGGATTGCCGCGATTCACGGCACGGCCCTGGGTGGCGGGCTGGAGCTCGCGCTTGGCTGCCGCTTCCGCGTGGCGGTGCCGGGTGCGCAGCTGGGCCTGCCCGAGGTGACGCTGGGTGTCCTGCCGGGCGCGGGGGGAACGGCCCGCCTGCCACGGCTGATCGGCATGGAAGACGCGGCGCGGATGATCACCGGCGGCAAGCCGGTGCCGGCCGAAAAGGCGCGCGCATTGGGTCTGATCGACAGCCTTGCCGAGGGCGATCTGGTCACGGCGGCCTGCTGCTATGCCACCAAAGTGCTGACCCAGCCCTTGCCGCCCGTGTTGTCGGAACGGGTGTTGCAGCCGGCCGATGCAGCCTTCTGGCCGGCGCTTGAGGCGGATCTGCGCAAATCGGCGCGCGGGGCCGAGGCGCCGCTGCGCGCATTGGCGGTGCTGCGCGCGGGCGAAACCCTGCCCTTCGCGGCGGCCATGGCACAGGAACGCACGGCATTTCTTGAGCTGCGGGCCTCCGATCAGGCGGCGGCGCTGCGTCATGTATTCTTTGCCGAACGCGCGGCCCCGCGCCCGGCGGAACTGAAGGGCATCGCCCCGCGGCCGATCGCGGTGGCCGGGGTTGTGGGCGGCGGCACCATGGGCGCGGGCATCGCCGCGGCGCTGCGTGATGCGGGCCTTCCGGTGGTGCTGATTGAACGCGACGATGCGGCAGCGGCGCGGGGCCTGGCCAATCTTCGTGCAATCTATCAGGGCGCGGTCAAGCGCGGACGGATGACCGAGGCGGCGCTGGCCGAACGTCTGGCCGGCGTCACCGCCAGCACCGATTATGCGGCCCTGGCCGATGCCGATCTGGTGATCGAGGCGGTGTTCGAGGATCTGGAGGTCAAGCGCGCGGTCTTTGCCGAACTGGCCCGCCATTGTCGCGGCGATGCCGTGCTTGCGACCAATACCTCCTATCTGGACCCCGAAGCGATTGCCGCCGGCCTGCCCGGCCCCGGGCGGTTTCTGGGCCTGCATTTCTTCAGCCCGGCCCATGTGATGAAGCTGCTGGAAATCGTGCCCGGCCGCGATACCGCGCCCGATGTTCTGGCCACCGGCTTTGCCCTTGCGCAAAGGCTGGGCAAGATCCCGGTGCGCGCGGGCATCTGCGACGGTTTCATCGGCAACCGGATGCTCAAGACCACCCGCGCCCAGGCGGAACGGCTGCTGCTGGCCGGGGCAAGCCCGGCGCAGGTGGATGCGGCGATGCGCGGCTTCGGCCTGCCGATGGGCCCCTTCGAGGCGCAGGATCTCGGCGGGCTCGACATCGCCGCCTTTCAGCGTCAGGCCGCCCGCGCGCGCGGCGAAACGCCCTTTGCCCCGGTGGCCGATCGGCTTTGTGCGCTGAACCGGCTGGGGCAGAAGACCGGCGGCGGCTGGTATGACTATGCCGCAGGCGATCGACGGCCCAGATCCTCGCCCCAGGTAGAGGCGCTTCTGCGCGACATCGCGGGCGCGCCTCGGCAGGCGCTGACGGACGCGGAAATCGTGGAGGCCATCCTGCTGCCGATGATCGACGAAGGCGTGACGATCCTGCAGGAAGGCATCGCGCTGCGTCCGGCCGATGTGGATCTGGTGCAGGTGCATGGCTATGGCTTTCCGCGTTGGCGCGGCGGGCCGCTGCACATGGCCGAACGGCAGGGCTGGCGCGCGGTTCTGGCCCGGCTTGCGGCCCTGGCGGATCGGGGCCTTGCGCCGCCCCCGGGCGCGGCCCTGCGCGCGATGGCGGCGGATGAGGCGCCGACAGACAGTTGATTTGCCTTGGTCCCGAACCGGCGCCATATCTTGCCGGTCATCGCAAAAGGGATCGCCATGCAGGAAACGCGCGACCGGCTTGTCGCCGCCAGGGGGCTGAAGAACGCCAAGGAGCTTGAGGGCCATCTTGCCTGGCTTGATACCATCACCGGGCCGGCGCTCGGGGTGCTGGCGGTGGCCTCGGGCATCTATACCTATCTGGGCGTCTCGTCGCTGCTGGTGGATACCGGCGGCTGGTCGACCCTGGCGGCGATGGCCTATTCCATTGCCGTTTCGGTGGCGATCTTCGTCTTCTGGTCCTTTCTGCTGCGGTTGCTTCCGGCGGTGCGGACCGCGGCGGCGCGGGTCGGGCTTTTGCTGTCGATGGGGCTTGGATCGCTTGCCATCATCGCGATGTCGTCCTGGCTGAACGCCGCGGCGCTTGCGGGGGCGGCGGCAGTGGAACAGCATCTCGCGCGCACTGTTCAGGATTATCAGGCCAGCCTTGAACAGACCAATGCCATCGCCCTTGCCGCGCTGGCGCTGGAACAGGATGTGGCGCGCGTGCGGCAAAGCTTCGAGGATCTTTCGGAACAGGAAGCCAGCGGCGATCTTTCGGGCCTTGCCGGGCGCGGCGCGGTGTTCCGGGTGCTGCGCCAGAAGGCGACCGAGCTTGCGGCGCTGGAAACCCAGATCGCGGCCCAGGCGCCCCTGGTCGAGGCAGGTTTTGCCGAGGGCAACCAGATCCTGTCGCGGATGCGCGCGCTGACGGTCGAGCCCGGCCCGGTCGAGGCGCGCTCGGTCGAGTTTTCCGAAGAGGCGGTGCGCCTTGCGGGGATCATCGCGCGGCTGCGCCAGTTGTCGGTGGCGCCGCTGGTGTCGCGGGCCGCGCAGGATCTGTCCGCCTCGGTGGTGTTGCCGGAACTCGACGGGCGCAGCGCCGATGCCAGGAACGATCAGGCGGCGACGATCACCTCGGTCATGACGGTGCTGGGGCAGCGCGCCGCGACGCTCTCGCAGGCCGCGCAAGAGGTTCTGGCCCTGCAAAGCCCGCCCGAAACCGTCTATACGCCGATCTCGACCGCCGATGCGGTGATCCGCTATGCCCGCAACTTCGGCCCCAGCTGGGCGGGGGCCATCGCGATCGACCTTCTGCCGGGGGTTCTGGTGTTCATCCTCGCGGTCACGCAATCGGCGATCCGCCACGCACGGGGCGACACCCGGATCGAGGACAGCATGACGGTGGCCGAATTGCGCGTGGCCCTTGGCGCCTGGCGAGAGCTGGAACAGGTGATCCCGCCGGAAAACCCGCCGCAGGCCGAAGGCGCGCCCACCGCGCCCCGTCCGGATGCCGTGCCCGACACGCCGCCCGCTGAGCCCCCGAACCTGGCCGATGAACGCGCGACCGCGCCCGATGAACGCCCCATCGCGCGCGTGGAACCGCTGAAACCCGGCGCCCTGCGATGAGCGGGGCCTTCCGGATCGGCGCGGCGCAGGGCATCCGGCTGATGCTTCTGGCGCAGATCGCCATCGGGGCGCTGCTGCTGTCGGGCGATCTGCTGGGCCCGGGCGGGCCGCGCTGGCCCTGGGCCGAGCGCGCCCCGGCGCTGGATCAGCCGGTGCGCCCGGGCGATCAGACCCGCCGCTATCGCCCCGACCGCGCGCCGCCCAGTCCGTTTCGCGCCCCGGGTGCCGCCGACATGCCGCGACGGCTGGCCTTTGAACCCGCCGAGGACGGGTTGCGCCTGCGCGGGCAGATCGCGCCGGGCGATGCGGAACGGTTTCTTGCGCATCTGGAGGGGCTTGAGGCGCCGCCGACGACGCTCTGGCTTGCGAGTCCGGGCGGCTCGGTCGCCGATGCGCTGGAGATCGGGCAGATCCTGCGCGCGCGGGGATTGGCAACCGCGGTGGCGGCGGGCGACATCTGCCTGTCGGCCTGCCCCTATGTGCTGGCGGCAGGCACCAGCCGCGCGGCGGCGGAGGGGGCGATGATCGGGGTGCATCAGCACTATTTCGGGGAAAACACGCTGCTTCCGGCCTTCCTGGCCGTCGAGGATATCCAGCGTGGGCAGGGCGAGGTGATGGGCTATCTCGAGGAGATGGGCATTGATCTCCGGCTGATGCGCCACGCGCTTCTGACCCCGCCCGACGAAATCTACATCCTGCTTCCCGAGGAGTTGGCCACCTATCGCCTTGTCACCCCGCCGCCGGGCGTGCCGGCGGGAACGAGCGGTGGCTGAGCCGGGCTTCAGGCCGGACGGGCATTGCCTTTCCCGGCCCATGTCATAAGTGCAGCAGGGCTTCCGCCCGCTGTGTCGCCGAAGATGAAAGGACCGCTGATGACCCCCCGCACCCTGTTCCTGACCGGCGCTTCGTCGGGGATTGGCGCCGCCACGGCCCGGGCTGCTGTCGCCGCCGGCTGGAACGTGGCGATGATGGCGCGCAGCGCCGACCGGCTGCACGCGCTGGCGCAGGAACTTGGGCCGCAGGCGCTGGCCCTGCCGGGCGATGCCACCGACCTTGCGCAGCAGCAAGAGGCCGTGGCGCACGCGGTTGCCGCCTTTGGCCGGCTGGACGCAGCCTTCGCCAATGCGGGCCGCGGCTTGGTCACCCCTGGCACCGAGGCGGGCGTCCCGGATGACTGGCGCGGGATGATCGATCTCAACATCCTTGCGCTGCTTTACACCGCGCGCGTCGCGCTGCCCGAATTGCGCAAGACGCGGGGCCATCTTCTGCTGACCGGATCGGCGGCGGGGCGCGTGCATATTCCCGGCTCGATCTATGGCGCGACCAAGTGGTTCGTGCACGGCTATGGTGGCAACATGTCCGAGGAAATGCGCCGCTGGGGTGGACGCTGCACGGTCATTTCGCCGGGAATGGTCGATACGCCCTTCTTCGACGAGGCAAAACCCGACAAGCTTCAGCCCGAGGATGTTGCACGCGCCGTGGTCTTTGCCCTGACCCAGGACCCGCGCGCCGAACTGCGCGAGATCCACATCATGCCGACGAACTGAGCCATGGCGCATCGGGACGAGGGTGTGCCGCCGGCGCTCTGGGGGCTTGTCGGGGTGATGGCGGCGATCGAATTCGCGCTCTGGCTGTCCGACAGCGGCGTGCTGGGGCAGGACCTGCGCATGACCGCGCTGATCTATGGCGCCTTCTGGCCGCAACTGCTGGAGGGCACGCTGATCGGCGCCTATCCGGGACAGACGGCGGCGATGTTCGTGACCCATGCCTTCCTGCATGGCGGTTTTCTGCATCTGGCGATGAACGCCGTCGTGCTGCTGGCCCTTGGCAAGGCGGTGACCGAACAGGCGGGAACGGTCGCGCTGATGCTGGTGTTCCTGATCTCGGCCATCGGGGGCGGTGCGGGCTTTGCGCTTCTGTCGGACGGAGAGGCGCCGATGATCGGCGCTTCGGGGGCGGTGTTCGGCTTTATCGGGCTGTGGCAATATGGCGAGGCACGGCTGCGGCTGGCGCGGCGGATGTCGTTGCGCCCGGTCCTGGGCACCTGCCTCGGGCTGATCCTCGCCAATGTGGTGATCGCGGTGATGCTGCAGGGCGCCCTGGCCTGGGAGGCACATCTGGGCGGCTTTCTGGCCGGCGCGGCGCTGGGGCCGCTGGTCACGCGCCTTGTGCAGGCGCGGCAGCGCCCGGTGTGATCGGCACCGCCGCCTGAACGACACCGAAAACAAAAACGCAAACGAGAACGACACGGAGGGACATGACGATGCGGCTGGGGAACGGGCAGGGGGCTGTGGCGGGGCGCGGCCGGCTGGAACTGGCAGTGCTGCTGATCGCGCTGGCGCTGGTGCTGGCGGCCTGCGGGCGCAACATCCCGCGGCCCGGTGCGCCCGTAACCTTTACCGCACCACTGTTCGGGGATGCGCAGCCGGTCGACTGGCCCGGCCGCCGGCCCACGCAATACCCGATCCACGGCATCGACGTGTCACGCTGGCAATCCGATGTGAACTGGCGGGCCGTGCAGGCGGCAGGGGTGTCCTTTGCCTTCATCAAGGCGACGGAGGGCGGCGATCACATGGACCCGATGTTCAGCCAGCACTGGCGCGAGGCGGGTGCGGCCGGTATTCCGCGGGGCGCCTATCACTTCTATTACTTCTGCCGCACCGCCGAGGAGAACGCCCGCTGGTTCATTGCCAATGTGCCGCGCGAACGGGGCGCGCTGCCACCGGTGCTGGACATGGAATGGACCCGGTCGCGCAACTGCCCGCATCGGCCCGGCGGCGCGCATATCCGGGCCGAGGCGGCGCAGTTCCTCGATATCGTCGGCCGCCACTATGGCCAGCGCCCGATCATCTACACCACCGTCGATTTCTACCGCGACACCGGGATCGGCAGCCTGGCCGGGGTCGAGTTCTGGCTGCGGTCGGTCGCCGATCATCCCGGCACCGTCTATCCGGGGCAACGCTGGGTGTTCTGGCAATATACCGGCACGGGGCTGGTGCCGGGGGTACGGGGGCCGGTGGATATCAACGTCTTTCATGGCCAGCCCGGCGCCTGGGCGCAATGGCTGACGGCGCGCCGGCAATAGGCCGGCGCGGCGCACCTACTCTCCGTAGGGGATCCATACCGTCTTGACCTGGGTAGCGCGTTGCAGAAAGGCGCGGCCCTGTCCTTCGGGGCCGGCCCAGTCGCGCGCGGCGCCGTTTTCGCACCAGGTCTGCTTGAGGTTCCCGCAGGACCGCTCCTCGACCATGCGCACGCCGTCGTCGGTTCCGAAATACCAGACCGCATCCACATCGTCGTGGTCGGCCAGGGTCTGCACAAGCTGATCGCGATCGCCGGTGACAATGTTCACCACCCCGCCCGGCAGATCCGAGGTATCAAGGATCTGGTAGAAATCGGTCGCCGCAAGCGGCTGGCCTTGCGCGGGCAGGGCCACCACCCGGTTGCCAAGCGCGATGGCCGGCATCACCAGCGAAACGAACCCCAGCAGCGGATGCGCCGTCGGGCAGGCGATGCCCAGAACGCCCAGCGGTTCGTTGATCGCCAGCGTCATGTGCCCCGCACGGGCCTGTTGCAGCGCTCCGTCGAACTTGTCGCACTGCCCGGCATACCAGAAGATCCGCCGCAATGAGGTCTCAACTTCGGCGCGGGCGGCGCTGCGGGACAGGCCAAGGCCCTGCAGCCGCTCCTCGAACTCGGGGGCGCGGGCGGACAGGTTCTCGGCGATGTAGAACAGCACCTGCGCCCGGTTATGGGCCGATTGCGCAGACCAGCCGGCGGCCTTGTGCGCGGCCTCGACGGCGTTGCGGATGTCCTTGCGGTTGCCAAGCGCGGCCAGGCCCACCGGGCGGCGCGGCCCGTCGATCTGGTAGGAATAGCCGCTGTCGGGCCGCACCTGCCGGCCACCGATGTAAAGCTTGGCTGTCCGGTCCAGCGCCGCACCCGCCGGCCCGCCCGCAGGCAGGGCAACCGGGGCCGTGGCGGCGGTTTCAGGGCGTTTCGGGCGCGGCAGCGGCGCGGCAAGATAGGCCGTCATCCCGGCGCGCCCGCCCTCGCGGCCAAATCCGCTTTCGCGACAGCCGCCAAAGGCCGCGGCCGCATCCAGCACATTGGCGGAATTGATCCAGACCACACCGGCCCGAACCCGGTTGGCCAGATCCAGCGCCAGGTTCACATTCTCGGTCCAGATCGAGGCGGCAAGGCCATAGCGCGTCGCATTCGCCAGCGCGACCGCATCGGCCGGTGTCCGGAAGGGCGTGAGGGTGACGACCGGGCCGAAGATTTCCTCGGTGGCCAGAACCGAGGCGGGGGCCACGTTGGTGGCAAGGGTCGGGGGATAGAAACAGCCGTCGGGCGCCGTGCCCTGATGCAGAAGCGCGCCCTCGGCCACGCCCTGGTCCACGATGCGGCGGATGCGCTCCAACTGGCGCGGGTGCACGATGGCGCCGATATCGGTGCATTTGTCCAGGGGATCGCCGGTGCGCAGGGTTGCGATCCGGCGGCGCAGGAGAGTGGCAAAGCGTTGCTCCACCGCCTCGGCCACGAGGATGCGCGCCCCGGCGCAGCAGACCTCGCCCTGGTTGAACCAGACCGACTCCACCACCCCCTCGACGGCGGCATCAAGATCGGCATCGGCGCAGACGATGAAGGGCGATTTGCCGCCCAGTTCCAGCGTCAGCGCCTTGCCACTGCCCGCGCTTGCCCGGCGGATCGCCCGGCCGACATCGGTCGAGCCGGTGAAGGCCAGCTTGTCCACGCCCTGGGCTGCGACAAGCGCTTCCCCGGTGCGCCCGTCGCCGGTCACAATGTTCAGCACCCCCGGCGGCAGGCCCGCTTCGCGCGCGATTTCGGCAAAGGCCAGCGCGGTGAGGGGCGTGTATTCGGCGGGTTTCAGCACCACGGTGTTGCCTGCGGCGAGCGCGGGCGCGACCTTCCAGGCCAGCATCAGCAGCGGGAAGTTCCACGGGATCACCTGTCCGCAGACGCCCTGCGGCTGAAGGCCCGGAAACTCGTCCTGCAGCACTGCCGCCCAACCGGCATGATGATAGAAATGCCGGATCACCAGCGGCAGGTCGCTGTCACGGCTTTCGCGGATCGGCTTGCCGTTGTTGAGCGTTTCGAGCACGGCCAGAAACCGGGCATGCTGCTGCAAGTGGCGGGCCAGCGCATAAAGATGCCGCGCCCGGTCATGGCCCGTAAGTGCGGCCCATTTCGGCAAGGCCCTTCGCGCCGCGTGCACCGCATGGGCCACATCCGCCTCGCTGCCCTGGCTGGCGCGCGCCAGCCGCGCGCCGGTGGCCGGATTGATGACGTCGAAACAGTCGGCAGGCGGGGTGAAGGCACCGTCGATGAAATGGCCAAAGCCTGCCTCGTGGCGCGCAAGCCAGTCGCGGGGGATGGTGCTGTCCTCCGGGGCGGGACCGTAATCCATGGTGGCCAGGATTTCCTTGATCGTGCTCATCTTTTCCCCCTCACGCCGGTGCATGGCGCAACGACGCGGCATAGCGTCCGGTGACATGGTGTTCGAGCTGGCGCTCGATATCCCCCAGCATCGACGAGGCGCCCAGCCGGAACAGATCCGGTGACAGCCAGTCGCGGCCCAGTTCCTCTTTCATCAGGATCTGCCAACTCAGCGCGTCCTTGGCGCTTTTCATCCCGCCCGCAGGCTTGAAGCCCACGCGGTGGCCCGTTGCATCGCGGTAGTCGCGCAACGCCCGCAGCATCACGAGGCTGACCGGCAGGGTCGCGTTCACCGGTTCCTTCCCGGTCGAGGTCTTGATGAAATCGGCTCCCGCCTGCATTGCCACCATTGAGGCCGCATAGACATTGCGCAGGGTCTGAAGATCGCCCGTGGCGAGGATCGCCTTGAGATGGGCCGGACCACAGGCCTCGCGCATGGCGGCCACCTCGTCATGCAATGCGGCCCAATTCGCGCGCAGCACATGTTCGCGGGTGATGACGATGTCGATCTCGGCGGCGCCCTGATCCACCGCCCAGCGGATCTCGGCCAGGCGCAGCGGCAGCGGCATCAGGCCGGCGGGAAAGCCGGTCGCGACCGAGGCCACCGGAATGCCGCTGCCGGCCAGCGCGCGCACGGCATGGGGCACCATCGTCGGATAGACGCAGACGGCGCCCACGTGCAGATCCGCACCCTCAAGCCCCAGCCCCGCGAGGATATGCGGGGCAAGGGGGCGGCGGGCCTTGGCGCAAAGCCGCAGCACCCGCCCTTCGGTATCATCCCCGGCAAGGGTGGTCAGGTCGATGCAGCGGATCGCATTCACAAGCCAGGCCGCCTGCCACGCCTTCTTGACGCTGCGGGTTTGCAACAGCGCCGCGGCCCGGCGCTCGGCCGCGCTGCGGTTGACGGGATGGCCTTCGAACATCTCGGGGCGGAGCCCGGTGCCGGGATTGCGCGCGTGGTTGGGGGGCGGCGCAGGAGCGGGCGGTGCGGGCGCGGCGTCATGGGTCATCGGCATGCTCCAGAAGCTGGGTTGCAAGGGGTTCGTCGGCGACAAGCGTGCGGATCAGCCCGGCCCGCAGCGCGCCCAGCGTGACGTCGCGCTTGGCGGTGCCGGTGGCCACAAGGATGGTGCAGGCGGCGCGGCGCAGATCATCAAGCGTCAGCCCGATCGTGCGGGCCTCCAGCTCGGCCATCACCGGCTGGCCGTGACGGTCGATGAAATGGCCCAGCACATCGCCCACCGCGCCTTGGGCCACCAACTGGTCCATTTCGGGGCCAAGCACGTTGCCAGAGCGCAGCAAGGCCGAATCCGGTCCCGCCACGCCCGCCGAAAACACCAGAACCGGCGCCGCCCGAGCCAGCGCCAGCACATCGGCAACGATCCGGTCCTGTTCAAGCACGGCACGGGTCGCGGCCGCACCCACGATCGCGGGCACCGGCAGCGGCACCATGCGGCCATTGCCCTTGCGGGCAAAGGTTCCGGCGACATCGGTCAGGGCCCCGCCGGATGCGAGATGGGGCAGGGGCGCCACGGTGCCGTTGATCTGCACGATGCACACATCCTCGGACCAACCATCGGGCAGCCACTGCGCCACGCGGTCCATCGTGCGGCCCCAGGACAGGCCCAGAAGCCCCGGCCTCGGGTGCAGGGCGGCAAGATACTGCCCGGCGGCATGGGCAAGGGCCGCGCTGTCGTCGCTGCCGGGCGAAGTGGGCACCACCACCGCATCGCGCAGGCCGAAGCGGCGCAAAAGTGCGCTTTCGACATCGGGCTTGCGCGCGACATGGGGAATGATCTCGATCCGCACGATGCCCTGGTCGCGCGCCTCCTGCAAAAGCCGGCTCACCTGCCAGCGGTTGAGCCCGGTCTCGGCCGCGATCTCGGTATGGCTCCGGTCCTGCTGATAGGCCATCCGCGCCACGCGGATCATCAGCTGATCGCGGGCGGCATCCAGCGGCAGCCGGTTCGCCGGGGCCTTCACCGGCGGCGTCCCGCGATCTGCGGCAGGCGAAATATACATTCGTGATCTTTCATCACATATGTGATATCCTGCACCGCCCGGCGGAACAAGCGCCAATCCGCCCCTCGTGCCTTTGGCTGAGAGACGGCACGGCGCTTTGCTGGCAGACTTGCCGCATGTCTGCCAGCGAGGAGGAAGATCATGACCCAGGAGCGGCTGTCCCTTGTTCCCCCCGAGGATGGCCCCGGTCCGGGCGCGGATCTGACATTGCGCAAGCTGCGCGCCTTCTGGGCAGTGGCCAATGCGCCCTCGCTCACCGCTGCGGCCAAGATGCTGGGCATTGCGCAGCCCTCGCTGTCGCAGCAGATCACCGGCCTCGAGAAATCCATCGGCCAGCCCCTGTTCGAGCGCCGGTCGAACCAGATGGTGCTGACCAATGCCGGCCGGTTCCTGCTGCGCCGCTGCGAAGAGATCCTGCGCAGCATGCAGGATCTCGAGGACGGGCTTGCCGCCTTCTGCGCGCAGCAACGCCATCCCCTGCGGCTGGCAGGGGTGGAGTCGCTGCTGCGGACGCTTCTGCCGGTTGCGCTGGCGCGGATGGAAAGCGATCCCCGGCGGCTTGACTGCGATCTGCTGGAAGGGGCGCCGGCGGATATTCTGGAGCTTCTTTATGCGCGGCGGGTTGATATCGGGCTTCTGGCGGCCAATTCGATCGCCGATGCCTGCACCGGCTTCCTGCAGATCCCGCTGACCGAGGATCCGATGGTGCTTGTGGTGCCGGACTGGCTGGATCTGGGCGATCTGACCTCGACCGAGCCGGGGCTGGTGGCGCGGCGCCAGGCGGTACTGGATGCCTCGATCCGGATCTCCTTCGGCACGCAGCACACCCATCGGATCGCCGACTGGTATCTGGAGACATTGCCGCGCAACCGCGTGGTCGCGCAGGTCCGCAGCTTCGAGACGGCGCTGTCGATGGTGCGCGAAGGGCTTGGGATCTGCGTGGTTCCGGCCTTGTCGGTGGTCGCGGCGGGGCAGGCGGCCGCGCGGCTGCGGTTCTATCACAGCGGGCTGGCCGCCCGGCGGATCGTGGCGCTGATCCAGCCGGCCCTGCACCGGACCGGGCGCTATGACAGCCTGCTGGACGGGCTGCGCGCGGCGGCTTCGCAGGTTGTGCTGCCCCCGATTGCGCCTCTGCCGGCGCTGTTCTCGGTCGCGCCGCCGGCGCCATAGGCCCAGCCTATCTGCCGCATAGCTGGCGTCGGTGGCCGGCCTGCCTAGTATCAGAACTGGCCCGCGCACTGCAAAGGCCCCCGGCACAACCGGGAAGACACCCATCACGTGAGGAGGAGACCGCGATGGCCTGGAAGACCCCGAAGTTTGATGAAACGCCCGTGGGCATGGAAATCAACATGTACGCCTGCGCCAAGCGCAAGTGATCCCAAAGCCTGCTGCGTTTGCGGGGCGCCATGCTTCACATCATCGTTCTCGGATCCGCAGCAGGCGGCGGCCTGCCGCAATGGAACTGCAACTGCACGAACTGCCGCGCCGCCCGTGCCGATCCGGCGCTGCGCAACGGCCAGACCGGGCTTGCCGCTTCGGTTGATGGCGAACACTGGTTTCTCATCAATGCTGCCCCGGACCTGCGCCAGCAGCTGATCGACACGCCGGCGCTTCATCCGCGGCAGGGGCGGCTGCGGGATGCGCCCCTGGCCGGGGTGATCCTGACCAATGGCGAGGTTGATGCCGTGGCGGGCCTTCTGTCGCTGCGCGAGGGCACGCCCTTTGCCCTGCATGCCCATGCCGATGTGCTGGCCACGCTGGAGGCCAACAGCATCTTCAATGTGCTTGACCGGGCGCTGGTGCCCCGGGTGCCGATCCTCCCCGACCAGCCGTTCGAGCCGCGCCTGCCCGATGGCCGGCCGTCGGGGCTGCAGGTGCTGGCCTTTGCCGTGCCGGGCAAGCCGGCCTGGTATCTGGAGGGCACGGCCCGTCCGGGCGAAGGCGACACCATGGGCCTTTTTCTGCAACCCGCCCGGGGCGGCAAGGGCGCCTTTGTGATCCCAGGCTGCGGGGCGATCACCCCTCCGCTTGCCGACCGTCTGGCAGGGGCGGATCTGGTCCTTATGGACGGCACGCTCTGGTCGGATGACGAGATGATCCGCGCCGGGCTGTCGCAGAAGACCGGCGCACGCATGGGCCATGTCAGCATGTCGGGGCCGGAGGGGGCCATTGCAGCCCTGTCCGGGCTGGGCATCGCGCGCAAGGTCTTCATCCATATCAACAATTCGAACCCCGCCCTGATGCCCGACACGCCCGAACGCCACGCGGCCGATGCCGCGGGCTGGACCATCGCCACCCCTGGAACGGAGTTTCGCCATGACGCTTGATCTGGTTCCCCCGCCGGCGCTGTCGCCTGCGCGCGCCCTGGACAGCGCCGATGCGCTCGAGGCGCGCCTGCGCGAAATCGGCGCCGCCCGGTATCACGACCGCCATCCCTTTCACCACCTGTTGCACAGCGGCGCGCTGAACCGCGGACAGGTTCAGGCCTGGGCCCTGAACAGGTTCTATTATCAAAGCATGATCCCGCTGAAGGATGCGGTGGTCCTGTCGCGCCTGCAGGACCGGGAGACCCGGCGCGAATGGCGTCACCGGATCGAGGATCACGATGGCTCGGCCGGCGAGGAGGGCGGTATCGATCGTTGGCTCGCGCTGACCGATGCTCTGGGACTGGACCGCGACTATGTCGTTTCGGCGGCGGGCATCCTGCCGGCCACCCGCTTTGCCGTCGATGCCTATGTCGATTTCGTCGGGCGTCGTTCCCCGCTTGACGCGGTGGCGTCCTCGCTCACGGAACTGTTCGCGCCCGCGATCCATGAACAGCGGATTGCGGGGATGCTGCGCCATTACGATTTCGTCAACCCCGAGGTGATGCGCTATTTCAGCACCCGGCTGACACAGGCGCCGCGCGACGCAGGCTTTGCGCTGGCCTATGTGCGCAGCAATGCCCGCACCCCGGAACAGCGCGAGGCGGTCTGTCAGGCGCTGATCTTCAAGACCAACGTGCTTTGGGTGCAGCTTGACGCGCTTCATCATGCCTATGTGACGGGCCATGTGCCGCCCGGCGCCTTCCGCCCCGGTCAGGACGGGGGCACGGCATGAGCGCGCGGCCCCGCCTTGCCCCCGCGGACCGGGTGACGCTTGCCCGTCATGCCCGGCTGCGCTTTGATTCCGTGCGCGGCAGATGGGTGCTGCTGGTGCCCGAACGGGTGATGGTGCCGGATGAAACCTGCACCGAGATCCTGCAGCTTTGTGACGGAGATCGCAGCATCGAGGCAATCGCGGCCACCCTGTCCGAGAAATATACCGCCGACGAAGGCGTGATCCGGCGCGATGTCATCGACCTGTTGCAGGGCCTGGCCGACAAGGGCTTCCTGCGTCCCATGGCAGGACCCCCGGCATGAGCGCCCCGGAAGACGATTTCCGGCTGGTCGGCGCGGGCGCCGGCGAGCGGGCAGAGGGCAGCTACGGCATTCCCCTTGCGGTTCTGGCGGAACTGACCCACCGCTGCCCGCTGCAATGCCCCTACTGCTCCAACCCGCTGGACCTTGAAGCTGCGGGGCGTGAACTTGACACGGCGGAATGGCAGCGCGTCATGACGGAACTGGCCGAGATGGGCGTGCTGCAGATCCACTTTTCCGGCGGTGAACCTGCGGTGCGCAAGGATCTGGCCGCGCTGGTGCGCCACGCGACCGAGGTGGGGCTTTATTCCAACCTGATCACCTCGGCGGTGATGCTGAGCCGCGACCGGCTGCACGCGCTTGCCGATGCCGGCCTTTGCCATGTCCAGATCAGCTTTCAGGCTGCCACCGCGCCCCTGGCCGACCGGGTCGGCGGCTTTCGCAACGGCCATGCCCGCAAGATCGAGGTCGCGGGTTGGGTGCGTGCGCTTGATCTGCCGCTGACGGTCAATGCCGTGATGCATCGCCAGAACCTGCATGAGCTGCGCGCGATGATCGACATGGCCGTCGCCCTCGATGCCGACCGGATCGAGGTTGCCAATGTGCAGTATTACGGCTGGGCGCTGCGCAACCGTCAGGCCCTGATGCCGACCCTTGAACAGCTGGAAGAAACCACGCGCATCGTCGAGGAGGCCCGCGCGCGGCTGCAGGGTGTGCTCGAGATCGACTATGTCATCCCCGATTACTACGCGCTGCGCCCCAAACAATGCATGGGCGGCTGGGGACGGCAGTTCTTCAATATCTCGCCCTCGGGCAAGGTTCTGCCCTGCCATGCGGCGGAAACGATCACCGGGCTTGAATTCGACTCGGTGCGCGACCGTCCACTGGCGTGGATCTGGCACCATTCCGAGGCGCTCAACCGTTATCGCGGCACCGGCTGGATGAAGGAGCCCTGCCGCAGCTGCGCCCACAAGGAGGCGGATTTCGGCGGTTGTCGTTGTCAGGCCTTCGCGCTGACGGGGGACGCGGCGAACACCGATCCCGCCTGCGCCCTGTCGCCGCGCCACGAGGATCTGTTCCGACTTGCGCTGGCCGAATCCGCGCAGGAACCGCCCCGGTTCCTTTACCGGAATTTTTCCGGCGGAACGGTCGAAGCCTGACCGCCCCGCGGGAACCGGCGCATGGCGCATGACGTTTCTGCAAAGGCGGCACATGGCCGCCGCGTGGGAGAGATGAACATGAGCATCGGACAGCTGGTCGAGGGTTTTCTGAAACAGCGGATGGGCGCACCCCAGCATCCGGCCACCGGGGCTGCGACGGGAACTGGAACGGGGGCGGGAACGACTGGCACGGCGGAATCCGGGCGCGGTGGCCTCGACGGACTCCTTGCAGCCCTTGCGGGCGGCGGCGGGACGAACGCGACGCCTGGCGGCGGCGCCATGTCCGGATCGCCGGGCAGCGCGGGCTCGCTGGCCGAACGGGCGCGGGCCTTTCTGCGCTCGGAACAGCTGGGGGGCATGAGCGGCGCGCAGATCGGCGGCATCGGGGCGGCGGCTGGCGGGGTGCTTGGCGGCGGGTTGGGCGGTGCCGTGCGCGGCGGGGCGATGGCCGTCCTGGGAACGCTGGCGCTGCGTGCCTGGCGCGAACACCAGGGCGCCACGGGCGGAAACGAGCTTGCCGGGCCCAGCGTGGAACAGGAGGCGGTGCTGACCGGCCCCGAGGCGGAGCGTCTGGTGCTGCGCGCCATGATCGGGGCAGCACAGGCTGACGGCCATGTCGACGAGGCCGAGACGAAGCGCCTTCTGTCGCATCTGACCGAGGGCGAAGTGTCGGAGGCAGAACGCGCCGAGCTGGAAGAGCAGCTGCGCACACCCGTTGATCTCGAGACGCTGGGGCGGCAGGTAAGCCATCCCGAACTTGCGACCGAGATCTATCTTGCGGCGCTGCTGACGGTTGCGGCCGACACGGACGCCGAGCGCAGCTACTTCCGTCGCCTCGGCACGGCGCTGCGGCTCGAACCCGCGGTAGTGGACCGCTTGCACCGGATGGTGGGGGCGCCGCGGCTCTGACCCGGCGCGGCGCCGGCCTTGACCTGCATCAAGGCGGTCAAGGCCCGCGTCGGCCATCCTGCCATCACGCAACCTCAGGAGGAACAGCAGATGGCCAGAATGATGAAAGCCGCGGTGGTGCGGGAATTCGGCAAGCCGCTGGTGATTGAACAGGTGCCGGTTCCCAGCCCCGGCCGGGGCGAGGTGCTGGTACGCATCGTTGCGACCGGCGTCTGCCACACCGATCTGCATGCGGCGGACGGGGACTGGCCGGTCAAGCCCGGCCTGCCGTTCATCCCCGGCCACGAAGGCGCCGGGGTGGTCGAGGAACTGGGCGAGGGCGTCACCCATCTGAAGGTCGGCGACAGGGTGGGCATCGCCTGGCTGCACGACGCCTGCGGCCGCTGCGAGCATTGCATCACCGGCTGGGAAACGCTGTGCGAGGCCCAGCACATGAGCGGTTACACCGTGAACGGAAGTTTCGCGGAATACGCGATCGGGAACGCCGACTACGTGGGTCGCCTCCCGGAGAACGTGGATTTCGCCGATATCGCCCCCATCCTCTGCGCGGGCGTCACCACCTACAAGGGCATCATCGAAACCGAGGCGCGCCCGGGCGAATGGCTTGCGATTTCGGGGATCGGCGGTCTGGGGCATGTTGCGGTGCAATATGCCAAGGCGATGGGCCTGCATGTGGCCGCCCTTGATCTGGGCGAGGAAAAGCTGGCCCTGGCCCGAAGCCTTGGCGCGGATCTGGCCGTGGATGCGGGACAGCCCGGCGCGGCCGAGACGGTGCGGGAAGCCACCGGCGGCGGCGCGCATGGCGTTCTGGTCACCGCCGTGTCGGTGCCCGCCTTTGCGCAGGCACTTCAACTGGTGCGGCGGCGCGGCACGATCGCGCTGGTCGGGCTGCCGCCAGGCGAGTTCCCGACGCCGATCTTCGATGTCGTGCTCAAGCGGATCACGCTGCGCGGGTCCATCGTCGGCGGGCGCAAGGATCTGGACGAGGCGCTGAGGATCGCGGGCGAAGGCAAGGTCCGGGTTCACCGAACCCTCACGACGCTGGACAAGATCAATGATGTCTTCGACGATCTGCGGCATGGCCGGGTCGAGGGCCGGATGGTGGTGACGATGTAGCCATTACGCAGCCGCCCGCCGAAAGCAGATGCGCGAGCTGCGCCGAAGCAAGCGAGGGCACCATCCGGCGGATGCTCATGTGAAGGGCGGAAGATGATGCTGGCGAAACGCTGATCGCCGCCATGCGCGGCCGTTCGCCAGTATCGAAATCTCCCGTGGGCGCAGGCAGAAGGCGGATCCCGGTGTCCGGAGCCGGCAGCGCGCCCCGGGCACCGCCACCTGCGGCCAAGCCGTGCCCGGGACAGGTTCTCGCGCCCCTCCTGCCGACACTCTTGCCGACGCCCGGGATTAGGCGCCGGCAACCGCCACTGCGGAGGGCGCCACCGCGGGCCCCTGTGCCGGTTTTCGCGGGCGGGCCGGGCGGGACTGACGCGGCCCTGGCCAGATGCGCGCCGCGGATGCGTCTTGTCGCATCCGTGCAGCATCAGCCGAGAAACATAAAAATGAATCCACTGCCATGTTGCGTGCTGGTCCGGTCCATGGCAACCGAGTGTTCTGCACGGTTAAATGTCATCATGAATTCCTGTCTGATAAGTGTCCACACCAGGGCAGAGGGGAATACATGTCGTTTTTCAGGTATCCTTTGAGCCTTTCTAATCAGTTTCTTGCCGCGATCTGCGTGCTCATGCTGTCGGGAATTGCCGGCACGCTGTTTCTCGGCGTCACCGCGATCCGGGCGGCCGACACCGAGGCGGCAGAGCATGAAAGCCGTCTTGCCCTGCATCGGCTGAAAGCCGAACAGGAACAGCTTCCGGTTCAGCAACAAAGCGCGACCATCTGGGATGACGCCGTCCGCGCCGCCCAGAGCGACAACCGCCAATGGCTGATCGAGAACCTCGGCACCTGGCTGCAGGAGTATTTCGGCCACGACGAGACCATGCTGGTCTCGCCCGAAGGGTATCTCACCTATGTCTGGCGCGACGGCACCACGGTCCCCCCCGAAGACTGGGGCGACAGGGCACCGGTGCTGGCGGCGCTTATCGGCGACATGCGGCGGGAAATGCGGGCGGCCAGTGTCGGCCTTGCCGATGCGACCGAGGTGATCGCCCATATGTCGGTCGGCGATCTCGTGACGATCGGCGGACGGGGTTCCATGGTCAGCATCGTTCCGATCGTCCCCGACACCGATCGCCTTGTCCAGCCGGTGGGGCGCGAGTTCCTGCACGTCGCCGTCAGATATATCGACGCCGCCCTCTCGGAACGGGTGGCGGCACCGATCGAACTGAACCAGCCGCGCTTCCTGTCCGAACCCCCCGATGATCCGACGGTGCGGGCCGTGGCGCTTGCCGACGCGCAGGGCCGCCCGATCATGTGGTTCGCCTGGAACCCCAGCCGGCCAGGGATGGTGCTTGTGCGGGAACTTGTTCCGGCCTTCGCACTGGCGCTTGCCATTGGCGGCATGGTGGTGGCGCTTCTGTCCTGGCTTCTGGTCAATGCCTCGGTCCGGTTGCAGCGCAGCGAGGAAAAGGCCCGGCACCTTGCCTTGCATGATCCGCTCAGCGGGCTGCCGAATCGCGCCAGTTTCGAACGACATCTGACAGCGGCATTGAAGGATCTTGCTGCTGGCGGACCAACCGTCGGCCTGGTGTGTCTGGATGTGGACCGTTTCAAGCTGGTCAACGATTCCCTCGGCCATCCGGCCGGAGATGAGCTTATCCGGGTCGTGGCCCGCCGCCTTCAGGATGCGCTGCGACCCGGCGATCTGCCGGCGCGGCTGGGCGGGGATGAATTCGCGGTTGTGCTGCGGGCACGCTCTTCAGAAGGGCAGGACAGGTTCTGCGCCGACCTGGCACGACGTCTTTCCCAGCCCTACGAGCTGAGCGGCGAAGTGATTCATGCCTCGGCCAGCATCGGCTGCGTCGCGGCCGATCCTGTCCGGCCCGAAGAGCCCGACGCGCTGATGCGCAAGGCCGATTTTGCCCTGTATCGCGCGAAAAGGGACGGACGCGCGCGGCATCGCGTCTTTGACAGTTCCATGGCCCGGACAATGCTGCGCCGCAACGACATGGAGCGCGATCTGCGCCGGGCGCTTCAAACCGGCCTGGAGCTTGTTACCGTCTATCAGCCGGTTTTCGACGGGCGGGGGCAGTTCTCGGGTGCTGCAAGCGCCCTGCGCTGGAACCACCCCGAACAGGGGACGCTTGGACCCGAACTCTTCGTGCCGCTGGCCGAAGAACGCGGCCTGGTGCAGGCGCTTGGACAGCAGGCCCTGTCGCGGGCCTGCAAGTTTGCCGCCGAAGCGGACCTGCCGGAAATCGCGGTGGATGTCTCACCCATCCAGCTGCGCGACGACCAGTTTCCGCGCAAGCTGACCACCATCCTTGTGGCGACGGGGCTTTCGCCCTCGCGGCTGGAACTGGGCCTGACCCCCGGCGGCCGGCAGGGCGAGGACGAGGCGATGATCCGGGGCATCGCCGAGATCAAGCGTCTGGGCGTCTCGGTGTCGGTCAGCAATTTCGAAACCCGCTTTGCCGCCCTTCCGGCGATGCGCAGCCTGGGGATCGATACGCTGCGCATTGACCGCACCTTCGTGCGCCGGCTCGAGGAGGACGACTACCTGCTGCGGGTGGCCCAGGTCATGGTTGACCTCGCGCGGGGGGTGGGGATGAAAGTGTCTGCCGATGGGGTC
The DNA here is from genome assembly GCF_042666235.1 of Halodurantibacterium daqingense. NCBI lineage: Bacteria > Pseudomonadati > Pseudomonadota > Alphaproteobacteria > Rhodobacterales > Paracoccaceae > Halodurantibacterium > Halodurantibacterium daqingense. The sequence continues at coordinate 192,288 of NZ_JBHTFQ010000004.1, read as the reverse complement.
GAGACGGCGCAGGAACATGCGCTGTTGCTGGATCTCGGCTGCAGCCGCTTCCGGGGGCAGCTCTTTTCGGAACCGATGGAGCCTGTCCAGCTTATGCATCGCTACTGCCGCCCCAGCCCCGCCAGCGCCTGAGCCGCACCAGCGGGTGCCGCAGCAGCCCCTGCGATCCGGAGGGGCCGGGCCTCCCCTGTCGCGGCTGGCCATGGACGCAGCGCCCCGGTTGTGTCGCGCGGCGCTTTCGGGCCGGGCAGCGTCGACAGCCGCGACCGGGAGGGGAGCCGCCCGAGGCCTTGCCTCGTGATGGCCACATGAGAACGGGGGCATGAGGGCGATCCGGGCCAAGCGCGCAGTATCCGTTCCGGCCCGCGTCCAGCCTGTGGGCCCCCGCCCGCATCAGGCTTGGAATCCGGGCCAGGCGCGCTGCGGCCGCGGTGCAGCGCAAGCCGCCCTCAGACGACGCTGGGCGCGCTGTCAGAGTCGGACGCCGGCCGGACCGAGAGCGGGAACAGAAGGTCGATGAACCGTTCCGCCGTGGGCTGCGGTTCGTGATTGGCAAGGCCCGGCCGCTCGTTCGCCTCGATGAACACGTAATCCGGCGCTTCGGGCGCGCGAACGATCAGGTCGATACCGGTGACCGGGATGTCGATCGCGCGCGCCGCCGCAATCGCCGCCTGGGCCAGCGCCGGATGAAGGCGATCGGTGACATCATGGATCGTGCCACCGGTATGCAGATTGGCCGCCCGGCGCACCACGAGTTCCACGCCCCGGGGCAGCACATCGTCTAGGGTCACCCCGGCTTCCGCAAGGCAGGCACGGGTTTCGGCATCGACGGGAATTGTGCTTTCGCCACCCGTGGCAGCAGCGCGACGACGGCTCTGGCGGGCGATCAGATCGCCGATGCTGCTGTGCCCGTCGCCGACCACCCGCGGCGGGCGGCGCAGTGCGGCAGCCACGACCTGATAATCGATGACCACAATGCGCAGATCCTCGCCCTCCACGCAGTGCTCGACAATCACCTCGGCGCAGATCTGGCGCGCCTGTTCGCAGGCGGTCACCAGCTGCGCCTCGGTGGTAATGCCCACCGCCACACCGCGGCCCTGTTCGCCGCGCGCGGGCTTGACCACCACCTTTCCGACCCGGCGCAGGAAGTCTGCCGCGGCCTCGGGCGGGTCGGCGCTGATCTGTTCGGGCACCACGACGCCGGCCGCGGCGACGATCCGGTGGGTGACGCGCTTGTCGTCGCAGATCGACATCGCCACGGCCGAGGTGAATTCGCTGAGCGATTCCCGGCAGCGCACGCTGCGCCCGCCATAGCTGAGCTTGAAGAACCCGGCCTCGGCATCGATGATCTCGGTATGAATGCCCCTGCGGCTGGCCTCGTCGACGATCAGCCGCCCATAGGGGTTCAGCCCTTCGCCGGGCACGGTGCCGGCATAGAGCCGTTCGTTGATGCTGTTCTTGCATTTCACCGAAAACACCGGCACCCGGCGGAAGCCGAGCTTTTCGTAAAGCGCCATCGCCTCGGCATTGCCCTGCATCACCGTCAGATCAAGAAAGCGGCGTCCGAGGCCGCGGAACCGGTCCGCCACGGCGCGCACCAGATATTCGCCCATCCGCCCGTGCGGCGCCTGCGGCGCCACGGCAAGGCTCCAGAGCGAGCTTCCGCCCTCGGGATCATCGAAGGCCGCGACATGATCCACCCCCATGACCGCGCCCAGGATCTCGGCCGTCGTCCGGTCCTCGGCCACCAGCAGCGTGACCGTGTCGCCCTGCCCGATCCGGTGGAAATCGTCCGGCAACTGGACCATGCCGTGGGCGCCATAGATCGCGTTGACGGCGCGGATATCGGCGCTGCCCTGAACCGGGCGGATCCGGAACGGAAGCGCCGCCTCCGGGACGGGGGTTCCCCGGGCAAGATCAAGCCGCAGGCAATGCGACGGATCCAGAAACAACGCCTGCGGCGCGACGGCCAGCAGGATCTGCGGCTCGGCCACATAAAAGGCGATGTCACGATCGCCGCGCCGCTCGGCGCGCAGCGCCGTGGCAAGATCCTCATGCGCGCTGAACGTCTGGGCAAAGATCAGCCGGCCCCAGCCGCACTCTACGACTGTCCCCCCGGCCGCAGGATGATCGGCCTGCGGCGCGCCTTCCCCCGGCGGCGCTGCGAACTGCGGGAACGGGGCGGTCGTGTGTCTGGCCTGCGGCTTTTGCACAGGATCTCTCCTTGCCTGGGATGTCGGCCGAAGGGGCATGCCTTCGGGATGCGGTGAACCGGAAAGCCCGGTGCCGGAACCGGCAGAGGGCGAACGGAACGCGCCGGATTTTGTTCCCCGCAACGCCCGCCCATCCGCTGTCGTCCTCCGCCGGTTTCGTGCTGCGGCGGCCCCGGGACGGAACATCCCCCGCGTTTTCCCGTTGGATTGCCGGCGGCCTGCGGGGCCACCCGACGGAAAGCAGAGAACGAGGGCCAGATGTGCGGCATATGCGGCGAGATCAACTTTGACGGCAGCGAGACTTCGGAACGCCGCCTGCAGGCGATGACGGCCGCGATGGAGCGCCGCGGCCCCGATGGGGCAGGCATCTTCCAGCGCGGATCGGTGGGCTTTGGCCATCGCCGCCTGATGGTGATCGACCCGACCGAGGCCGGCGCCCAGCCCTTCGTCGTGCCGGAACTCGGCCTGTCACTGGTCTTCAATGGCTGCATCTACAACTATCCCGAACTGCGGCAGGAGCTTGAAGCCGCCGGCCACAGCTTCCGGTCAACCTCGGATACCGAGGTGGTGCTGCGCGCCTGGGCGGAATGGGGGCCTGCGGCTGTCGAGCGTTTCGCGGGCATGTTCGCCTTTGCGGTGCATGACTGGGCCAGCGGCGCCGTGACGCTGGTGCGGGACCGCTTCGGGATCAAGCCGCTTTACTATACCGAAACGGGCAAGGGCCTGCGCTTTGCCTCGACGCTGCGGGCGCTACTGGCGGGGGGCGATGTGGATCTGACCCTCGACCGCGTGGCACTGCATCACTACATGACCTGGCATGCAGTGGTGCCCCCGCCCCGCACCCTGTTGCAGGCCGTGCGCAAGCTGCCCCCGGCGACGATCCGCCGCTATGCCCCCGATGGCAGTCACAGCGATACCGTCTACTGGACCGCAAGCTTCCTGCGCAGCCCCGAGGATGAGGCCCGGCCGATGGAGGAATGGCGCGAGCGCGTGCTCGAGGCGCTGCGGATTGCGGTGCGTCGGCGCATGGTGTCGGATGTGCCGGTCGGCGTGCTTCTTTCGGGGGGCGTGGACAGTTCGCTGATCGTCGGGCTTCTGGCTGAAGAGGGGCAGCGCGGCCTTGCCACCTACTCGATCGGCTTCGAAGAGGCCAAGGGCGAAAAGGGCGACGAATTCCGCTATTCCGACCTGATCGCGCGCCATTACGAAACCGATCACCACAAGATCTTCATTCCTTCCGACGAAATGCGCGCGAACCTGCCGGCGACGATCGCGGCCATGTCGGAACCGATGGTGTCCTATGACAACATCGGCTTCTTCCTTCTGTCGCGCGAAGTGTCGAAAACAATCAAGGTCGTGCAGTCGGGGCAGGGGGCCGATGAGGTCTTTGGCGGCTATGACTGGTATCCGCCGCTTGCCGGGTCCGCCGATCCGGTGACCGATTATGCCGCGGCCTTTTTCGATCGCAGCCACGCCCGGCTTGCGCAGCACCTGTCGCCCGACTACCTGGCCGACAAGGACGAGAGCCTGGCCTTCGTGACCCATCATTTCGGGCTGCCGGGCGCCGATGATCCGGTGGACAAGGCCTTGCGCCTGGACACCAATGTCATGCTGGTGGACGATCCGGTCAAGCGCGTGGACAACATGACCATGTCCTGGGGTCTTGAGGCGCGGGTGCCGTTTCTGGATCACGAACTGGTCGAACTGGCCGGCCGCATCCCCGCGCGGCACAAGCTGGCCCAGGGCGGCAAGGGCGTGCTGAAAGAGGCCGCGCGCCAGGTGATCGCGGCCGAGGTGATCGACCGGCCCAAGGGCTATTTCCCGGTGCCGGCGCTGAAATACATCGATGGCCCCTATCTGGAGATGGTGCGCGACACGCTGACCTCGGACTCCGCCCGCAGCCGGGGGATCTTTCGCCCGGAGTATCTTGAACAGCTGTTCGCAGCACCTGCCGATCACATCACCCGGCTGCGCGGGTCGGAACTGTGGCAGGCGGCGGTTCTGGAAATGTGGCTTCAGGACATCGAGGCCTGAGGGATGACCACACCCACGCCCCGCCTTCCGATCGATGTGGACTACCTGCGCCAGCAGTTGCAGGCGCTGCTGTCGATCCCGAGCCCCACCGGCTATACGGATCAGGTCGTGCGCCATGTCTGCCAGGAGCTTGAGCGGCTGCACCTGCCTTATGTGCTGACCCGGCGCGGGGCGATCCGGGCGCGTCTGGCCGGGGAACGTGCCGAAGGCGCGCGCGCCATCGTCAGCCACGTCGATACGCTGGGCGCCCAGGTCAAGGCGCTCAAGCCCAACGGGCGGCTGGAACTGGTGCCGATCGGCTCGTGGTCGGCGCGTTTCGCCGAGGGCGCGCGCTGCACGATCTTCTGCGAAAAGGGCAGCTATCGGGGCACGGTGCTGCCGCTCAAGGCATCGGGCCACACCTTTGCCGACGAGATCGACAGCCAGCCCAGCGGCTGGCCCCATGTCGAACTGCGGGTGGATGCCTTTGCGATGGATGCGCCGGCGCTGGAGCGACTGGGAATCGAGGTGGGCGACACGGTGGCCATTGATCCGCAGCCCGAGTTCCTGGACAACGGCTTCATCGTCTCGCGCCATCTGGACAACAAGGCCGGCGTGGCGCTGATGCTTGCCGCGATGCGCGCCCTTCAGGATGCGCCCCCGCCCCCGGTGGATGTGCACTGGCTGTTCACCATCTCGGAAGAGGTCGGTCACGGGGCGTCCTCGGTTCTTCCGGCGGATGTCGCCTCGATGGTGGCCGTGGACAACGGCACCTCGGCGCCCGGGCAGAACTCCTCGGAATTCGGGGTGACGATCGCGGCGGCCGACATGACGGGCCCGTTCGATTTCCACCTGACGCGCAAGCTGGCCGCGCTGTGCCGCGCCAATGATATCCGCTATCGCAAGGATGTGTTCCGCTACTATCGGTCCGACAGCGCCTCGGCGATCGAGGCAGGGGCGGATGTGCGCACCGCGCTTGTCACCTTTGGCGTGGATGCCAGCCACGGCTATGAACGGATCCACATGCACGCCCTGCGCTCGGTGGCCGAGCTTCTGACCGCCCATGCCCTGAGCAAGGTGGAGATCCCGCGCGACTATCAGCCGTTCGGAAGCCTGCAGGGCTTCACCCGCCAGGACGCACCCCCCGCGCAGCAGCGGCCCTTCGACGAAGAGGATCTGCCGCCGGACTACCCGCTTCCCGAAGCCGACGGCAGCGCTGCATGAACATTCCCGAAATCGACTGCTGCATCGTGGGGGCGGGCCCTGCGGGCCTGACGGCGGCGATCTTTCTGGCACGGTTCCGGCGCAGCTTCAGGCTGTTCGGCGCCGGCGACAGCCGTGCAGCCTGGATCCCGCGCAGCCATAATCACCCGGCCTTTCCGGGGGGCATCAACGGCCATGACCTGTTGCAGCGGATGCGCAGGCAACTGGGCGGGTTCGGGCACAGCCCGGTCTCTGCGGCGGTGACGGCGGTTGTGCCCATGCCTGACGGCCGCTTCAAGGTGACGGCGGGCGACGACATGGTGCTGGCGCGGCACCTGATCCTTGCCACCGGCGTGCGCGATCACCTGCCACCGGTCCGCGACGCGGTGGCGCATGTGCTGGAGGGCCGTATCCGTCAGTGCCCGATCTGCGATGGATACGAGATGACCGATCGCCGCCTTGCCGTGATCGGACATGAGGCCTGCGCGGCGGGCGAAGCGCTGTTTCTGCGCAGCTATACCGACCGGATCACGATCGTCACGCTGGGTCGCCGTCTGGATCTGCCCCCCGCGGCGCTTGGGCGGCTGCGCGGCGCGGGAATCGTGGTGCAGGACCAGCCGGTGCGGGACATCCGCTTCGGCGATGACCGCATCGTCGAGATCTGCCTCGAGGATCATGTTCGCCTGACCTTTGATGCCATCTATTCCGGGCTCGGGGTCACGGCGCAAAGCGATCTTGGCGAACAGCTCGGGCTGGAGCTGACGCCGGACCGTCGCATCGTCACCGATCGCCGTCAGGAATGCTCGGTTCCCGGTGTCTATGCCGCGGGCGATGTCGTCACGGGGCTGAACCAGATCGCCGTAGCGATGGCCCAGGCCGAGATTGCCGCGGTCGAGATCCACAATCGTCTGCGCCGCGAGGAATTGCGGGTGCTGCCGGGCTGATCGCCCCCGGTCCGCCGGAGCGCTGTCTGGCGCGGCCGGATCCGGCGGGCATCGGCCGCAGCCTCGACGGACCCGGCGTGGCCGGCCTTGTGCGGGCGCGCGCGCCTGCTGTCATGGCGCGACACGACGGCCGGGGGCTATGCGCCGGCACGACGAGGGTGAATGAACGGTTGCTCCAGCCACTGGAACGTGTCGCTGCTGCGCGCCTCGATCGCGTTGATGACCGCCCGTGCCAGAAAGTCCCCGACATGCGAGATATCCTCGCGCACCACGATCATGTCCTTGCGGAAGCGGTGCAGGAAGGGAATGGCCTCTTTCGCGGCGACGTCGAAGTCGGTTCCGATCTGACGGCCGGCAGCCTCGGCGGCGGCAACGGCGCAGACCGCGCCCGTTGTCGATCCGGAAACGAAGCCGTCAGGCATCGGCGCGGCACGGCTGTGCAGGCCCCTCAGCACCGCCTCGATCCGGTCGCCGCCGGCATCGCTGCTCACATCGGGCAGAACCTCGGCGCTCAGGTTGCAGCGGCGCGCTTCATCCAGAAAGCCACGGATCATGTGGGCGCCATAGGACTGATCGGCGGGCGGGGAAATGAGCACGAGCCGCCGGCGTCCCCGCGCGGCCAGGGCCTGCACGGCCAGCCGGGCATAGCCTTCATTGTCGAAATCGGCGAAGGCATGGCTGATCCCCATGTCGCTGCGGCCATGGGTGGCGAAGGGGACGTTGCGGTCATGCATGTAGCGCACCCGCGGGTCCTGGGGGCGGATCTGGTTGATGATGATCCCGTCGGCCGAGCCGCTTTCGACAAGATAGCGGATCGGCAGCATCGGATCTTCCGAGGCAAAGAACGGCATCACGATCATGTGGTAGGGCGTTTCACGCAGCGCCGCCGCGACGGAATAGATCAGTCGCGCGGTATGGTTCATCACGTCATGTTCCGCCGAGAGAACCAGCGCGACCACATTGGTCTTGCCGGTCCGCAGACGGACCCCGGCCCGGTTGGGACGATAGCCCACCTGATGCGCCACCGCGCGCACCCGCTCTTTCGTGGCCTCGCCGATATCGGGCGCATCCTTGAGCGCGCGTGACACGGTGGCCACGGCAAGCCCGGTCAGCGCCGCGATGGTCTTGAGCGTGGGCCGGGCAGGGGCGGCCAGAGGCACCGAATCACCCTCCGGCAGCGGCGGGACGGCGGGCGGAAAGGGGCCGCTCATCCTGCCGGATCCGCGCGAAAGGCGGGGGCCGCCGTAGTGCCGGTGATGCGGCAGCATCGCTGTCCTTTCGCCCCGGAAGTTGCTCGTGTTGCGGGAAAAGCCGGCGCAGAGCGCCGCTTCTGCACGAAAATCTTGCATCGATTTTGCGGGTTGATCGCCATCAACTTTTCCTTGAGAACGTTTACATCAACGATATAGTGCAAACTATAACGTTTTAGATACCGGGAGGAGAGAGTAATGTCCAGTTTCTGGAAGTTGGTGGCACTGGGGGCCGTCATGCCCGCTGCCGCATCTGCCGCCGATCTTGAGATCGCCCATTGGTGGACATCGGGCGGCGAAGCTGCGGCGGTGTCCGAAGTGGCGCGCATGTTCGACGAACGCGGCGAACACCGCTGGGTCGATGGGGCGATCGCCGGCGGATCGGGCACGGCACGACCCATCATCATCAGCCGGATTCTGGGCGGCGATCCGATGGCGGCGACGCAGCTCAACCACGGTCGGCAGGCGGAGGAGCTGATCGAGGCGGGGCTGATGCTCGACCTTACCGAACTGGCCGAGGCCGAGGGGTGGCGCGATATCGTGACGCCGGTCACGCTGCTGGATGCCTGCACCGTTGATGGTCGCGTCTATTGCGTGCCGATGAACATCCATTCGTGGCAATGGCTCTGGCTCTCGCATCAGGCCTTCGAGGATGCCGGTGTCGAGGTGCCGACCAACTGGGAGGAATTCGTGGCCGCCGCCCCCGCGCTTGAAGAGGCCGGCAAGGTTCCTCTCGCCGTGGGCCAGCAGTCCTGGCAAAGCAACGGCACCTTCAACGTCATGTCCATCGCGCTTGGCGGGCTGGACCTGTGGCGCCAGGTCTATGAGGAGAAGGACGCGGATGCCGCCGCAAGCGCGGGCATGGCCGAGGTCTTTGCCGGGGTCGATGTGGCGCGACGCCTGTCGGCCGGCAGCAATGTCCAGGACTGGAACCAGGCAACGAACATGGTGATCACCGGCGCCGCCGGCGGGCAGATCATGGGGGACTGGGCGCAGGGCGAATTTGCCATCGCGGGCCTTGTCGCCGGCGAGGATTACAGCTGCCTGCCCGGCCTTGGCGTGAACGAGGTGATCTCGACCGGCGGCGATGCCTTCTATTTCCCCGTCAATCGCGACCCCGCGATCCGGGAGGGGCAGCTTGCGCTTGCCTCGCATCTGATCGCCCCGGACACGCAGGTCGCCTTCAACCTGCGCAAGGGATCGCTGCCGGTGCGCACCGATATCGACATGGGTGCCGCCAATGACTGCATGAAACGCGGGCTTGAGATCCTGACGCGCGGCGATACGGTGCCTGACCTTGCCATGGTCATCTCGCCCGACACGCAGGGCCAGATCGAGGATCTGATGGTCGAGTTCTGGAACGACTTCTCGATGACGCCCGAGGATGCGCAGGCCCGTTTCGCCAGCATCATCGCCAGCGCCGACTGAGCAACGGCGCGTCGCCAGCGGCCCCGCCCGGTGACGCGCCCCTTGCAGGAGAACCGCATGGCTGCCTCTGCCCGCCCGCATCGCCTGATGCGCAACCTCAGCGCCAAGATCGCCTCGCTTCCCATGATCTTCACGGCGCTGGTGATCTTCATCGGCTGCACCGCCTGGACGGTCGTGCATTCCTTCACCTCGTCCCGGTTGCTGCCGCGCACCGATTTCGTCGGCCTTGCCCAGTACGAACGGCTGTGGAGCTCCAACCGCTGGATCGTGTCGATCGAGAACCTCGCGATCTTCGGTTTCTTCATGATGGTGTTCAGCCTTGCGATCGGCTTCGTGCTGGCGGCGCTGCTGGATCAGAAGATCCGCTTTGAAAGTGCGTTCCGCACCATCCTGCTCTATCCCTTCGCGCTCAGCTTCATCGTGACGGGGCTTGTCTGGCAATGGATCCTCAACCCCGAGTTCGGGGTCCAGTCCATGGTGCGCAGCCTCGGCTGGGAAAGCTTTTCCTTCGATCCGCTCTACAACCCCGACATCGTCATCTACGGCATCCTGATCGCCGGGCTCTGGCAGGGGACGGGGCTGATCATGTGCATCATGCTGGCCGGGCTGCGCAGCATCGACGAGGATATCTGGAAGGCATCGCGGGTGGACGGCATTCCAACCTGGAAAACCTATGTGATGATCATCATCCCGATGATGCGGCCGGTCTTCATCACCGCGCTGGTGCTGATCGCGACCGGGATCGTCAAGGTCTATGACCTCGTGGTCGCCCAGACCTCGGGCGGGCCGGGCATCGCGTCGGAAGTGCCGGCCAAATACGTCTATGACCACATGTTCCGCTCGCAGAACCTCGGTCAGGGCTTTGCGGCCTCGACCATGATGCTGCTGTCGGTGGCGGTGGTGCTGATCCCCTGGGCCTATCTTGAATTCGGAGGAAAGAAACGTGGCTGATGCTGCCCCAGATGCTGCTGTCGCCCTGGCGCCCGCACGCGCCGAGCCGCGTGGCCGGCGCCCGCAGCGGGTGCTGACCCGGCGCAATGTCCTGATCTATGGCACGCTTGGCCTGATCTCGCTTTACTACCTGCTGCCGCTTTACGTGATGGTGGTCACCTCGCTCAAGGGCATGCCCGAAATCCGGATGGGCAGCGTCTTTGCCCCGCCGCTGGAAATCACCTTCGAGCCCTGGGTGAAGGCCTGGTCGCAGGCCTGCACCGGGCTCAACTGCGACGGGCTCAGCCGGGGGTTCATGAATTCGGTTCGCATCCTGATCCCGTCGCTGGTGCTGTCGATCGCGATCGCCTCGGTCAACGGCTATGCGTTGTCGATGTGGCGGTTTCGCGGCTCGGAGACCTTCTTTGCGATCCTGATCATCGGTGCCTTCATCCCCTATCAGGTGATGATCTACCCGATCGTGATCCTGTTGCGCGACCTTGGCCTTTACGGCAGCGTCTGGGGCCTGGTTCTTGTGCATACGATCTTCGGCATGCCGATCCTGACGCTGCTTTTCCGCAACTATTTCGCGCAGATCCCGGAAGAGCTGTTCAAGGCTGCCCGTGTCGATGGCGCCGGTTTCTGGACGATCTTCTTCAAGATCATGATGCCGATGAGCCTGCCGATCTTCGTGGTCGCGCTTATCCTGCAGGTGACGGGGATCTGGAACGACTTCCTGTTCGGCGTGATCTACACCCGCCCCGACAGCTATCCGATGACGGTGCAGCTGAACAACATCGTCAACTCGGTCCAGGGGGTCAAGGAATACAACGTCAACATGGCGGCAACGCTGCTGACCGGGCTGGTGCCGCTGACGATCTACTTCGTCTCGGGCCGGCTGTTCGTGCGCGGCATCGCCGCCGGCGCGGTGAAAGGATAAGCCATGCAAAGCATTTCGATCCGGGATCTGAAACTGTCCTTCGGGGCGTTGACGGTGCTCGACACGCTGAACCTCGATATCCGCGACGGTGAGTTTCTGGTGCTGCTTGGCCCGTCGGGCTGCGGCAAGTCCACCTTGCTGAACTGCATCGCCGGGCTTCTGGACATCACCGAAGGACAGATCTTCATCAAGAACCGCAATGTGACCTGGGATGAACCCTCGCGGCGCGGCATCGGCATGGTGTTCCAGTCCTACGCGCTTTATCCGCAGATGACGGTGCGCGGGAACCTGAGCTTCGGCTTGAAGAACCAGCGGATGCCCAGGGCCGAAATCGACGCCCGTGTCGCCCGCGCCGCCGAGATCCTGCAGATCGAGGCGCTGCTGGACCGCAAGCCCGGTGCCCTGTCGGGCGGGCAGCGGCAGCGGGTGGCCATCGGCCGGGCGCTGGTGCGCGATGTGGATGTGTTCCTGTTCGACGAACCGCTCTCGAATCTCGATGCCAAGCTGCGCTCGGAACTGCGGGTGGAACTGAAGCGGCTGCACAACCGGCTGGGAAACACGATGGTCTATGTGACCCATGACCAGATCGAGGCGCTGACGCTTGCCGACCGGATCGCGGTGATGCGCGGCGGCGTGATCCAGCAGCTCGATGCGCCGCAGGTGATCTACAACAAGCCCGCGAACCTGTTCGTGGCCGGGTTCATCGGCTCTCCGGCGATGAACTTCCTCAATGGCGCAGTGGTGCAGGGCGGCAGGGGGTTCCGCTTCGGCGACCAGCTTGTGCCGCTTGCGGGCTATGACGGCGGGCGGCTTCTGGATTGCGCCGATGCGGTCCTGGGGCTGCGGCCCGAACATCTGCGCATCAGCACGACGCCCGTGGCAGAAGGGATCAACGCCATCGTCGATCTGGACGAACCCATGGGGGCAGACAGTCTTGTCTGGCTCCGCAGTGCTGGCGCGCAGATCTCGGTCCGTGTCCCGGCGGAAACGCGGCACGCGCCAGGGGACGAGGTCTGGCTTGTGCCCGACATCACGAAAGCTTCGGTCTTCGACGCGCGAAGCGGGCAGAGGATGTGACATGTCTCCGTTCCGCCGCCTTCTGGCCATCGAAGGCCCGCGCCCGCACTGCAGGACGTTGCCGATGATCCGCGCCCCGTCGCCCGCCGCAAAGCCCCGCAAACGCTAGGGCCTGTCATCCTGGCTCTGCCCTCGCCGGCCGTTCTGCGGCCCGGAAGCGGCTGACTGTTTTCATTCTTCAGAGAGGACCGATGACCCAGTTTTCCTATCAGCTTTACAGCTCGCGCAACTTCCCGCCGCTGGAGGACACGCTGCGGATGCTCCGCGATCTTGGCTATGTCGCGGTCGAAGGCTACGGCGCGCTTTATGCCGACCCCGAGATGGTGACGCGCCTGGCCGATGCCCTCCAGGACACCGGCCTTGCCATGCCCACCGCCCATATGGCCCTTTCGATGCTGGAGGAAGAGCCCGACCGCGTGATCGCGATCGCAGCGCGGCTGGGCCTGAAAAAGATCTATATCCCCTTCCTCGGACCCGAAGAACGCCCGCACGATCCCACCGGCTGGCGGAACTTCGGGGCACGGCTGCAGGCGGCGGGCGCCCCCCTGCGCGCGGCCGGCATCGGCTTTGGCTGGCACAACCACGACTTCGAGTTCAGACCGCTCGCCTGCGGCACCATCCCGCAAGAAGCGATCTTCGAGGGCGGTCCCGATCTGGAATGGGAGGCCGACCTGGCCTGGATCCTGCGCGGTGGCGCAGATCCCCTGGAGTGGATCGCCCGCCACGGCGCGCGGATAACTGCCGTCCACATCAAGGATATCGCCCCCGAGGGCACCACCGCCGAAGACGGCTGGGCCGATCCCGGCCACGGCACGATGGACTGGCCGGCGCTGATGACGGCGCTGCGCGGCACCAACTGCACATATTTCATCATGGAGCACGATAACCCCGATGACCACCACCGTTTTGCATCCCGCGCCATCGCGGCCTTCTGAAGTCCGCCCCGCAACGCTGGGCCTTGGCATCATCGGCTGCGGCAATATCTCGGTCACCTATCTGTCTCTGGCGCCGCTGTTTCGTGGCATCGAGATGCGGGCCTGTGCCGATCTCGATCTTTCTGCCGCGCAGGCGCGGGCGGCGGAATACGGGATCGTGGCCCAGTCGGTCGAGGATCTGCTGGGCAACCCCGATATCGACATCATCGTCAACCTGACGATCCCCGATGCGCATTTCGCCGTCTCCAGGGCGGCGCTTGAAGCCGGCAAGCATGTCTATTCCGAAAAGCCTCTGGTGCTGTCACTGCAGGAGGGGCTGGAACTGCGCGCCCTGGCCGAGGCGCGTGGCCTGCGGGTGGGCTGCGCCCCCGACACCTTCCTGGGCGGCGCGCATCAATACGCGCGGCATCTGATCGAGGAAGGGCGGCTGGGGCAGGTGATTGCCGGCGGTGCGGCGGTCATGTCGCACGGGATGGAGCATTGGCACCCCAACCCGGCCTTCTTCTTCCAGCCGGGCGGCGGGCCGATCCTTGATCTCGGACCCTACTACCTGTCGAACCTCGTCAACCTGATCGGCCCCGTGCGCCGGGTGGCGGCGCTGACCAGCATGGGCAGCCCGACGCGCACCGTCACATCCGAACCGCGCCGGGGCGAAAAGATCACCGTGCGCACGCCCACCAACATCCATGCGCTGCTGGAGTTCTGCAATGGCGCGACCTTCACCCTCTCGGCAAGCTGGGATGTCTGGGCACATCGGCGTGTGAACACCGAACTGTTCGGTGCCGAGGGATCGCTGTTCCTGCCCGACCCGAACTTCTTCGGCGGCCTCGTGGAATTTGCGGGCACCGATGGCGAGATCGTGCCCGAGCCCGCCTGGGACCATCCTTTCGGCATCCCCAATCAGGAACATGCGCGGGGCGCCATGGCGAACTACCGCGGCGCGGGGCTGGCCGACATGGCGGTGGCGCTGATCGAGGGGCGGCCGCATCGCTGTTCGCTTGATCTGGCGTTGCACGGGATCGAGGTGATGATGGCGATCCTTGCCTCGGGCGAGGAGGGTCGCTTTGTCGAGATGACCACCACCTGCACCCAGCCGGCGCCCCTGGGGCCAGATGAGGCGCGCGCGCTTCTGGCCTAGCCTCTGGCCTTGGCCGCGGCCCCTTCGGGGGCCTCGGCCCGCAGCGCCCGATCGACGGCGGCAAGTGCCGCGTCCAGAACCGCCTCGGGCGGCTGATCTACCGGAATGCGCCAGCAGCCGGGCTCGGTGGGCGGTTCAAGCGCCTCGAATTGCGACTGCAGCAGCCCGCTGTCGGTCAGAAAATGCCCCTCGCGCCCCGAAAGGCGTCGCGCGATGGTGGCATAATCCCCCTCCAGAAACACGAAAATCACCCCCGGCGCCGCCGCACGCAGCCGGTCGCGGTAGCGCCGGCGCAGGGCCGAACAGGCCAGCACCAGCCCGCCCGGCTGCGCCAGCCGCGCGGCAATCCGGTCAAGCCAGTCTGCACGGTCGGCATCGTCAAGCGGCGTGCCGGCGGCCATTTTGGCGATATTCGCCGCGCTGTGATAATCGTCGCCATCGACAAAGGTCAGCCCCAGCCGCGCGGCAAGTGCGGCACCAACCGTGCTTTTGCCGCAGCCCGAAACGCCGGCAACAACGACCCGTGGCGCATCCATGGCAACCTCCCTGTTAGCGCTCACATGATAGGCGGGGCGGGGCGGGCGATCAACTGCGATCTGGCCCTGAACAGATGGGTGGTGACGAAAGCGGCGAGCCAGGTCGGGATGGGATCACGCGCAACGGACAGGAGGCTTGCGCAGCTCGGGCCATGCGCTAGGCTGCGGCCCAGGCTTTGGATGAGGGGCGCAATGACAGCAGATCCGCATGGGCTGGCCGGCATCGGTCACAACCGGGGGCCAGACATGTCTGCGGGGCGCAGTTGGCGCCGCCACAGCTGGACCGAGGCGCGGCGGCAACTGTTGCCCCAGCTTCCGATCGAGGTGCTGCGGCTCCGGCTGCGGCGGGCGCGGGAACTGGGGCTGGATTATCGCAGCTATGCCTCGATCCGCGCGGCCAGCGGGCATGACGTGATCGCCTTCCTGTTTTCCTCGAACGCGCTGCGGCTGCTGCCGCCGGAACCGGCGCTGCCCGCCGATCGCGCGGCACGGCTGGAGGCGTTGATCAACTGCGGGCGCATCGGTCTTGCGCAGGGACGCCTTGACGGGCCGCGGATGATCCGCCTGTCGGCGGGCCTGCTTGAGGCGGCTGGCCCGGCGCCGGCGCCGTTTGGGCCCTGGGCCGAGGCGCGCCAGCGCGTTCTGGATGTGCTGACGGCGGGGCCGGGGGCGCCTCTGTCGCCCGGCGAGGTTGTTCTGGTCGGCGATACCACCCCCGAGCGGGAATGGTGCGCCGCCGCCCGGCTGGCAGGTTATCTTCCCGCCGAGCGGTTCTTCACCACGGCCTGAGGCCAAGGGGGCGGGTCAGACCCGCTCCACCGCGATGGCGATGCCCTGGCCCACGCCGATGCACATGGTGGCCAGCGCCCGCTTGCCACCGGTCAGCGTCAGTTCCAGCGCCGCCGTGCCGGTGATGCGCGCACCCGACATGCCCAGCGGATGACCTAGTGCAATGGCACCGCCGTTGGGATTGACCCGCGGATCGTCATCCGCAATGCCCAACTGCCGCAGCGTGGCCACACCCTGTGCCGCGAAGGCCTCGTTCAGCTCGATCACGTCGAAATCAGACGCGCCGAGCCCCAGCCGCGCCATGAGCCTGGCCGCCGCAGGCGCCGGCCCGATCCCCATGATCCGGGGCGGGACACCGGCTGTGGCACCGCCAAGGATCCGGGCCACCGGTGTCAGCCCATGCGCGCGCGCGGCCTCGGCCGATGCAAGGATCAGCGCCGCCGCGCCATCGTTCACGCCGCTCGCATTACCCGCGGTGACAGAACCGTTCGGGAACAGCGGGCGCAGCTTGGCCAGCGTTTCCGCCGTGGTTGCGCGGGGATGTTCGTCGCGATCGACGATCAGCGGGTCGCCCTTGCGCTGCGGAATGGTCACGGGCGTGATTTCCCGCGAAAGCCGGCCATTGGCCTGCGCGGCTGCGGCGCGGGTCTGCGACCCCAGTGCCATCGCATCCTGCGCCTCGCGGCTGATGCCGTAATCGTCGGCCACGTTCTGTCCGGTCTGGGGCATCGAATCCGTGCCATAGGCCGCATGCATCGCCGGGTTCACGAAGCGCCAGCCGATCGTCGTGTCAAAGATCTCGGCCTGACGCGAGAATGCGCTGTCGGCCTTGGGCATGACGAAGGGCGCCCGGCTCATGCTTTCGACGCCGCCCGCGATCATCAGGCTGGCCTCGCCGGCCGCGATGGCACGGGCCGCGATGAGCACCGCATCCATCCCCGATCCGCACAGCCGGTTGACGGTCGTGCCGGTGACGCCGACGGGAAGCCCCGCCAGAAGCGCGGACATCCGCGCCACGTTGCGGTTGTCCTCGCCGGCCTGGTTGGCGCAGCCATAGATCACGTCATCGACCGCTTCCCAATCCACGCCCGGATTGCGCGCCATCAGCGCGCGCAGCGGCACGGCGCCCAGATCATCGGGGCGCACCGATGACAGGCTGCCGCCATAGCGGCCGATCGGGGTGCGGATATAGTCGCAGATGAATACGTCGTTCATGGTCATACCTCGGGGACGATGAGGTCGGCGACAGGGCCGTCCAGATGCAGCCTGGCCCCGGTCAGGGCCTGGAGTTCTTCAAGGCTCAGCGACGGCAGCTTGTCGCGCAGCACGAAATGCCCCTCGGCGATGTCGATGACGGCAAGGCTGGAATAGATCCGGGTCACGCAGCCCACACCGGTCAGCGGCAGGCTGCAGCGTTCAACGAGCTTCGGCTTGCCGTCCTTGGTGACATGATCGGTGATGACCGCCACCCGGCGCGCGCCGTGCACAAGATCCATCGCCCCGCCCACCGCCGGCACGCCGCGCGGGCCGGTGGACCAGTTGGCAAGATCGCCGGTCTCGGCCACCTCATAGGCGCCAAGGATCGCCACATCCAGATGCCCGCCACGGACCATCGCAAAGCTGTCGGCGTGGTGGAAGAAGGCCGTGCCCGGCTTGATCGTGACGGCCTTCTTGCCGGCATTGATCAGATCCCAGTCCTCGGAACCGGGGGCCGGGGCCTCGCCGAAGCCAAGGATGCCGTTTTCGGTGTGAAAGATCGCCTCGCGCCCGGGGGGCTGGAACCGCGCGACCATTTCCGGAAAGCCGATGCCAAGGTTGACATAGGCGCCATCGGCAATGTCCTGGGCGGCGCGCCAGGCCATCTGGGCGGGGGAAAGCTTGGTGGTCATGTCGTGGCCTCGGGTTCGGGATAAACGGCCTGGGCGCGGTTCAGCGCCTCTTCCTGCGCCGGGTCGGCAACCTCGACCAGCGCCTGCACGAAGATGCCGGGGGTGATGACGGCTTCGGGATCGATCCCGCCCGGTTCGACGATGCGGCTGACCTGAACCACCGTCGTGGTGGCGGCCATGCACATCAGCGGGTTGAAGTTGCGCGCCGCCATCCGGTAGGTCAGGTTGCCCAGCCGGTCACCCAGATGCGCCTTGACCAGCGCGACATCGGCCCGCAGCCAGCGCTCCTGCACATAGGGGCGGCCGTCGAACTCGGCAACCGGCTTGCCCTTGGCCAGATCGGTGCCAAAGCTGGTGGGCGTGTAGAAGGCGGGAATGCCTGCGCCGCCGGCACGGATCCGTTCCGCGAGCGTGCCCTGCGGCACCAGCTCCAGCTCGATCTCGCCGGCAAGGTAGCGTTGCGTGAACACCACCGGATCGGCCGAGCGCGGGAAGGAGCAGATCAGCTTGCGCACCATCCCCTGTTCGATCAGGGCGGCAAGGCCCACATGCCCGTTGCCGGCGTTGTTGTTGACGACGGTAAGATCCCTGGGGTGGCCGGTCGCAACAAAGCGGTCGATGAGCGCGTGGATCAGCTCGATCGGCGCGCCCGAGCCGCCGAAACCGCCGATCATCACCGTCATCCCGTCCTTGATGCCCGCCACGGCCGTTGCGAGATCGGGAACTGTCTTGTCCATCTGCCTGTCCTTCTGCCGGTCTGGCTTCTGCCCGGCAGGCATAGCGGGCAGGCAGGGCTGGCGTCCAGCCGTTTTGTGCGCTATGTGTTATTTGTTCACATATCGCACGGAGGCGAGGATGCGGATCCCCGACCGGGATATCATGTCCGGGCTGGTCAAGGGGCTGGCGGTGATCGAAACCTTTAGCGCCGCGCAGCCGCGCCAGTCCATCGCGCAGGTTGCAGCGGCAAGCGGGCTTGACCGCGCCACCGCGCGGCGCTGCCTTCTGACGCTCGCCCATCAGGGCTATGCGGATTACGACGGCAAGTTCTTCACGCTGACGCCCCGGGTGCTGCGTCTGGGCACCGCCTGTCTGAGCACCATGCCCCTGCCACAGATCGTGCAGCCGGAACTGGACCGCCTGTCGGACCGGATCGGACAAAGCTCGTCCGTGTCCATCCTCGACGGGGACGAAATCGTCTATGTGGCGCGGGCGGCGCAGCGCAAGGTGATGTCGATCGCACTTGGCGTGGGATCGCGGCTGCCGGCCTATTGCACCTCGATGGGGCGGGTAATGCTTGCGGCGCTGCCCGAGGCAGAGGCCAGCGCGCGTCTGGGGCCGGGGCCCTTGCCGGGGCGGACAGGGCGAACCCTTACGGATCCCGCCACGATCCTTGCAGAGCTTGCCCGGGTCCGGGCGCAGGGTTACGCGGTGATCGACCAGGAGATCGAACTTGGCCTTCGTTCGATCGCGGTGCCGCTGCGGGATGCCGCGGGGCGGGTGGTCGCGGGATTGAACATCGGCGCGGCCGCCGCGCAGGCCGAGCCGGACACGCTGGTTTCAGACTATCTGCCCGCCCTGCAAGAGGTCGCCGCACGGCTGAGGCCCCTGCTGCGGTGACGGTGCAAGCCGGGCAGGATCGCGCCCTGACCGGGCCGGTCAGGCGACGCGGCTGACCGGCGGCGGCAGGAGGTGAGGGATGGTCTGCGTCCCGCGCCATCCTTTAGTGGGGAAAGGCCGAAGCTGGCGAGAACCACTTTCCGCTTTACCTCCGTCACGGACGAATACGACGCTCATCGAAGGCGCCGGCCAGGCCATCACGGCCCAGAATGAACAACGTCCCGCTGCTGGGGCGGTCCGGAAGATGGGCCGAAAACACTGCCCGCCGCGCAAAACCCCGCGGGACGGGGCACGCACAACGGGCAGTTCTGCCGGCCCGCAGGGGCCGGCACGCCGCACTCAGCGGTTGTTGGTCACGCCCGCAAGACGGATCACGCCATCCGCATAGGGGGTGAAGCCCTCGACGCTTTCACGCGCCGCATAGAGATACTTGATGTGGTAGAGGTAAAGAAGCGGCAGTTCCTCGGCCAGGATCTCTTGCGAGCGGTCGTAAAGCGCCTTGCGCTCTTCCGGGTCGGCGACCGTGCGGGCCTCGGCCAGAATGGCATCGACCTCTTCGTTGCAATACCGGCCGTCGTTGTTGCCGCCCTGGCAGGACACGAAGACATGGATGTTCGCATCCGGGTCGATCCGCCCCGACCAGCCCTGCAGCGACGCCTGGAAGTTGCCGGCAGCGTTTTCGGACAGAAGCGTCGCGAATTCCGTGACGCGCAGCGTGATGTCGAAGCCCGCTTCGGCGGCCATCGCCTGGATCACCTGCCCGGCCTGCATCGCGACGGGCGCATTGCCGGTGGTCAGTTCGAAGGCCAGCCGGTCGATCCCGGCCTCGTTCAGCAGGGCGCGGGCCGCGTCCACATCGCGCGCGGGAACCGGATCGTTTTCATTATACCAGGTGGTGCCGGGGGCCGCCCACTGGTTGCCGGGCACATAAAGCCCTTCGAACACGACCTGGTTCAGCACTTCGCGATCAATCGCCAGCGACAGCGCCTTGCGCACCCGCGGATCGGCACCCAGCGGCTCTTCGCTGCGCGGGCCGTTGCCGACGTTGAAGGTCATGCCCTGATAGCCGATGTTGGGCACCTCGAAGAACTTCAGCCGGCTGTCGGATTGCACGGTCGGAACGTCGGGCGGGGCCACGCGCTCGACCATGTCCAGATCGCCGGCGCGCAGGTTCGACAGGCGCACGGTGGTATCCGGGATCGGCATGTAGATCACCCGGTCCAGGTGATAGTTGTCGGCATCCCAGTGATCCTCGAACTTCTCGAGCACGATCCGGTCCTGTGCGACGCGCTGCACGAACCGGTAGGGGCCGGTGCAGACCGGATTGCTGGAAAAGCCCGCGCCGGCAGCCTCGGCTGCGGTGGGCGAATAGATCCGCCCGGCGTGGTGCGACAGATGCGCAACCAGCGTCACATCGGGCGCGGTCAGGTGGATCGTCACCTCGTGCGGGCCTGTGGCCTCGACCCGCTCGATCGAGGACAGCTCGCTCTTGCGGCTGGATTCGGGCAGGGTCATGTTCCGCTCAAGCACCGCGCGGACGGTTTCGCCGGTCATTTCGGTGCCATCGTGATGCACGACATCATCGCGCAGCGTGATGACCAGCGACATCCCGTCCTCGGACCAGTCCCAGTCAGTGGCCAGTTCGGGGATGATTTCCATGTCTTCGTTGACATTGAACAGCCGGTCGCACAGCTGTTCGTAGACAAGGCTGCTGACGAAGGTGCGCGACTGCGCCGGATCAAGCGAATCCGGATCCTCGTTCAGACCGATCCGCATCTCGCTGGCCAGCACCGGGCCGGCGGCAAGGGCAAGGGCGGCGATCCCGCCCCAAAGGTGCAATTTCTGCATGCATCGTCCTCTCTGATGGTTATGCGACCGTGCCGCGATCTGCAGCGGCCCGGGCAACCGGCCGGCCGTTCCGGCGATGGCCCCTGGCCCCGCCCGGCCCCTGGACCGAAGATGATGAAACCCATGGATGATGGCCTCTCGCGCCGGTTGCGCGGGCAGGGTAGGCGACGGCGGCACAAAAGGCCAATCTTTCCGGTCCTGCTCGCTTCCGGATTGCATCAGATGCCGTGGCGTCAGGGCAATAACCGGATTGCTCCTGTCTGGAAACGACACCCCGGCTGCGGTTAGTCTGACCCCGGCACAGGAGTACAGCATGACGACACAGGACAGGATCGGGGCGGCGCGGCTTCGCGCCAAGGTGATGCAGGCCGAGGATGCGGCGGCGCTCATTCCGTCGGGCAGCACGATCGGGCTGAGCGGCTTTACCGGCTCGGGTTATCCCAAGGCGGTGCCGACGGCGCTGGCCCGGCGGATCAAGGCGGCCCATGACGCAGGCGATCCCTTTCGCATCCGCGCCTGGACCGGCGCCTCGACCGGGCCGGAACTGGACGGCGCATTGGCCGAGGCTGACGGGATCGAGTTCCGGCTGCCCTACAATTCCGACCCCATCGCGCGGGCGAAGATCAACAGCGGCGCGATGGATTACTTTGACATGCATCTGAGCCAGGTGGCGCCGATGGCCTGGCAGGGCTTTCTGGGTCCGCTTGACATCGCGGTGATCGAGGTGACGGGCATCCGCTCCGACGGGACGCTGGTGCCGTCGTCCTCGGTGGGCAACAACAAGACCTGGCTTGACCGCGCCGACAAGGTGATCCTCGAGGTCAACCGCTGGCAGAACCCGGCGATCGAAGGGATGCACGACATCTATTACGGCACCGCCCTGCCGCCGAACCGCGTGCCGATTCCGCTGGTCCATCCCGGCGACCGGATCGGCGACACCGGCTTCCGCTGCGATCCCGACCGGATCGTGGCGATCGTGGAAACCGACGCGCCCGACCGGAACCTCCCGTTCTCGGCGCCGGATGACACGGCGCGGGCCATTGCCGGCCATCTGCTGGAGTTTCTGGGCCATGAAGTCGCGCGCGGGCGGCTGCCACCCAACCTGCTGCCGATCCAGTCCGGGGTGGGGAACATCGCCAATGCCGTTCTTACCGGGCTGATCGACGCGCCGTTCGAGCAGCTCACCGCCTATACCGAGGTGATCCAGGACGGGATGCTGGACCTGATCGACTCGGGCAAGCTGCGCCTGGCCTCGGCCACCGCCTTTTCGCTGAGCCCCGAGGCCGCGGCACGGGTGAACCGCGACATGGCCCAGTGGCGTGACAAGATGATCCTGCGCCCGCAGGAAATCAGCAATCACCCCGAACTGATCCGGCGGCTGGGCTGCATTGCCATGAACGGGCTGCTGGAGGCAGATATCTATGGCAACGTGAACTCCACCCATATCATGGGCTCGCGGATCCAGAACGGGATCGGCGGGTCGGGGGATTTCGCGCGCAATGGCTATATCTCGATCTTCATGACGCCCTCCACCGCGAAGGGCGGCAAGATCAGCGCGATCGTGCCGCAGGTCAGCCATGTCGATCACATCCCCCAGGATGTGCAGGTGATCGTGACCGAACAGGGCCTTGCCGATCTGCGCGGCCTGTCCCCCAAGCAGCGCGCGCGCCGCATCATCGACACCTGCGCCCATCCCGATTTCCGCCCGGCGCTGGCCGATTACTTCGACCGCGCCTGCCGCGGCTCCTACGGGCTGCACGCGCCCTCGCTTCTGAACGAGGCGCTGTCCTGGCACCAACGTTTCATCGAGACGGGCTCGATGCGCCCCTAGCCGAAGGCCAGGTCGCGCAGGAACAGCGCGATCTGCGGGAACTGGATCAGCGCGACCGAGACGGCCAGAAGGATCAGGATGAAGGGCGGCGTGCCGCGGATCACCTCGGCATAGGGGCGGCGGAAGACGGCGATCGCGGTGAAGATGTCGCAGCCGAAGGGGGGCGTGGCCGACCCGATCGCCACCTGCAGCGTGATCAGTGTGCCCACCAGCACCGGGTCAAGCCCGCTGGCGCGCACCACCGGGGCAAAGACCGGCACCAGCACAAGGATCACCACGATCGGATCGACGAACATGCAGCCGATGAAGAAGGCGGCGGCGATGACGAACAGCACCGCCGTCGGGCCCATCTGGTCGATCCCGATGCTGGCCAGCACCTCTTGCGGGATCTGCGCGAACGAGATCACCCAGGAAAAGGCCGCGCCCGCCGCGACAAGAATGAAGACCACCGCCGTCACCAGCCCGGTTGACCGCGCCGTGGCCACCAGCCCGCGCAGATCAAGCGAGCGGAACACCACCATCTCCAGCACCAGCGCATATAGCACACAGGCCGAGGCGGCCTCGGTCGGGCTGAAGACGCCGCCATAGATCCCGCCGATGATGATCGCGGGGAAGCCCAGCGGCCAGAGCGCGCGTTGCAGGGCCCGGGCGCGGGCGCCCCAGCCCATGCGCGGTTCCGGCGCCACGTTGTTGCGCACCGCATAGATCCAGCAATAGATCGAGAACAGGAACAGGATCAGCAGCCCCGGCCCGATCCCGGCGATGAACAGCTCGGCGATCGAGGTGCCGGACACGACGCCATAGATGATCATCCCGATCGAGGGCGGGATCAGAAAGGCGATGTCCGACGCGTTGACGATCAGCGCGAGAACAAAGCTGTCCTTGTAACCCGCCTTCAGCATCCGTGGCCGCAGGGGCGACCCGATGGCGACCACCGTCGCCTGGGTCGATCCCGACACGGCGCCGAACATCGTGCAGGCGGCGGCGGTGGAAATGGCAAGGCCACCGCGCCGGTGGCCCACCAGGCTCATCACCAGGTCGATCAGCCGGCCGGCGGACTGGCCGCGCGTCATGATGTCAGCGGCAAAGATGAACATCGGCACCGCAATCAGCGAGGCGGGCCGGATCCCCGCCATCATCTGCTGCACCATCGTCTCAAGCTGGTCGAGGCTGCCGAACAGCCAGTAGAAGCCGACGCCGGTCGCGGCGATCAGCGGGATCATCATCGGAAAGCCCAGAAGCAGCAGCACCACCATGATGCCAAGGATCGTGGCGGTCATGGCGCAGGCTCTCCGCGGTTCAGGGCAGGATCGGGCAGCTGCGCCTCGGCGAGGCTCGTGGACAGATGCACGCCCGGCGCGGTGAGGTTGCGCAACGCGGTCAGCGCATATTGCAGCCCCGCCATGAAGAACCCGACCGGAACCCAGATCAGCATCAGCCAGACCGGGATCTGCAACGACGGCAGAACCCGCCCGCGGCCCTGCTGTGTCAGCATGTATTGCAGCGCGTACCGCGACAGGGCGAACATGATCGCGGCCGTCACGAGGCTGATGAAGATCATCATGATCTTGCGCCCGCGCTGGGGCAGCCGGTCATAGAAGGCCGACATGCGGATATGTCGCCCCTGACGCGCCGCATAGCTGAGCCCGGCGAAGGTGATCAGGATGATGAGGATCCGGTTGATCTCTTCCGCCGACTGGATGCTGCGCCCGAAGGCAAAGCGGCCGACGACATTGGCCACCACGTTCAGCGCCATCAGCAACACGCCTGCCGCCAGAAAGAACGCCTCGATCCGGGCGATCGCCCCGTCGATCAGGCCGAAGATGCCCGGAAGGGCCGATGGCGGCCGTGCGGCCTCGCTTGTCTCTGACACCTGGGTTTGTCCCGTAATGGTTCAGGCGCAGGGCGCCGGAAGCGCCCCGCCCGCGGCCCGACGCTCTGGCCGGGCTCGGCACGCCGGATCAGCGCCATAGCTCCAGCCCTGCGGCTCAGCCTTCCGCGGCTGCGGCAAGATCGGCCTTCATCTGATCGAGGATCTCCTGGCCGCGACTTCCGGTCATCTCGATGAAGGTCGCTTCCACGCTTTCGGCCGATGCCTCGAAGGGCGCGCGTTCTTCCTCGCTCAGCCAGGTGATCGTCACCTCGGGCCGCGCCGCGCGGATCGCGTCCAGCGAGGCCTCGGTCAGGCCTTCCTGATAGTCGAGGATATGATCAAAGGCCGCTTCGGTCGCGGCGCGGATCAGTTCCTGATCTTCCTCGGACAACCCGTCGAAGAAGTCCTTGTTGGCCATCAGCGCCGTGGTGAAGTTGTTGTGGCCGGCAAAGGTGATGTGGTCGGTCACCTCGTACATGCGCGTGGATTCGATGAAGAAGGCCGGGTTTTCCTGCCCTTGGATCAGGTTGGTCTGCAACCCGCCATAGACTTCGCCCCAGGGCAGCGGCGTCGGCGTTGCCCCGAAGGCGCGGTAGCTTTCCACCAGCAGCGGGTTGGTCATGACCCGGATCTTGACCTCGTTCAGATCCTCGGGGCTGCGCATCGGGGCCTTGGTGGTGATCGCCACCTCGCCCTCGGGATACATCGTCAGCAGTTCCAGCCCCTGTTCGGCATAAAGCTCGGGGAACATCTCGTTGATGGCGACCGAGTTGCGGAAGAAGCTGTTCAGTTCCTCGGGATCCTGCGGCAGAAGATAAGGCACGAAGAACACCTGCGCCTCGGGGATCAGCGCGCCCGTAAAGCCCGGGGACTGGTTGACGAACTGCAGGATGCCGGCCTGGGCCTGCTCCATGATATCGGCCGATTCCCCCAGCGTGCCGTAGGGGAACAGCTGGATCTCATGGTCGGAATTGGCCTCGATCTCTTCCTTGAACTTCTGGGCAAAGACGCCCTGCACTTCGTCCAGCGCTTCCTCGAAGGCATAGCGCCAGGTGTCGGCCTGCGCCGCCTGGGTGCCGAATGCGAAAAGGGCACAGCCCGCCGCAGCGGCGGTGAACAGGTTTCTGGATGACATCGCTGTCTCCTTGGCTTTGCGCCAGGCGGTTTCGCCGCGCGCTGGTCCATCTTGACCCGGCAGAGAGTGTCCGTGCCAGCCGGCACCCCGGTCCGATCATCGCGCCTCTGGCGCGGCCGGGCTGTCCTGGCTGGACTGCGCCGGACCGGGCGGAACACGGCCCCGGGCCCAAGACGGGCCGCCGAGGCATCCATGGGCACTTGTCCCATATTCCCGCCGGATCCGCAACCGGAAGGCGCTGCAGCATGTCCCACTTTCAAATCCGGCCCATTGCCTCTAAGGTGACGCCGGCCCGATCGGGCAGACCGGGCAGACGGAACAGCACATGACGGAACGGACCGGCAACGGCGGGAATGGCCCGACCGCCAGAAAGGCGCCCAATGCGCTGGCTGTGCTGCGGCTGGGCAGCCTGCTTCTGCCGCTTCTGGGCGGCATCATCTGGGGGATCTGGTCCTATCAGGACGAAATGGCGCGCGGCCGCGACCGGGCGCAGGAAAACGTCGCCCTGACCCGGCAGTTCGTTCACAGGCTGGTGCAGATCCAGATGACCCTGCACAGCGCCGCGCGCCAGCATGCGCTGCAACTGGGCGCCGATGCCCTTGGCAGCGCCGAGTTCCACCAGTTTCTGGCGGGAATCGAGGCGCCGCAGGATGCGAGCCACGGCATTGCGGTGATGACGCTTGACGGGCGCGTCATCGCGTCAAGCCGGTCACATCCGACGGAGGTCCAGTTCGGGCAGCGCGACTATCTTGACAAGATCGCCGCCGGGCAGCCCGTCGCCATTGACCGGCGCATCCTCGAACCCGCCGGTGACGACGCGCTGATTGTGGGCACGCGCTTTGACCTTCCCGATTTCAGCGGCGTCATCGTCTCGACGGTTGCGGTCACGGCCGTGCGGGAGTTCCTGAGCGGCATCGCCTCGGGCCCGCGCGAGGCTGCCTCGCTCATGACCGAGGATGGCATCATCCTTCTGCGCCATGTGCCCTCGGTGCCGATGCGTGTCGCGCCGGAAACCCTGGCCATGCAGGCGCGGGCCGTGGCCGACAGCGGCTTTTACCGTTCAGTGGGGCTTGCTGACGGAATCGAGCGGCTCTACGCCTTCTCCAAGCTGGACGACCTGCCGCTGTTTGCCAATTTCGGCACGCCCGTGCGCGAGCTTCGGCTGAGCTGGCTGTCGCGCGCCGCGCCGATCTGGGGACTTCTGGCGGTGATTGCAGCCTTTTCGTTCTTTCTCAGCGGGCAGGTGCGGCGCGCCGTCGTGGCGCGTCTCGCCGCCGAGGAAAGCCACAAGCGGCTGGAACAGGCCGAACGCCTGGCCGCACAGCGCGTCCAGCTGCTGCAAGAACTGAACCACCGGGTCAAGAACAACCTCGCGCTGGTCGAAAGCATGATCGGCATGCAGCTGCGTCACCGCGGGCAGGTCGATGCGGTGGCGCTGCGCGCCCGGGTTCATGCCATTGCCGAGGTGCATGACCTTCTGCACAAGGCGACCGATGCGCTGCATGTGGATCTCGGGCTTCTGCTGCGCCAGATCTGCGAAAGTGCCGCCGTTGTCCCGCCCGAACGCGGCATCGCCCTGGATCTGCGGCTCGAGAGGGGAATACGGCTGGGCGCGGATACGGCCGGGCCGCTTGCCCTCATCGCTACCGAGCTGGTGACCAACAGCGTCAAGCACGCCTTCCCCGACCGCCCTGGCGGGACGATCCGCGTCGCCCTGACGCGCGACGGCCCGGATCACGCGGTGCTCGAGATCGCCGACGACGGGCGTGGCGCGATAGAGGAGGGCAACCGCAGTTCAGGGCTCAAGATCGTGGGCGCGCTGGTGTCACAGATCGAGGGCCAGCTGACCACCACCCCCGGGCTTGGCACATCGGGGATCGGGTTCCGCCTTGTCTTTCCGGTGCGCGAAGGCGCTCTGGCGCAGTTGCAGAAGGATGCGCAGGGCATCACCGCCCAGCCCGCCGCCTGATCCGCGGGCAGCGCCCTCCGTCCGGTGACGCCGACGGGCGAAGGTGCCTTGCGGCGCGGCCGCCGTGCGGGGATCCGCCGCAGCAATCCTGCCGGCAGCGGAACGGGGCAGCGGAACGGGGCAGGGGGATGGTATCAGACCCTTCCGGGTGCAAGGGGCCGGGCGGGGTTTCCGGCCACCGTGCTGCCGGCTGCGACATCGCGCGTCACCACCGCGCCGGCACCGATGATTGCCTCCGCACCCACATGCACCCCGGGAAGCAGAAGCGCGCCGCCACCGATCCAGACATTTTCCCCTATTTGCACCGGCCTGCCCGATTCCAGCCCGGCCCGACGCCGGGACGGATCCCGCGGATGATCGGCGGTCAGGATCTGCACGCCGGGGCCGATCTGGGTGGCCGCACCGATGCTGACCTCGGCCACATCAAGGATCACACAGCCGAAGTTGAGGAATACGTCCGCCCCCAGCCGGATATTGTAGCCATAATCGCAGTGAAACGGCGGCCGGATCACCGCGCCCTCGCCCATCGTTCCCAGCAACTGGCCCAGAAGGGCAGGGCGCTGCGCCGGAGGCCCGGTGTTGATCTGCTGCAGGAAGGCCTCGGCCCGCGCCCGTTCCGCCGCAAGTTCGGGGTCATCGGCACGGTAGGGCGCGCCCGCCAGCATCCGGGCCTTCTCGCTGTCCATTCCGCGCCTCCTGTCAGCGCCCTCAGGCGACCGGTGTCCAGATCACCGCATCCAGCCGCGGCGCCCCCGTGGCCAGCATCACCAGCCGGTCAAGGCCAAGCGCGATGCCGCTGGCCGGGGGCATCAGCGCCAGTGCCGCCAGAAAATCCTCGTCCAGCGGATAGCGCTCGCCATGGATGCGGTGCTTCTCGTCCATCTCAAGCGTGAAACGGCGGCGTTGTTCCGCAGGATCGGTCAGTTCCCCGAACCCGTTTGCAAGCTCGACCCCGCAGGCATAAAGCTCGAACCTTTCGGCAAGGCGGGGGTCGGCAGGCAGGCGACGGGCCAGCGCCGCCTCGGCTGCGGGATAGCGGTCAAGGATGGTCGGGCGGCCAAGGCCAAGCTGCGGCTCGACCCGTTCGACCAGCAGCCGCGACAGCATGTCCGACCAGGTGTCATCGGCGGCGGTGCGCAGCCCGGCTGCGGCCATCGCCCGCGCAAGGGCGGTCGCATCGGGGGCGCCCTCGGGTCCGATGCTGGCGAGAAGGTCCACCCCGGCATGGCGGCGGCAGGCTTCGGCCAGATCCAGCCGTTCGGGTGCGGCGAAGGGATCGCAGAGGCGATCGCGAAAGCGCAACTGCACGCTGCCCGCCGCCGTGGCCGCCAGGCGCAGGATCACCGCGCAATCCTCCATCAGCCGCTCATAGGGTTCTTCGGCGCGATACCATTCCAGCATCGTGAATTCGGGGCTGTGCAGCGGCCCGCGTTCCCGGTTGCGCCAGACATGGCTGAAGGCGGCGATGCGCCTTTCGCCCGCCGCCAGCAGCTTCTTCATCGCGAATTCGGGCGAGGTGTGCAGATACATGGGCCGCGCCTGCCCGTCGGTGCCGATCATCCGCGTGGCAAAGCCGTGAAGATGTGTCTCGTTTCCGGGGCTGACCTGGAGGGCGGCAGGATCGACCTCCAGAAAATCCTCGGCGGCGAACCAGCCGCGCAGCGCCGCGAGGATGCGGTTGCGCGCCAAAAGCAGCGGGCGCCGGTCGGCATGGAAGGCGGGGTTCCACCAGGGGGTCTCGGTCGGGTGGTCGGTCACGGCAACTGCGGCTTTCGGCTGGAGATATGGATCGTTTTGCGCTAGGCGGGGGGCAAGGGACGTTCTAGGACGCGCCCATCTTCAGAACAAGTCCGGAACAAGGATGCACCGCCCGTGAAAGTGATCGCTTCGAGCCTGCGCAAGGGAAATGTCGTCGATATCGATGGAAAGCTCTATGTCGTGCTGACCGCCGAGAATTTCCATCCCGGCAAGGGAACACCGGTAACGCAGGTGGACATGCGTCGCATCGGCGACGGGGTGAAGGTGTCGGAGCGCTGGCGCACCACCGAACAGGTCGAACGCGCCCATGTCGATGAACGCGAATACGACTTTCTTTACGAGGATGGCGAGGGCTTTCACTTCATGCAGCCCGAAAGCTATGAACAGGTGACCGTGGCTCCGGATGTGGTCGGCGACCAGAAGGTGTTCCTGACCGAGGGGCTGCGCGTGATGCTCAAGACCTATCAGGAAGTCGCGATCGCGCTGGAACTGCCGCAGAAGATGACTGTCGAGATCGCCGAGACCGAGCCGGTCCTCAAGGGTCAGACCTCGCAGGCCTCCTACAAGCCGGCCATGCTGACCAACGGGCTGCGCGTGATGGTGCCGCCCCATATCAGCGCAGGCACCCGCATCGTGATCTCGACTGCCGACATGACCTATGTCGAGCGCGCCAAGGACTGACCGCACGGGAACGGCGGTCAGCCCCGCGGGACCACAGGCGGGGGCTGCAACAGACCGCCGCGGCGCCCCTATCGCCGGCGCCACGGCGCGGCCCCTCCGCCGCGGCGTCAGCGCGCGCGGCTGCGGGCCCGCAGAAGCATCGCGAGCGTGATCACCCCGCTGACAACCGCCACCTTGCGCATGAAGCCCTGCGGGTTATGGCGCAGTTCGGATTTCAGCCCCATCTCGACGGGGATGTTCGGCACCCGGCCCTTGCCCAGATCCTCCAGAACGCCTTCCACGACGTTGATCCGGTCGGCGAACAGCAGGATCAGCCAGTGGCTCCAGCGTCCCTCGCTGCGGGTAAAGGCCACCCGGCGCAGCATGCCGCTCAGTCCGCTGGGCGGGGCCGAGGTGCCGAAGACGGCGGTGCGGCGCTGGTGTTCGGTCGAACACAGCACCTCGACCCCCGGCGGTTGCAGGGGTGGGCGCGCCCAGTTCATGCCGCCCTTGTCGTCCCTGGTGATGTCGCGCATCGGATAGGTCGGGTTGTTGGCCGGGTCGGCGTCGATGCCCCAGCCGGGCACCTGTTTCGGATCGATCCGCTTGGTCATGGTCGCGCCTCCTTTCAACGCCGGTCGCCGGTGGGGGGCACCAGCACCGGCTTGATGCAGCCGTCGAGCTTCGCCGAGAAGATGTGATAGGCATCGGAAATCTCCTCAAGCGGGATCCGATGCGTGACCAGCGCCTTGGGGTCGATCCGTCCGGCCTGCACATGGTCGATCAGCCGTGGCAGAAGCCGTTTGACCGAGGCCTGATTGGCGCGGATCGTGATGCCCTTGTTCAGCACATTGCCGATCGGCACCATGTTCGCCGTCGGCCCATAGACGCCCACGATCGAGACGATCCCGCCCTTCTTGACCGCATTGATCGCCCAGACAAGGGCAGTGGCGGCACCCGCCTGCAGCTTGAGCTTGGCACCCGTGATCGTCTGCAACGCGCTTCCCGCGGCATCGCCGCCCACCGCATCGATGCAGACATCGGCCCCCAGCCCGTCGGTGATCTTCTTGATGAACCAGACCGGATCTTCCAGCGAGCGGAAGTTGTAGACCTCGGCCGGGGCATACTGACGGACGAAATCCAGCCGGTAGTCGATATGGTCGATGACGATCACCCGGCCCGCCCCGAACAGCCAGGCACAGCGCGCGGCCATGATGCCCACGGGCCCCGCCCCGAACACCACCACCGTATCGCCACGGGCGATGCCGCCCATCTCGGCGGCCTGATAGCCGGTGGGCACCACATCGGTCAGCATCACCGCATCCTCGACATCCATGCCCTCGGGGATGCGCACCGGCCCGACATCGGCATAGGGCACGCGGACATATTCCGCCTGCCCGCCGTCATAGCCGCCCGCGGTATGCGAATAGCCGAAGATCCCGCCCACTGCCGTGGCCTGGGGGTTTGCCTCGTGGCAGTTGCCGAACAGGCCCTGCCGGCAGAAATGGCATTTGCCGCAGGCGATGTTGAAGGGCACGATCACATGATCGCCGGGCTTCAGGTTCTCGACCGCGCCGCCGACCTCTTCGACGATTCCGGTGAATTCATGGCCGAAGGTGTGGCCGATGCGGGTGTCGGGCACCATCCCGTGATAAAGGTGCAGGTCCGACCCGCAGATGCAGGACCGCGTCACCCGCACGATGGCATCCTGCGGGTGCAGGATTTCCGGCATCGGCTTGTGATCGACGCGGACCCGGTAGGGCCCTCTGTAATTCATCGCCAGCATATGCAACTCCGTTCTGATCGGGGTTGAACCGCTGGCCCGGGCTTATGTTCCTGTGCGGGCCACCCCCGCCGGGGCGCTGCCGACCCGCGCATCGGCAAGGATCATCTCGGCGGCCTTTTCGGCGATCATGATCGTCGGCGAATTGGTATTGCCCGACACGATGCGCGGCATGACCGAGGCATCGGCGATCCGCAGCCGCCCCAGCGCGCGCAGCCGCAGCCGCGGGTCCACCACGCTGCCCGGATCGGCGCCCATGCGGCAGGTGCCGGTGGGGTGGAAGATGGTCGTGCCGATATCGCCGGCCGCGCGCACCAGATCGTCGTGGCTTTCGCAATGGGCGCCGGGGCGGAACTCCTCGGGGTGATACCGCGCGAAGGCCGGCTGGCTGGCGATCCTGCGGGTCAGGCGCAGGGACCGCACCGCCACCTCGCGGTCGCCTTCGGTCGAAAGGTAGTTGGGGCGGATCGCCGGGGCCGCGCGAAAATCCGGGCCCGCCGCATGCACCGATCCGCGGCTTTCGGGGCGCAGGTTGCAGACGCTGGCGGTGATGGCCGGGAAGCGGTGAACCGGATCCCCGAACTTGTCGAGCGAGACCGGCTGCACATGGTATTGCAGATCCGGTGTCGCCTTGTCGGGGCCGGAACGGGTAAAGATGCCCAGCTGGCTTGGCGCCATCGACATCGGCCCCGAACGCCGCGCCAGATATTCGAACCCGATCGCCGCCTTGCCGAACAGGCTCGAGGCCTTTTCGTTCAGTGTCGGCACGCCGGTCACCTTGAAGACCATGCGCAGCTGCAGGTGGTCCTGGAGGTTCTCGCCCACATCCGCCACATCCGCAACGGGGCTGATGCCCGCTGCCTGCAACACCTCCCCGCGCCCGATCCCCGACAATTCGAGGATATGGGGCGATCCGATCGCCCCGGCGCAAAGCACGGTTTCGGCGCCCGCGCGGGCCTCGTGCAGCTGGCCGTCGCGCTGATAGACCACGCCGCGCACCTCGCCCTGTTCGACGATCAGGCGCACCACCTGCGCATGGGTCAGCACCCGCAGATTGGGCCGTGCCATTGCCGGGCGCAGGAAGGCCTTGGAAGTGTTCCAGCGGATGCCCGAGCGCTGGTTCACCTCGAAATACCCGCCGCCTTCGTTGTCGCCGGTGTTGAAATCGGCGCTGCGGGGGATGCCGGCCTGTTCGGCGGCGTCAAGGAAGGCGTCCAGCACGTCCCAGCGCACCCGCGCCCGTTCCACCCGCCATTCGCCGCCCGCGCCATGCAGATCGCTGGCGCCCAGGTGATGGTCCTCCTGGCGCAGGAACAGCGGCAGCACGTCGTCCCAGCCCCAGCCGGTGCAGCCCATCTGCCGCCAGCCGTCATAATCGGCGGACTGGCCGCGCATGTAGATCATGCCATTGATCGAGGAACAGCCCCCCAGGATGCGCCCGCGCGGGTAGGCCAGGCTGCGCCCGTTCAGCCCCGGTTCGGGCTGGGTGGAGAAGCACCAGTCGGTGCGCGGATTGCCGATGCAGTAGAGATAGCCCACCGGGATATGCACCCAGTGGTAATTGTCCTTGCCACCTGCCTCCAGCAGCAGCACCCGGTGGCGCGGATCGGCGGAAAGCCGGTTCGCCATCACGCAGCCCGCACTGCCTGCACCGATCACGATGTAATCGTAATCCCCCATTCGTCCCCCCTGGCGCCCTGCCGTCCCTTTTGCACCATCTCAGGACGGGGGCCGCCGCACAAGGGGGCCAGGCTGCGGCATTCCGGCCTTGACCCGCCCACGTTTCGCCGCGAAACGGCCATCCCGCCGCTGGCCGCGGTGACGCACCCGCCGGCCCCGGCCCGGTGGGCAAGGCAGATGCCAGTCAGGCGCAAGGCTTGCCAAGCCCGCTGTCGCGGCCCTTCCCGACGTTCTGACTGGTCCGCTGCGCTCGGCCCTGGGGCAAATTGCCCGGCCGTTCTCAGGCCCGTGACGCGCCATGATGCAGAAGCGCCTGTCTCGCCCTGCCCACCGGCGAAGACGGCGACGCCGAGCCGGGAACGGCGGCCCCGGCCCGAGCCAAGGGCGCGGCAAGGCGCTGCTTTTCAGGGGATGCACCCCGTCTGAGGCGGAGCATCTTCCGGCCCGGCCGATGACACCGGGCGCGGGCGAGGACGCGCGGGAACGCCTGTTTCCCGTCGGAGCGCCCGCCTTTGCCGGAGGGCGCGTCAGGCGGATATGGGGACAGTCGCGCCGGTGATGCGTCGGGGATGGGTAAAGATCTCGAACCCGTCGTCGCGCGTCACGCCGATCACGGTCATCCCTGCCGATGCCCCGGCCTCAAGCGCGCTGGCCGTCGGTGCCGAGACTGCGGCCAGCATCGGAAAGCCGCCGATCGCCGCCTTCTGCACCATTTCAAGCGAGACGCGGCTGGTCAGAAGCAGCAGCCCGTAGCGGTCCTGCACCCCCTGCCGGGCCAGCGCGCCCACCAGCTTGTCGAGCGCATTGTGGCGGCCGACATCCTCGCGCAGGGCAAGGATGCCGCCGCGCGGGGTCCAGAAGGCGGCGGCATGAACGGCGCGGGTGCGGGCGTGCAGGTGCTGTTGGCCCCCCAGCGCCGCCATCGCCCGCACCACATCCGCAGGCCGCAGCTCGCACTCCGCCTCGACCCGGGGCACCTCGCGCAGCGCCTCGTCCAGGCTTTCCAGCCCGCACATGCCGCATCCCGTTGGGCCCGCCATCTGCCGGCGCCGGGACGCGAGCGCGCGGGCCCGCCCTTCCTGAAGCCAGAGCCGCGCCTCAAGCCCGCGCGGATGGGCCACCACCTCGATCTCCTCGACCTGATCGAGACGGGTGATCAGGCCCTCGGTCAGGGCAAAGCCCACGGCGAAATCCTCGAGATCATCCGGGGTTGCCATCATCACCGCATGGCTGGTTCCGTTCGCAACGATCGCCACGGCGGTTTCCGCCGGCACATCGCGGCATGCCCGCGACGGCTGGCTGCGCCAGCGCAGCGGCATGACCTGTTCATGGGCGGGAAAGCCCCGCCGCGCATCCTGCATGGGCGACAGGTCCTGCGCGGGGGCCACTGTCGTTACTGCGGCGTTCATTCCGCGGCCTCGACCATGGCGCGGGTGATGATGCGCACCGGCACCGACTTGGCGGCGGGAACCATGCTTTTCTCGGCATGCTGCCACAGCGGGATCAGCGCGTTCGCTTCGGGATAATAGGCCCCGACGCAGCCTTTCGGGATGCCATAGCGCACCACCCGGAACCCGTCCATCCGCCGGTGCACGCCGTCATCCACCGCTGTCTCCATCGAGACGATCGCGCCGTCCTCGACGCCCAGGCGCTGCATGTCCTCGTCGCACAACAGCACCACCATGCGCGTGCCATAGATGCCGCGGAACCGGTCGCGATAGCCGTAGATCGTGGTGTTGAACTGGTCGTTGCTGCGCAGCGTGATCAGCCGCAGCACGGCCGGGTCATGGCCTTCGTCGAAGCTCGCCGTCAGGGCCGAGGGCAGCTTGAAGTTGGCCTTGCCGGTTTCGGTCTGCCAGACGCGCTCACGTGCCGGAATGGGGCGGGAAATTCCTCCGGGGGTCCACATGGTCTCGTTGAAATCGGTGAACAACTCGGGCCAGGTGCGACCCATGGCGTCGCGGATCCGGGCGTAACCGGCCACCCAGCCGTCCCAGTCCACTTTCGGATTGGCAGGCAGCGTGGCCTTGGCGATGCCGGCCACGATCGCCGGTTCCGACAGAAGATGCGGGCTGGCCGGTTCGCGGATCGGCACCGAGGCGTGGAACTTGCCGGTGCTGTCCTCGATCGTGACCACCTGTTCTCCACTGGCCTGCCGGTCGATCTCGAGCCGGCCCAGACAGGGCAGCAGATAGGCGACCTGACCGTTGATCAGATGGCTGCGGTTCAGCTTGGTGGCGATCTGGACCGTCAGCCGCATCCGGGGCCAGTGCGCCTCCATCAACTCCCGCTCGGGGATGGCGCGGACAAAGTTGCCACCCAGGCCCACGAAGGCATCGACCTCGCCATTGATGATGGCCTGGCAGGCAGTGACGGTGGTGTGGCCCTCGTCCTCGGGCGGGGTGAAGCCGTAAAGCTCGGCCAGCTTGTCCATCGGGGCAAGCTCGGGCTTTTCGGTGATGCCGACGGTGCGCTGGCCCTGAACGTTGGAATGGCCCCGCACTGGGCAGATGCCGGCGCCCCGCTTGCCGATATTGCCGCGCATCAGCAGCAGGTTGACCAGCATCTGGATCGTCTCCACCCCGCGCTTGTGCTGGGTGAGGCCCATGCCATAGATCGCGATCACCGATTTGCCCTCGGCATAGATCCGGGCAGCGGATTCGATGTCGGCGCGGGTCAGGCTGCATTCGCGGGTGATGTCGTCCCAGCCGGTGGCACGGACATGGGCCTCGAACGCGGCAAAGCCGTGGGTGTGCTGCTCGATGAATTCGGTATCCAGCACCCGCGGGGCACCGGCCGCGCGGGCCGCGTCGTCCAGATCGAACACCGCCTTGGAAAGGCCCGTGATCGCGGCGATATCGCCGCCGGCGCGCAGCTGGTGGTATTCCTGGCTGATTTCGGTCGCATCGCGCGTGATCATCTGCACCGGGTCCTGCGGATCGATGAAGCTTTCCAGCCCGCGTTCGCGCAGGGGGTTGAAGGTGACGATCCGCGCCCCGTTTTCCCGCGCATCCTTGAGCTGGTGCAACATGCGCGGACTGTTCGAGCCCACGTTCTGGCCGAAGAAGAAGATCGTGTCGGTTTCCTGGAAATCCTCGAGCTGGACGGTGCCGATCGGCACGCCGATGCTTTCCGGCAGCGCGACCGAGGTGCTTTCATGGCACATGTTGGAACTGTCGGGCAGGTTGTTGTTGCCGTAAAGCCGGGCGAACAACTGGTACATGTAGCTGGTTTCCAGCGAGGCGCGGCCCGAGGTATAGAACACCGCGCGCCTGGGATCGCGGGCGCGGATCTCGGCCAGTTCGCGGCCGATTTCGGCAAAGGCTTCGTCCCAGCTGACCGGTTCGTAGCGGTCGGTCTCGTGGTTGAAGCGCATCGGATGGGTCAGCCGGCCCTCCTGTTCCAGGTCGTGATCGGGCCAGAGCCGCAGCTCGGCGGCGCTGTGGCGGGCAAAGAACTCGGGCGGGGTGCGGTTCTTGGTCAGTTCCCAGAAGGTGGCCTTGGCGCCGTTCTCGCAGAATTCGGCGGCATGGGCAGGATGGGGCTTGGCCCAGGCGCAGCTGACGCAGGCAAAGCCCTTGGGCTTGTTCTGGCGTTCAAGGGCCGGCATCGCCTCGGGGATGAGGTGCTGCTTCTTCATGTGCCGCGAAACGGATTTCAGCGATCCCCAGCCGCCGGCAGGTCCTGGATAGGGTTTGATCTTGGTCTTGCGCTGCATGACGTGTCCTTCGGCTCGAGACGTTTGGGGGGTGAACCGGTGGCAGGCGCGGATGTTCCCCGCGCGGCATTCCGCGGAACAGGCGACAGGCTCCACGGGTTAGACTGCGACGCCGCGCGGGCCGTCGCGGAAGGCCGATGCGCGGGGCTGCCAGGAAAAGGAGAACCACATGAACCGTTTGCCATACCGGTTGTTGCAGGGCGCCATCGCGGGAACGGCGGCAACGGTCGCCATGACCGCAACAGCGCGGCAACTGGCGCGCAGATTGCCCGCCCGCGACCGCTATCCGCTGCCACCCCGGGAAATCATCGGCGCGCTGCGGGGCGAGGGCCGCAGCGTTGCCGATCCGGGCCGGGACGAGGCAGGGCTGGCCAATGCGACCCTGATCGCCCATGCGCTGTTCGGCGCAGCCACCGGCGCGCTCTTCGCACTTCAGCAGCGCCGGGGTGCAGGGACGGGGGCCGCCTATGGCGTGACGGTCTGGACGGCAAGCTATTTCGGCTGGGTTCCGGCCTCGGGGCTTCTGAAGCCCGCGCATCGCCATCCGCTGCGGCGCAACCTGCTGATGATCGCGGCGCATCTGGTCTGGGGGGGCACGCTGGCCCTTGGCCTGCGCCAGATCGAAGGCTCCGTCGCCGGCGAATTGCGGCGCGGGACCGAGGCGTTGCCGGATCTGCACTGATCGCCGCTGGCCCGCCTGCCGCAGAAACAGGCGGCCGGCCACCGGTCGTTGTTGAACGACGGTCGCGGCTCGCCTATGAAGGGCCATGATCACACAGAAGATGAAATATGCGCTCAAGGCACTGATCGTGCTGGCGGAGGAAGCGGCGGAAAACGCCCAGCCCCTGCGGATCGAGGAGATCGCGCTGCGCTCGGGCGCGCCGAAGCGGTTTCTCGAGCATATCCTTCTGGAAATCCGCAACGCGGGCTTCATCGCTTCGGTCCGTGGCCGCAAGGGCGGCTATGTCATGATCAAGCCGCCCAAGGCCATCGCGCTGAGCGAACTGCTGCGGATGATCGACGGGCCGATCGCACCCTTGCCCTGTCTGTCGCGCCGCGCCTATCAGCGCTGCGAGGATTGCACCGACGAAAAGACCTGCCGGATCCGCAAGGTCTTTGCCGAGGTGTTCTGGTCCTATCTTCTGCTGATCGAGTCACTGACCCTTGAAGACCTTCTGGGCCCCGGCGGCCCTGCCGAGGTGGTGCTGGGCGACGCGGTCCTGCCGCCCGCGGCGGTAAGCCCCACCGGCACGGCCGGCTGACACCGCCCGGCCTCCTTCCCGCCGGACAAGGAACCCCATCGCCCCGCCTTGCGTTCAGTGGCAGGCCCCGCCCTGCGCGTCTCGCAGGATCTGTCGGGGGTGCAGCCCACTGACACACCGGCCGAGCCGCGGAAAGGACCCATGCGCGCGCGATTTGCTGATCCCACCATCCTGACCTTCGCCGCAATCCTGCTGTTGGTCGTGCTCTGGATCGGAAGCGGCATGATCGGCCGCGAACCGGTCGAAGAGGCCGAAGCCCCGCCGCCCCGCGTGCCCACCGTGGCCGCAAGCTGGAGCACGGCCGAAGAGGTCACGCGCGAACTGGTGCTTTACGGCGATGTAGAGCCGGTCCAGGTTGCGACGCTGCGCAGCCGCACCGACGGCATCGTCGAGGAAGCGGTGGCGCAGGGCACCCGCGTCAGCGCCGGCGATGTGGTGGCACGGCTGTCCACCGATGACCGCGATGCCCGGCTGGCGGGCGCCGAGGCACAGCTGGCCGCGGCCGAGCGTGACTACAACGCCGCGCAACAACTGTTCGAGCGCGGCGTAGGACCCGAAGCCGAAGCCCGCGCCCGTCTGGCGCAGCTGGAAGCGGCGCGGGCCGAATTGCGCGCGATCGAACTGGATATCGAGAACACCCGCCTGCAGGCGCCGATCAGCGGCATCGTCAACCAGGTGCTGGCCGAGGTGGGCTCATTCGTCTCGCCGGGCGGGGAGGTTCTGGACATCGTGCAGAACGATCCGTTGGTCGCCGTGGTTCATGTCCAGCAGACCGCGATCGAACGGATCCGGCCGGGCATGGCCGCGCGGGTGCGTTTTGTCGGGGGCGGCGAAAGCGAGGGCGTGCTGCGCTTCGTCTCGCCGCTGGCCGATGCGGCAACGCGCACCTTCCGGGTCGAGGCCGAGATCCCGAACCAGGAACGTGACCTGCCCGCCGGGCTCAGCGCCGAGGTGATCATTCCCTACCAGACCGTCGCGGCGCACCGGGTTTCGGCGGCGCTGGGGCGGCTGGACGAACAGGGGCGGCTGGGTCTGCATGTGCTGGACGATGAAAACCGGGTCACCTTCGCACCGGTCGAGGTGATCCGTGCCCGGGCTGACGGCGTCTGGGTGACCGGCCTGCCACCGCGGGTGCGGATCGTGACCATCAGCCAGGGCAGCCTTGCCGTGGGCCAGCAGGTCGAGGTGCAGGAAACGCCGCCCGAATATCTGGTCGGCGATCTGCCCGAAGCCGAACCCGAAGCGGCGAACCAGGTTCAGGATGGCGGTGCCGCGGCAGCCGACGCACCGGCCAGCACCACCGCGGAGAGCCCCTAGTGCGCACGCTGATCGCCGCCGCCTTTGCCCGCGTCCGGATGGTCATGCTGCTTCTGGCGCTGGTCTTCCTGTCGGGCATCTATGCCTATGTGACGATCCCGAAGGAATCGACGCCCGAGATCGAGATCCCGATCTTCATCGTCAACATCACCTATTCCGGCATCTCGGCCGAGGACAGCGCGCGGCTTCTGGTCGAGCCGATGGAGCGGCAGTTGCAGACGATCGACGGGTTGCGCAGCATGTCGGCGCAGGCCGGCGAGGGATTTGCGACCATCACGCTGGAATTCGACCCCGGTTTTGACCATCAGGCCGCGCTGCAAAGCGTGCGCGACGAAACCGACAACGCCACCCCCGATCTGCCGGCAGGCGCCGATCAGCCCACGGTGCGCGAGGTGGACCTGTCGCAATTCCCGATCCTGACGGTCGCGCTTTCGGGTGCGGTGCCGGAACGCGAACTGATCCGCATGGCACGCGAACTGCAGGACCAGCTGGAAACCCTGCCCGGGGTGCTCGAGGTCGATCTGACCGGCGACCGGGACGACCTGCTGGAGATCATCATCAACCCGCTTGCCGCGCAGTCCTACGGGATTTCCACGGATGCGGTGGCGCAGGCCGTGCAGGCCAACAACCAGCTGATCGCAGCGGGGGCCTTCGACACCGGCGCCGGCCGGATCGGCGTGGCGATCCCCGGCACGATCCAGACGCTGGCCGATGTGCTGGCGATTCCGGTCCAGGTGACCGACCGCACGGTGGTGCGGGTGCAGGATGTGGCCGAGGTCCGCCAGACCTACCGCGATGCCACATCCTTTGCCCGGATCGACGGCCGCGCCACGGTGGGGCTTGATGTGCGCAAGGCCGCCGGCGCCAATGTGATCGACACGGTGGCGCGCGTTCAGCAAGAGGTCGATGCGCTGTCGGAAAGCTGGGCCGAGGCGGTGCGGGTGGAT
Source organism: Halodurantibacterium daqingense (assembly GCF_042666235.1). Lineage (NCBI taxonomy): Bacteria > Pseudomonadati > Pseudomonadota > Alphaproteobacteria > Rhodobacterales > Paracoccaceae > Halodurantibacterium > Halodurantibacterium daqingense. Next base: position 151,605 of record NZ_JBHTFQ010000004.1, on the reverse strand, counting down.
TACCTGCAAAACCAGGCCGAGGATATCGAACAGCTTCTGGGCGATCTGGAAAACAACGTGATCGCGGCGGTGGTTCTGGTGATGCTGACCACGATCCTGGCGCTGGGGCTGCGGGCCTCGCTTCTGGTGGCGGTGGCGATTCCGGGTGCTTTTCTGGGCGGCATCCTGACGATCTGGCTGATCGGCTTCACCCTGAACATCGTGGTGCTGTTCGGGTTGATCCTGGTGATCGGCATGCTGGTCGACGGGGCGATCGTGGTGGTGGAGCTTGCCGAACGCTATCAGAGCGAGGGCAGGGACCGCCGCAGCGCCTTCCTTGCCGCCGCGCAGCGCATGGCCTGGCCGATCACCGCCTCGACGGCCACGACGCTGGCGGTCTTTCTGCCCCTGTTGTTCTGGCCGGGCACGGCGGGGCAGTTCATGCGCTTCCTGCCGGCCACCGTGATCGTGACGCTGATCGCCTCGCTGCTGATGGCGCTCATCTTCGTGCCCGCGATCGGCACGCTGTTTCCCGGGGCGCCCCCGAAGCCGCCCGAACAGGAGGGCGGCCAGCGTCCCGCGCTTTATGACCGCGTGCTGGACCGGATGATCGCGCGGCCGGGGCTGGCGCTTGGCCTCTGCCTGCTGGCGCTGGTGGGATCGTTCCTGATCTATGGCACCTTCGGCCGCGGGGTGGATTTCTTCCCGGCGGTCGAGCCCGAACGCGCACAGGTGCAGGTGCAGGCCGATGGCAACCTTTCGGTGCACGAGGCCGACCGGCTGGTGCGGATGGTCGAAAACCGGCTGATCGGCATTCCGGGCAACGACCGCGTCTATTCCCGCACCATCGGTTCGGTCGAGGGGCGGCTGGGCGCCAATCTCAATCCCGATGTCGTGGGCACGATCCAGATCGACTTCATCGACTGGCGGGCCCGCGCCCCGGCCTCGGACCTGATCGAACGGATGCGCGCCGAGACCGCCGACCTGCCGGGCATCGGCCTGCAGATCGAGGAACAGCAGGCCGGCCCCGGTGAATCGCGCCCCGTGCAGATCGAGGTTTCGGCCGCCGACCGGGCGGCGCTGCCGGCGGCAGTGGCGCAGCTTCAGGGGCTGATGGCCGAACAGCAGGCCTTTGTGGATGTGTCCAGCGATGTGCCGCGCCCCAATGCGGAACTGCGGCTGTTGGTGGACCGGGAACAGGCCGCGCGCTATGGCGTCGATATCGGCACACTTGGATCCGCGGTGCAGATGCTGACGGATGGCGTGGTGCTTGGCACCTATCTGCCCGACTATGCCACCGACGAGGTCGAGATCCGGCTGCGCTATCCCGCCGAGGACCGGACATTCGAACAGCTGGCCGATCTGCGCATCTCGACCCAGAACGGCATGATCCCGATCGCCAATTTCGTGACGCTGACCGTCGCCCCCGCGCCTTCGGTGGTGAACCGGGTCGATGCACGCAATGTCCAGACGGTTTCGGCTGCGCTTGTCCCTGGCACGACTGTGGCACAGGAACTTGCCACCCTTGAATCGCGCCTTCAGGCAGAGGACTTCGGCGAAGGGATCGAGATCACCTTTGCCGGCGAGATCGAGGAACAGCAGGAGGCCATGACCTTCCTGATCCTTGCCTTCATCGTCGCGGTGTTCCTGATGTTCCTGATCCTGCTGGCGCAGCTTGACAGCTTCTTCCAGAGCCTGCTGGTGCTGTCGGCGATCATCTTTTCCTTTGCCGGCGTGTTCATCGGCCTTGTCATCCGGCAAGAGGCGTTTTCCGTGGTCATGAGCGGCATCGGTCTCGTCGCGCTGGCGGGGATCGTCGTGAACAACAACATCGTGCTGATCGACAGTTACAACGAACATCGCGGCACTGGCCTTGACCCGTCCGAGGCCGCGCGCCGCGCGGGCACCGAACGGTTCCGCCCGGTGATGCTGACCGCGATCACCACCATCGTCGGGCTTTTGCCGATGGTCATGGGCATGACGATCGACTTCACCGGCCGCGATCTTTATTTCGGTGCGCCTTCCGGGCAGTTCTGGATCCAGCTGGCCACCGCCATCGTGGGCGGATTGGCCTTTTCGACCCTTGTTACCGTGCTGCTGACCCCCGCGCTTCTGGCCTGGGACGGGGCACGACGGGTGCGGCGTGCTCACATGAAGCGGCCGAAAACCTCGTAATCCTGTTCATAAAGACGGCGGGTGCGGTTCGCCGCGCGCTTGCTGATGCTTGTGGCATCGATGCGCGGGCCGCCGGTCTGTTCATGCGGCAGGGGAAAGGGCTTGCCGGTGATCCGGGCAATGCGCGCGGCGAAATCCGCAATGTCGCGCATGGCAAAGATCGTGTCGTAATAGGCCGGGTCGGTGCCAAGATAGAAGGTGAACGGGTCGGTGTGGTGCCGGATCGAGACCGAGGCCTGCCGGTACAGCTTCAGATTGCACAGGAAATGCTCCAGATCCGGGTCGGGGATCGCGCCTTTCTGAACATGCTCCTCGCTGATCCGGCCGGGGGCAAGCTCTCGGTAATGCACGACGCGGTTGCGGTAACACGACACCGCACGTTCGACCGGATCGCGCACGAGCGCGAACCGGGCATGACCGGCGATCGCATCATGCGGGGCGCGTTCGAAGTTGATCGAGGGGTAGAAATGGTGAATGTATTTCCAGATGCCATTGACGCGGAAGTTCTGAAAGGCGCGATCGTTCTCAAGCTGGAAGAACGCCGATTTCAGCGAGGTGCAGGCAACCTTGGGCACCGAGAAGTAACTGATCTTGTAGTCGTTGACAAAGGCACTCACACCCTGCTCCTGTTTGTGACGCTGCCCGAGCGTAAGGGGCCGCATGTGACGGGTCAACCAGGAGGCGAAGCCCTCAGGCCCCCGGTTCCGCGGTCGGCGCTGCCGGATCCGGCCGGGCGCGACCTTCGCGATACAGCCTGATGAACTCCTGCGGCTCGAGGGGCGGCGACAGGAAATAGCCCTGCACCATGTCGCAGCCCTCGCTTCGCAGCCATTCGAACTGGGCGTCGGTTTCCACGCCCTCGGCGACGGTACGCAGCCCCAGGGCCTGGGCCATCAACAGGATCGCGGTCACGATGACCTCGCCGTCGCGGTCGCGCCCGCCGATCCGCGCGATGAAGCTGCGGTCGATCTTGAGTTCGGCCAGCGGCAGACGCTGAAGATAGCTGAGCGAAGAATACCCGGTGCCGAAATCATCGATGGCGATGGTGATCCCCGCGGCGCGGAGACTGCGGATGTTGTCGCTGGCGCTTGAGGACCGCTTCATCAGCGTCGTCTCGGTGATCTCGATGCTGAGCGCCGTGGGCGGGACAGCGTTCTGCGCCAGAAGCTCCAGCAGCCGTTCGGCAAAGCGGGTGTCCTGGAAGGATTGGGCAGAGATGTTGACGGCCACGGTGGGGCAGGGGCCGCCGTCGCTGTTCCAGCCGGCCAGAAGCCCGACAAGCATCTTTGTCACATGGGCATCAAGCTCGCGCACCAGTCCGGTGCTTTCGGCTATCGGGATGAACACGTCGGGGGGTGTTTCGCCCAGCCCGGGCGCGTTCCAGCGCAGCAGCGCTTCGGCGCCGATCATGCGCGGCCCGGATTGCCCGGACCGGATGTCGAACTTGGGCTGCAGCTTCAGCCGGAAACCGCCGTTGCGCAGACTGTGACGCAACGCCTGGATGACGGCGCTCTGATGGCTGGACTTGTCCTGAAACTCGGGGTGGAAGGTGGCAAAGCGGTTGCGGCCCAGTTCCTTGGCGCGATACATGGCGATATCGGCATTCCGGATCAGCTCGCCTTCGTCCGCGCCATGATCCGGGGCAATCGCAAGCCCGATGCTGGTGGACAGGAAGACGGGCTGTTCGTCCAGGTCGAAGGGTGCCCCGAGCGTCTCCAGAACCGCCTCGGCGAGCGACGTGGCCTCCGTCAGCCCCGCCCGGGGCAGAAGAACCACGAATTCATCCCCGCCAAGCCGCGCGAGGGTCTGACCCGGCGCCAGAAGCGCCCGCAGCCGGTTCGCGACCAGGCGCAGCAGCATGTCCCCCGCGCGATGGCCCAGGCTGTCGTTGATGGTCTTGAAGTTGTCGAGATCAAGAAACAGGAGCGCGACCACGGCATCGGGCTCGGACAGGGCCTGGACAATGCAATGCTTGAGAAGGGCCCGGTTGGCGAGCCCCGTCAGCGGGTCATGCGTGGCGAGGAATTCCTGCCGCCGTGCCGCTTCGCGCAGCGCCTGTTCGGCCTCGGTCTGTCCGGTGATGTCGCGTGCCGTGATGACGACCCGGGCGCCCCGCACGGGGGCGGCCAGCGGCACCGCATCAACCGAGACGTGGCGCGGCGCGGCTGCGGTGCCGCCGAGGATCCGCAGATTGCGGATCTCGCGCCCCGTGCCGATGACCTCGGCCACCAGGGAACGCAGGGCAACCGAGGTGACGGCTTCGTCGTTCTGCGGCGCAAGCCACAGCGGATCACCCGTCGCCTGGTCCACCAGCCGCTCCTGATCCAGATCGAGGATCGCCGCGGCTTCGCGGTTCGCGAACAGGACACGCCCCTTGTCATCCAGCGCAGCGATCCCGGTCATGCTGGTGTTCATCAGCGTGGCCAGAAAGTCACGCTGGGCCAGAAGCGCGGCCTGCAGGCGGCGCGTTTCGCTCAGGTTCTCGACAATCATCCAGATCCGGGGTTCGCGCGCGCTGTCCATCACCTCGAAGCCCAGGATCTGCACCGGCCTGGACGTGCCATCCGCGCGGTGGCAGAAAAGCTGGAGCGGCCCGAACCGCGTCCGCCGTTCAAGATCGCGCCGGATGCCCTCCCCCGCAACGTCAAGTCCAGGAACAACATCCATGCTGCGCAGGTTCAACAACGCCTCGCGCGACTGGCCGGTAAGCTCCAGCATCGCGCGGTTCACCTCGAGGATGCAGCCATTGCGCGGATCCACAAGCAGCATTCCCGCCGGCATCACATCGAACAGCGCCGTCAGCAGATCGTCGCGATAGGCCAGTTCGTTCTGGTCGCGCACCCGCGCGGTGATATCGCGCGCCACGAACAGATAACGGCGCTCGCTTCCCGCTGGGGTGGGCAGCAGTGCCCCGGACAGCTCCATCCACCGGGGGCCCGAGGGGGTAGGCAGCTTATAGTTCTGACGCACGGCGGGGGTTCCCTGATCCAGCTGATGCATCAGGAGCCGCCGCGACCGGGCAACCTGGGGCGGCAGAACCTCCTCCATGAGCTTGCCCCGAAGCGCCGGTACATCCACGAAGGGGAAGCGGTTTTCGTCGGTGTTGAAGGACACATAGCGCCCTTCGCCGTCAATCTCGATCACCAGATCCGGCATGGCCGCAAGCGTCGTCCTCAGCCGGTTTCCGGTGTCCTGCAGCTGTGCCTGGATCTGGCGCATTTCCTGCACCGTGTCGCTGTGCTGAAGCACCGAACCGATGACATCCGCGACGGATTTGAGCAGGAAAACCTCGCCAGGCAGAAAGTCACCGTGCTTGCGCACCAGATCGAAGCCGATCATTCCGTAGAAGCGGCCGGCCTTCAGCATCGGTGCGACCAGAAGCGACCGGATCCCCTGCCGCTGCAGGGTGGTCTTTTCCGGCGCGTGTTCGGGCAGTCCATTCACATCGGCAATATAGACCGGCTGATCCCGTTCGAAGCTGGTCTGCCACTGTGCGATCATCTCCAGCGGCAGGCCCTGAAGGCTGGCCTGCATGGGCTCGATGCCGGCGGCCACCCATTCGTGGCTATTGTCAAGCAGGGCGTCGTCGCGCAGCCGGAACACATAGCTGCGATCAGCCTGCGCGAAACGGCCAACCCGCTCCAGCGTCGCCAGGACCTCCGCGTCGATATGATCGATCGAGGCCCGCAGCAACCGGCGCAAGGCGTCAAGGATGAGCGCCTGCGCCTTGGTCAGACGGTCCTCGTTGCAATCGGCTGTCGGGCTGTCCGACGTCATCGGCAGGGCTTCCCGCATTGCGGCATCATCGGATCCTCGGCCAGAACCTTGCGCGCGCTCAGCAGAACGCGCCCCCCATGGCAGACGCCGTTCAGGTGCACTTCCTGCGCTGACGTGATGAAAGCGCGGGTTGCCGGCAGACCGACACACATATCAAGATATCTTCTGGTTGAAGATCTGCAAACAAATCAACCCGCATCCTACGCCCAAGCAGATCTGATAGGGTAAGCCCTGACCCTTAACAATATCTTTCCGCGCGCCGCGCGCGCAAACCGTTCCGCTCTGCCGGACGGGACGTGGGCGCCACATCCGTCATCATCCGGGCGCACCGCTGATGAACAGGGTGGGTGGGGGGCCGCCGCGCGCAACCGCCCCCCACCCCGTCATTCGGGCAGGTGCCGCGCCGCCCCCTGCGCAGCCGATGTGGCGAACATCGCATAGGCCTTCAGCGCCGTGCTGATCCTGCGCGGGCGGGGCGCGGCAGGTGCCCAGCCGCGCGCATCCTGTTCGGCCCGGCGCGTGGCAAGCACTTCATCCGTTACCGCAAGCCGGATCGTCCGGGCGGGGATGTCGATCTCGATCAGATCGCCATCCTGCACAAGGCCGATCGTGCCGCCCGAGGCCGCCTCGGGCGAGACATGGCCGATCGAAAGACCAGAGGTGCCGCCCGAAAAGCGCCCGTCGGTAATCAGGGCGCAGGCCTTCCCCAGCCCCTTGGATTTCAGATAGCTGGTGGGATAGAGCATTTCCTGCATCCCCGGCCCGCCCTTCGGCCCTTCATAGCGGATCACCACCACATCGCCCGCCTTGATGCGGTTCGACAGGATTGCCTCGACCGCCGCGTTCTGGCTTTCGAACACCCGCGCGGGCCCCGAGAACACGAGGATGGACTCGTCCACCCCGGCGGTTTTCACGATGCAGCCTTCGGGGGCAAGGTTGCCCGACAACACCGCCAGCCCGCCATCGGCAGAAAAGGGGTGGCTGGCCGCGCGGATCACCCCTGCCTCACGGTCAAGATCAAGGCTGGACCAGCGCCGGTTCTGGCTGAAGGCCACTTGCGTCGGCACCCCGCCCGGCGCGGCCAGGAAGCGGTTCTGCACCTCGGGATCGGTGCTGCGGCTGATGTCCCAGCGATCGATCGCCGCCGCAAGGGTGGGCGCGTGAACGGTGGGCGTATCGCGGTTCAGAAGCCCCGCCGCATCAAGCTGGCCAAGGATCGCCATGATCCCGCCCGCCCGGTGCACATCTTCCATATGCACATCCTGCTTTGCCGGCGCGACCTTGCACAGCACCGGCACGCGCCGCGACAGGCGGTCGATATCGGCCATGGTGAAGTCGATCCCGCCCTCATGGGCTGCCGCAAGAATATGCAGAACGGTGTTGGTGGATCCGCCCATCGCAATGTCCAGCGTCATCGCGTTTTCGAAGGCCGCGCGGTTGGCAATCGCGCGGGGCAGGACGGAACCGTCATCCTGTTCATAGTGCCGACGGGTGATCTCGACAATCGTGCGGCCTGCCTCGAGGAACAGCTCGCGGCGATCGGCATGGGTGGCCAGCAGCGATCCATTGCCCGGAAGCGACAGCCCCAGCGCCTCGGTCAGGCAGTTCATGGAATTGGCGGTGAACATGCCGGAGCAGGATCCGCAGGTCGGGCAGGCCGACCGCTCGATCACCTTCACATCCTCGTCCGAAACGCTGTCATCCGCGGCCGCGACCATCGCATCGACAAGATCAAGCGCCACTTCCTTGCCGTCCAGCACCACCTTGCCGGCCTCCATCGGCCCGCCGGACACGAAGACCGCGGGGATGTTCAGCCGCATCGCCGCCATCAGCATTCCGGGGGTGATCTTGTCGCAGTTCGAGATGCAGACCATCGCATCGGCGCAATGTGCGTTGACCATGTATTCGACGGAATCGGCAATCAGCTCGCGGGAGGGCAGCGAATACAGCATGCCGTCATGGCCCATGGCGATGCCATCATCGACCGCAATGGTGTTGAACTCCTTCGCCACCCCGCCCGAGGCCTCGATCTCGCGCGCGACAAGCTGGCCAAGATCCTTGAGATGCACATGGCCCGGCACGAATTGCGTGAACGAGTTGACGACCGCGATGATCGGCTTGCCGAAATCGCCATCCTTCATGCCGGTGGCACGCCAGAGACCCCGGGCGCCAGCCATGTTGCGGCCGTGAGTTGTGGTGCGGGAGCGATAGACGGGCATGGCGGAACCTTTCTGCGCAGTTACCTGCGCGCGGTTGCACCTGCTGCCGGGTTCTGTCAACCCCTGCTTCCGGCTGTGCCCGGTCCGCCCCCGGTCACGGAGGCGGGTGCGTGGGGGCCTGGCTCAGCCCTTGGCGGGCGTCCTGCGCTCCTTGCGGGCGCGCTCGATCCGCGCGAGGCGCAGCCGTTCCGTCTTGTCGTCCCGCTTGCGCGTTTCGCTGTCGATGATTTCCTGTGCCGCACGGGTGGTGCGGTCAAGCGCTGTTTCGGGGCGCGGAAGCTCCTTGGGTGCCTCGTATTTCGTGAGCCTGATGAGATGATCGAACATATGTCCTCCGCCGCTGCTGGTGATCTTCCAGCGCTGGTGCCACTTCCGATGCGGCGGCTGCGCTGAAACCGCAGTCTTCAACCTGGGGCAAATTTGTGGAAAGACAAGCTCAACCTTGAAGAAACCAGCCTGGATGCCGCGGAAGTGCGCGGCAAAGCTCGCCTCGATCCGGCGGGCGTCCGGCGGTGCGGGAAAAGCAGGCAGTTGCCCGAACACGCCCTCCGTCCGTCACGAGACCGCGGCATCATCTTCAAGCGCCAGAAGCCCCAGAAGCACCTTGTCGGGCGTGGCGGGATAATCGCGGATGCGAACCCCGCAGGCATTGTGGATCGCGTTGACCACCGCAGCGCCCGCGCCGCAGATGGCAAGCTCGCCGATGCCCTTGGATTGCAGCGGGCCAACCCAGTCGTCGCGCTCGTCCAGGAAATGCACCCCGATGGCGGGCGTGTCACGGTTCACGGGCAGGTGGTATTCGGCCAGATCCCGGTTCACGGCATGGCCGTCGCGGGGATCGTGCAGCAGCGCCTCGGTCAGCGCCATTCCGATGCCCCAGATCATGCCGCCGTGACATTGCGAGCGGGCGGTCTTTTCGTTCAGGATGCGCCCGCAGGCAAAGACACCCTCCATCCGCCGCAACCGGGTTTCGCCGGTGACATCATTCACCGCAACCTCGGCGAAGTTCACGCCATAGGTGCCGGCACGCACGTCCTTCGCGGTCTGGCCCGGCTCCACATGACCCACGGCCGACCAGCTTTCGCCGGCAAGGATCTCGGCCAGGGGGGTGCGGTGGTTGGCATGGATCGCGTCGCCGTCCTTCAGCGTGAGGTCGGTTTCCGCGCAGCCAAGGCTGCGGGCGATGCGGCTGCGCAGTTCAAGACAGGCAAGATAGACCGCGCTGCCGGAAGAACTTGCCCCGAACGATCCGCCCGAGCCCGCCGCGGGCGGCAGATCGGTATCGCCCAGCCGGGTGCTGACGCGGGCCATCGGCAGGCCCAGCATCTCGGCCGCGATCTGGGCAAGGATCGTATAGCTGCCCGTGCCGATGTCGGTCATGTCGGTTTCGACCAGCGCCTCGCCCGCGGGGGACAGGGTCACGCGGGCTTCCGATTCCATCAGCATGTTCACCCGCACCGCCGAGGCCATGCCCATGCCGATCCACCATTCGCCCTCGCGCCGGCTGCGGGGCGGGCGGTGCTGCCAGCCAAACCGGCCGGCCCCTTCCCGCAGCGCCTCGGCCAGCATGTGCGACGAAAACGGCTTGCCGCTGACCGGGTCGCAATCGGGCATGTTGCGCAGCCGCAGCTCGACGGGGTCAAGGCCGATCTGCAACGCCAGTTCGTCCATCGCCGTTTCGAAGGCGGTCACGCCCACCGCCTCGCCCGGCGCGCGGACCGAACCGGCCGAGATCCGGCCAACGCGTGCGATCTGGTGCAGGATGCGCCGGTTCGGGGCGGCATAGTTGAAGCGCGTGCCCTGGGCCACGGGTTCCGAGAACGCCTCGCCCGGGAGGTTCGACACAAGGCTGTCGTGGCCGATCCCGGTCAGCTTGCCGTCGCGGTCGGCGGCCAGACGGATGCGCTGACGGGTTTCGGACCGGCGGCTGGTCATTTCGAACACCTGACGGCGGTGCAGCCTGACCGAAACGGGCCGATCCAGCTTGCGGGCGGCCAGCGCCGCGCCCACCGCCTCGGCACCGATCCCCAGCTTGGAGCCAAAGCCACCGCCCACGAAGGGCGCCAGCAGGCGGATCCGGTCAGGGGCCACGTCCAGCGCATCGGCAAGCTGGGCGACATTGTATTTCAGCATCTGGTAGCTGCCGTGCAGTTCCAGCCGCCCGTCCTGCCAATGCGCGACCGCGGCATGCGGTTCAAGCGGGGCACTGCTGAGCGTGGGCGTGCGATAGGTTTCGTCAAGGCGAAAGGCGGCTTCGGCCAGGGCACGGTCCAGATCGCCCAGATCAAGCTGTTTCTTTTCCGGTGTCTCGACCGGCGTATCGGCGGCTTCGGGGTCGGTGACCCCGCCTGTGGCGGCGATCGCCACCTCGGCCTGAAGGGCGGCATGCTGGGCCTGTTCCAGCGTCTCGGCCACGACAAGCGCCACCGGCTGGCCGACATAGTCGGCCCGGTCCCCCGACGACGGCGGTGCGGTATCGGCTGTTCCCTGCGCCGAATTGCGCGGCAAGCCTTCGGTCAGCACCAGAAGCACGCCGGGAAAGCGCTGCAGGCGGTCGGTGTCCATTCCGGTGATCCGACCGATCTGCGGCGCCCGTACCAGAACGCCATGGGCAAGTCCCGGCAGACGCGCTTCGCCGGCATAGGGTGCAAGGCCCTGAACCTTGACGCTGCCGTCGATACGGTCAAGGGGCGCGCCCAGAACGCCTTGCACCATGCCGTCCAGGCGGTGATCCCGCTGCGGCGTGTCGATTTTCTGATGGCGTTTCATGCCTCACCCCCTGCCGGATTGCTGGCGCGTTCCGCCATGGCCTCGGCCAGCACGGCCCGCAGCGTGCGTTTCAGCAGCGGGATCTTGAAATCATTCCCGCCCTGGCCCCTGGCATCGCGCAGCAGCAACCGGCCGGCTTCGTCGAAAAGGGCTTCCGAGGCTGCCTCGCCCTTCAGGAAGATCTCGAGCGCAGGATCGCGCCAGGGCACGGTTCCGACCCCGCCAAAGGCGCAGGCGGCCTCGGAAATCCGCCCGTCCTCCATCCGCAGCACGACGGCAACCGACACCAGCGCAAAGGCATAGGACGCCCGGTCGCGCACCTTGCGATAGATCTGGCGCGGCCCGATGGGGGGCGGCAGATGCACGGCAAGGATCAATTCGCCGGGGGCAAGGACCGTCTCGAGATGCGGGCTGTCCCCGGGAAGGCGGTGAAACCCCTCCAGCGGCACGATCCGGCGCTTGCCCCGGGGGGAAAGCAGTTCGACCCGGGCATCAAGCGCCCGCAGCGCCACCGCCATGTCGCTGGGATGGGTGGCGATGCAGGCGGGGCTGGTGCCGAAGATCGCATGGTTGCGGTTCACGCCCTTCTGCGCCGCACATCCGCTGCCGGGGCTGCGTTTGTTGCAGGGCGTGTCGCGGTCGTAGAAGTAATAGCAGCGCGTCCGCTGCAGGAGATTGCCGCCCGTGGTGGCCTTGTTGCGCAGCTGGGCGGTGGCACCGGCCAGAAGCGCCCGGGAAAGCAGCGGATACTGGCGCCGCACAAGCGGATCGGCGGCAAGGGCGCTGTTGGTGACGCTGGCGCCGATCCGCAGCCCGCCATCGGGCTGCGGTTCGATACCGCCCATCCCGTCTGCATCAACCCGCGACACATCGACCAGACGATCCGGCGCCATGACCTCGAGCTTCATCAGATCGAGCAGGTTGGTGCCGCCTGCGATGAAGGCGCTGCCCTTCTGGTCGGCCAGCCGGGTTGCCTCGGCGGGCGAGGTGGCACGGTGATAATCGAAGGGCCTCATGCGTCCCGCTCCTGCAAGGCCTCGAGGATCGCCGCGCGAATACCGGGATAGCAGGCGCAGCGGCAAAGGTTGCCGCTCATCCGCTCGGCAATCTCGGCCTCGGTAAGGCTGGGATGGGTCTCGAGATCCTCGGTCGCGTCGCTGGGCCAGCCCTGGCGCAGTTCCTCGGCCATTGCTGTGGCCGAACAGATCTGGCCCGGGGTGCAATAGCCACATTGAAACCCGTCATGCTCGATGAAGGCTGCCTGCAGCGGCGTCAGCTTGCCCTCTGACGCCAGCCCCTCGATCGTGGTCACCTGGTCGCCCTCGTGCATCACGGCCAGTGTCAGGCAGGCATTGATGCGCTGACCGTTGACGATCACCGTGCAGGCGCCGCACTGGCCGTGATCGCAGCCCTTCTTTGTCCCGGGAAGGTCAAGATGGTGGCGCAGCGCATCCAGAAGGGTGACGCGCGGATCAAGATCAAGCGCGCGGGGCTCGCCATTGACGGTGAGGGTGAGTTTCATCGGCCGGGTCGCTTCCCTTGGGGTGGCATTGGGCTTCGGGTCGGAAGGCAACGCGCCGTCGCGGCGGATGTTCCCGATGCACGGAGAGGTCCGCATCTCCCTTGGCAGGGCAGAGTCAGGCGCCGATCTAATCCAGAAGCGTCTGGCGCGCCGTGGTCAGATGCCCCTCTGCCGCGCGAAGGATGCGGGTCTTGTCCCGGCTGCGCAGGGGCCGGATATACTCCGGATGGTCGGCAATGGCTGCCGTATTGCGCCGCTGTTCCAGGCGCTTGTTCCATTGGTTATGATGGTGGAAGATGAACGAGATGAGGTCCCGGAAATCCCGCGCGAAGCGGTTGCCGGTAATGCCGGTGACCGCGGGATGCAGCCGGACGTCCAGCGCCGAGAAGTCGTGACAGGCGGTGTCGATCCTGTCCAGAAGCGCCAGATGTTCCGCCTCCCGATGCTCCAGCCGGGCAAAGGCCGGACGGGATGCGGGAAGGCTGGCGAAACGGCGTGCAGCATCCAGTTCGATCATCATCCGGAACTCTGGCAGTTCACGCGCATGATCGGCAGCAAAGCCGCGCAGCGCCCAGTCGCTGCGGCCAATCCGCTCGACCGGTCCGAGGCGACTGAAACGGCCCAGAAACCCGGCGGCCGCCTGTGGTCCGACATCGAACTGGCGGGACAATTCACTGATGTTGAGCCGGGTGCGTGGTGCACCGTCGCGGCGCAGGATCCAGTCAGGGAACCTCCGTTCCAGCCGCTCGGCCTCGGGCACCAGATCGTCGCGATCGAAGCGGTCTTCGGACTGTGGCAGGCGCAGCACCGTCCTGCGCCGCCCTTCCCAGGCGATCACGCCCCGATCATGCAGCGCCCGCAGAACCGGGCGGGTGATGGTGCGGCTGACCCCAAGCTGCAGTGCGATCCGATTCCAAAGCCGGCTCGTCCCCAGCGCGCCCGGCCATATCGTCCAGCATCTGGTTGCAAGCCGCCTTGAAACGGATGCTCCTGCGCGCCACGCCCGGCCCCTTCGTCACGTCATCCGGGCATGGCATCGAATGCCGACGATCCGAAACCCGATCAAGAACGGTTCGCAGTCTTGCGGTCCTTTCGCCCGGCCGGCGGCTGCGGCCGGTCACCGAAGGAAAGGTCAGGCGATGAAACTGCTGCGCTTCGGGCCCCCGGGTCAGGAAAAGCCCGGAATTATTGATGCGGAAGGCAGGCTGCACGATCTGCCTCTGTGGGGGACGACATCGCTGGCGCGACCCTTTCGCCCGCGAGTCTTGCCCGGATTGCCGCGATCAATCCCGCCAGGCTGCCACGGGTGGACTCCGGGGCGGATTGGCCCCTGTGTCGGCGGAACGGACAAGTTCATCTGCATCGGTCTGAACTCTGCCGATCACGCCGCCGAAAGCGGCATGGCCGTCCCGCCCGAACCGGTGATCTTCATGAAGGCCACCAGTGCGATCTGCGGCCCCGATGATCCGGCGTGCCTGCCGCGCGGATCGGAAAAGACCGACTGGGAGGTGGAGCTTGCCGTCATCATCGGCAGCCGCGCGAAATACGTGAGCCCGGACCAGACGCCGGATCATGTTGCAGGTTATGCCGTGGCCAATGACATCTCCGAGCGCAGCTTCCAGACCGCGCGCGCCGGCCAATGGACCAAGGGCAAGAGCTGCGACAGTTTCGGCCCCCTTGGCCCCTGGCCTGTCACCCGGAACGAGGTGCCCGATCCGCAGAACCTGGGGATGTGGCTGCGGGTGAACGGCAGACGATGCAGCAGGGCTCGACCCGCACCAAGGTCCACGGCCTGGCGCAGGTTGTCAGCTACCTCAGCCAGTTCATGGCGCTGCATCCCGGCGACGTGATCTCGACGGGACCTCCGCCGGGCGTCGGCATGGCCATGACGCCGCAACGGTTCCTCAAGCCGGGTGACGTTGTGGAACTGGGGATCGGCGGGCTGGGTGCCCAGCGACAGGAGGTAATGGCAGACCCAGCCTGGGGCGCCTGGCCGGTTGGCATCGGTCCGGGATGTGCCGGTCAAACCCCTGCTCGGGCCTGCCGCAGCGCTTCGCAAGCCTCTGCCGGTCCGCGGGGTCAAGGAGGGCCAGGGGTAATGCCCGACAGACAGACCACGGCCGCATCGGCAGGGCCGCGCGCCCCGCTCTGGCTGCGCCACCGGAAGAGCTGCGCTTGCCGTTCTGCAATTCGATCATGTAAAGGCCCAGGGTCCGGACGGGACCCCGCGCCCATGCGCCGTCCCAAGCCCCGCCTGTTCCATGAAGGCGCACGTCCGGGCCAGTCGTGCATCCGGGCCCATCGCAATCGGTTGGTGAACCTGCCAATACCGGGGCAGGGCGCGGCGCGGATACCACGCGGTGTTGAACGTGTCGCCGGCAAAGCCGGTGGCGAAGGTATCGCCCGAACCGTTCCGCGTGCCGGCAGGCGCCCGTTCGACCATACATTCGCCGATCGCCGCGAAACGCTTGTGCATCCTGTTCTCCCATGATGTTTGCCGAGTCAGATTGCTGGTGCTTCAGAGGCTGAAGGCCGGAAAATCATCGAAGACCAATCCGTTTCTCCGCGTGTTATTGATGATCGTGAGAAACCTTCGCGGAGGCGGTGATCGCCTTGCCTGCTCCGCGGCGTTCCGTGATGCGGCGATAAAAGGTAGCCAGGTATCCCGCGCACCGGGTCGGCTGAGCGCCTGTTGCACCAGCCTTGTCCGGACCAGCGTGCTGCCCGGCCGGTTGCTCGACGCCGTTCGAGGCCGCCATGCGCGGCACGACGCCCACATGGGCCGCCCGCTTGTCGCAATGGGCGAAGCCGCGGATGTCGCCCAGGGCCGACAGGAAGATCGCGGCGGCAGGCCGACCCACGCCCGTGATTGAGGCGAGTAATTCGAAGCCTTCAAGTTCATCCCGGCCGCGGCCTCTGCCATGGCCTTGTTGATCCGACAGATGGTGGCCGTCAGCTCCCGCGTCTGGTCGCGCAGGACGGCGAGTTGCCGTGGAAGATCAGGGCGGTTCTGTAGCGGGGCGGAAACAAAGCCGTCCGGCGGGTGTTGGTTTGTGCGGGTCGGTGGTTGCGGCCCGCCTGACACAGGAGAGATCCATGGCACAGCATGAGACGTCGCATTCGCAGGCCCATATGCAGGAGTGCATCACCGCCTGTCTGGAATGCTATCGCACCTGCCTGTCCACCGCGATGGGCCACTGCCTTGAAAGCGGGGGCGAGCATACCGCGCCGCACCATTTCCGCCTGATGATGGCCTGTGCCGAGATCTGCCGCACCTCGGCCCATTTCATGCTGATCGGTTCGCGGCATCATGCCCATGTCTGCGCCGAATGCGCCGAGATCTGCACCGAATGCGCCGAGGATTGTGCGCGGCTGGAGGGAATGGAGGCCTGCGTGGCGGCCTGCCGCAAATGTGCCGAGGAATGCCGGCGGATGGCGGCCTGAGCCCTCCTGAGCCCTGAGGAATGACCGCTTGGCCAGGCGCTGCCGGGGCAGCTACACCGCCCGTGCGCCCGGCAGCCAGGGCGATTGCTGTCCCGCAGCGCCTTGCATGACCCTCCGCGCGGCAACGGAAGGCGCGCGCGGCGGCCCATTGCCGCCCGCCAGCTGCGCCGAACGCGCGATCCGTTCGACCAGAACCGCAAGCTTGCGTGCCGAAGACACCTGTTTCGCGCAGAAGGGAACAGCCGAGTGGCGGCGCGGCAGGATGTCGGGCTGACGCCCGGCGGTGAACAGAAACGGCACTCCGCGTCGCGCCAGCGCATCGGCAATCGCAAAGATGGCCGCTCCATGGCTCTCCACGTCAAGGATCGCCCCGTCAACGGGGCCTTCATGCGTCAGCGCAAGTGCGGCCGCCACACTGGCCACGGGGCCAAGCACCCGGCCGCCCGCGGCCGCGATCCTGTCTGCCAGATCATGTGCGGAATAGAAGTCGTCCTCGACCAGCAGGATGCGCAGGTCGGTCACCTCGGCATGTTTCATTTCGTCTGCTCTTGTTATTGCCGCAGGGAAACCAACAGGGCCGCGAAAGGTTCCGGTTGTCATCGCAGGTGCATATCTGCCCGAGCGTCGGTTTTGCGCCTGCATGGCTTTGATCGACGCCGGTGCTGCGATAGGGTCGGAAAAAGAGCAGGAGGAAAGCTATGCGGATGAAACGGCGAACGATGGTCCTTGGGTTGGCGGCAACGGCAGTCTCGGCCTGTGCGGGTGGTGGCCCGGGGGGGTTGGCGGGGCCCGCGCGCGCCCCGGAACCGCAGTTCCGGCCGGTGCCAAATCCGCGGTTCGACGCCTGGCTTGCCGCGTTCCGTCCGCGTGCCGCAGGGCAGGGGATTTCCCAGGCGACGCTTGATACGGCCCTGCGCGGCGCCGGTTTCCTGCCCGATGTGGTCGATCGCGACCGCAACCAGACCGAGTTCACCCGCTCGCTTGAAGATTATCTCGCGATCGCGGCCTCCGATGAACGCGTGGCAAACGGGCGCGCAGCACTGCAACGGTATCGCGGCGTTCTGACCCAGATCGAGGCGCGCTATGGCGTCGAACCCGAGGTGGTGACTGCGATCTGGGGGATGGAAAGCTCCTACGGGACGCGGCGCGGCTCGGTCCCGGTGATCTCGGCGCTGGCCACGCTGGCCTTCGACGGCCGGCGCGGGGCCTTTTTCGAACAGCAGCTGGTCGCCGCGCTTCGGATCCTGCAGAACGGCGATATCACCGCGGATCGCATGACCGGAAGCTGGGCCGGTGCAATGGGGCATACCCAGTTCATCCCGACATCCTATCTTGCCTATGCGGTGGATTTCACCGGCGACGGGCGGCGGGATATCTGGTCCGAGGATCCCAGCGATGCGCTTGCCTCGGCGGCGGCCTATCTGTCGCGGTCGGGCTGGCGACGCGGCCAGCCCTGGGGTGTCGAGGTGCGGCTGCCCTCGGGCTTCAACACCGGCCAGACCGGGCGCGGCACGACCCGCAGCCCCGGAGACTGGGCGGCGCAGGGCGTGCGCGACATGGACGGGCGCGTCGTGCCGGATCACGGCCCCGCCTCGATCATCATTCCGGCAGGGGCAAGCGGGCCGGCCTTCATGACCTTTCGCAACTTCACCGTGATCACCCGCTACAACAATGCCGAAAGCTATGTGATCGGCGTGGGCCATCTCTCCGACCGGCTGCGCGGCGGTCCGCCCATCCGCGGCCGGTTCCCGCCCGATGCCCAGGGCATGACCATGGCTGACCGGCAGGACCTGCAGCGCCGCCTGACCGCTGCGGGCTTTGACACCCAGGGCACTGACGGCGTGATCGGCCCGAACACCCGCGCTGCGATCCGCGCCTATCAGGAACGGGCGGGCCTGCCGGTGACGGGCGAGCCATCGCTCGATCTGCTGCGGCGGTTGCGCTAGGGGCGCCGGCGGATCCCCGGCACCGACGGGGATGCCGGGGCGGCACGCTTCCCGATCTGCCGGTTGGGGCTGGCCGGGGAAGATGCTGGCGCGCTAGACATCCGGCAGCGCCCTGAACCGCCGCAACCCACGAGGATCGATGTGCTGACGCCCGGAGCCCGCCCCACCGCCACCCGCGCCATGCTGGTTCTTGCCGTTCTGATCCTCGCAGGATGCGCGGCCCGGCCCGGCCCCGGCATCCTGCAACCGGTGGCGCTTGCCGAAACCGGCGCCCGCAGCGTGACGGTCTATGTTGCCACGACCCGGCAAGAAGTCGCGCCGGGGCAGGGCGGCTTCGGAACAAGCCGCGCCTCGGAAATGCGCTTTGCCGAGTTCGAGATCTCGATTCCGCCCGGCCACCTCCCCGGCCGGATCGAATGGCCACAGGATATTCCCGATCCGCAGAGCAGTTTCGTGACGATCGGGCAGAAACGTCACAGCCGCGCAAGTTTCGAACGCGCGGTGGCCGAGGCCCAGCGAGGCGGCGGCGAGACGACCGTTTTCGTGCATGGGTTCAACTACAGCTTCCAGGAATCGCTGTTCCGCCTTGCCCAGATCGCTGCCGACGCGGAAATCGAGGGCGTGCCGGTGCTGTTCGCCTGGCCCTCGCAGGGGCAGGTGACCGGCTATGTGGCCGATCGCGAAGCCGCGACCGCTTCGCGCGACGGGCTGGCGGATCTGCTGATCCTTCTGGCGCGCAACGAAACCGAAGATCAGGTGATGGTCTTCGGTCACAGCCTGGGCGGCTGGCTGACAAACGAGGCGGTACGTCAACTGCGCCTGTCCGGGCAAGACACCACGATTGACCGGCTGCGCGTCATCCTTGCCGCGCCGGATATCGATGTTGATGTGTTCAGTGCGCAGCTCGAGGTGATCGGTCCCCTGTCGCCACCGCTTCTGATGCTGGTCGCGCCCGATGACCGCGCGCTTTCCCTGTCGCGCATCCTCGGGCAGGATCGACAGCGGGCCGGGGCGCTGAGCGTCGATGATCCACGCGTGCGAGCGGCGGCGCAGCGGGGCCATATCCAGATCGTGGACATCTCGGAGATCGGCGCGACCGACGGCTTCAACCACGACCGTTACGTGAACCTCGCGGCGCTTTACCCGCAGCTGTCGCAAAGCTCCCGCCCAGGGGCGGGCGACAATCTGCGGCAGGCGGGCGCGTTCATCTTCCGCGCCGTCGGCGCGACGCTCTCCGCCCCGCTGGTGTTGCTGGAGCGGGCCGGTGGCTGAGCGGAGACAACGTTCGTTCAGCCTGGTCGCGCAGCCCGGGATCACACATCAGCTTGGGCTGCCGAGTCGGTCGGCCGTCCGTGCAGCTCTGCGCCATCCCACACCCTTAGCCGCCCGGCTTCGGGATCCCGCTGTCACGGAAGTGGTTTCGCTGCAGTTCGCGACAGGTTGTCGAACGATGCCGGCCAAGCCTGTGCGCCATCTCGTCAGGGGTGACATTGGCCTGCCGCCAACGTTCAATCCTGCGGCGTTCCGAACGGAAAAGGTGGCTCTGGCGGATCTTTGCTCGCAGTGTGCTTTCAGGCCTAAACCCCTTGTCCGGCACCAAAAGTCGCGCTCCAGGACAACGCGCACCACCGGAGCGTTTCAACCCGTGAATGAAGATTATGTTTATTCTTGCGCTACATGACCGGGCTCATGCGGTCGGCCCCGGCATCAGATCCACCCATGCCCCATCCGCGGCCTGCGATCTGATGCAGGCGTCAATGAAACACAGGCCCTCCAGTCCGTCGACGATACCCGGCAGCGCCAGGTCGGTCGGCGGCGGCGTGCCTTCCTGTCGGGCGCGGATGGCCTCTGCCGCCTCGGCATAGATATTGCCGAAACCCTCGAGATAGCCTTCGGGATGCCCCGGCGGAACCCGGCTGCCCCGCGCGACGGCATCCGTCGTGCCGGGACCTGCGCGACGCAGTTTCTGCCGGGGGGCGCCAAACGGCGTGAACCACAGGGTTTCCGGCACCTCATGCGCCCATTCGAGGCCCGCCTTGTCGCCATAGATCCGAAGCCTCAGGCCGTTTTCCGTGCCCGGTGCGACCTGCGAACACCATAGCATTCCGCGCGCGCCATCGGCATAGCGCATCAACACATGCGCATTGTCATCCAGACGCCGCCCCGGCACAAAGCTGCTCAGATCCGCGGCGATCCGGTCGGGCCGCAGGCCGGACACGAACCGCGCAAGCTGGAAGGCATGGGTTCCGATATCACCGATCGCCCCCCCGGCCCCTGCGCGCGCCGGATCCACCCGCCATTCCGCCTGTTTCGACTCGCTCGGCTCGGTCAGCCAGTCCTGTGCATATTCGACCTGCACCAGCCGGATCCGGCCAAGATCACCGCGAGCGACCATCTCGCGCGCCAGACGGATCTGGGGATAGGCGGAATAGTTGTGCGTGAGGACGAAAAGCGTCCCTGTCGCCTCGACAAGGGCGGCAAGCTCCCGCGCTTCGTCAAGGGTCGCGGTCATGGGCTTGTCGCAGATCACCGGGATCCCCTGGCGCAGAAAGGCACGGGCCACCGGATAATGCAGATGGTTCGGGGTGCAGATCGCCACTGCCTCGATACCATCGGGGCGCGCGGCTTCGGCCGTAGCCATCACCTCGTAATCGTCATAGCTGCGATCCTCGGCAATGCCCGCCTGCGCTGCGCTGGCCATCGCCCGCGAGGGCGTCGCCGACAGCGCGCCGGCGACCAGCTGGAAATGCCCGTCCATCCGGGCCGCGATGCGATGCACATTGCCGATCATGGCGCCGGCACCGCCGCCCACCATCCCGAGCCGCAGCGGGACATGCCGCGCCGTCATCGATCCAGCCCCAGCATGCGCAGGTTGGCCGCATGATCGGCACCACCGTCCGCGAAATCGTCAAAGGCACGGTCGGTCACGCGAATGATATGGTCGCGCACGAAGGCTGCGCCTTCCCGCGCCCCATCCTCGGGGTGTTTGAGCGCACATTCCCATTCGACCACCGCCCAGCCGTCGAACCCCATCGTCGTGAGTTTCGAGAAGATGGCACCGAAATCCACCTGCCCGTCACCGGGGCTTCGGAACCGGCCGGCACGATCCACCCAGCTCTGATAGCCGCCATAGACGCCTTGGCGCCCGGTCGGGTTGAACTCGGCATCCTTGACGTGGAACATGCCGATCCGCTCGGCATAGATGTCGAGGTTCTGCAGGTAGTCGAGTTGCTGAAGCACATAATGCGACGGATCGTAAAGCATCCTGGCCCGGGGATGCTGGTCCAGGCGATCGAGGAACATCTCGAAGCTGATGCCGTCGTGCAGGTCCTCGCCGGGATGGATCTCGAAGCAGATGTCGACGCCCTTTTCCTCGGCATGGTCCAGGATCGGGCGCCACCGCGCCGCGAGTTCGTCAAAGGCCGCCTCGATCAGGCCGGCCGGCCGCTGCGGCCAGGGATAGACATAGGGCCAGGCAAGCGCGCCGGAGAAGGCTGCCATCCGGTCAAGCCCCAGCCGCGCCGAGGCATCGATGGTCTTGCGTACCTGATCCACCGCCCATTCCTGCCGCGCCGCCGGCTTGCCGCGCAATTCCGGCGGAGCGAAGCCGTCGAAAGCCGCATCATAGGCCGGATGAACGGCAACCAGTTGCCCCTGGATATGGGCCGAAAGCTCGGTGATGCAGACGCCATTGGCCTCTGCCTGCCCGGCCAGATCCTCGCAATAACCCTGCGACGCGGCCGCCTGCTCCAGATCCATCAGCGCCCCTGCCCCCGAGGGCACCTGCACCCCCAGATAGCCACAGTCTGCCGCCCAGCGGGTAATGGCGCAGAAACTGTCGAACGGCGCCGCCGGTCCGACGAACTGCGCCAGAAACAGCCCCGGGCCCCTCATCGTTTTCATGCCTTCCCCCCGTGCGGTATGTAATCGGTTTCACACAAGGATGCACAGAATGAAATTGTTTACAACCGTCAATTCATGCTAACTGCACGCCGCAGAAGGAGCCCCGCGTGACCGATCAGACCCGCCCCGCCCGCATTCAGGACGTCGCCAAGCTGGCCGGCGTGTCGGTTGCCACCGTCAGCCGGGTGATCTCGAACCCGGGGATCGTGTCGGAACCGACGCGCAAGTCGGTGGAAGACGCGATCGCCCGCACCGGCTATACGCTGAACTTCATGGCCCGGAACCTGCGGCAGCAGCAGGTGGGCAGCGTGCTTGCCCTTGTGCCGAAGCTGGCCAATCCATTCTTTTCGGAGATCCTCTCGGGCATTTCCGAGGTCTTGCGCAGCCGTGGCCTGAGCCTGCTGGTGCTCGACACGTCCATCCACCCCGACAGCCCCGACCCGGCGGCGCTGGCGCCTTACCTCAACCGTTCCCGATCCGACGGCGTGATCGTGCTGGACGGCAACCTGTCACCGGATCTTTTCAGCCGCCCCGGATGCCCGCCGGTCGTCCAGGCCTGCGAATGGATCCCCGGGCTGGAGGCGCCGCGCGTTCTGGCGGACAACGAGGCGGGCGGCAGGCTGGCAGCACAGCACCTCATCGCGCTTGGACATCGCCGGATCCTGCATCTGGCGGGGCCGGCGCCGAACTCTCTGACCCGGGCGCGGCGCGCGGGATTTGTGGCGGCCCTGGCAGAGGCCGGGATTGATGCGGCCCCTCCCCTCGCCGGGGATTTCGGAATGCGTTCAGGCCACGCAGCCGGGCGCAGCATCGCCGCGATGCAGGAACGCCCGACGGCGGTTTTCTGTGACAATGACGAAATGGCCTTCGGCATGATCAACGCCTTGCACGGGCAGGGCCTTTCCGTGCCGCGGGACGTGTCGGTCATGGGTTTCGACAATATCGGGCTTGCCGCCTATTGCCTGCCACCGCTGACCACGATCCGCCAGCACCGGGCGCGGCTTGGTCGCCGGGCGGCCGAAGTGCTTCTGGCACGGATGCAGGGCGATACGGTCGAGCCGAGCACCGTCCTCGGCGTCGAGCTTCTGGTGCGCGACAGCACGGCCCGTCCTCCAGCCTAGCCGTGCCGCCTTGACGCGATGCCGGAACGGCCTGTCCGGATCAGGCCGAACGCCGCAGCCCCTGCCAGAACCGCAAGCGGCAGGATAGCACCGCCACCGCCCGAGCGGCGCAAGCCACCTTCGACGCCGCCGGGCCGGGCCGGTGGTCCCAGCACATTGCCGCTGCCGCACGGCGCGGGTTCGGCCCGCTCAAGCGCGCGGCGGATGAAAGCCGCCGCAAGGTTCACCGCAAGCTGCGGCACCAGGACATGCCCGGCCCGAAGGATCCAGGCGGCGCTGCCGATCGTGAGGCTTGGCCGTGGCTTCTGCGACAGCCGCACAACCGCGCGCGCCACCGTCCAGGGATCGCTCATCGTGCCACCGATCCGCAACTTCCGTCCGGTATAGTTCGCCGCGTGCGGGATTCCGGGGGTATCCACGAACAGGGGATAGACCTCGCAGATATGGATCTGCGGGTGATCCGCCAGTTCGGCGCGCAACGCCGCGGTGAAACCGCGCAGCCCGAACTTCCCCGCCGTATACGAGGCCGCATAGGGCGCTGGCAGATAGGCGCCCATCGAATTCATGCTGATGAACACCCCGCGCCCCTGCCGCAGGAACACGGGCACGACCGCATGTGCGTCGATCATATGGCCGATCAGGTTGGCCTGAACTACCTGGCGATGCACCTCCAGGGGAACGTCCTGAAAGCGGCCGACCGCGCCGACCCCGACATTCGAGAACCAGACATCGATCCGCCCGGCGACCCCGAGAGCCCGCTGCAGAAGCGCCGCCACCGCGGTGCTGTCGGTCACATCCGTGGGCACGGCGATAGCGGTGCCGCCCAGATCCCGGCAACGCTGCGCCACCCGTTCCAGCGCCTCGGTCGAGCGCGCGGCCAGCACAAGCTGGGCGCCGCGGCGCGCAAAGGTTTCGGCCGTGGCCTGGCCGATGCCGCTTGAGGCGCCGGTGATGACGACAACGGGTGCCGAAGTGGATCCTGCCATGGAATTTCCCCATCCGCTGCGCCCGAAGGCGCGGTTCAGCCGGCAACCATCGGCGGGGGGAAAGGTTCCGGCAGGACGCGCCCCGGCGCATCCGGAAGGCTGCGCCCCGGCGCAGGGGCCAGGGCGCAGGAGTGTCAGAAAAAGCCCAGCTTGTTGGGATTGTAGCTGACCAGCATGTTCTTGGTCTGCTGATAGTGGTCCAGCATCATCTTGTGGGTTTCGCGCCCGATACCCGACTGTTTGTAGCCGCCGAAGGCCGCATGGGCCGGATAGGCATGGTAGTTGTTCACCCAGACCCGGCCCGCCTCGATTGCGCGGCCGAAGCGGTAGCAGCGGTTCGCATCGCGGCTCCAGACCCCCGCGCCAAGGCCATACATCGTGTCATTGGCGATCTGCAGCGCCTCCTCCTCGTCACGGAAGGTCGTGACCGACACGACGGGACCAAAGATCTCCTCCTGGAACACGCGCATCCTGTTGTGCCCCTTGAGGATCGTCGGCTGGATATAGAAGCCGTGGGCAAGATCGCCTTCCATCCGCTCGGCATCACCGCCCACCAGCACTTCGGCGCCCTCTTCGCGGCCGATCTGCAGATAGGACAGGATCTTTTCCTGCTGGGCCTGGCTCGCCTGCGCGCCGACCATCGTCGCCGGATCGCGCGGATCGCCCTGCTTGATCGCCTTTACCCGGGCAATGGCGCGTTCGATGAAGGCGTCGTAGATATCCTCCTGTATCAACGCCCGCGACGGGCAGGTGCAGACCTCGCCCTGGTTGAAGGCAAACAGAACGAACCCTTCGACCGCCTTGTCCAGAAACGCGTCATCCGCGGCCATGACATCGGAAAAGAAGATGTTGGGGGATTTGCCGCCCAGTTCCAGTGTCACGGGGATCAGGTTCTCGGTCGCATACTGCATGATCTTGCGGCCGGTCGCGGTGGAGCCGGTGAAGGCGATCTTGGCGATGCGCGGCGAGCGGGCCAGCGCCGCACCCACTTCGGCGCCATAGCCGTTCACGATGTTCAGAACGCCGCCGGGCAGCATCGGCGCGATCAGCTCGGCCAACACCATGATTGCTGCCGGCGTCTGTTCGGCGGGTTTGAGCACGACGCAGTTGCCCGCCGCCAGCGCCGGCGCCAGTTTCCACGCCGCCATCAGGATCGAGAAGTTCCACGGAATGATCTGCCCGACCACGCCCAGCGGTTCGTGGAAATGATAGGCAACGGTGTCGGCATCGATCTCCGACATCGTGCCTTCCTGGCTGCGCAGGACCCCCGCGAAGTAACGGAAGTGGTCGATGGCCAGCGGAATGTCGGCGGCCGTCGTCTCGCGGATCGGCTTGCCGTTGTCCCAGGTTTCGGCGGCCGCCAGAAGATCCAGGTTCGCTTCCATCACGTCAGCGATCCGCAACAGCGTGGTGGACCGCTCGGCCGCCGGGGTGCGGCCCCAGGCGGCCTTGGCGGCATGGGCGGCGTCGAGCGCACGTTCCACATCCGCGGCATCCGACCGCGCCACCTCGCAGACCACCTGGCCGGTGATCGGGGTGATATTCTCGAAATAGCGCCCGTTCACCGGGGGCACGAAACTGCCGCCGATGAAGTTGTCATAACGGCTTTTGAAGGGCGAGGCCTGGCGGCCTGCAACCTCGGTCATCTCGTTCATGTCGATCCTCCTCCTGTGCCCGGCCGCAATGCGGACCGTCGGCAAGGGTCAGCGTGACGCCGAGACACGGGCCTGTCACCGGAGCGAGGCAGGGCGCTGCGGCGTTCTGTCTCAGATCCGCGACAGCCCAGGGCGGAAATCGTCGATCCCCAGCCGCTTCATCCGCCGGTAAAGCGTGGCGCGGCTCATGCCAAGGGCCTGCGCAGCCTGTGACACATTGCCATCGGCGCGCGTCAGCGCGCGAATCACCGCGGCCCGTTCGGCACGGACCAGCCCCTCGCCCGTTCCCGAACGTCCCAGAACATCGGCGATCGGGCGCGGGCGGATTGTGCCTGCCAGCTCGAGCCCATGCAGGCGACGGGCCTCGCGCGTGGCGCCGACGACCACATCGTCATCATCAACGGCCAGAAGCGCCGCACTCTGGGCATCGCCGCCGGTGCCGGCCAGCAGGATGCGGTGGCGCGAAAACGCGCTGCGGAACAGTTCCGACTCGATCTGATGCGCGACCTGGGCCACCATCGCCTCGATCAGCCGGTTGAAGCCCTCGGTGTGATCGGCCCGCGCGGACGAGACATCCAGCGCCGCCACCAGCGCCGCATCGGGGCCGAAGATCGGCGCGTCGATGCAGCTCATGCCGATATTGCCGGCCAGGTAATGCTGATCCCGGTGTATGGTCACGGCGCGACGTTCAGCCAGGCAGGTTCCGATGCCATTGGTGCCCTGCGCGGCCTCGCTCCAGTCGGTGCCCGGGGTCAGGCCCCAGTTGCGGAACACATCGGCGTCGCCCGCGGCGCAGCGGCTGTCGATCACCACCCCCTCGGCATCGGTCAGCAGCACGCCGCAGCCGCACTGGCCAAGCATCACGAACAGCTCATTCAACCGAGGGGCCGCCACGGCCAGAACCGGGCCCAGCTGATCGCGCCGTTCGCGCAGCCGCACGGTATCGGGTGCCCGGCGCGGTGTCTGCGCCGGGTCCAGCCCGTGCTTCTGCCACGACCGCTGCCACGAGGCCGCCAGCCGTGACCGCGCCGCTGCGCTGCCCGAGGACAGCGAGCGGATCACGCGTTCGATATGTCCGCCCTGGTTCGCGATGAGCTCCTCCCACTCCTCGGCGACGGCACCCGCATCACGGACGGGGTGCGGATGCCCCATCTTGGCGCGGGCCGGCGTATCAGGCAAGCGAATCGCATGGCATGGAAGCGGAGCCGAAGGCGGCCGCTACGGCGCCTCCTGCGGGAGATCCCAGAACAGCCCCGCCATCACCGCAAGCGCCGAACGGCAGACCGGCAGCAGCACATGTTCGTTCGGCGCGTGCTGCGAACAGCCACGATAGGAATGGGGGATCCAGATGGTCGGCAGGCCAAGAATATCGGCAAAGCAGTCATTGGGCAGCGAACCCGCCAGGTTGGGCAGGACATGTGGCGCCCGCCCTGCGGTTCTGGTCAGAGAGGCGGCGGCAAACTGCGCCCAGGGATGGCCCGGATCCAGCCGCGTCGCCTGGAACACGCCCTGATCCTGCGGCACGATCTGCACCTGCGCGAAGCCATGCGAATCGAGGTGACGCCGCAGCGCGGGCAGGATCTGATCCGCCTCCGTCCCAACCACATAGCGCAGCTGACAGGTGGCGCGGGCACTGGCCGAGATGGCATTGACCGGGGCATCGGGCACGCCGCTTGTCATCGCAAGGATCGCAAAGGCGTTCCAGCCGAACACCCGTTCAGCGGGGCTCAGGCTCTCTTCGCCCCAATTATAGTCGATCGCCGGGCCGGCGTCGCCCGCGACCGGCAACTCTGCAAGTGCTGCGCGGACCGTGTCAGTCAGGCTGTCGGGCCGCCATTCCGGGATCAGGATCTGCCCGCGCGCATCGGTGATGCAGGCCAGCGCATGGGCAAGGATCATCGCGGGATCGGCCAGAAGCCCGCCCCAATTCCCCGAATGATGGGCGCCTTCGCGCAGATCGACCCGCAGATCGAAGGTCACCCCGCCCCGTGCGCCCATGAAGATCGTCGGCACCTCGGGTTGCAGGCGTGGCCCGTCCGACGCGATCAGCACATCCGCCTGCAGACGCGCCTTTTCCGCCGCGCAAAAGGCCGCAAGCCCGGGCGAGCCGGTTTCCTCGGCCATCTCGATCAGGATCTTGATGTTGAAGCCCAGGCTGCCGCGGGTGGCGATCACCGCTTCAAGTGCGGCGATGTTGATCAGGTGCTGGCCCTTGTTGTCGGCGCTGCCCCGCCCGTAAAGCCGGTCGCCCTCGGCCACCAGTCGGAAAGGGTGCAGGCCGGCACGCCACTGATCGGCCTGCCCGTGGGTGACATCGCCATGACCATAGCAGAGCACCGTCGGCAGGCCCGCGCCTTCGTGCCGTTCGCCCAGAAGGATCGGCCCGCCCGCCGGATCGGGGTTGTCAAAAACCGTGCAGACAAAGCCCGCCGATGCCAGGCGCGGCGCCATCGCCTCGTCCAGATAGCGGCGCAGGGCGGCCGCCTGCGCCGGGTTCTGGCTTTCGGTCTCATGTGCCACCAGCGTCGCCAGTTCGGCCTGAAAACCGCCGTCGTCGAAATAGCGTTCGGCGGCGGCAATGGCCGCATCCCGGCTCATGCCGCACCTTCGGCGACGGCATCGCCCCAGGGCGACATGATCTCGGTGCAGCCGCTGTTCACCTCGCCCTGCCGCAGCACCCCGGCGGGGCAGGCAAAGGCATAGGGAAAGACGGTACGGCGGGTCGTCACCACCGGATGTTCGGCCCGCAGCGCCGCAAGCACTTCGGTCGGAAGGCTGTCATCCGCCGTCACCGTCTCGCCGCCCGAAACGTCGATGCGCGGCTGGTGGAAGGCATCCTCCAGCGAAAGGCCGCAATCCGCCACGAAGCTGGAGAGCTGCGCCACCGCGCCCAGGATCTTGCGGCCGCCCGAAGCACCGAAGGCAAAGCGCCGCTCGGCCGCAGTGCCAAGCCCCGCCTCGCCGATCACCGGACAGACGTTCATCAGGCAGCGCTTGTCCGGCCCCAGCGAGTTCGGCTTGCCCTGTTCGGGATCGAACCACATGATGCCGTTGTTCATCAGCATGCCAAGGCCCGGCGCCACCACCCGCGCGCCGAATACGGACAGCAGGGTCTGCGTGACCGCCACCATGTTGCCTTGCCGGTCCACCACCGAGAAATGCGTGGTGCAGCCCGGCGCCCTCTCACTGTCGCCCGCGCTGGCCAACCGCTGCGCATAGGCCGATTTGAGCGCCGCCGCATAGCCGGCATAGGCCGCCGGACCTGCGGCATCAAGCGGTGGCAGCGCCGCGAACAGGTCGCGGAAGGTGGGCCCTGCGGTCATGAAGGGGGTGACGTGGAACCGCGCCGTGCCGCGATCAAAGCTCAGCGGATCCTCGAAGGCGGCGTGATAGGCGCGCAGGTCGTCATGCGCAAGGCAGCCGCCCTTGGCCTGCACGTCGCGTGCAAGGGTTGCGCCGATGTCGCCGTCGTAAAAGGCGCGGTGGCCGCCCGCAGCGAGTTCTGCCAGCGTGTCGGCCATCTGCGGCATCGCGATGCGTTTTTCCGACAGTGCCGTCCAGCCGGCGATGGTGGGCCACTGGCCATCCTCAAGAAACATGGCCGCCGCATCGGGATCGCGCGCCAGTTCCCGCGTGGCCGAGGCGATGATGAGCGCCGCGTACCAATCCACATGCAGCCCCTCGCGCGCAAAGCCGATGGCCGGCTGCAACAGCTCGGCCCAGGGCATCCGGCCAAAGCGGGCATGGGCAATGCCGATCCCGTCCACGGTCCCCGGCACCGCGATGGCCGTTGCACCTTCGATATTGCGATCTTCGACCACCGCCTCCCACGGAAACAGGTCGCCCGCCTTGCCGGTGCCGGCCAGCGGGTAATCGGCAGGATCAAGCCCGGCAGGGCTGCGCATCCCGAAGTTCACCGCATGGGCGCGCCCTTCGTCCGCGCGCCAGATCATCATCGCCCCGCCCCCGGCGGGGCCGGACATCCAGGGCTCCAGCACCCCCATGGCGAAGGAGACCGCGACGGCGGCATCCATCGCATCGCCGCCCGCAGCAAGCACGGCGGCGCCCGCCTCGGCGGCCTGGCCATGCTGGGCCGCGACGATGCCGCCCCGGCTTTCGACAACGGTCTTGCGCGTGATCTGGGTTCGGGACAGGCTTGAACGGGTCATGAAGATCCTCGGCTGGGTTGGAACGGGCTTGGCGTCACGAGTCTTGTGCGACTTTCCACGCGCAGGGCCGGAGTTGCAACCACCTCTGCCCCATCTCCCTTCGGTGGCGCGCGATGGTCAGGCCGGGCAACATCCTGCCCGAAGGTGCAACACCAATTGACGCGCTGCACGCGATCTGCGATCTGGCCTTCCGCTTGCAGATGAGGGCAACATGCAGGACAAGACGCTTGACCGGGCCGAACAGGATCTGCTGTCCGTGATCCGGGATCTCCACGCCGAAAAGGGTGCCTTTGACCGCGACGTCCTGCTGGTGGTTGCACGGGGACGCGGGCTAGAGGTCGGACGTGCGCTTGGCCGGCTCAGGGCGCTGGGGCTGGTGGAAGAGATCGAGCGCCGCCCCTTCCTGTTGCGCCGGCTGTTCGGTGCGCGCACGCGGACGTTGCTGCAGCCGGTTGCACGGCCCGAGGCGCCCGAAGCGGAGCCCGCCGCACCCCAGCCCGATCAGTCCGCGGTTGCAGCATCGACCCCTGTCGCCGAAGCGCCGCCGGCAGCCGCGACGGATCCGATGCCCCCGAGCGACGAAGCCACGCCCGGTGCCTCGGGCCTCGCGATCGCGGCCGCCGAGGATCAGCCCGCCACAGCGCCGACGACGCCGACGACCGGGTCCGATCACGCCGTCCCGCCGCAGCACCCCGATCTGCCCGCCGATCCGCGCGCCGCGCCGCCCAAGGACCAGCCCCGCGCACCGTCTCCACTGCCCAGACCCGCCCGCCCGACGGCGGCCGAGCGCGCCGCCGCCAGCGCCTACACCGAAGAGCTGGGCGGAACACCTGCTGTCATCGTTACCCCTGCCCCGGCCATCGATCCGGCCCTTCTGGAAAGCCTGCGCGAGGTGATCGAGGGACTGGGAATGGAAATGACGATGGCCGGCGACGCTCTGGTCGCCCATCGCATCGCGCGCGGCGATTCCGCCGCCGAGGCCTTGTCGCAGCTCGTGCTGTATGCCTTCGCCCATGCGGTGCGACATGACATCATCTCGAACGGGGCCGTGCAGGCGCTGGGGCTCACCGACTATGCCGTCGAAGTGATGCGCGAAATCGAGAAGCTCCGTGATGCCGGCGAAATCGGCGATGCGCGCTTCGAAGAAGACATGCGTCGTCTCTGGGCCCTGGTGAGTGAAGGGGAAGAACAGGCCCGCCTGGCCGAGGAGCTTCTTTCCGATCCGATGGGCGGTGCCGCCCCTCCTGCACTTCTGCCCGAAGAACTGCGGCAGGGCGGATCCGGGCCGGATCAGGACGAGGATTACTTCTGAACGGGCGCCGCCAGTTCCGGCGATCCGCGGCGCTGGCCCCGGCCGGCCGCACGGCGCGGTCTCTGGCGCTTGCCACAGGGCGTGCGGCCAATTCGCCTCCCGAAGCCGGGGGATCACCGCAGGGCGGCATCGTGGCTTCCTTGCCGCCTGACGCCATGCACCAGGCATGGTGGGGGCGCAGTCCGTCAGCAGAGCCCTCTGCGGCCTGGCTGCGGCGCCGCGCGAAACGATTTGCCCCGCCGTCCTGAGCCACCTGACCCGGACCCGCAACCCCGGAGACCGCAGAACGATGCCACAGGCTGCATCATCATCGTTGCCGCGCGGCGTCGGGGCACATGTGAGGTGCGGGTGATCTGCCGCGGTCAAGGCACCGCCCGATCGTGAGGCGCCGAGGCATGCAGCCGGGATGCTGATGCGCAGGCGATGATCCTCAAACCCGACCGTGCGCCGCAGCATCGTCGCCTTCCCGTCCACGGCTGCCACGCGCCCTCCAAGGCAGCTTAGTGCCCCGGCAAACCCGGTGGCTGGCAGGCAGCCGGCATGCGACATCCTCGACCCCGCCCCGGGAAGCGCCGGGAGGAAAAGCGGCCCGAGACGGGGAAGGATCACCGCGAGGAAACCGCGGATACCCGTCCAGCTAGGCAGAGCGCGGTCCGAGGTCAACCCTCGATTGCAGGCTTGCCCGGCAAAGACCGGCGCTGCCGCATCGCTGTGCAACACGGCGCGTGCCTGCCGCCTGCGTCAGCATCCTGTATCCGCCCTGCGGAAGCCGGAGCAGGCGATTGCCGGCTTCGGCTCCCGGCTTGGCGATCAGACCAGTTCGGCAAGCGATGCCGGGTTGAAGCCCTGAAGCTGTTCCTGTGCGCCTTCGCGGACCTTCTTCACCCAGTCGGCATCGCTGATCAGCGCGCGGCCTACCGCGATCAGGTCGAACTCGTCCCGCTCCATCCGGCGGATCAGACCCTCGATCCCGACACTGCGCGAGTTCTCGCCCCCGAACGCCGCCAGAAATTCGCCCGAGAGGCCAACAGACCCGACGCTGATCGTTGCGGCCCCGGTAAGCTTCTTGGCCCAGCCCGCAAGGTTGAGCCCCTCCTCGCCATCGATCTCGGGGAACTCCGGCTCCCAGAAACGGCGCTGCGAGCAATGAAGCACATTGGCTCCGGCCTCGACCAGGGGCACAAGCCAGCTGGCCATCTCATCGGGGCTGGTGGCAAGACGGGCGCCATAATCCTGTTGCTTCCACTGGCTGACCCGCAGGATCACCGGGAAATCAGGCCCCACCGCCGCGCGCACGGCCGCCACGATCTCGGCCGCGAAGCGCGACCGTTCGGCGATCGTTGCTCCGCCATAGGCATCGCTGCGTTGGTTGGTTCCGGACCAGAAGAACTGGTCGATCAGATAGCCATGGGCGCCGTGGATCTCGACCGTGTCGAACCCGAGCCGGCGCGCATCGGCAGCCGCGCGGGCAAAGGCCGCCACCGTGTCGGCGATGTCTTCCTCGCTCATCACCCGGCCACGCGGCTTGCCCGGCGCAAGCAGCCCCGAGGGGCTTTCCACCGGCGCGTCCGGCTCCCAGCCGGACCCTCCGCGCGTCGAGCCGGTGTGCCAGATCTGCGGCCCCATCCGCCCGCCAGCCGCGTGGACGGCATCGATCACACTCTTCCAGCCGGCCAACGCCGCCTCCCCGAAGAAAAAAGGCACATGCGGCTCATTGCGCGAGGCAGGACGCTCGACCACCGTTCCCTCGGACAGGATCAGCCCGACCTGCCCTTCCGCCCGTTTGCGGTAATAGGCCGCGTTGGCAGGCCCGGGGATGCCATCGGGCGCGGCATTCCGGGTCATCGGCGCCATGACGATGCGGTTTTTCAGTTCAAGCGTTCCGATGCGAAACGGCCGGAAAAGCGTTTCGTTCTGGCTGGTCATGTCAACTCCACTGCGGTTTCGGGGTGCATAGGTAAGACCGGCGCAGGGCGTTTCAATCGCCGGCCGCAGCCGACGACCCCCGGTCCCGCAGCGCAGACGAGGGGCCCGGGCTGGCCATCGGCCCCCACCGGATCCGCGCTGGCCGCGCGCGCGCGGCCGCCCCGATCGACGCCTGCATGAAGTGTGACGAGCGGCAACGCAGTGCTTGAAACGCGGGTCGATTGCGGGCAAGAGCAAGCAACCGCTGGCCTTTGCCCGGGCAGGGCAAGGCCGGATCCGGCAGCGCGCCCGATGAGGAGGACCGCACGATGAACTGGAAAGGCATTCTGATGGCCTGCGCCGCGGCTTTCGTCGCAGTCCCTGGCGCAGCGCAGGAACGCGCGCTTCGGCTGGGTCTGATCACGCCGCCCGCCCATGTCTGGAACCAGGAAGTCGAAGCGCTTTCGGCCACGCTGTCCACCCTGTCGGACGGCCGCTTCACCATCGTGCCCTTCCCCTCGGGGCAGCTGGGAAACGAGGCGACGATGCTGCAACAGCTTCAGACCGGGGCGCTGGACATGGCTTGGCTCACCACGGCCGAGGTAACCACGCGCGTGCCTGACATGGCGGCCCTTCATGCGCCCTTCTTGGTGGAGAACATCGCTGATGCGGCGCGGGTGCTGCGATCTGACCCCGCGCGCGAGATCCTGGACGCCCTGCCACGGGCAACCGGCACGGTGGGCCTTTGCTATGCCATGACCGGCATGCGCCAGCTCTTGACGCGCCAGCCGGTTGCCGCGGCGACCGATCTGCGCGGCATGCGCTTCCGCATCACGCCTGCCCCGGCGATCCGCAGCTTCTTCGAAATGTTCGGCGCAGCGCCAGCGCCGATGCCGCTGACCCAGGTCTATGATGCGCTGGCCAATGGCCAGATCGACGCGATCGACATGGACTATGAATCCATCATCAACTTCCGCTACTATGAGCATGCGCCCTATCTGATGGAGACGAACCATCACATGTTCGGCATGGTGGCACTGGTGTCGGGCCGCGTCTGGGCCGGGTTTTCGCCCGAGGATCAGGCCATCATCGCCGAGGCGGTCCAGATCCATTGCGACCGGACGATCGACCGTTTCGTCGCCGAAGAGGACGGCAAGCTGGCACGGCTGCGCGAAGCACCCGGCATCGTCATCACCGAGAATGTGGGACCCGCGTTCTTTGGCGACATCGTCGCGCGCTGGGATGCCGAATGGGGTGCGCAGACGCCGTATGTCGCGCGGCTGCGGGCGCTCGCCGCCGAGTTCTGAGCAAAGGATCGGGCCGTCGTCGCGTGGCCTTCCGCGTTGCACGCCGGGATGGCCCCGTGGCAACGGCGCAGCCCTGGGCGGCCCCGCCCCGCAGGTGGCCACCGCAGAACGAAGGAGACCCCCATGGCCCTGATCGGCACGATCGCCCGGATCTCGGCGCTGCTGGCGCGGGTCGAACGCGGCCTTCTTGTGGGGCTGGTCGGGGCGATTGCGGGGCTGGTGCTTCTGAACGTGGCGGCGCGCGCCCTGGGCATGACGCTCGCTTGGGCGGATGAGCTTGCCATTCAGGCGATGGTGCTTGCGGGGTTTGTGGGCGCTTCGCTCATGCTGCGGATGCGCAACCACCCGGCGGTTCAGATCCTGCACGAGGTCCTGCCCGGGCGCGGCCTGTATCTGCTGCGTGTCCTGGCCTCGGCGCTGGCGCTGGGATTCGGGCTGGTGCTGGCCTGGCTGTGCTGGCGCTGGTTCGACCTGCCGGGGCTGATCCGCGCCGGTTTCGACGTGGCGCTTTACGAAAGCCAGACCTTCAACTTTCTTTACACCGAGGTCTCGCCGGTGCTTGGCCTTCCGATGTTCCTGCCCTTCCTTGTCATGCCGTGGTTCGCGCTGACGCTCAGCCTGCATGCGCTTGCCAACCTCTGCGAGGATCTGGGCCTTCTGCCGCCCCCCGGTCCCGCCGAAACGGGGGCCGCGCCGTGACCGCGCTGGTCTTTCTGGCCCTGCTGCTGATCGGCCTGCCAGTCGGGTTGATCCTGTGCCTTGCCGCGCTGGCCTATATCGTCCAGAGCGGCAATCCGCTGCTTCTTGACAGCTATCCCCTCAAGATGTTCACATCCCTTGACAATTTCGGGCTGCTGGCGATCCCGCTGTTCATCCTGATCGGCGAATTGATGAACGCAGCCGGGATCACCACGCAGCTTGTCCGGCTTGCAGCAGCCTGCGTCGGCGCATTGCGCGGCGGGCTTGCCTATATCAACCTTCTGGCCAACATGATGGTCGCCTCGATCCTCGGATCGGCGACCGCGCAGATCGCGATGATGGCCAAGGTCATGGTGCCCGAAATGGAAAAGGCCGGCTATGACCGCGCCTTCGCGACGGGGCTGACAGCCTTCGGCGGACTTCTGGGGCCGATCATTCCGCCCTCGATCGTCTTCGTGGTCTATGCGGTTCTGGCGCAGGTGGCGGTCAGCGACATGCTGATGGCCGGGATCCTGCCCGGGTTGCTGCTGACACTGCTGTTCGTGCTGACGGTGGCGGTTCTGGGCTGGCGGCAGGGCTTTCCGGCGGGGCAGGGCCTGCCCTGGCGCGACCGGCTTGCGGCCTTGCGCACCGCGCTGCCGATGCTGCTCATCCCGGCTGCGGTGATCGGCATGATCCTTGGCGGCTATGGCTCGCCGACCGAGGCGGCCGCGGTGGGGGCGCTTCTGGCGGCGCTGGTGGGCATCTTCCATACCCGCAGCCTGCGCCTGCGCGATCTGCCCGGCATCCTGCTGCGCACCGGGTTGTCCTCGGCGCTGGTGCTGTTTCTGGTCGCGGGGGCGGGGGTGTTTTCCTGGGTGCTGATCTTCGGCCAGGTGCCGCAGATGGCTGCCGGCTGGATCCAGGACGTCGCGACAACGCCCATGGCCTTCATGCTGCTGGTGCTGGTCGTGCTGCTGCTGGTCGGCACGGTGATCGACGGGATCCCCGGCCTGATCATGGTCGTGCCGATCCTGCTGCCCATCGCGACCGATGTCTATGGCATCCACCCGCTGCATTTCGGGGTGGTGGTTTCGGTCAACCTGATCCTGGGGCTTCTGTCGCCACCGGTGGGGGTGGGGCTGTTCGTGGCGGCCTCGGTCGCCGGTGTCAGCCCGCTGCGGGTGGTGGCGGTGACGCTGCCGTTCTACGCAGTCGCCTGTGCGGCGCTGGTGGTGCTGGCGCTGGTGCCGTGGTTCAGCCTCGCCTTGCTGCCCTGAGCGCGCAGGTCAATAGCGGCTGATCGCGCGCGCCGCCTCGACCACCAGCGGTGCAAAGCGGCGGGTAAAGGCCTCGGCCTCCCATTCACCCAGCGACCCCGCGAGATGGACCGCGCCGACCGGCCGGCCATCGGCACCCATCACCGCCGCGCCGATCGCGATTTCGCCCACCAGGATCTGCTCCTGTGCACAGGAAAAACCCTGCTGCCGCGTTTCGGCGACCCGCTCCATGATCGTATCGGTTGCAGTCAGGGTGTGGGCGGTAAAGCTGCGCCTGTCCGATGCCTCGACCAATGCACGGGCCTCGGCCTCGGGCAGCGCCGCAAGGATGGCCCAGCCCCCGGAACTGCAATAGGTCGGCACGCTGTGGCCCACCAGCGTTGCATAGAAGGTTTCGCGCTTGCTCTGCATCCGCGCGGCATAGACAACCCGCTGCCCGTCGAACAGCGACAGATCGACCCGTTCCTGCGCATTGCGCCGCAGTTCCAGCAGCACCGGCGTCGCCTGCTGCACCAGCGGATCAAGGCGCAGGAAATCCAGCGCATGATCCAGAAGCCGGACCCCCGGCAGAAACCCGCGGTCAGCCGCGTCGCGGCGCATGTAGCCCAGCGTGCGCAAGGTATGCACGACGCGCTGGGCCGCGCTGCGGTCGATATTGGCGCGGCGGGCGATCTCGGACAGGGTCAGCGCACGGTCGGTCCCGTGGAACGCCGACAGAACCTGCAGGGCGCGGTCGATTGACTGGATGAACAGCGGATCCTCGCGCTGGTCGTCACTGAGGCGGCGAAGGCCAGGTTCCGTGCGAAGCGGGGTATGCGTCATGGCGATCCTGATGGTTGACAGCGCGAAAGGGCGGGGCTTAGACTTTTATGACAATGCAGTTGTATCATTGTGCGATACAGTCTGCACCGCCCCATGCCAAGCCCTTCAGGAGCGAGAGAATGTCGAAACGCGTCGCATTGGCAGGATTTGTCCACGAAACAAACAGCTTTGCGCCCACAAAGGCGACAATGGCCGCCTTTGTTCAGGGGGGTGGCTATATGCCGATGGCACGGGGCCCGGCGCTGCTGACCGCCTCGCGCGGGATCAACCTTGGCATCGGTGGCGCGGCGGATCACGCCGCAGCCGCGGGTTGGGACGCGGTGCCGATTCTCTGGGCGGGGGCGATTCCCTCGGCCCCGGTTACACGCGATGCCTATGAAAGCATCACGGACGAGATCATTTCGGGCATTCGCGCCGCAGGCCGGCTGGATGGCGTTTTTCTTGATCTGCATGGCGCGATGATGGCCGAGCACGAGGAAGATGGCGAAGGCCGGTTGCTCGAGCGTGTCCGAACTGCCGTCGGTCCCGATGTGCCGATCGTGGCTGCGCTGGATCTGCACGGCAATATCACCGCGAAGATGGTCGCCTCGGCCGATCTGCTGGTGGGCTTTCGCACCTATCCGCATGTGGACATGGCCGAAACCGGCCGCCGCGCGGCGGCGGCGCTGGACGCGCTGATGTCCGGGCCGCGCTGGGTCAAGGCGTTCCGGCGCCTGCCTTTCCTGATCCCGATCGCCTGGCAATGCACCGATCTGGAACCCGCCCGCAGCATCTATGCGCTGCTGGACCGGACGGAACAGGGCGCGGTGCGCTCGGCTTCCTTCTTCCCGGGCTTTCCGGCGGCGGATTTCCCGGAATGCGGGCCGACCGTGGTGGCCTATGCCGACAGCCGCGAGGCCGCCGAGGCCGCGGCCGAGACGATCGCCGCCGCGGTCGCCAGGGCAGAGCCCGCCTTTGCCGGCCAGTCCTTCGACCCCGATGCCGGCGTGCGCGAGGCGATGCGCCTTGCACAGGGGGCGCAGCGGCCCGTGATCATCGCCGATACGCAGGACAATCCCGGCGCGGGGGGCGACTCCAACACGACCGGCATGTTGCGCGCGCTGGTGCGGCAAGGCGCGGCCCGCGCCGCCCTTGGCCTGATGGTCGATCCGGCCGCTGCCGCCGCTGCCCATGCCGCCGGTGTCGGCGCCGAGATCACGATCGCCTTGGGCGGCAGTTCGGGCATCGCGGGCGACGCGCCCTTCACCGCGCGCTTCCACGTCGAGCATCTGAGCAACGGCCGCTTCGTCGCCCCCGGGCCCTTCTATGGCGGTGCGCCGCTGGATCTGGGGCCATCGGCCTGCCTTCGGATCGGCGATGTCCGTGTCGCCGTCACCAGCCACAAGGCACAGATGGCCGATCAGGCGATGTATCGCATGGTCGGGATCGAACCGCTTGAAATGGCGATCCTCGTCAACAAGAGCTCGGTTCATTTCCGCGCGGACTTTGCGCCGATCGCCGAACAGATCCTCGTCTGCACCGCGCCGGGCCCGATGCCGCTCAGCCCCGCAGCCCTTCCCTGGACACGCCTTGGTGCGGGAATGCGGCTGGAGCCGATGGGCCCCGCTTTTACCCCCGCGACGGAGGTTGCCGCCCCGTCCTGATTTCCCCCGCGCATCCGGCAGAAGACCGGAGCGCCCTTCCAACAGCGAGAGTGACCGATGACTGCCATGACTCCACTGCATCTGCGCCGACATCTTGTCGCGGCCCTTCTGTCGGCCACGGCCATGACCACAGCCGCACAGGCCGAGACCACGCTGACCGCCGTGATGCACTCGGGCCTGCGGGTGCTCGATCCGGTGATCACCACCGCGCATATCACCCGCAACCACGCCTACATGATCTATGACGTGCTGGTCGCCGTGGACGAGAATTTCGAACCGCAGCCGCAGATGGCGGAATGGGAGATCTCGGACGACGGGCTGACCTACACCTTCACCCTGCGCGAGGGGCTTCTGTTCCACGACGGCGCGCCGGTCACCGCAGCCGATGCCGTCGCCTCGCTGAACCGCTGGGCCAGCCGCGATTCCGGCGGGCAGATCATCATGGACTTCACCGAAAGCCTGGAAGCGGCCGATGACCGCACGATCGTCTGGACGCTGAGCCGCCCCTTCCCGGCGATGCTGGACACGATCGGCAAGCAATCCGCCCTGCCCCCGTTCATCATGCCGGCGCGCGTCGCCGAAACCCCGTCGGATACCGCGATCACCGATTACACCGGCTCGGGTCCCTTCCGCTTTGTCGAGGAAGAGTTCCAGCCCGGCGTCAGCGTCACCTATGCCAAGTTCGAGGACTATGTGCCGCGTGATGAACCCCCCAGCTGGATGGCCGGCGGCAAGGTCGTGCATCTGGACCGGGTCGTCTGGGTGAACATGCCCGACGCCCAGACCGCGATCAACGCGCTCGCCACGGGCGAGATCGACTATATGGAACAGGTGCAGATCGACCTGTTGCCGCTGCTGGAATTCGAGGAGGGCGTGACCGTCGAGGTGCGCGATCCGCTCGGCTCCCAGACCATGGGACGGCTGAACTTCAAGCACCCGCCCTTCGATGATGTCCGCATCCGGCAGGCAGCGCTGCGCGCCCTGGGTCAGGAGGCGGTTCTGGCGACGCTGATGGGGGACCCCGCGTATTATTCGCTCTGTGGCGCCATCTTCGGCTGCGGCACGCCGCTTGAGAACGACACCGGGTCCGAAACCCTTCTGGCCGGCGGCGATCCCGACGGAGCCCGCGCACTGCTGGAAGAGGCAGGCTATGACGGGACGCCCATCGTTCTCATGCAGCCCACCGATGTCAGCAGCCTGATCGCCCAGCCGGTGGTGGCGGCGCAGGCGCTGCGCAACGCAGGCTTTACGGTCGACATGCAGCCGATGGACTGGCAGACGCTGGTCACGCGGCGCGCCAGCCAGAATGCGCCTGCCGACGGCGGATGGAACGTGTTCTTCACCAACTGGATGGTGCCCGAGGTGAACTCGCCGCTGATTTCGCCGATGCTGAACGGGCGGGGCGACAGCGCCTGGTTCGGCTGGCCTGAAGACCCCGAGATCGAGGCGCTCAAACTCGAGTTCATCGACGCCACCTCGCTCGAGGAACAGCAGGAGGTCGCGGCCCGCATCCAGGCGCATACGCTTGAGCAGGTGCTCTATATCCCGCTGGGCCAGTATGTGTTCCCGCAGGCGCGGCGCGACACCATCACCGGAATGATCGGCTCGCCGGTTCCGGTATTCTGGAACATCGAAAAGGCCGAGTAGGCGAAAGGGGGGCGGTGCGCCGCCCCCTTCCCCTCCTCGCTCTGGAAAGGAACACGCCTTGTTCGGGTATATCCTCAGGCGGATACTGGCCGTCATTCCGGTCCTGCTGATCGTCGCCATCTTCGTCTTTCTGCTGCTTCGGCTGACGCCGGGCGATCCTGCCGCGATCATCGCCGGGGACATGGCGACACCGGCCCAGCTGGAACGGATCCGCGACCAGATGGGCCTGAACGATCCGCTGCATATCCAGTTCATCACCTGGATGGGGGCGCTTCTTCAGGGTGATCTGGGGGTTTCGCTGATCTCCAATACCGATGTGACGACAATGATCGGCCAGCGGATCTGGCCGACCATCCACATCGCACTCTTGACGATCGTCATCTCGGTCGCGGTGGCGGTGCCGCTGGGCGTTCTCGCCGCCTGGCGTCACCGGAGCTGGGTCGATTATGCCGTCATGAGCTTTTCGGTGCTTGGCTTTTCGGTTCCGGTCTTCGTGATCGGCTATCTCTTCATCCTGGCGTTCTCCCTGACGCTGGGCTGGCTGCCGGTGCAGGGCTATACGCCGCCCACCCAGGACTTCGGTGCCTTCCTGAGCCGCGCGATCCTGCCCGCCCTGACCCTCGCCACGATCTATATCGCCCTGATCGCCCGCATGACCCGCGCCAGCATGCTGGAGGTTCTGAGCGAGGATTACATCCGCACCGCCCGCGCCAAGGGCGTGGCCGAACGACGGGTGCTGTTCCGCCACGCGCTGCGCAATGCGGCGGTGCCGATCATGACCATCGTCGGCACCGGATTTGCGCTGCTGATCTCGGGTGTGGTGGTCACGGAAAGCGTGTTCAACATCCCCGGCATCGGGCGGCTGACGGTCGATGCGATCCTTGCGCGCGATTACCCGGTCATCCAGGCGATGATCCTGCTGACCAGCGCGATCTATGTGCTCGTGAACCTCGTGATCGACATTTCCTATACCTTCTTCGACCCAAGGATCCGGTACTGATGAACAGCGTTCCCCAACCCGCATCGGCACTGCAATGGGCGCTGCGCGCCCTGTCCCTGCCCCGTCGCTGGAAATTCGGCCTGGGCCCGGCGCTGGCCGCGCTTGTTCTGGTCGCGATTGTCTTTGTCACGCTGCTGTCGCCCTGGATCGCGCCGCATGATCCGATGGCGATGAACCCCCTGGGGCGGATGCAGCCGGCCAGCGGCGCACATCCGCTGGGCACCGATGCCTATGGGCGCGACCTGCTGTCACGGGTGCTGATCGGCGGGCAGGTGTCGCTGCTGATCGGCGTGGCGGCGGCGGCGGTTTCGGTGGCGATCGGGCTGCTGATCGGCCTGGTGGCCGGGTTCTTCCGGCTGGCGGACACGATCATCATGCGGATCATGGACAGCCTGATGGCGATCCCCTCGATCCTGCTGGCCATCGCGCTGGTGGCGCTCAACGGGCCCAGCATCACCTCGGTCGTGCTGGCGATCACCATCCCGGAAATTCCCCGCGTCGTGCGGCTGGTGCGCGCGGTGGTGCTGTCGGCCCGCGAAGAACCCTATGTCGAGGCCGCGATCGCGCTTGGATCCGGGATGCCGAAGATCCTGCTGCAACACCTGATGCCGAACACCATGGCGCCGCTGATCGTCCAGGGCACCTATATCCTCGCCTCGGCCATCCTGACCGAGGCGATCCTGTCGTTCCTGGGGGCCGGCGTCAGCACCGAGATCCCCACCTGGGGCAACATCATGGCCGAAGGCCGCACCTTCTTCCGGATCAAGCCGGAACTGATCCTCTGGCCCGGGCTGATGCTGTCGCTGTGCATCCTGTCGATCAACCTTCTGGGGGATGCCGCCCGCGACATGCTGGATCCCCGCCTGAAGAAGAGGGCCGCATGATGCAGTTCAAATCGGGTGATTTCGCCACCGCGCCAACCGTACTGGAGATCGAGGGGCTCGAGGTCAGCCTGCCGCCGTCCTCGGGCCTGCCACCGGTGCTGCAGGGCATAAACCTGCGGATCCGCAAGGGCGAGACGGTTTGCCTTGTGGGGGAAAGCGGATCGGGCAAGTCGGTTACCTCGCTTGCGATCATGGGCCTTCTGCCAAAGGATGCGCTTGCGGTGACCGGGGGCGCGATCCGCCTGTCGGGGACAGAGTTGCGGTCGCTGACACCGGGCCAGATGCGCGCGCTGCGGGCGCGGCGGGTGGCGATGATCTTTCAGGAACCGATGACGGCGCTGAACCCTGTCCAACGGGTCGGCGACCAGATCGCCGAGGTGCTGGAAACCCACACGCCGCTTGACGGAGCCGAGATCCGCAAGCGCGTGACCGATGTGCTGGAACAGGTGCATCTGCCCGATGTCGAACGGATCGCGCGGTCCTATCCGCATCAGCTTTCGGGCGGGCAACGACAGCGGATCATGATCGCGATGGCGCTTGTGCTCGAGCCCGAACTGCTGATCGCGGATGAGCCCACGACGGCGCTCGATGTGACGACGCAGAAGCAGATCCTGTCGCTGATCGCGGAATTGCAGGCCCGGCACGGAACGGCGGTGCTGTTCATCACCCATGACATGGGCGTGGTCGCGGAAATCGCCGATACCGTCTGCGTGATGCGCCACGGCGTGCTTGTCGAACAGGCGCCCGTGAACCAGCTGCTGCGCAACCCGCGCGAGGATTATACCCGCGCGCTTTTGAAAGCGGTGCCAAGCCTGGTGCCCCGCGCCGCCCGACCCGAGCCGACCCAACCGCCGGTCCTGCAGGTCCGGGCGCTGGACAAGACCTATGGCGGTGGCGGCCTGCTGCGCCGCCGGCCCGAAACGCGCGCCGCACGCGGGGTGACCTTTGACGTGGCGCCCGGGCGCACGCTGGGCATCGTGGGCGAAAGCGGATCCGGCAAATCCACGGTCGCGCGCTGCATCATGCGGCTGATCGAGCCCACGGCAGGCGAGATCCGGCTGCGCGGCACCGATATTGCGGGCCTGTCCCGCGCCGGGCTCAAGCCCCATCGGCGCCATATCCAGGTGGTGTTCCAGGACCCTTTCCGCTCGCTCAACCCGCGCTGGACCGTCGGGCGCAGCCTGACCGAAGGGCCGCTGAATTATGGCACCCCCCGCTCCGAAGCGCTGCGCCAGGCGCGCGAGCTGCTGGCCCTGGTCGGCCTTCCCGAAGATGCACTCGACCGCTATCCGCACCAGTTTTCCGGCGGGCAGCGACAGCGGATCGCCATTGCCCGTGCCGTGGCGATGAAGCCGGACGTTCTTGTCGCCGACGAGGCTGTTTCGGCGCTTGATGTCTCGGTCCAGGCGCAGGTGCTTGACCTGCTGGCCGATCTGCAGAACCGGCTCGGCATCACCATCGTCTTCATCACCCATGACCTGCGCGTTGCCGCGCAGATCTGTGACGAGGTGATCGTGATGCAGAAGGGCGAGGTTGTCGAACAGGGCGCCGCCGCCGCCGTGCTTGCCAACCCCGCCCATCCCTATACCCGTGCGCTGATCGAGGCCGCGCCCGGCCGCCACTGGGATTTCGCAAATTTCCGCGCGCTCGCGCCCGGCGCCGCTTCCTGACCTTCAACCCGAGGATATCATGCCTGTTCTAGCCCCCGTCGCTGCCGCCGCAGCCGAATTGAAAGCCATCTTCGAGGATCTGCACAGCCACCCCGAACTGGGCTTCGAGGAAACCCGCACCGCCACCATCGTCGCCGACACGCTGAAGCGCTATGGCGTTGACGAGGTTCATACCGGGATCGGCGGCACCGGCGTCGTGGGCATCATTCGCGGCAAGGGTCAGGGCAACCGCCGCGTCGGGCTGCGCGCCGACATGGACGCGCTGCCGATCACCGAGGCGACGGGCCTTGCCTATGCTTCGGTCGCCGAGGGGCGGATGCATGCCTGCGGCCATGACGGCCATACCACGATGCTTCTGGGGGCCGCGCGGCATCTGGCGGAGACCCGCGATTTCGACGGTACCGCCGTGCTGATCTTCCAGCCGGCAGAGGAGGGTCTGGGCGGCGCGCGGCGCATGCTGGCCGAAGGGCTTTTCGAGCGCTTCCCCTGTGACGAGATCTACGGCATCCACAACACACCCGACGGCAAGCCGGGCACCGCAACGCTGTGCCCGGGGCCGGCGATGGCGGGGGCCGCGTTCTTCGACATCAAGGTTCGCGGCAAGGGCAGCCATGCTGCGATGCCGCAGCAATCCCGCGACGCGCTGGTGATCGCCTCGGCGCTTGTGGGGCAGTTGCAGACCATCGTCAGCCGCAACGTCGGCCCGCTGGATCCCTGCGTGGTGTCGGTAACGCAGATCCACGCCGGATCGGCCTAT
Source organism: Halodurantibacterium daqingense (assembly GCF_042666235.1). Taxonomy (NCBI): domain Bacteria; kingdom Pseudomonadati; phylum Pseudomonadota; class Alphaproteobacteria; order Rhodobacterales; family Paracoccaceae; genus Halodurantibacterium; species Halodurantibacterium daqingense. Next base: position 107,035 of record NZ_JBHTFQ010000004.1, on the reverse strand, counting down.
AACGTCGTGCCCGAGGTGGCGGTGCTTGCCGGAACCGTGCGCTATTTCTCGGATGCGGTCTGCGCCCTTGCCCAGGAACGGATGCGCGCCCTCTGCGCGGGCTTTGCCCTCGCGCATGGTGCCGAAATCGAGGTGGAGTTCCGCAACGTCTTTGACGTGCTGATGAACGATGCCGAGCTTTCCGAGGCCTATCTGGACGCCGCGCGCGATGTGCTGGGGGCCGCCAATGTCGATGGCGCAGCCGAACCCGCCACCGGCAGCGAGGATTTTGCCGACATGCTCAAGGTCGTGCCCGGCGCCTATATCCGCGTGGGCCATGCGGGGACGGTGCCGCTGCACAATCCGGGCTTCGTGCTTGACCCCGAGGTGCTGCCGGTGGGCGCCTCGGTTCTGGCGCGCGTGGTCGAGCGGCGCCTGCCGCTGGGGGGGCAGGCATGAACGCCCTGAACCTTCCCTTCGATTCCAATGACATGCTGGCCGGCCTGCGGGCCTGGATCGAATGTGAAAGTCCCACCTTCGACGCCGCCGCCGTGGACCGGATGATGGACCTGGCCGCGAGGGACATGGCCGAGGCCGGCGCGGTGATCGACCGTATTCCGGGCCGCATGGGATTTGGCGGCTCGGTCCGCGCGCGCTTTCCCCATCCGGATTTCGGCAAGCCCGGCATCCTGATCCTGGGCCACATGGACACTGTTCATCCCGTGGGCACGCTGGCAAAGCTGCCGTTCCGGCGGGAAGGAGAGATCTGCTACGGGCCCGGCATCATGGACATGAAGGGCGGCAACTACCTCTGCCTTGAGGCGGTCCGCCAGATCCTGCGCGCGGGGCTGACCACGCCGCTGCCCGTCACCATCCTCTTTACCCCCGACGAGGAAGTCGGCACCCCCGCAACGCGCGATCTGATCGAAGCCGAGGCCGCGCGCAACCGCTTCATCCTGATACCGGAACCGGCCCGCCCCGATGGCGGTGCCGTGATCGGCCGCTACGCGATCGCGCGTTTCAACCTGCGCACCCATGGCCGGCCCAGCCACGCCGGCTGGGCGCTGTCCGAGGGGCGGTCGGCCATCGCCGCCATGGCACGCAAGGTGCTGCAGATCGAGGCGATGACCGGCCCCGACTGCACCTTCAGCGTGGGCGTGATCCGCGCCGGGCAATGGGTGAACTGTGTCGCGGCAGAATGCGAGGCCGAGGTTCTGAGCATGGCCAAACGGCAGGAGGATCTGGACCGGGGCGTTGCGGCCATGCTCGCCCTTGCGGGCGAAGAGGACGAGGTCGTGCTCGAGGTGCACCGGGGGGTCACCCGCCCGGTCTGGGCGCCGGATCAGCCGGGCACCATGGCGCTTTACGGCCTGGCCCGCCGGATCGCCGCCGAGATCGGTTTTGACCTGACGGCAGCCAGCGCCGGCGGCGGCTCGGACGGTAATTTCACCGGCGCGATGGGCCTTCCGACGCTGGATTCCATCGGCGTGCGCGGCAAGGGCCTGCATACGCTGAACGAACATATCGTCGTCGAAAGCCTCGCCGAACGCGCTCGTCTGGTGGCGGGGCTTCTCATGCATCTTCCCGAGGGGGCTTCCTGACGGCCTCGCGTTCACGACGGGCGCGGCGCGGGCCGCGCCTTTCTGACCTTACGTAAACCTGTCCTTAGCGAATCCCCTGCACAGTGGCCCCGCAAACCACTCCGGAGGGGTCCTCATGTTGGACAATATTCGAATTGGCACCCGCATTATCGGGGGCTTCAGCATCATTCTTGTTCTGTTGGTTGGTCTTTCCGTCTTTTCCTACCGGAGCGCCGCCTCGATGGGCGATCTGTTCCTGGACTATGATGGAGAAGTGCAGCAGGCCGAGCTGGCGACCGAGGTCCGGGACGCGATGTTCGTCGTGCAGATCGCCCTCGACACCTACCAGAACAAGCCGGATGACGCGAACGCGGCGATTGTCCGCTCATCGCTCGCCCAGCTCATGACCCTTGGCCGCAACATGAGCAATGCCGATGACATCATCGGCGCCATCAATGTCTTCACCAACCGCATCGAGGACTATCTCGACAGTTCGGCGGTGCGCAAAGCCGTCACCGAACGTCTTGGTGAAATGGCCATTGAAACGCGCCGCGGCATCGGACGCCTGAACGAAGTGCTGGATTCGCGCGGCCTCGCGGCCCAGGCCTACGACGCCCTGCGGGCGAGCGAGGCATTCCTTGTGGCGAGGGTGCGCATCGACCGCTTCATGGCCGGCGGCGAGACTGCGGATTTCGAAAGCGCCTCGGGCCCTCTGGCAGATACGGCCCGCTATCTTGCCGCCGTTGCACAGGCCTCGCTGACCGCCGAGGAACGCGACCAGGCACGCAGCCTTTCCGCCTCGGTCGAGACTTTCGGCGCGGTGGCAAATGATGCCTTCCGGGCCGAAATCGCCCGTCGTGAAGCCGCAACCGCGGTCGAGGAAACCGAACCCGCCCTCGTCGGCGCGCTTGACAGCTACAAACAGGTGGCCACAGATCGTCTGCATGCGCTTGAAGACACCGCCATGGGCCAGATCGCCGGCACCATGACAACCATTCTTGTGGGTGCGGCACTGACGCTTCTTGCAGGGGCGATCCTCGCGCTGCTGATCGGCCGCTGGATTGCCCGCAGCGTGTCCCACATGGCCGAGCTTATGCAGCGCCTTGCCCAGGGCGATCTCGAGGCGCCGATCGACGGGGCCGAACACAAGTCGGAACTGGGCGACATGGCCCGCTCGCTCAAGGTGTTCCAGTCGACAGGCCTTTCGGCGCGCGCCCAGGCCGCCGAGGTCGAACGGTCACGCTCCGAGCAGGCCCGTGTGGTCAAGGATATCTCGCTTGGTCTTGAACGTCTCGCGGGCGGCGACCTGACGACACCGATCGACAGCCCGGCACATGATCCCTTCCCCGCGGATTATGAAGGTCTGCGCACCAGCTTCAACGCCGTGGTTGAACAGCTGGGCGACATCGTGGCCCGTGCGCGGGAGTCGGCGGATCAGGTGCGCAGCGGCGCCGGCGAGATTGCCCAGGTCGCGCAGGATCTCTCCAGTCGCGCCGAAACCCAGGCGGCAACGCTGGAACAGTCCGCCGCCGCGTTGAACCAGTTGACCGAGAGCGTCCGCTCGGCCGCCGAGAAGGCATCGCAGGCCGACCGCGCGACGCTGGAAAACCGCAAGGAGGCCGAAGCAGGTGGCGCCGTGGTGCGCGAGGCCGTCAATGCCATGCGCCAGATCGAGAAAAGCTCGGAGCAGATCACGCGCATCATCGGCGTCATCGACGACATCAGCTTCCAGACCAACCTTCTTGCCCTCAACGCAGGTGTCGAGGCGGCACGGGCAGGCGAAGCGGGGCGCGGCTTTGCCGTCGTCGCATCCGAGGTGCGGGCGCTGGCACAGCGCGCCTCGGGCTCGGCCAAGGAAATCAAGGCGTTGATCTCCGAAAGCTCGCAGCAGGTGGAAGAAGGCAGCACCCTTGTGCGACAGACTGGGGCGAGCCTCGAGGAAATCCTGCGCCGGGTTTCCGATGTCTCGGATCTGGTTTCGGTCATCGCCGCAGCAGCCACCGAACAGGCGAAGGGGCTGGCGGAGATCAACACCGGCGTCAATCAGATCGACGTCGTGACGCAACAGAACGCGGCCGTCGCCGAGCAATCCACCGCAGCAGCCAGCTCTCTGCTGCACGAGGCCGAACAGCTCGCCGAGGCTCTGGCCGGGTTCCGGCTGAACCGCGCGCCGGCAGCGCGGCGACCGACGCCGGCCGTGCCGGCACCGGCGGCGCAGCCTGCCGCGGCACCAAAGCCGGCACCACGGGCTGCGGCAGCCGGGGGTTCTGCTGCGGGATGGCAGGATTTCTGACCCCCGGGGATGGGGCTCGACTGGACCGGCCCTCCCGATCATGACCCGATAGCGCCGGCTGCAGGCCGGCGCTATGCCTTGATCCGGATCTCGGGCCCCCTGCGCGGCCCCTGCTTCCCAAGCCGGTCGGTTCGGGTGGTTCTTCCCGACCGGCATGGCTTGCCGGCACGCGGCAGGACGGCGCGCCGCCAGAGCGGTGGTGCGGCCCCGTTCAGGCCGCTGCGCGATGCGCGGCCCGGTCTTCGGGCACGACAAGGCCGTGAAGCGCGCGCACGGCGGCCTCGATCGATCCCCGCGGAACGATGAACTGCACATCCACGCCCCGCGGGTTCTGATGGGCGGCAATCACTTCGACCTCCGCTTCTTCCAGGGTGGAAAGGCCCCGCCCCAGAATCCGTAGCCCTGACAGATCGCGGCCGATGACCGATGCCAGCGACAGCCCCCGGACCGAGACATCCGACGACGGATAGCGCGCCTGCAGATCCTGTTCGACCCGTCGGACCGATTTCAGCGAGGCGTCGACGTAATGGGTGATCGTATTGGCGTTCGACGTCTTGGACACGATCCGCACCCCATGCCGGCTCAGAATCTCGAGAATGGCACCGTCATAGCCTTTCACGCCCACCATGTCCTGCTCGAACAATTCGAGCGCCAGAACATCAAGCCCGGTGACGATCTCGGCGGCCGGCGCATCGGGACCGGATTCGTCGATCAGCGTGCCCGGATCGCCGGGATCGAAGGCATTTGTCACCCGCAGCGGTACGCCCGCCTGCCGCAGGGTCTTAGCAGCGCGGGGATGGATCGCCTCCATCCCCGTGTTTGAAAGCTGGTCGGCCACGTCGTAATTGGTGTGGCCCAGCTTGCGCACCGCCCCGACCCCCACCAGACGCGGATCGGCCGAGGAGAGGTGAAACTCCTTGTGGATCACCGCCTCGGCCGCGGGCAGAAGGGCAGCGATGCGCGAAAAGGTGACTTCGGAATAGCCACGGTCGAAGGCGCGCATCAGGCCTTCGGTGCACTGGGCATAGCCGGTGACGATGGGCAGTTCCCGCGCCAGGTCGATCCCCTCGAGCCCCGCAGCAATGCGATCCTCCAGCGTCCGTTCCTCGCTGTCGCGCCAGCCGGTAAGATCGACGAAGCGGGCGTTCAGCCCCGCCCGGCGCAGAAACAGCGTGGTGACAAAGGCGGAATGCGCCTCGCCCAGGCCCGACAGCAATTCACGGATGATCAACATGTGCTGCGAGATCCGGAAGTGGCCATAGGAACACAGGCGGCGCAGGTCGATCAGACAGCTGCGCGCACCCTCGATGCGTTCGCGCACGAAGTCATCGGCCAGCCCCCGGTCGCCCGGATCGGACAGAACCGCGCCATGGGCCGCATCCATGGCGCGGGCCACGCGATCAAGCGCCTCGGACCAGCCCATGTCGCCGTGATCATTCGCAAAGCCCGCATAGACGCCCGGTGCGCCGGTCTTCTTGTCTTCAAGCAGGAGGTTGGTGATGCCACCGAAGGCCGACACCACGAACAGGCGGTTGTAAAGCACCTCCGGGCCGCGGGTGCCGATGAACAGCGTATCCAGCAATTCCGGCAGGCGCGACATCGAGGTGCCGCCGATCTTCTCGACGGTCGGGGCAGGACCAGCCATGCTCAGCCCTCCGCCGCCGCATAGGAGCCGTCCGCCTGGTGCACCTCGGTCCCCGTCACCGGCGGGTTGAAGCAGCAGGCCATCACCAGTTCCTCCTCGGCACGCAGGGTGTGGTGATCGTGCTGATCCAATGCATACATCACGCCGGGGCGGATCTCATGCGTCTCGCCGGTTGCAAGGTCGGTGATCGACCCGCGGCCGCTGATGCAATAGACGCTCTCGAAATGGTTCTTGTAGTGAAAGGTGTGTTCGGAACCGGCCTGAAGCGTGGTGATGTGGAACGAAAACCCCATTCCGTCATCTGCAAGAAGCATCCGCACCGAGGTCCAGCGCGCATCGGACACGGCGCGCGGACCGGTCTTGAGATCATGAAAATCACGTACGATCATGGTGTTACTCCGCTGCAATCTGCTGGCTGCCGGTCGCAAGGACAGCTGCTTCGAGAATGGCAAGGCCTTCCTCGAACTGGGCGACGGGCGTTGTCAGGGGGGCCAGAACCTTGACCACCTCATCCTCGGCGCCCGAGGTTTCGATGATCAGGCCCTGACGGAACGACTCGGCACAGATGGCCGCGGCACGGACGCCCGAGCCCGTGTCGATCCCCTGCATCATGCCGCGGCCGCGCAGGCTGGCGCCCGGCAGATGGGCGGCAATCCGGGCCAGATGCCCTGTCAGAAGGTCGGCCTTCTCGGCCACAGTGGCCGCAAAGGCATCGTCGGCCCAGAACTTCTCCAGCGTGACACGGGCCGTCACGAAGGCATGGGTATTGCCGCGGAAGGTGCCGTTATGCTCGGCCGGCTTCCAGATGTCATGTTCAGGCCGCACCAGCAGCGCGGCCATTGGCAGGCCGAACCCCGACAGCGATTTGGCAAGCGTGATCATGTCCGGCTCGATCCCCATGCCGTCGAAGCTGAAGAACCCGCCGGTCCGGCCGATCCCGGCCTGGATGTCATCGACGATCAGCAGCGCGCCGTGGCGACGGGCCAGATCGGCCAAGCCGCGCACCCAGTCGGCCGAGGCGGCGGTGAGCCCCCCCTCGCCCTGAACCAGTTCGAGGATGAAGGCCGCGGGGGCATCGATGCCGCTGGACGGATTGGCCAGCATCATCTCGACCTGGGCCAGCGTATCCACACCCGCGCCAAAGGCGCCAGCATAGGGCATGCGGGTCACATCGCCCAGCCCGGCCCCGCCGGCCCCGGCCCGCTTGGAGGCATTTCCGGTCAGCGCCAGCGCGCCCAGCGTCATGCCGTGAAAGCCGTTGGTGAAGGCGACGACGTTCTGCCGGCCAGTGACCTTCCGCGCCAGCTTCAGCGCGGCCTCGACCGCATTGGTGCCGGTTGGCCCCGTCATCATCAGCCGATGCGGCAGGTTGCGCGGCAGCAGGATGTGCTTCTCGAAAGCCTCGAGAAACGCCTGCTTGGTATCGGTGAACATGTCGAGCCCGTGGGCGATCCCGTCAGCGGCCAGATGCGCGATCAGCGCCTCTTTCATGTCGGGATCGTTATGGCCGTAGTTGAGCGACGAACAGCCGGCAAGAAAATCGATATAGCCGCGCCCGTCGCGATCAAAGAGCGTGCTGCCGACGGCGCGGGTAAACACTCTGTCGAAGCTGCGGCAATAGCTGCGGGCTTCGGATTCGCGTCGGGCAAAGATCGCCGGTTCGGCAAGGGAATGAGTGGTCACGGGATGTCTCCGTTGAAATTCTGATGGGTCTCAGGCGGCGCGGCGCGCGGCCTCGGCCAGGGTGATGGTTGCCATATGCTCGGTCGCATGGGCGCCGGCGAAGTGGCGATCCCTGGTGTAATGGGGGTCATGGGTCAGCACGGCGCCGGTGCGTGCGGCAAAGCCTTCGAACAGCGCCCAGGAGGCACGGTTGTCGGCGGTGATGGTGGTCTTGATCTGCCGCACACCTGCGCAATCCGGCCGCGCCAGAAGTTCCTCCAGCATCCGCCGCGCGAGGCCTTCGCCACGGGCAGCGCCCGCGACAGCGACCTGCCACACGAACAGCGTCCGGGGGTCGGCCGGCATCAGGTGCCCCGAAATCCAGCCGACGACCGCCTCCTCGCGCTCGGCCAGGACGCAGGTGTCACGAAAATGATCGCACTGGATCAGGTTGCAATACATCGAGTTTTCGTCAAGCGGCGCACATTCCCGCACCAAGGACCAGACCGCCGCGCCATCTTCCGGTTGCGGCCTGCGCAAACTGATCGGCTTTCGGAAGGCGGTCCTTGTCAGGTCTGGCATGCTGTTCCTCGTTTATTGCTTCTCTATACTAAGTAACTCACCGGCAGCTTCAAATCAACCCATCGCGCAAATATCGCGCGGAACGCCGCTTTCTCGTGTCTCTACAGGATATTTCCTTAGCATGGCTACGCATCATGTGGCGCATTTCCATTGACCTGGGGGCGCGCGACGCATGTTATACGGGCAAGCGCCCCCAGCCTGGATCCCGTCATGGACCGCACCGATCAGAGCCTTGTCGCGATTCGTCGCATCCTGCGGGCGACCGAGCTTTATGGCCGCGAGCTGGCGCGCGCCGCCGGGCTTACGGCAGTGCAGATCCGCGTGCTGCAGATCGTCGCGGGCAGCGGCCACTCGACGCCGAAGGATATCGCCCGGCGCATGGGAGTTTCACAGGCGACCATGACCGCCCTGATCGACCGGCTCGAGGCGAAGAAGATGGTGGAACGGCGCCGCTCGCCACGCGACGGGCGACAGACCGACATTTTCATCACCGATGCCGGCCGCACCGCCGTCGAAACCGCCCCGGACCCCCTGCAACAACGCTATGTCAAGCAGTTCGAGGCCTTGGCCGACTGGGAACAGGCGATGATCGTGGCGGCGCTCGAGCGGGTGGCGGGGATGCTTGACGCGAACGGAATCGATGCCTCGCCGGTTCTGGATGTGGGCGAAGTGGCGCGTAGCCTGCCCGATCATCGTCGCGGCTGACAGTTCAGAAGGCGGCGGCGATCCCCGACTGCAGCAGCAACACCGAGAGGGCGCCCAGCACGACGGACGCCATCCGCCGCAACCGCCCCGTGCGCCCCGTCACCAGCATGCCCAGGCCGATCCAGAAACAGCCCGCCGCGGCAACGGTGATGCCGAAGGCCGGAAGAACGACGGCTGGCGCCAGGTCCTGCACGCCGGGCAGCAGGAACAGCCCGAACAGCACCCCTTTCGGGTTGAGCATCGTGGTGAGGAAGACCTTGCGCCGCGTGACGCCGCTGTCACGGGGGCCGCCCTGCGGAATGTGCCAGAGCTTCAGCGCCAGAAAGGCCACCCAGGCCGCGGCGGCCAGCTGAAGCACGGTCGCGGCCGCGGGGAAGGCTGCGATCAGCGCCTGCCCGAACAGCATCAGCGGCACGACCGAGACGCCATAGCCCAGAACCTCGGCCGGGATGAGCCGTGCGGCCCGGCGCCGCCCGTCGCTTGCCGAGGCCAGCGCCAGAAGCGTATTGGTCGGACCCGGGGTCAGAAGCAGGCCAAGGCAGGCCAGAAGGCATTCGATCAGCGTCATGGATGCGGGCTCCGATGTCCTTGCCCCCTGATGCCACGTCGCGCCGTGGCCGCCCTTGATCCGGATCAAGCGCGAGCGACCTCCGTGGCAATCCCGCGCTACTGGAGCCGCGTCTCGTCGATCCGGGGCAGAAACCAGGCCAGCAGCCCCGCAAGCGGCAGGAAGGCACATATCAGATAGACGGTTTCCACCCCATAGCTGTCCGCCAGCACCCCCAGAATCGCCGCCGCGATGCCGCCAAGCCCGAAATTGAGCCCGTAGAACAACCCCCCGATCAGCCCGATCCGGTTGGGCAGCAGATCCATCGCATAGATCAGGATCGAGGCGAAGGCGCTGGCCATGATCAGGTTGATCATCACCGTCAGCACCCCGGTCCAGAACAGATCCGCAAAGGGCAGGATCAATGTCAGCGGCAGCGGCCCGAGCACCGAAATCCAGATGATCCGATAGCGCCCGATCCGGTCGCCGAGGATCCCGCCCGCCAGCACCCCGACAGCCGCCGAGGCCAGGAAGATGAACAGCATCATCTGTGCCGACGGGATCGAAAGACCGAACCGCTCCATCAGATAGAAGGTATAAAAGGACCGGAAGCTCTCCCCATAGGCGTTCTTGGTGAACATCAGCAGCGTCAGCACGACCAGACCTGTCACGATCGTCAGGGGGGCGTGGCGCGGCGCGGCGCCTCCCTGCCTGGCACGGGCGCGCAGGGCAGAAAACTCCGCGCTGATGGCCCGTTGCTTGCTGCCGATCCAGGTCAGAAGCATCATCGCCATCAGGGCCGAAACCGCGAACCACGCAAGGCTCGGCTGCCCCCAGGGAACAATGATCAGCGCGGCAAAGACCGGCCCGAGCGCACCCCCGGCCTGCCCGCCCACCTGGAAGATCCCCTGCGCAAGCCCCTGTCGGCCCCCGGCAGCATAGCGTGCCATCCGCGTTGCTTCAGGGTGAAAGATCGACGACCCGATGCCAATCAGCGCCACCGAGACAAGGATCATCGCATAGCTGTGGGCAAAGGCCAGACTCACGAGTCCCGAGAGGGTGAACATCATGCCGACCACCGGCGAATAGGGCGCGGGGTGGCGGTCGGTCACCAGGCCGATCACGGGTTGCAGAAGCGACCCGGCGATCTGGAAGGTCAGGGTGATCATCCCGATCTGGACGAAGTCCAGCGCGTAGGCGTCCTTGAGGATCGGATAGGCCGCCGGGATCAGCGATTGCATCAGATCGTTCAGAAGGTGGGTCAGCCCCAGAGAGGCCAGCACGGCCAGATGTGTTCCAGAGCGGGTCAGCGTCGTCATGTCGGATATCTTTGTTGATGCAGCAGCGGCCGGCAATCGCGCCAGTTGTTCACACTCTCGCAGAAGCTGCAAGGGCGGGATGGACAATGGCCGCCCCGAGTCCGTCAGATCACCGGCAGCGCGCCGCGGGCCGATCCGTCGCGTTTTCCCGACACCCGGGCAGCCGCCGGGTCCGGCGCATGCCGCGTGGCCATGGTGCCGAAACAGCATCCGGAGCCACCCTGCACGCCACGCAGCTTCGTTGTCCGGTTCCGATCAGGGACGAGGAGGCCCGCCGGCGTCCCCGAGATCAGCCGCAGCTTTCTGGCCGCGATTGCCGGCTGCCTGCCGGCGCCCCTGCCGATGCACTATCCTGGCGCAGCCTGGTTGCCCGCGATCGCGGGTCGCTGCTGGTCGCCAGGTCTTGATGCGGACAACCGGCCGCGACGGCACCCGATCAAGCGCCCGACACCGCTTGTCGGATTGTCCGACCTTCAGACCGGGCTGACACGGCGCGAGATTTCCGCGCGCCAGCACATCCACCGTGGCAGGAACCGGCGTGCCTGCAGCCAAGGTCGCGACCCGCATGCCGTGCTCGATGGTCGCCGTGAAGGTGCCATCTCGGCAACGGCACTTGAGCACGGCAGACATTGCCGTGATGCGAGATGGCCGCGCGGCTCCTGCCTTATCTCGGCGTCGTGGCCGACCACCGCGCGCGTCCCGAGGTCACCTGCGCGTCCGGCCGCACGCGGCGCACCGGCCGCTGCGCCGTTCTTGCGCCATGCAGCCAGGCGGAACTCGCGGTTGCAAGGCACGCGCCGCGCCGGCCGCGGACAGGCAGGAACCCCCTGCCCACTGCCCGCTGCGCCAGCGGATCTGATCGTGGCCTCCGCAGCCGGGCGCGGTAGGGGCCATCCCGGGTCGGCGCAGCACGCGCCAAACGCCCGGGTGGGTTGCCCTGGGGGATGAGGGTCCATGGCCTGGTCCTCGGTCCCACCCCACCCGGAGCATCCCTCTGTCTCCTCAGCAGGGGCGGACCTCCGGAAGCGCCCGCTGCATCTTTCCGGCTACGGCGCAAGAAGCGCCGCCGCGCGCCGACCGATCCAGAGCGCCCCTTCAGGCCCGCCGCCGATCCGCCGCTCGGGATCGGGGCGCCTGCCGGTGCCGAGACCTGCGCCCGATATCCAGCCCCGACAATGCCTCGGACAGACGCTGCGTTTCGGCAAGGAGAGAAGCGGACGCCGCTGTACTTTGCTCTGCCATTGCCGCGTTCTGCTGCGTGACCACGTCGATCTGAGTCACTCCGGTATTGACCTCGGCCAGACCGCGCGCCTGTTCCGTTGCGGCCGCCGCAATCTCGGAAACCAGTGCCGAAACCTCCGCCGCGCGGCGCAAGATCTCGGCCAGGCTGTCGCCCGATTTCCCGACAAGGGCGCTGCCTTCCTCGACCTGCTGCGAGCTTTGAGATATCAACTCCTTGATTTCCCGGGCTGACTCGGAGGCGCGCTGCGCAAGCGCCCGCACTTCGGAGGCGACGACGGCAAAGCCCCGTCCAGCTTCACCTGCGCGTGCCGCCTCGACCCCGGCGTTGAGGGCCAGCAGGTTGGTCTGGAAACTGATATCGTCGATGACGCCGATGATCCGGGTGATCTGCTCGGACGACTTCTCGATCTTGCGCATCGCCTCGACGGCCTCGCGCACCACGGCCGCGCCCGCTTCGGCCTCGTGCCGGTTCGCCTGCGTAGCGCGATCAGCCAGGGCAGCCTTCTCGGCCGTCGTGCGAACGCTCTCGGTCAGCTTGCTCAACGCTGCGGCCGACTCTTCCAGCGTCGCCGCCTGGGACTCGGCCCGCGATGACAGGTCATGCGCCACCTGCGAGATCTCTCCGGCACTGTTGCCGACCCCCTCGGCCACATCATGAACCGTCGTGATGATGTCGCGCAGGCTGTCGATGACACTGTTGTAGCTGAGGCGGAGGCCTTCGTATTCCTTGGGGAAAGGCTCGGCGGCGGTGCTTTCGATCCGGCGGGTCAGATCCCCCTGTCCGAGCAGGTTGAGCCCCTCCTCGAGCAGCGACATCGCGCGGCCCTGCGCCGCCTGAAGCTCTCGCGACAGCTGCGACAGTTCCTCCGCCTCGCGGCGCGAGGCATTGGCAGCCTGCACCATCGCCTGCGATGCGTTCAGCGCCGATTCCAGCAGCCCGGCAAGCCATACCAGCGCCACCGCCTCGACGATCAGGATCACTGCATGCAGCACCACCCTGCCCAGATCCGTGCCATCGGGAAAGACGGCCAGGGGCATCAGATAGTTGAGAGCAAGATGATGCACCGCCACGATCGCCGCATAAAGCGCCACGGCGCGCCAGTTGCAGAACACCACGGTCAGCGCGAAGGCCGCGAAGAAATACATGTGGATGTCGATCTGCCAGGCATGGCCCGACATCTGGTAGACCAGCAGCGCCGTGATGATCGCCAGACCCGCAGAGGCGGTGAGCTGGGCGCTTTCGCCAACGGGGTTGCGGCGACGCTCGAAGCTGGCCGCGCCAGCCACGGCAGCAGCAGCAAGCGGCACCAGAAGCGTGCTGGAACCCGTCAGCAGGCCCAGGGCGGCCAGGACGGGCACATGCACCCAGAGAAAGACCGTCACGTAGCGCGTCCCGAGGGCGCGGATGACCGGAAGGTCGTGGGTTCCGGAGAGTGTCATGGCAGAACTCATTTCAGGGCAAAGTCCCGATCGGGCGCATCCCCTCCTACGACAACCCCGATAAGATTCCGTAAATGGCTAGGGGTTCACGGAACAGATCCCGGCGGGGCGCGGCCGGATCAGGAACAGGCTGGCATCGCGCAACTGCTGACGCGGCGCGGACGCGCTGCCGGTATCGACGGTGATGAGACGTCCCTTCCAGCCGACTGCAAGGATCGGCACCCGCAGATCCGCCACCCGCGCCAGCGCCGTCTGCCGCGAGACCCAGGGCGCAAAGACCGCCGCGACCTGCCCCTCTCCCGCCCTCGGAACCAGGTTGAGCCCGCCAAGCAGACCGATCCCCAGCACGGCAACGGCAGTGGCCGGCATGACATCCGCAAGTCTGGTCATCGCGGCACCTCCCTTTCCCGTCTTGCGCCGAAAATCTTAACATGCCGTGAAGTGCGGACGCCGGGGTCATCCCGGCCGGACCAGGTCCTGCCGCGCGGCAGCAACCACCGCCTGCGTCAGGGCCGAAAGGCTTCTGGCGGCAAGTCTGCTTACCTGCCAGAACAGCGCCCGGTCCAGCCACCGGCACGGCGCAAGCTCCACCAGCCGTCCCGCATCCAGATGCGCGCGAGCCAGCTGCACCGGGATGAGCGCCCAGCCCATCCCCGCAAGGCTCGCCTCGACGAAGGCCTGGGTCGAAGGAAGCCAATGCGTCGGAAGGACGATGCCCTCGCCAAAGCCCTGGCGCACCCAGTCCTGTTGCAGGCTGTCCTTCTGATTGAAGGTCAGGGCCGGCGCCCTGGCCAGCGCCGCGGCCGTGACACCCTCCGGAAAATGGCGGTGCACATAGGCCGGGCTGGCCGTCGCCACGTAGCGCAGGGCACCCAGCGGCGTGACGCTGCAGCCATGCACCGGCTGCGCCACTGCCGTGACTGCGGCCAAGACCTGGCCGCGGCGCAGCCAGTCGGCGGTGTGGTCCTCATCATCCAGCGCGATGCTCAGCAGATGACCGCCCGTCCGGGCATGGGCCGCAAGCGCCGGCATGAACCAGGTGCCAAGGCTGTCGGCATTCGTGGCGATGGGGATCGTGACCTGCGGGGCCGCGCCAAGCCCTGGCAGATGGTCATGAAGATCCTGTTCCAGCAACCCGACATGATCCATGTGCCGGCACAGCCTCGCGCCCTTGTCCGTGGCAACGCAGGGCGTGCCGCGCATGATCAGCACGGTGCCCAGCCGTTCCTCCAGCTGGCGCACACGCTGCGAGACGGCCGAGGGCGTCACGCCAAGCGCCCGGGCTGCGGCCTCGAAGCTTCCCAGCCGCACCACCATCGCAACGGCGCGCGCGGCGGCATAGTCGATCATGATGAAGCCCTGCTTATGTGGATGAAGTTCCTTTAACTTGCCTAATCCATATTCCGCCGATACCGCAAGCATCAGGAGCAACAGGAAGCCGCAGATCATGGCCTTTGACATCTATCTGACCGGGTTGACCATGGGCCTTGGCCTGATCGTCGCGATCGGGGCGCAGAATGCCTTTGTTCTGCGACAGGGGCTGCGGGGAACGCATGTCCTTGCCGTCTGCCTGACCTGCGCGGCTTCGGATGCGGCCCTTATCCTGCTGGGGGTAAGCAGTTTCGGCCGCATCGCAACGGCCCTGCCCTGGATCGACCCGCTGATGCGGTTTGGCGGGGCGGGCTTCCTGTTCTGGTATGGGGCGCGCAGCCTGCATTCGGCGCTGCGATCCTCGGCGGCCCTGACGACCAGTGGCGCAGGCCCCTCAGATCCGCTTCCGCAGGTGCTGCTGGCATGCCTCGCCATCACCTGGCTCAACCCGCATGTCTATCTCGATACGGTGGTTCTCCTGGGCACGATCTCGACGCAGTTTCCGGGATCCGAGACGGTTTTTGCCGCAGGCGCGATCACCGGCTCGTTCCTGTTCTTCTTCACGCTCGGCTATGGGGCAGGCTGGCTGCGCCCGGTCTTTGCCCGCCCCGGCGCCTGGCGCCTGCTGGAGGTGGCCATTGCGGCGATCATGTGGACCATCGCGCTTCGCCTGGTTCTGAACCCCTAGACGCCCGGCTCTGCCCGTCACCCGCCGGGCCGCGACCGCAGAAGACGCCCCCCGTTGAGGGCCGCGAAACCGCCAAAGGCCCCGATCCAGCCAGGCGTCGAGACGGCGTGCAGAAGACCCGCCTGCCCGGGCCAGATCCCGGCCGCAACCCGCGCCGCACCCGGGAGAAGCAGCAACACATGAAGAAGCGTCTTGCCCCGGCCGGCCGTCAGCCTTTGCCCGGCATGACCGAGCGTGGCGCGCGTCATCACTGCAAGCGTCATCAGGCCGATCCCCCCGCCATCCACAGATGCTGCGCGGTGCCGGGCGCCAGCAGATCGGGCCGCAGCATGGCGAGTCCAAGCGCCAGCGCGCCAAGCGGCACGAACAGATAGCCCAGAGGCAGGGTTCACAGCAGCGGCCCTTGGCCCAGACAGAGGGCCTGCAAAAGGCCCGCGCCGGTCAGCGCACCCGCTGCGACCGGGCTGAACGGCAGGATCACCCACAGGGAAAGCGCCGCCACCAGGGTCAGAAGTGCCAGCCTGTCGAAGCTCTGCATCGAGGGACGGGCAGGCGCGCGGCCCCCGTTTCACCAGCCAGCTCCGCGTGAACAAGGGCATGATGCGCCCGCCGATCACCGCGATCAGCATCACGGCCGTGGCCAGCCCGAGCGGCGCCGATGCGGTCATCCTTGCGCCTCTCGGGGTGCTGGATCATGCCGCCACGTATCATCCCGCCTTCGTTTGCATCTTTCGGTTCAGGCCACCGCGGCCAATCCCGATGCAATCAACTTCCACGGCAAAGCCTTCGGGGGTAAAGCACGTGGTGCTGCCAAGGGTTCTGCCCGTCGCCGAAGCGCGACGATCAACCGCGGGATCAACGTGGATGCCGAGGTTTTCGCTTTGGCGGACGGGCGCGACCTGGACACGCTGGATGGCCAGCCCTTCCTGACCGCGAACGGCGTCCAGAGGCTCGGCCGGCGCCCCGCCAGCAGGGCCCGACAGATCGAGAGGTTGCGCATGGCGGGCATCGCAGCACTGCGGTTGTCCCCGCAGAGCCACCATTTCGGCGCCATCTGCGGCGCCTATGCCGCGACGCTGGCCGGCCACTGCGACCAGGATGCGCGTGTTGCGCGGCTGCGGCCCGCCGCGCCCGGCGGGCACCTGCCCGAGGGCTTTCCCGATGCGCGTCCCGGCGCCGACCGGGCGGGCGCGGCGATCGCGACCGGCGGCTGATCGCCGTCCGGTTCAGCTCCGGGCGATGACCGGCGGCAAGGTCGATCCGCGGCCGGTATCATCAGGTTCTGGCCCGTCGATCAGCGCGTCGGGACGCGCGACGGCGGTAAGCCGCGCGCGATCGGTGATGATGACGCGCTGACCGTCGATCTTGACGCCATCCGCCTCGAGCACCTTGAGCGTGCGTGACAGGTTCTCCGGCGTCATGCCAAGATAGCTGGCCAGGATCCGCTTCTCGATCGGCAGGATGAAACCGGCCACGTTGCCGGCAATCATCGACTGCCGCAGCAGATACGAGGCGATGCGTTCGCGCGAGCTGCGCAGCTTCAACCCCTTCGCGTGGCGCACGATCGTCCGGTAGCAGCCGGCAAGTTCCTCGACGACGGAAACGGCAAAGCCGCTGTCCTCGCGGAACACCGCGCGCAGATCACTTGAAGGGACCATGACGATCCGGGATCGCTCCAGCGTCCGGGCCGCCATCAGATAGGGCGCGTCGCGGATCGAGGCCGCGAGGATGAAGGTCCCGACCGGGCGCACCACCGCCATCGTCGTTTCACGCCCCGCCCAGGAGGCATAAAGCTCGACCGCGCCGTCGATGATGATGTGCAGAAAATCCGCGTGATCGCCCTGCCGGATCAGCTCCAGCCCCTGCGGAAAGCCCTGCACATAGGCGGCCTGCATCAGCGCGTCGAAGCTCGACTGCCGCATGTCGCGAAACAGCGCGAGGTGCCGGATCTCGGTTAGGTCATGCGGGCGCACAGGCTGGGACTCCGATTCAAGGATTGATATTTATCATCTTTCGACCCCACACATATCATGGACCCGCAGCACGATCTTAGTCGATCTGCGCGAAACCTGCCAGTCGGGCAACGGGCAAATCGCAAATCCCGTGCGATTGTGACCAGGAGCCCGCGGGAGGTTGATCTCGATCAAGTCTTTCTCAAGGACCGGCGTCTTTAGTGCCACCGGCCGGGAGAGGTCCGGCTGGTCTCGTGACGGAGGTGTCGATGGAAATAATGCTTGCCTATGACAATTCGCGTAACGCGCGGATTGCGCTTGATGCGGTGCGGACCATGTTCGGCCCGCTCAAGCCCACCGTCACGCTGGTGTCGGTGGTCGAGGATGTCGGCAGCACCACATCCGGCGCCGATGACATGTTCCGCGACCAGTACAACAGCCAGAAGGCCGGGGTCGAGGCGGCCGCGGCCGAACTGGCTGCCGCCGGCATCCCGGCAAAGGTCGTCCTGGCCGAAGGCGACGCCCGCAAGATGATCCTGCGCGCCACGATCGAGCGGCAGCCCGATCTTCTGGTCATGGCGCGCCACAGCCATCACCCCGACAGGGGCGCGCTTGGCTTCATCACCAAGCGGATCGACGCGTTGGTCGAGGAATTCGACCACATGACCTTCGGGTCGGTGTCGGCCTTCCTCGCGCGCCGCGCCACCTGTCCGCTGCTCATCATCCCAACCCATGCCGAGGCCGGCCAGGGCCGCGACCGGTAAGGAAAGACCCATGCAAGTCTCTGACATCTTCCGATTCAGGAACCGCGAGATCCGGGCACTGCATCTGACGTGGATCGCGTTCTTCATCTGCTTCTATGTCTGGTTCAACATGGCGCCGCTGGCCTCGTCGATGCTGGCCTCGGCCGACTGGCTGACTCGCGACGACATCCGGCTCTTCGCCATTGCCAACGTCGCGCTGACGATTCCCGCGCGGATCATCGTCGGGATGGCGCTGGATCGCTGGGGCCCGCGCCGGGTGTTCTCGGTGCTCATGGTCACGATGGCGATCCCGACCTTCGTCTTTGCCTTCGGCACCACCAAGGAACAGCTGTTCATGTCGCGGCTGGTTCTGTCATCGGTCGGGGCAAGTTTTGTCGTCGGCATCCACATGACCGCGCTGTGGTTCAAACCGCGCGACATCGGCTTTGCCGAAGGTTTCTATGCCGGCTGGGGCAACTTCGGGTCGGCCGCGGCAGCGATGACGATCCCCACTGTTGCGCTGACGGTCTATGGCGGCCCCGACGGCTGGCGCTATGCGGTGGCGACCTCGGGCGCGATCATGGCCGCTTACGGCCTGTTCTACTGGTTCGCGATCACCGATGGCCCCTCGGCGGAAACGCACCGCAAGGCCCGCAAGGCCGGCGCGCTGGAAGTCTCGAGCTGGCGCGACCTGGTCTGGCTCTGCGTCTTTACCGTGCCGATGGTCGGGATCCTTGCGATCATCGTCTATCGCATCCAGCTGATGAACTACATCGACGGGCTGACCGCCTCGATCTGCTATGCGGCCATCGCGGTGGTGGTGATCTATCAGGTCTGGATGGCGATCAAGGTCAACCGCCCGATCCTCGAAAAGGGCATCCCCGAGGACGACAGGTATCCGTTCTCATCGGTCGCGGCACTGAACCTGACCTATTTCGCCAATTTCGGCGCCGAACTTGCCGTGGTGTCGATGCTGCCGATGTTCTTCCAGGAGACCTGGGGGCTTTCGGCCGTGGCGGCCGGCATGATCGCCGCCTCCTTCGCCTTCGTGAACCTTTTCGCGCGCCCCATGGGGGGGCTGGTCTCGGACCGCTTCGGCAACCGCCGCTTCGTGATGCTGGCCTACATGTTCGGCATCGGCATCGGGTTCGTGCTGATGGGGCTGCTGGACAGCCGCTGGCCGCTGATCGTGGCGATCGGCATCACCATCCTGTGCAGCTTCTTCGTCCAGGGCGCGGAAGGCGCAACCTTCGGGATCATCCCGTCGATCAAGCGGCGCGTCACCGGCCAGATCGCCGGCATGGCCGGAGCCTACGGCAACGTCGGCGCGGTCTTCTACCTCTTCGTGTTCATGTTCGTCACGCCCTCGCAGTTCTTCTTCATCATCGCGGCCGGCGCCTTCATCAGCTGGGTGGCCTGCCTGATGTGGCTGAAAGAGCCCGAGGGCGGCTTTGGCGAGGAATATGTGCTGTCGTCGGTTGACCATGCGATCGCCGATGCGGCGCGGCAGAAGAAGGATGCCGAAACCGAACTTGCCCGGCTCTTCGCCGGCTCGCAGCGCGTGGCGCTGGCCGACAAGGGCGATGGCCTGACACTGACCGCAACCTTCCGCGATCTGTCCGATCTGAGACTGGCGATTGCCCGGCTGGGTGGCGCCAAGGCCGACAAACCTGCCGCCTGACCTCATTGCCGGCGGGGCTCATCGCCGCCGGCCCCCCCTCACCGCGTCCCGAAAGGACAGACAAGATGACGATAACCACCCCACAACCCGGTGGCGGCAGCACCTGGCTGCCCGACTGGCGCCCCGAGGATCAGGCGTTCTGGGAAAGCCAGGGCAAGGCCCGCGCCTGGACGACGCTGATCCTGACCACGGCAGCGCTGACCATGGCCTTCATCACCTGGTTCCTCGTGTCCGCGCTGGTCGTGCGCCTGCCGCAGATCGGTTTCCAGTTCTCGCCCTCGCAGTTGTTCTGGCTGGCGGCCATGCCCGGGCTTGCGGGCGGCACGCTGCGGCTGGTGCACATGTTCCTGGTGCCGATCTACGGCACGCGCCATGTCGTCAGCCTCTCGACGCTGTCGCTTCTGATCCCGCTGACCGGCTGGTTCTATGCCGTTCAGAACCCCGCCACTCCATTCTGGGTGCTGATGCTGCTGGCGTTCCTTGCCGGCCTTGGCGGCGGCAACTTCTCGAGCTTCATGCCCTCGACTTCGATGTTCTTTCCCAAACGGCTTCAGGGCACGGCGCTTGCCATTCAGGCGGGGATCGGCAACTTCGGCGTCTCGGTGGTGCAGTTCGTCACCCCCTGGGTGATCGGCTTCGCGCTTCTGGGCGGCATGGCCTGGATCGGCGAGCCGCAGACCATGACACGGGCGGGCGTGGACTCGCAGATCTACCTGCAGAACGCCCCGCTGGTGATGATCCCCTTCGTCGCAGTCTTCGGCATCACGGCCTGGCTGTTTCTCAAGTCGATTCCGATCACGTCCAATTTCCGCGAACAGTTCGACATCTTCCGCTCGGGCAATACCTGGGCGCAGACCTCGATCTACATCATGACCTTCGGAGGCTTCTCGGGGCTGTCGGCCACCTTCCCGCTGCTGATCCGTCAGGTCTATGGCGGCTTCGAGGGCGCGCCCGACCCGCTGGCCTGGGCGTTCTGGGGTCCGCTGGTCGGATCGGCCAGCCGGGTCGTTGCCGGGCCGGTGGCCGACAGGCTGGGCGGCGCACGGGTCACGCATTGGGCGGGGCTGGGGATGCTGGTATCGGCCTTCCTCGTCACGCTGACCCTCGCGCCGACCTCGCTGGACAGTTTCGGGCTCTTCGTCTCGGCCATGCTGGCGCTGTTCTTCTTTGCCGGGATCGGCAACGCCTCGACCTTCAAGCAGATGCCGATGCTCTTCCCCCCGCGCCAGGCCGGCGGCGTGATCGGCTTTACCGCCGCCATTGCCGCCTATGGGCCCTTCATCTTCGGGATGCTCTTTGCCTGGTCGTTCGGCGCCTTCCAGTCGGCCGCGCCGGTCTTCTATGGCCTGATCGTCTTCTTCGCCTTCAACGTGGTGCTGAACTGGGTGCTCTACGCCCGCAAGAACGCACCCTTCCCCTGCTGACCTCACCCGGGACGCGCGCACTGGCGCGCGCCCGGCCCCACTACAACATCGGAGACAGCCATGAGCCATCTTCTTGACCGGCTGAACTTTCTGAAATCGGTCCGCAAGGACACCTTCAGCAAGGGTCACGGACAGACCACCCTCGAGAACCGCGACTGGGAGGAGACCTACCGGTCGCGCTGGCGGCACGACAAGATCGTGCGGTCCACCCACGGCGTGAACTGCACAGGCTCGTGCAGCTGGAAGATCTATGTCAAATCCGGGATCGTGACCTGGGAAACCCAGCAGACGGATTACCCGCGCACACGTCCCGACCTGCCGAACCACGAACCGCGCGGCTGTGCCCGCGGGGCAAGCTACAGCTGGTATCTTTACAGCGCGAACCGGGTCAAGACGCCGCTGGTGCGGGGCAAGCTGCTTCGGCTCTGGCGCGAAAAGCGCAAGACGATGACACCGGTGCAGGCCTGGGCCGCGATCCAGCAGGATCCGGCCGCGCGGGCAAGCTATGTCAAGGCGCGCGGCAAGGGCGGATTCGTCCGCGCCTCCTGGGCCGAGGTGAACGAGATCAACGCCGCCGCCAATGCCTATACCGCGAAAACCTACGGGCCCGACCGGGTCTTCGGCTTCTCGCCCATTCCGGCGATGTCGATGGTCAGCTATGCGGCCGGGTCGCGCTATCTGTCGCTGCTGGGCGGCACCTGCATGAGCTTCTACGACTGGTATTGCGACCTTCCGCCCGCAAGCCCGATGACCTGGGGCGAACAGACCGACGTGCCGGAATCGGCCGACTGGTACAACGCGGGCTACCTGCTGCTCTGGGGGTCGAACGTGCCGCAAACGCGCACGCCCGATGCGCATTTCTACACCGAGGCCCGGTATCGCGGCACCAAATCCGCCGTGATCTGCCCGGACTATTCCGAGGCGGCCAAGTTCGGCGATGTCTGGCTGAACGCCAAGCAGGGCACCGACGCGGCGCTTGGCATGGCCTTTGGCCATGTCATCCTGCGCGAGTTCCACCTGAGCCGTCAGGTCCCCTATTTCGAGGACTACTGCCGCAAGTATTCCGACATGCCGATGCTGGTGAAACTTGACCCGCGCGGGGACCGGCTTGTCCCCGGCCGCCAGCTGCGCGCCTCGGACCTTGCCGGCGACCTCGGCGCCACGGGCAACCCGGAATGGAAGACGGTCGCGATCAACGAGGGAACGAACGATCTGGTCGTTCCGAACGGATCCATCGGCTTCCGCTGGTCCGATGCCGGCGGCAAGGCCCCGGCCAAGACGCCGGGCGTGGCCGACACCGGCACGTCCGGCGGCAAGGAGATGGAAACCGGCCGCTGGAACCTCGAGCAGAAGGCCGACGGAAAACCCGTCTCGCTCAAGCTCACCCTGGTGCTCGAGGAAGACCGCGACGATATCGTCGGCGTCGATTTCCCCTGGTTCGGGGGCGAGGCCACCCAGGGCTGGGAAGTGGACGCCCGCGGCAAGGTGCTGACGCGCAACGTGCCGGTCAGGAAGATCACGCTGGCCAATGGTGAAGAGGCGCTGGTTGCGACGGTCTTCGACCTGCTCTGCGCCAACTACAGCCTCGATCGCGGACTGGGCGGCGAGAATGTCGCACTTGATTATGATGCCGACGTGCCCTTCACCCCCGCCTGGGCCGAACGCATCACCGGCGTTCCGCGCGACAAGATCATCCATGTGGCCCGTGAATTCGCCGCCAATGCCGAAAAGACCAATGGCAAGTCGATGATCATCATCGGCGCGGCGATGAACCACTGGTATCACATGGACATGAACTACCGCGCGGTCATCAACATGCTGGTGATGTGCGGCTGCGTGGGGCAATCGGGCGGCGGATGGGCCCATTATGTGGGCCAGGAAAAGCTGCGCCCGCAAACCGGCTGGACGGCGCTGGCCTTCGCGCTGGACTGGGCGCGGCCGCCACGGCACATGAACTCCACCTCGGCCTGGTATGCCCATACCGACCAGTGGCGCTACGAGACGGTTTCGGCGCGCGAGATCCTGTCGCCCACCGCGCCCGAGGGCGACTGGGACAAGCTGTCGCTGATCGACTACAACATCCGCGCCGAACGGATGGGCTGGCTTCCCTCTGCGCCGCAGCTTCGGACCAACCCGCTGACCGTGGGCCGGGCGGCGAAAGAGGCTGGCATCGAGGTCAAGGACTATGTGGCGGCCGCGCTGAAATCCGGCAGGCTGGAAATGTCCTGCGAGGATCCGGATGCACCGGAGAACTGGCCGCGCAACCTTTATGTCTGGCGCTCGAACCTGCTGGGATCCTCGGGCAAGGGGCATGAATACTTCCTCAAGCATCTTCTGGGCACCGATCACGGCGTGCTGGGCAAGGATCTGGGCGAAGAGGGCCGGCAGAAACCGATCGAGGCCCGCTGGCATGATGCGGCGCCCGAAGGCAAGCTGGACCTGCTGACCTGCATCGACTTCCGCATGTCGACAACGGCGGTCTATGCCGATGTCGTCCTGCCCACGGCAAGCTGGTATGAGAAGGACGATCTCAACACCTCGGACATGCACCCCTTCATCCACCCGCTGCAGGCGGCGGTGGATCCGGCGTATGAATCGAAAACCGACTGGGAAATCTTCAAGGGCATCGCCCGGACGTTTTCCGACGTCGCGCCCGAAATCCTGGGCGTCGAGACCGACGTGGTGCAACTGCCGATGCAGCATGACAGCCCCGGCGAGATCACCCAGCCCTTCGTCCTGGACTGGAAGAAGGGCGAATGCGACCTGATCCCCGGCAAGACCGCGCCGGCCTATATCGCGGTCGAACGGGACTACCCCAACCTTCACGCCCGGTTCACCGCGCTTGGGCCGCTGATGGAGAAGGTCGGCAACGGCGGCAAGGGCATCGCCTGGGACACCAGGACCGAGGTTCATCACCTTCAGGCGCTGAACGGCGTGCATCCGGAGGGGCCGACGAAGGGCATGGCGCGGATCGAAACCGCGATCGACGCTGCCGAGGTGGTGCTGATGCTGGCCCCGGAAACCAACGGCGAAGTGGCCGTCAAGGCCTGGGGTGCCCTGGAGAAAGCCACCGGCCTGAACCACAAGCATCTGGCCGAGGTCAAGGAAGACGAAAAGATCCGCTTCCGCGATATCGCCGTGCAGCCGCGCAAGATCATTTCCTCGCCCACCTGGTCGGGGATCGAAAGCGAAGAGGTGTGCTATAATGCCGGCTGGACCAATGTGCACGAACTGATCCCGTGGCGCACCCTGTCGGGCCGTCAGCAGCTGTATCAGGATCACCTCTGGATGCAGGCCTTCGGCGAATTCTTCGTCACCTGGCGCCCGCCGGTGGATCTCAAGACGATCACGCCCGCGGCCACCAGGTCTCTGGGTTCGGGCGAAAAGCATGTGGTTCTGAACTTCATCACCCCGCACCAGAAATGGGGCATCCACTCGACCTATTCCGACAACCTTCTGATGCTGACGCTGAACCGCGGCGGCCCGGTCGTCTGGCTGAGCGAAACCGATGCCGCGAAGGCGGGGCTGGTCGATAACGACTGGGTCGAGGTCTTCAACTCGAACGGGGTCATCACCGCCCGTGCGGTGGTCAGCCAGCGCATGAAGGACGGCACGCTGTTCATGTATCACGCGCAGGAAAAGATCGTGAACACCCCTGGCAGCCAGATCACCGGCAAGCGCGGCGGGATCCACAACTCGGTCACCCGGACGGTGACCAAGCCCACCCACATGATCGGCGCCTATGCCCAGCAGTCCTACGGGTTCAACTACTACGGAACCGTGGGTGCGAACCGCGACGAATTCGTGATCCTGCGCAAGATGAACAAGGTCGACTGGCTGGACCAGCCGGCCACCCCGACCGCAACCCACAAGACGGAGGCAGCGGAATGAAAGTTCGTGCCCAAATCGGTATGGTGCTGAACCTCGACAAATGCATCGGGTGCCACACCTGTTCTGTCACCTGCAAGAACGTCTGGACCTCGCGCGAAGGCGTCGAATACGCCTGGTTCAACAACGTCGAGACGAAACCGGGCATCGGCTATCCCAGGGACTGGGAAAACCAGACGCGCTGGAAGGGCGGCTGGACCCGCTCGGCTTCGGGCAAGCTGACGCCCCGGCAGGGCGGCAAATGGCGGATCCTCGCGAATATCTTCGCCAACCCGGACCTGCCCGAGATCGACGATTTCTACGAGCCGTTCGATTTCGATTACGATCACCTCAAGTCCGCCCCCGAAATGGAGGCCTTCCCCACCGCGCGCCCGCGTTCGAAACTCTCGGGCGAACGGATGGAAAAGATCGAATGGGGTCCGAACTGGGAAGAGATCCTGGGCGGAGAATTCGCCAAGCGGTCGCAGGACTACAACTTCGAGGGCGTGCAGAAAGACATCTACGGTGAATATGAAAACACCTTCATGATGTATCTGCCGCGGCTGTGTGAACACTGCCTCAATCCGGCCTGCGTCGCCTCCTGCCCCTCGGGCGCGATCTACAAGCGCGAGGACGACGGCGTCGTCCTGATCGACCAGGAGAAATGCCGCGGCTGGCGGATGTGCGTGTCGGGCTGCCCCTACAAGAAGATCTATTACAACTGGTCTTCGGGCAAATCCGAGAAATGCACGCTGTGCTATCCGCGTCTTGAATCGGGGCAGCCGACGGTCTGTTCGGAAACCTGCGTGGGCCGCATCCGCTATCTGGGCGTGATGCTTTATGATGCCGACCGCATTTCCGAAGCGGCCGGGGTTGCGGATGAAAAGCAGCTTTATGATGCGCAGCTTGACGTGTTCCTGGACCCGAACGACCCGCTGGTGATCGAGGCCGCCCGCGCCGAGGGCATCCCCGAAGACTGGATCAGGGGCGCCCAGAACTCGCCGATCTGGAAAATGGCGATGGAATGGAAGATCGCCTTCCCGCTGCATCCCGAATACCGGACGCTGCCGATGGTGTGGTATATCCCGCCGCTGTCGCCGATCCAGAACGCGGCCAAGGCCGGCAAGATCAGCGCGCAGGACGACATGCCCGATGTGCAGTCGCTGCGGATCCCGGTGCGCTATCTGGCCAACATGCTGACCGCCGGCGACGAAGCCCCCGTGGTTTCCGCGCTGGAACGGATGCTGGCCATGCGGTCCTACATGCGCTCCAAGACGGTGGACGGCGTGATCAACCTTGGCGTGGCCAATCGCGTGGGCATGACGCCGGCGCAGATCGACGAGATGTATCAGCTCATGGCGATCGCCAATTACGAGGATCGGTTCGTCATCCCCACCACCCACCGCGAACTGGTCGAGGACGCCTATGACCTCAAAGGCGGCTGCGGCTTTACCGATGGCAACGGCTGTTCCTCGGGGTCGTCGGGCGGCTCGCTCTTTGGGGGCAGGAAGTTCCGCAGCCCGCAGGAGTTCATCGCATGAGAACCTTCAAGGCCCTTTCCGCCCTGCTGAGCTATCCGTCGGCCGACCTTCAGGCCGCGGTGCCCGCGGTCCGGGACATCCTGGCCGCCGAGGCGGTTCTGCCGCCCGCGCAGCTTGCGGGGCTGGACCCGCTGCTGGCCAGCCTCGCGGAGGATGATCTTTTCGATCTCGAGGAACGCTATGTGATCCTGTTCGACCGGTCGCGCACCCTGTCGCTGAACCTTTTCGAACATATCCATGGCGAAGGCCGCGACCGCGGCGGCGCGATGGTGGACCTGCTGGAAACCTACCGCGCCGGCGGCTTTGACCTCATGGGGTCCGAGCTGCCGGACCACCTGCCGGTGCTGCTGGAATTCCTGTCGCTTCGTCCGCTGGACGAGGCGCGGGCCATCCTGGCCGATGCCGGGCATATCCTGGTCGCGCTGGCCGAACGGCTGGCGCGGCGGGAAACGCCCTATGCCGCGGTCCTGTCCGCCCTTGTCGCCGTGGCCGAGGCCACGCCGGCAAGCGCCGAGGCGCAGGCGCTGCTGTCGGAACAGGATGACGACCCCGAAGACCTCGAGGCGCTCGACGCCACCTATGCCGAGGCGCAGGTCATGTTCGGCCCCGATCCGAATGCCGGCTGCCCCGTTTCGCGCGACATCCTCGCGCGGATGGACATTCCCCCCGCCACCGCGCCCCGCGCGGCAGCTCTCAACTGACGGAGACCGTCATGCACAATTTCGTCTTCGGGGTCTTTCCCTATATCGCCATCACGATCATGGTCCTTGGCGCCATCGCTCGCTATGAACGGGACCCCTTCACCTGGAAGTCGAGATCCAGCCAGATGCTGCGCAAGCGGCAGTTCGTGATCGGCTCGGTGCTGTTCCATGTCGGCGTGCTGGTGATCTTCTTCGGCCATCTCGTCGGCCTGCTGACGCCGGGCTGGCTGTTCTATGCCGTCGGCATCTCATCGGGGGCAAAGCAGGTCATGGCGGTGGTGGTGGGCGGCATCGCCGGCCTCATGGCGCTGGCAGGCGGGCTGATCCTTCTGAACCGCCGGCTGACAGATCCCCGCATCAAGGCCAACTCCAGCTTTGGCGATACCGCGATCATGGTGCTTCTGGTGGCCCAGCTGGTTCTGGGGCTCGGTTCGGTCATCCCGACGCTGGGCCATCTTGACGGCTCGGAAATGCTCAAGTTCATGGCCTGGGCGCAGGGCATCGTGACCTTCCAGGCCGGCGCGGCGGCGCATATCGTCGATGTGCACTGGATCTTCAAGATGCACATCTTCCTTGGTCTGGTGATCTTCGCCGTCTTTCCGTTCACGCGGCTGGTGCATATCGTCTCGGCCCCGGTGCGCTATCTGTGGCGGCCGGGTTTCCAGATCGTGCGGTCGCGCCGGGGCGCAAAGGACGGGTCGAAGGGCCTCAAGCCCTTCAGCCCGGCGGAGTGATGGCCATGGGCACCCCTCTTCTCGCTGATGTCACGGTAAACGGGGTGGCCATTCCGGCCGCCCGCATCGCCACCGAAGCGCAGAACCACCCTGCACCGCAGGGCAAGCCCGGTGCCGCCTGGCGGGCCGCCGCCCGGGCCCTGGCGCTGCGCGAGGCCCTGCTGCAGGAAGCCCGCGCCCGCCAGCTTGTGCCCGAACCGCAAGAGCTGGAGCCCGGTCAGGTCGAAACCGAGGAAGAGGCGCTGGTCCGCGCCCTTCTTGATCAGGCAATCCAGCCCGAGGCCCCGTCCGAGGCCGCGCTGCGCGCGATCCACGCGGCGCACCCCGACCGGTTCCGCGCCCCGCCGCTGTGGGAAGCCGCGCATATCCTCATCGCCGCACCCCCGGATGATGCGGCGGCGCGCGCCGATTGCCGGGTCAGGGCCATGTCGCTGCTGCAGGACGTGCAGGCTGCACCCGCACGCTTTGCCGAGCTTGCGCGGGCTCATTCCGCCTGTTCTTCCCGCGAGGCGGGCGGCCTTCTGGGACAGATCGGCCCCGGCGATACCGTGGCCGCGTTCGAAAGCGCCCTGCGCGGCCTGCAGGCCGGACAGATCGCGCCCGAACCTGTGGAAACGCGCTTCGGCTTTCACCTGATCCGGCTTGACGCTGCCGCCGAAGGTGCCGTCCTGCCCTTCGAGGTGGTCCTGCCCCGGTTGCGGGCCGCCGCGGAAAAGGCGGCCTGGGTGCGCGCTGCCAAGGCCTTTGCCGAAGACCTGCTGGCGCGGGCCAGGCTGACCGGCGTGCCCGAGGTCCGCCCCGCCTGATCTGACGCGCTGCGGGCCAGCCCCGCAAGGCGTCAGACCATGGATTGGCCCCGCACGGGCGATCCCACTGCCATCTGGTCGGACAACCCGTCCGACCAGATCGGTGCCCGGCTTCGCCCTGCCGCGGCGCCTGATCGGAAGGAACTGCGATGAGCAAACATGAGATCCTCGAAATCCACCCCTCAGCGGCTTGCGGGTGCAACGATGTTCAGGGTGGTCTCCTGCCGCCCGATGTGGCCCTTGCCCGTGCCTTTCATGTGGCACGGCCGCTGGGCGGGCAGCTGCACCTCCCGCTCGCCCGGGCCACGGGGCGTGTTCTGGCGCAGCGTGTCACCAGCCCTTTGCCCTTGCCGCCCTTCGACAATGCGGCGATGGACGGCTATGCGCTCTGCGCCGAACGGCTGACAGGCGCCGGCCCCTGGCGCCTGCCCGTGGCGGGCCATGTCCGTGCCGGCGATCCCGCGCCGGACCTGCCCCTCGGCGCGGCCCTGCGCATCCTGACCGGGGCGCCCCTGCCTCACGGGGCGACGGCGGTGGTGGCGCAGGAAGACGTGCTGCGCAGCGACGGAACGATCCTCCTGCGCCTGCGCCCCGAAGCCGGCCGCAACATCCGCCGCGCCGGGTCGGATCTGGCCCGGGGCGCCGCAATCCTCTCCGCCGGCACGGTGATCGGCCCGCGCGAGGCTGCCGCCATTGCCGCTGTGGGTCAGGGGCAGGTGGCCGTGCGCCCCCGGCTGCGGGTTGCGCTCCTGACCACCGGCAACGAGCTGACCGAACCGGGCGAACCGCTGCAACCCGGCCAGATCTGGAATGTGAACGGTGCGATGCTGCGGGCGGCGCTGGCCCAGCCCTGGATCGCGCTGGAAGAGGCGCCGCCCCTGCCCGATGATCCGGCGCAGCTTCTGGCCGCGCTGGCAAGCCTGGCCGCGCGGTCGGATCTGATCGTCACCACCGGCGGCGTCTCGGTCGGGGACGAGGATCACCTGCGCGCCGCTGTCCGGGCGGCGGGCGGGCAGGTGACGGCGATGAACCTGGCGATGAAGCCCGGCAAGCCCTTCACCGTCGGCACGCTGGGATCGGCGGTCTGGCTGGGACTGCCGGGCAATCCCGGCGCGGCCTTCGTCACCTGGATGGTGCTGGGCCTGCCGGTCGCGGCGCGCATTGCCGGCTGCGGCGACACCGCGCCGCGCCGCGTTCTTGCCCGGCTTGCCGAACCCCTCTCGCACAGCCCGGGACGCTGCGAATACCGGCCGGCCAGCCTGCGCGGCCATGACGGAGGCGGCGGGATGATGATCGCCTGTGCCCAGGAGGCCGGTTCGCATCGCGTGGCGCAGCTTGCCGCGGCGGACGGGCTGGCGCTGATCCCCTCCGAGGTCGAGCATCTGCCCGCCGGGGCGCTGGTGGACTTCCTGCCTTTCTGAGGCGCACCCATGTCACGGCCCGCGATGGGCCTGCAGAAGCTGAAAGGACCAAGGATGATCGGCTATGTTTCCCTTCCCGGACGCGGCGCGACGGATGACTGTCTGGCCGCAGCGGTCGCGGCGCTGGCCCGCCGCAAGGTGGCGCTGGCCGGGACGGTGCAGACCAATCCAGAACGCGCCGACCGGGACAAATGCGACATGGATCTGCGGGTTCTGCCCGATGGCCCGGTGCTGCGCATCAGTCAGGATCTGGGGCGGCACGCGCGCGGCTGCCGCCTGGACGGCGGGGTGCTGGAACAGGCCGTGGCCGAAGTTGCGGCGCGGATCGATGGCGCCGCGCTTCTGGTCGTCAACAAGTTCGGCAAGCAGGAGGCCGAGGGCCGTGGCTTCGTGCCGCTGATCGCCGAGGCCGTGCTGCGCGGCATGCCGGTGCTTGTGGGCGTGAATGCGATGAACCTGCCCGCCTTCCTCGCCTTCGCCGAGGGGCTTGCCACCGCGCTTCCCGCCGACCCCTCCGCGATCGCCGACTGGACGCTGCGACGGCCGGTGTCCGATGCCGCCTGAACCCGCGCCCCGCCTGCCGCGGATCGCGGTGCTGACCGTCTCGGACCGGGCAAGCACAGGCGCCTATGCCGATCTTGGCGGTCCGGCAGCCGAGGACTGGCTGCGCGCCACCCTGTCCTGCCCTGCCACCTATCACCGCCAGATCGTGCCGGATGGGGCCACACCTGTGGCGGGCGCGCTTGCAGCCCTTGCCGATGACTGGGGGGCGGATCTGGTGCTGGTGACCGGCGGCACCGGCCCCGCCCCGCGCGACCGCACCCCCGAGGGGCTGGCCGCGGTCATCGACTTTGCGCTGCCGGGCTTTGGCGAGGCGATGCGGGCCGCCTCGCTGGCCGAAGTGCCGACGGCGATCCTGTCGCGGCAATCCGCCGGCGTCCGCGGCCGCACGCTGATCCTGACCCTGCCGGGCAAGCCGGCGGCAATCGCCACCTGCCTTGCGGCAGTGTTTGCGGCGGTGCCCTATTGCCTCGAGCTGATCGGCGCCGCCCGGATCGATACCGACCCGAAGCGCTGCGCAGCCTTTCGCCCGAAGATCGGCTGAGGACCGGCGCCGCAGGCCTCGGGGCCGCCCCCCACACCGGCGCTGCGCAGCCGACCCGCACCGCCCGCCAGCTCCCGAAGGCCGGTTGCCCGGCCCGCGCGCGGAAACCGCCGGCCCGCCGTCCGCGCGGCGCTGCCGGTGTCGCGGATCCCGCCCCATCGCCGCGCCAGAAGGAAAAGCGGCGGATCACCGCCCCTGATGACCTCCGGCAGATGAAACCGCGACGACAGCCGCCCGCAGGCCCTCCAGCGAATAGGGCTTCAGAAGCAGCCGCGTCCGCGCATCCGGCACGACGCCCTCGATCTCGGCGCGGCCGGTGGCAAAGACGACGGGGAGCGCGGCAACCCGGGCCCGCGCCTGCTGTGCAAGTGCCACGCCCGAGATCCCGGGCAGCCCCACATCGGTCAGAAGCACATCGATCCGATGCCGCGCAAGATGGTCAAGGGCCGCCTCGGCATGCGCGGCTTCCAGAACGGTGCAGCCAAGATCGGCCAGCATGTCGGCCGTGGCCATCCGGATCAGGGCATCATCCTCGCAGACCAGCACCGTCAGCCCGTTCGGCGCGGCCGGCGCGGCTGCCGGACCGGCCGAGGCCGCCTGCGGATGCGCCGCGCCGGCTTCGGTGCCGACGGGCGGGCCAAGCTGCTGGCGGATCTTGCGGGCAAGGTCCTCGCGGGAATAGGGCTTGCTGAGCAGTTCCACCCCCTCGTCCAGGCGCCCCGCATGGACGATCGAGTTTTCCGTATAGCCCGAGGTGAAAAGCACCTTCAGTCCCGGCAGGCGGCGCGTGGCCCTGCGGGCAAGCTCGGGCGCCTTCATCGGGCCGGGCATCACCACGTCTGTGAACAGCAGATCGATGGCAATGCCGCTTTCGATCGCCGCAAGCGCGCTCTGTGCATCGGCGGCCTGCAGCACCTTGTAGCCGAGGTCGCGCAACGTCTCGACCACGATGTCGCGAACTGCGGGATCATCCTCGGCCACAAGGATCATCTCGGACCCGCCGGTGACCGGCCCGGTATCGGTGCTGACCGGCGCATCCTCGGCCTGGCTCGACCGGGGCAGGTAAAGCCTGATCGTCGTGCCCTCGCCCGGCTCGCTGTAGATCTTCACATGGCCGCCCGACTGCTTGACGAAGCCATAGACCATCGACAGGCCCAGCCCGCTGCCCTTGCCTTCCGCCTTGGTGGTGAAGAACGGGTCATAGACCTTCTCCAGCACCTCGGGGGTCATGCCCGATCCGGTATCGGTCATCGCCAGCAGCACATACTGGCCCGGTGCGACATCCTCGTGGTCGCGCACATAGCGATCGTCCAGGAAGGCATTGCCGGCCTCGATCGTCAGCTTGCCCTGGCCTTCCATGGCATCGCGGGCATTGATCGCCAGATTGAGAATGGCGTTTTCAAGGTTCACCGGATCGATCAGCGTGTTCCAGAGTCCGCCCGCCACGATCGTCTCGATCTCGATGGCCTCGCCCAGGGTATGGCGCAGCAACTCGTCCATGCCGCGGATCAACCGGCCCGGATTGACGACCCTGGGCGCCAGCGGCTGCCTGCGGCCAAAGGCCAGAAGCTGGCTGGCAAGGCGCGAACCGCGGCGCACCCCTTCCATCGCATTTTCCAGATGCCGGTGCGCCGCGCCATCGCTGCCGACCATGCGGTGCAGGAACTGCAGATTGCCGCTGATCACCTGCAGCAGGTTGTTGAAGTCATGGGCAATGCCGCCGGTCAATTGCCCGATGGCCTCCATCTTCTGCGCCTGGCGCAGGGCCGCTTCGGCACGGGCAAGGGCCTCGGCCGCCTCGGTCTCGGCGGTGATGTCCCGCCCAAAGGCATAGATCGTGTCGGTTTCCACGACGGCGGTCCAGGCGACGTGGTGCTGCCGTCCGTCGCGGGCGATCATCCGGCACTGGAGCCCGCCGGCATTGCTGCCGGCCTTCAGCTTCGCAAGCTTCGCAGCGACGGCCTCGCGGTCGCCGAGGGCGACGAAATCCAGCACATGCCGACCCACCGTCGCGGCGGCATCCCAGCCAAGCTGCTTGCTCCAGGCCGGGTTCACCGAGGTGATCGCGCCCTCCGTCGTCGCGATGATCTTGAACACCGGCGACAGGTTCCAGACGCGCTCCCGGTCGCGCGCCAGCCGTCGTTCCTCGGTGATGTCGCGCGCCACGGCATGAATGCGGCCTTCGTCGGGCACGGCGGTCCAGTCCAGCAGGCGATAGCTGCCGTCCCTGCAGCGATAGCGGTTCTCGAAGGCAAAGGTGGTGGCCCCCTGAGACAGCCGGCCCAGTTCCGCGGCTGTCCGGGGCAGATCCTCGACATGCAGGAACGACTGCAGCTTCTGGCCGACCATCGCCTCCTGCTCCCAGCCCAGCAGCCGGGTTGCCGTCGGGTTGACGGCTGTCACCACCCCTTCGTAATCGCAGACCAGCATCAGATCCTGCGAGAGATTCCAGAGCCGGTCACGGTCCTGCAGCGTCTGCGCCTCGGTGCGCTTCTGTTCGTCGATATCGGTATTCGATCCGATCCAGCGCGTGACCTCGCCCCGTTCGTTGCGGATCGGCAGCGCCCGCACCAGATGCCAGCGATAGTTGCCATCCGCGCGCCGCATGCGGAATTCGGTCTCGTAGCGGTCGCCCCCGGCAACGGCTGCACCCCAAAGGGCCATTGCCCGCTCCCGATCCTCGGGATGGACGACCTCGGGCCAGGCCGTGCCCGCCAGTTCGGCGTCGCTGCGCCCGGTATAGGCGCTGACACGCTCGTTGAACCAGTCAAGATCTCCGTTCGGGCGGGCCGTCCAGACATGGTTCGGCATCGCCTGGGCGAAGGTGCGGAACTGCCGTTCGCTGGCACGGATCGCCTCCTGTGCCGCGACCCGTTCCGTGACATCAACACCGTTGACGAAGATGCCGGTGACCCTGCCATCGGCGTCGGCAATCGGTTGATAGACGAAATCGAGATAGCGCCGTTCCGGCCGCGTGCTGGCCTCATGCCGGACATCGAAAGGGGCCTCGGTCGAACGATGCGGCTTGCCGGTGGCATAGACCCTGTCCAGAAGATCGAGATAGCCCTGATCCACCGCATCCGCCATCGCTTCGGCCACCGTCCGGCCAACCAGGTCGCGCGGGCCCACCAGCGCCTGATAGGCCGGATTGACAAAGCCGAACCGGTGCTGCGGGCCTTCCAGCAGCGCCATGAACGAGGGCGACTGGTCATACATCTGCTGCAGCCGCACCCGTTCATGCCGAAGCGCGCGGTCGGCAAGAACCTTCTGCGTCGTCTCGACCACGATCGCGATGACGCCGAGGCGCGTGCCGTCATCGCCGGTCACCGGCGAATAATCGAGGTTCATCCAGGCGCGGGCTGCGCCCTTGCCACGATCAAGCTCCAGTTCCTGATCCCTGTAGGACAGGGACTCGCCCCGCCCGAAGACCCTGCGCACGACATTGTCGTTGAAGGACCAGACCTCGGGCCAGCCTTCGCGCACATTCGAGCCGAGCAGCCGCGGGTGCCGCGCGCCGGCGACTTCGGAATAGGCGTCGTTGTAGATCATCACGCCGGCTTCGCCCCACAGCGTGACGATCGGCACCGGAGAGCGCAGGATCAGCGCCACCGTGGTCCGGAGCGTTGCGGGCCAACCGGCAATGGGGCCAAGGCTGGTGGCCGACCAGTCGTGTTCCCGGATCCGGGTGGCCATCTCGCCATCGCAGTCAAGAAGGGCAGCATCCTGCGTGGCGTTCTGCATCCTGATCCCCGTTTCATGCAACCTGCAATGGCGGTTCTTGCGCCGGAACCACCTGATTACCAGCCCGGCCTTGAAGTGCAAGCCGGGCATTGCACCGGGCGGATGTTTCTCCGCCCGCCCCTTCCCGCCTCTGCCGCGCCACATGGGCCCCCCCCCTGCCGGCCCCTTCGGAACGATCCCTGCCAGAGGTGGGACCCCCGGCCGGCCGGCCGGGCGCAAGGCAGGGCATGCCCGTCTCGCAGCCGGTGGCGGCACCGTCCCTGCCTCACCGTCCCTGCCTCACCGTCCCTGCCCCACCGTCCCTGCCCCACCGTCCCTGCCGGGCCGGAACCGCCCCCCGGTCGGGTCTGCCGCCTGTGGCGCACCGCCCCCCGGCGCAGCCCATCGCGCTAGCCCCGGCGATGCAGCGTCACGCGCTTGAGCAAGAGGATCGCGCCGCCCCCGAGGATCACGCAGGCAACCTCGACCGCCCAGCGGCCCGCCGCGCCAAGCGCAATATCGGGATTGCCGCTTGCCAGCCCCATGCCGATCAGCGCCATGCCCGGGATGATCGCCAGCGCCACCATTACGCCGGTCGCCAGAACCTTGAGCCGCGAGGACACGATCACGCCGCCGGCAATCCCCGCCAGGAACGAGGTGGCCACTCCACCAGCCTGGATGCCGGACCAGTAGTTTGCCCAGTAGCCCTGAGCAAGCTGGGCCGCCTCCATGTCGTTGACCGCCAGGGCCAGCGGCGTGGCAAGCCCGGCGGCAAGCGCGAGCGCAAGATAGCCCAAGGCGGTGGATTTCACCCCGGCGATGGCGCTGTGCCTGTCGCCCAACAGGCCGAACACCACCCGCAGCAGCGGCTCGAACCCCGGGGCGATCAGCATCGCGCCCACCACCACATGAAGGGTGTCCGAGACGATCCCGAAGGCCGCAACCGCGCCAGCCAGCGCCATCAGGGCGATGAAGTTGAACGAGGGGTTGGTATCCTGCCGCATCATGGCGCCGATCTCTTCCCAGATCGCGTCATTGCCTTCCTCGTTGATCGAGCGGGCGGCATCGGCGCGGATCGTGGCATTCGGCTCGCCGATCGACACGGCGCCCGCGTGCAGCAGCCCAAGCTCGTCCAGGATGTTGACGATCCTTGCGCTGGTCTGGTTCGCGACCTCGAGGGTCAGGATATCGCCGCGGGGCCGCAGTGCCGCGCCCGGCTGAAGCGAGATCCGCGCCACCCCCTCGCAGTCCTGCACCCTGTTCAGCAGCGTGGCGCAGTCTTCGGGCGTGCCGGAAAACTCTATGCGACGGGGCATCGGGCACCTCTGGGCAACTGGCCGCCGCTGCGGGCCGGGTCCGCGGCAGCGTCCGAAGGCAGACCTGCCTCCTTCTGGCAGGCAAACCGCTGAAGAAGCCCCCGGTTCCGCCGCCCGAAGCGCCGGCTGCACCACCGGACGGAGGGTGCCGTTCAGATGGGCGTCCGGGCCGCCCCCTCCGCCGGACCCTGCGCGGGCCTGTCGCGCAACAGCCCCAGGAAATTCGTCACCGCATGCGACCGGAAGGGCATCTTGCGCATCGCCACCACCATGTTGCGCCGCGCCCAGTCCTCGGCCAGCGGTGCGCCCAGCACATCGGTCCCGCCCAGAAGATGCAGGCCGGTGCCGCGCAGGAATCCGATGCCGAAGCCCGCCTCGACCATCCGCACCAATGACGACATCGTCTCGACATTCACACGCTCGCCCATGCTTTGGCCGGCCCGGGCCGCGGCCTCGCTCAGCAGCCGGTCCAGCGCGCCGGAATGGTGAAAGCCCACCATTTCATGGCCCACCACATCGGCGAAGGGAATGGGCCGGCCCCCTGCAAGCCGGGCCGCAAGCGGATGATCGGGCGAGGCGATGACCCAGACATCATCCGAGGATACCGGCAGCACCTCATAGGGGGAAAAGTCGTGGTTGTCGGTCAGCACCGCCAGATCGACCTCGGCATCCGACAGCGCCGAAAGCGCGGCCGTGCCGTACATCTCGCGGATATCGAGGGTCACGCCGGGATAGGTCCGGGCAAACAGCGCCAGCCGCTCGGGCAGGATCCCCGACAGGGCCGAACTGGTGCAGGCAAGCCGCAGCCGCCCGGCCCTTCCCGCGGAAAAGCTGCTCATCAGCACATCGAGATCCTCGATCTGCTGCAGGATCATCCGGGCGGTTTCGGCATAGGTATCGCCGGCCGCCGTCAGGCGCACGCCCTGCGCCGACCGGTCGAACAGCACGACGCCCAGACGGCCCTCAAGCTCGGCGATCCGCCGGCTGACGGCCGAAGGGGCGATACGTTCCGCCTGGGCGGTGCGCGCGATTGACCCGTCACGGGCAAGCGCAAGCACAAGGCGGGCAGTCACGGGGTCAAAACTCGGCACGGTCAGGTCAGTCTGCTGGGCACGTCCCTTCGACGCGGTGCCGCACCATTGCACAGCTGCCGTCAGGCATCCAGACCCATGCGCCGCCGCAGGAGGTCGGAGGTCGCATGGGTCGAGGCAAGTTCCTCAAGCGTGCGACAACGGCGCAGTTCGGACATGGCGTGATCGATGCCGCCCAGCAGGCGGCGGAAAAGGGAGGATTTCATCTTCAGTCTCCGGGGTTGCAAGCCGAAGATAGGGGCCGATGCCGCACTGCAGAAGCGCCATTTCGGCACGGGGGGCATCGCGGCACGGCAATGCCCGCCTCCGGTGCCAACGGCCCTGCGCCAGAAGGGTCAGGCCGTGAGCTGCCGGATCGGGTTTCCGGCCTGCCAGGCGGCAATGGCCTCGACCGTCTGGCTGTAGAACAGCGCCCAGGTGGCCTGGGTCACATAGCCCAGATGCGGGGTCAGCAGCAGCTGGCCGCGCCCGATCAGATCCGCATCGCGCAGTGCGTGGTCCGCGGGCAGCGGTTCTTCGTCAAAGACATCAAGGGCAGCCCGCCGCCCCGGTTCGGCCCGCAGCGCCGACAGCAGCGGCCCGGTCTGCACGAGCGGCCCGCGCGAGGTGTTGATCAGCATGCCGTCCGGCTTCATGGACGCCAGCGCCTCTGGCCCGATCAGGCCCTCGGTCCGGTCCGACAGCACCATATGAACGGAAACGGCATCGCTTTGCGCCATCAGCGCGGGCAGCGATGGGCACGGCGCAACCCCGAGCTCCGCGCACCGCGCCGGGGTCAGATTCGGCGACCAGGCGCAGATCCGCATCCCGAAGGCCCGGCCAAGCGCGGCCATCTGCTGTCCGATATTGCCAAGCCCGACCAGCCCGAGCGTCAGGCCATGCAGATCGCGCCCCAGCCCCACCTGCCAGCCGCCTGCCGCGATCGACTGCGATTCGGGCATCAGGTTCCGCGCCAGCGCCAGAAGCAGCAGCATCGCCAGCTCGGATGTGGTTGTCTTGCGCGACTGGGTGCCACAGACGGTGATCCCGGCCGCCGCGGCGGCATCCAGATCGATCGAGAGGTTACGCGGACCGCTGGTCACGATCAGGCGCAGCTGCGGCAACTGGCGCAGAAGGCTTGCCGGCAACGGCGTGCGTTCGCGCATGACACAGAGAATGTCGAAGGGCGCAAGCCGCGCGACCAGCGCGCTTTCATCCTTCAGCGTATCGTGAAAGAAGGTTACCTCCGCGCCAAGCGTGCCCCAGTCGGCAAGGCCCGCCGCCACCTTGGCGTAATCATCCAGAACTGCAATACGCATGGCGAACAAGCTCCTTCCCGTTCCGTCAAGGCCATCGGACGAATTGCCGCAGCAGCCGGCTTGATCTTCGCTTGCCTGTTGTATACGACTGGATACAAGTCGGCAACGGGGGGGTAGCCGATCGGAGGGCGCCGGGGTTGCACATGTCGCCGATCCGACCGTTCCGCCTTTTCCCAGCCGGTTTTGGCGCGCAGACTCGCGCGTCAGACTCAACTGAAGAATCGGGAGGATTCACATTGATGAAAATTGACAGACGCAAGTTTCTTGCGGTCGCGGGCGGCACGGTTGCAGCAACAGCCCTGCCGGCCTCCTTTGCCTCGGCGCAGGGCGTGAGCTTTGCCGGCCGGAACATCGAATGGGTCATCCCCTTCGCCGAGGGTGGCGGGTCGGATGCCTGGGCGCGTTTCCTCGCCCCTTATCTCAGCCGCCATCTTCCGGGTCAGCCCAATGTCATCATCCGCAACGTGCCGGGCGGTGGCTCGATCACCGGGACCAACGAATTCGTGGCCCGCGCCCGTCCGGACGGGCTGACGATCATCGGCACCTCGGGTTCGACGCAGTTCCCCTATCTGCTGGGCGATCCGCGCGTGCGCTATGACTATTCGGTGCTGCCGCCGGTGCTTGTTTCGCCGACGGGCGGCGTGGTCTATCTGCCGGCGCGCTTCGGGATCGAGGATGCATCGCAGCTCGGCCAGCTCGCCGATCAGGAACTGGTCTATGCAAGCCAGGGCGCGACCTCGCTCGACCTCGTGCCGATGCTCGCCTTCCTGGTGATGGGCCTCAACGTGCGCCACGTCTTCGGCATGACCGGGCGCGGTGACGGCCGTCTCGCCTTTGAACGCGGCGAGGCGACGATCGACTACCAGACCTCGGCCGCCTATCTGTCGAACGTGCAGCCGCTGGTGGATGCGGGCGAAGCCGTGCCGATGTTCTCCTGGGGGGTGCTGGACGCGCAGGGCAATGTGCAGCGCGATCCGACCTTCCCGGACATCCCGCATTTCGTCGAAGCCTACGAGATGATGCACGGCGAGGCCCCCTCGGGCGTCGAATTCGATGCCTACATGGCCTTCTTCGGCTCGGGCTTTGCAGCCCAGAAGCCGGTGATGCTGCCCGAAGGCACCGCGCCCGAGATCGTCGCCACCTACCGCGAGGCCTTTGCGGCGGCCGTGGCCGACCCCGAGCTTCAGGCCAACAAGGAGGCCGCGCTTGGCGCCTATGAACAGGCCGTGGGCGATGACGTCGAAGGGCTCTACCGTGTCGCGACGACGATCGACGAAGAGGCGCGCGAATGGGTGCGCCAGTACCTGACCGAGACGCACGGCGTCACGTTCTGATCCAGGCACCGTGATGCCGCGCCGCCGCTGCCCCCGTGGCGCGGCGGCGCCTTTCATCAAAGGATGATCGCATATGTTCGAGACGCTCTTTTCGGCGCTCGCCGAACTGATGACGCTGCAGCACCTCGGGTTCATGACTCTGGGCGTGGTGCTTGGCCTGATGGTCGGCGTCCTGCCGGGGCTGGGCGGAATTGTCGGCCTTTCGCTGCTTCTTCCCTTCCTCTACGGGATGGATCAGACCTCGGCCCTTGCCATGCTGATCGGGCTGGTCGCGGTCATCCCGACCTCGGATACCTTTGCCAGTGTGCTCATGGGGATACCTGGGTCAACGGCCAGTCAGGCAACCGTGCTTGACGGCTTTCCGATGTCGAAACGCGGCGAGGCGGCACGCGCCCTCTCGGCGGCCTTTTCGGCCTCGATGATCGGCGGGGTCTTCGGCGCGATGGTGCTGACCGGCTTCGTGGTGATCGCGCGGCCCCTGATCCTCAGCTTCAGTTCCGCCGAATTGTTCGCGCTGACCATCTTCGGATTGTCGATGGTGGGTGTGCTCTCGGGCAGCAACCTCGCCAAGGGGGTCGGCGCCGCCGGCCTTGGCCTGGTGATCGGGACGGTCGGCTCGGCGCCGGCCACGGGCGAATACCGGATGGATTTCGGCACGCTCTATCTCATGGACGGGATCCCGCTGGTGATCGTCGCCCTGGGGCTTTTCGCCGTGCCGGAAATCGTGGACCTGCTGCGCGGCGGCAGCTCGATCGCCGGAACAAGCCGTCTGGGCAAGGGCTGGATCGAGGGCATCCGCGACACCTGGACCTACAAATGGCTGACCCTGCGCTGCGCGGGCCTCGGGGCGATCATCGGCGCCATCCCCGGCCTGGGCGGCAGCGTGGTGGACTGGATCGCCTATGGCCATGTGGTCCAGACCTCGAAGGACCGCAGCCAGTTCGGCAAGGGGGACGTGCGCGGCGTGATCGCGCCGGAATCGGCCAACAACGCCAAGGAGGGCGGCGGCCTGATCCCGACGCTTCTGTTCGGGATCCCGGGATCGGGCTCGATGGCGGTGTTTCTGGCCGGGCTTATCCTGCTCGGCATCCAGCCCGGGCCGGCCATGGCCGAACGCAACCTCGACGTGACCTACACGATCGTCTGGACCCTTGCGATTGCCAATGTGGTGGGCACGCTTCTGTGCATCGTCGCGGCACCGGGCATCGCACGGCTGACGACGATCCGCTACACGCTGGTCGCCCCCTTCATGATCATGGTGATCTCCTTCGCCGCCTTTCAGGCCACGCGGTCGATCTTCGATCTGGTCGCGCTTCTGGGCGTTGGTGTCGTGGGCGTGCTGCTCAAGCGCTTCGGCTGGCCGCGCCCCGCCTTCCTGATCGGCTTCGTGCTGGCGACGCAGGCAGAACGCTATCTTTATCAGGCGGTGCAGTTCTACGGCTGGGGCTTTGCCGGCCGCCCGCTGGTCATCGCGATCATCGTGCTGACGGCGCTGTCGGTCTGGCTGGGCGCGCGTCGCCGTCCGGGCGAAGGTTCGGCCTCGGTCGCGACCGAAGGCTCGGCCGAACTGGCGCAGGCCAGGGTGCTCTGGCCGCAGATCGCCTTTGCGCTGGCGCTGCTCGCCACCTTCATCTTCGTCTTTGTCGAGGCATTGCCCCTGTCGCGTCTGGGCGGGATCTTCCCCACCTGGGCCGCGGTGGCCGGCGCCCTTGCAACGCTGGTGGCCCTTGTGCCGCTGCTGCTGGGCCGGCAGGGCAGCAGCGCCAATTTCGACATGGAGGCCGCCCCCCGCGAGGAAGACGCCCGTTTCGGCGCCTGGGGCATGCTGCTCTGGCTGGCGGGCTTTGTCGGCGGGGTTGCGCTGGTGGGCTTCTTCATCGCGCTGCTGGGCTTCTTCATCGCCTTCCTGCGCGTGATGGCACGCACATCCTGGCTGACCACGCTGATCCTGACGGCGGCGGCGGCGGCCTTCATCCTGACGCTTGCCTATTCGCTGAACCTCGTCTTCCCGGGCGGCTGGCTGCAGGAGGTCTATGACCTTCCCTGGCCGCTGCGCTGACCACCAAGGAGCTGACATGACCGACCAGATCGCCTTCCCCTGCATCCTGATGCGGGGGGGGTCCTCCAAGGGGCCCTATTTCCGCCTGTCCGATCTGCCCGCCGACAAGGATCAGCGCGCGCGCGTCCTTCTGGCGGCGATGGGCTCGCCCGATGCGCGCCAGATCGACGGGCTGGGCGGGGCCGATCCGCTGACCAGCAAGGTCGCCATGGTCGCGCCTTCGGAGCGGGAGGATGCCGATGTGGATTACCACTTTGCACAGGTGCTGATCGACAAGGCGGTGGTGGATACCAACCCCTCCTGCGGCAACATGCTGTCGGGCGTCGGGCCATTCGCCATCGAAAGCGGGATGGTCGCGGCCACCGGCAGCGAAACGCGGGTGCGGATCTACGAGGCCAATACCGGCAGCCGGATCGAGGCGGTGGTGCAGACCCGCGACGGCAAGGTCGTCTATGACGGCGACGCCGAAATCGCCGGGGTGCCGGGAACGGCGGCGCCGGTGCGGCTCAACTTCATGGACATCACCGGCTCCAAGACGGGGGCGCTGCTGCCCACCGGCAAGCTGCGCGAGGAAATCGACGGCGTCGAGGTGACGCTGATCGACGTCTCGGTGCCGATGATGATGATCCGCGCCGCCGATCTGGGCAAGACGGGCTATGAAACCCCGGCCGAGCTGAACGCCGATACCGCCTTCTTCGCGCGGATCGAGGCGCTGCGGCTCGAGGCCGGGCGGCGGATGGGGCTGGGCGATGTCTCGGGCCGGGTGGTGCCGAAGGTGGCGATCCTGTCCGAACCGCGGCAGGGCGGCAACATCA
Organism: Halodurantibacterium daqingense; assembly: GCF_042666235.1. NCBI lineage: Bacteria > Pseudomonadati > Pseudomonadota > Alphaproteobacteria > Rhodobacterales > Paracoccaceae > Halodurantibacterium > Halodurantibacterium daqingense. Next base: position 64,374 of record NZ_JBHTFQ010000004.1, on the reverse strand, counting down.
GCGCGCGCTACTTCGTGCCCGACAAGACCCATGCCGCCATGGCGGTGACCGGCGGCACCTGCATCGCCACGGTCGCGATGCTGGAAGGCTCGGTGTCCGACGGGCTTGCCCGGCGGCCCGAGGGCGACGACCGCATGGTGGTGATCGAACATCCCGCGGGGGTGCTGGAGGTGGCGCTGACGACCACGGGCCAGGGTGATGCGATGGATGTGGTCAGTGCCGGCGTGATCCGCACGGCGCGCAAGCTGATGGCGGGCGAAGTTTTCGTGCCCGCGGCGGTTCTCGCATGAGGCTTCTGGTTCTTGAAGGCGACGGGATCGGCCCCGAGATCACCGCGGCAGCGCTCGAGGTTCTGGCGGCGGCCGATGCCGCGCAGGGTCTCGGACTGGTCCGGACGCACCGCAACATCGGATTGGCGGCGCTGGCTGAATGCGGTTCCACCCTGCCGCCCGACATGCTGGATACCGCGCGCGCCCATGACGGTGTGCTGCTGGGGCCGATGTCGAACCTCGAATACCCGCCCAAGGATCAGGGCGGCGTGAACTTCTCGGCCGCCTTTCGGGTGGGGCTCGATCTTTACGCCAATATCCGCCCGGCGCGGACCCGGCCCGGCCTGCCCCATCGCGGCAGCGACATGGATCTTGTCATCATGCGCGAGGCGACCGAGGGCATGTATCCCGACCGGAACATGGTCGCGGGATCGGGCGAATTCATGCCCACGCCCGACGTGGCGCTGTCGCTGCGCAAGGTCACCCGCGGCGCGATCGAACGGATCGCGCGCGACAGCTTTGACCTTGCCCGCACCCGCCGCGGCCATGTCACCGCCGTGCACAAGGCCAATGCCTTCCGCCTGACCGACGGGCTGTTCCTCGAGGCCGTGCGGGATGTCGCCCGCGAATATCCCGATGTGACGCTCGAGGAAGTTCTGGTCGATGCCATGGCCGCGCTTCTGGTGCGCGATGCGTCGCGCTATGACGTGATCTGCACCACCAATTCCTATGGCGACATCCTGTCGGACCTCGCCTCCGAACTGTCTGGCGGACTGGGGCTGGCCGGGTCGCTCAATGCCGGCACGGATCTGGCGGCGGCACAGGCGCAGCACGGATCGGCGCCCGACATCGCGGGGCAGGACCGCGCAAACCCGACCTCGATGATCCTGTCGGCGGCGATGCTGCTGCGCTGGCACGGGATGCGGCATGATGCGGCGCCCTTTGTCGCGGCGGCAACGGCGATCGAGGCGGCGGTGGATGCGGCGCTGGCCGATCCCGCCACGCGAACGCGCGATCTGGGCGGCGATCTGGGCACGGCGGCCTTCGGGCGGGCGGTGGCGGCACGGCTTGGCGGCTGATCGCCGCGACGACGGGATGAGCTGAAAGGGCCCTCAGGGGCCCTTTTCCCGTTTCAGAAGAAAGCGCGCCACCACCGGCGCCCCGGTGATGACCAGGATGATCCGGGTCAGGTGATGCACGATCACGAAGCCCAGATCGGCGCCGGCCACAATGGCCAGAACGGTCATCTCGGCCTGCCCGCCCGGCGCGAAGGCCAGGAAGGACTCAACCGGCGGCCCCAGCCCGGTCAGCACCACCGCCTCGGTAAAGAGCGCGGTCAGCGCCGCCAGCAACAAGACGAAGGCCACGCCCGCGGCGACGATATTGCGCAACTCGCGCATCGTGATCCCGACATAATAGATCCCGATCCCCATGCCGATGAAGAACTGCGCCGTCAGGATTGCCTCGGCCGGCGGGCGGACATGGATCACATCGGCCAGCGACAGGATTGCCGTGACGATCATCGGCCCCAGGATCGAGGCGCCAAAAAGCCCGATCTTCTCGCCGCCCTTCCAGCCCACCAGCGCCGCGATGACCATGAAGGCGATTTCCTTGATGGGTGTCTCGGCCACCGGGGTTCCGATCGGATTGGTCAGCCCGACCCCATAGAAGGCTGACAGGATCAGTGGCACGATCGTCACGATGATCAGCACCCGCGTCGCATGGATCAGCGACAGCGCCCGCACGTCGCCGCCCGCCTCTTGCCCGAAGATCACCATGTCCTGCAGCCCCCCGGGCATCGCCGCGTAATAGGAGGTGACCGGATCAAGCCCGCAGACCCTGCGGAAGAACGGCACGCCCACCAGCCCGATCAGCGCGATATAGAAGGGCACCAGCGCGATGGTGCCGGCCATCTGCGGCAACTGGCCCAGCAGCTCCGGCGTGACCGAGGCCCCCACCGCCACCCCCAGGATGGTCCGCGCCGCCACCGAGACCTGCCCGGCCCCCTGCAGGCGCAGCCCCGCCAGCGCCGCGACAAGACAGGCCGCCATCGGCCCGAACAGGAACGGCAGCGGCAGCCCCAGCAGGGCGAAAAGCGCGGTTCCTGCACCGGCAACGGCAAATGTGACAACCCGGCGGCGGGTGAGAAAGTTCACGGCATTCTCCTCCGTTGACAAAATTGTATCCACCTGTATACAACCGGACACAAGTTTCAACCTGGGAATGTTGTACATGGCTTCCGAAGAAGCTGCCACCGGCTCGTCGCAAGGAAGTGGTGCCTACCGGCGTCTGCTGGAAGAGATCCGCTGGGGCACGCTTGCCCCGGGAACCCGGCTGCGCGAAACCGAGCTTGCCGAACGCTTCGGCATGAGCCGCACCCCGATCCGCGAGGCGATCCGCCAGCTCGAGGCGGACGGGCTGGTCGTGCATCTGCCGCGGCAGGGCGCGACGATCCGCACGCTCGACTACCCCGAGATCATGGAGCTTTACGAAATGCGCGTCGTTCTGGAAGGAACGGCGGCGCGGATGGCGGCGCAGGCCGCCTCGATGATCGAACTGGCCGAACTGCGGACGCTGAACGAGGAACTTGCCCAGACCAGCGAGGCCGCCCGCCTTTACGAGCTTAACCGCCAGTTTCACCTGACGCTGTTCGATGCGGCCAAGAACCGCTTTCTGATCCGCGCGATCAGCGGGCTGCAGAAGACGATGATGATCCTCGGGCCGACAACCCTGATCGCGCCTGACCGGGCCGCCGAGGCGGTCAAGGAACACTATGTGATCCTCGATGCGCTGGAGGCACGCGACGGCGACGCCGCCGAAGCCCTGATGCGCAACCATCTCGCCGGGGCGCATCGCGCCCGCATCCGGGCGCTGCGCCAGCGCGAACGCCCGATCGAGGATCTGTGACGACCGCCTGACCGAGAATGGAGCAAGCCATGAGCCAGTCATCGCCCCCCGATCTGAAAGGGCCCTGGGATATCCTTGTTGTCGGCGGCGGCAATGCGGCCCTCTGTGCCGCGATCACTGCGGCCGAGGCCGGCGCCCGCGTGCTGATCCTGGAAGGCGCGCCCGAACCCTATCGCGGCGGCAACAGCCGGCACACGCGGAACTTCCGCTGCATGCATCGGGGCCCGCTGTCGGTTCTGACCGGCGCCTATGAGGAAGAGGAATATTTCCACGATCTCATGCTGGTGACCAAGGGCAAGACCGACGAGAACCTTGCGCGGCTCGCCATCCGCAGTTCCGAGGAATGCCTGCCCTGGATGGAGGCGCATGGCGTCCGCTTCCAGCCGTCGCTGTCGGGAACGCTGTCGCTGTCGCGCACCAACGCGTTCTTCCTGGGCGGCGGCAAGTCGCTGGTGAACGCCTATTACAACACCGCCGCCGATCTGGGCGTGCGCGTGGTCTATGAGGCACAGGTCACCCATATCCATCTGGAAGGCGACCGATTCACCCATCTGGAGGTGACCATCGGCGGCCAGTCGCAGCGGATCGAGGGCAAGGCCGTCGTCCTCGCCTCGGGCGGGTTCCAGTCGGATATCGACTGGCTGACCCGCGCCTGGGGGCCGGCGGCAGCGAACTTCCTGATCCGCGGCACGCCCTATAACCGCGGCGTCGTGCTCAAGGACATGATCGACCAGGGCTGCGCCACGGTGGGCGACCCCACCCAGTGCCACGCGGTCGCCATCGACGGACGCGCCCCGAAATTCGACGGCGGCATCGTCACGCGGCTCGATTGCGTCCCCTTCTCCATCGTCGTGAACCGCGACGGCGACCGGTTCTATGACGAGGGCGAGGACGTCTGGCCGAAACGCTATGCGATCTGGGGCCGGCTGGTCGCCGCGCAGCCCGATCAGGTGGGCTATGCGATCATCGACGCCAAGTCGATCGACCTGTTCATGCCCTCGGTCTTTCCCCCCAACAAGGCCGACACGATCGAGGAACTGGGCGCGCAGATGGGCCTTGATGGCGCGAAACTCGCCCGCACCGTGGCCGAGTTCAACGCCGCCTGCCGCCCGAACGACTTCAAGCCGTTCGAGCTTGACGGCACCGCGACCGAAGGGCTCACCCCCGCCAAGACGAACTGGGCGCGCCCCATCGACACGCCGCCCTTCTATGGCTACCAGCTGCGCCCCGGCGTGACCTTCACCTATCTCGGGCTCAAGGTGTCCGAGAATGCGCAGGTTCACACAACCCGCGGCCCGCTGCAGAACGTCTGGGCCGCGGGCGAGATCATGGCAGGCTCGATCCTCGGCCAGGGCTATCTCGCCGGTTTCGGCATGACCATCGGAACCGTTTTCGGACGCATCGCAGGACGGGAGGCCGCGGCCCATGTCAATTGAACTTCGCATACCGGATCGGGACACCCCCGGCGCAAGCACCGCCCGCCCGGGCACCGCCGAGCTGATTCAGGAAGCCCGCCGCCAGGTCGAGATCTGCAACGCCTGCCGCTATTGCGAAGGCTTCTGCACCGTCTTTCCGGCGATCAACCGGCAAAAGGCGTTTGCGGACGGGGATATCACCCAGCTTGCGAACCTCTGCCACAACTGCCGGGGCTGCTATTACTCCTGCCAGTATACGGCGCCGCATGAATTCGCGCTGAACCTGCCCGCCGCGCTGAACGAGGTGCGCCAGGACAGCTGGGAACGGCTGGTCTGGCCGCAGCCGCTGGCGCGCGCCTTCCACGAACACGGGGTGCGCATCGCGGGCATGCTGGTGATCGGGCTGGCGCTGCTGTTCTGGGCCGTCTCGGCGCTGCGCCCCGACGAAGGCGCGGGTTTCTATGCCTATCTTGCGCATAACGCCATGGTCGCGATCTTCGCGCCGGCCTTCCTGCTGCCGCTGGTCGGGATTGCGATCGGGCTGCGGCGCTACTGGCGGGAAACCGGCGCCGCACGCTTCCGCCTGCGCCATCTCTGGGGCGCGATCGGCCAGGCGAGCTACATGCGCAACCTCAACGGCGGCCAGGGTCAGGGCTGCAACTTCGAGCAAGGCGACCGCTATTCCGACCGGCGGCGCTGGTTCCACCAGGCCACGATGTATGGCTTCCTGCTGGCCTTCGCCTCGACGTCAAGCGCCACGATCCTGCATTATGTCTTCAACCAGCCGGCGCCCTATGGCTTCTTCAGCCTGCCGAAACTTCTGGGCGTGCCGGGCGGCATCCTGCTGGTGATCGGCACGCTGGGCCTTGCGCATCTCAAGGCCAAGGCCGACCCGGCGCTTGGGGCCCGCCGTGTCTGGGGCGGCGAGATGGCCTTCATCCTGCTCTTGTGCTTCGTCTCGGCCACCGGTCTTGCGCTTTATGCCGCGACCGGCACGGCACTGGTGCCGTCCTTGCTGGCAATCCACCTTGGCGCGGTGCTGGCCTTCTTCCTGCTTATGCCCTTCAGCAAGATGGTGCACGGCTTCTTCCGCCTGACGGCCCTGATCGCCGAGGAACAGCGCCGCAACCCCTGACGGGGCTGCGCCCGGCAGACCGGAACCGGCCGGCAGCCCGTCCGGGCTGTCGGCATCCGCATGTCTGGAAGTTCGCTCTAGCAAAAAGTTATGCTCGGGACGGCCCTTTCTATTCCGTTTGCGCAGCAGAACCTGCCATGCTTCCGAAGGCCCTGCCGCACGGTCGGGCCAGGTTCTGAGGAGGAAACCCCATGACATTTCACAAGACGGCACGCCTGATCGGCGCCGCGCTGCTTGCCGCGCTGGCCGGCACCGCCAGCGCCCAGGACGTCGATTTTTCCGGCAAGACGATCGAATGGGTCGTGCCCTTCCCCGAGGGCGGCGGCAGCGGCACCGTGGCGCGCTACATGCTGCCCTATCTGACGAAATACATGCCCGGCAATCCGACGGTCGTGATCCGCAACATCCCCGGTGCAGGCTCGATCACCGGCGCGAACGAATTCGCCGCCCGCGCCCGCCCGAATGGCCAGGAAATCCTGATCACCTCGGCCTCGACGCAGTTCCCCTATCTGCTGGGCGACCCGCGTGCGCGCTATGACTATACCAAGTGGGAACCCCTGATGGTCGCGCCCACGGGCGGCGTGGTCTATCTGCCCACCGGCTTCGGCGTGAACGATGCCTCCGAGCTGAAGCAGCTGGAAGGCACCGAGCTTGTCTATGGCAGCCAGGGGCCGACCTCGCTTGATCTCGTGCCGATGATCGCGTTCGAGCTTATGGGCCTTGATGTCCGCTATGTCTTCGGAATGCCCGGCCGTTCGGATGGCCGTCTGGCCTTCGAACGCGGCGAGGCGACAATCGATTACCAGACCAGCAGCGCCTATCTGACCAATGTCGTGCCGCTGGTCGAAGAGGGCAAGGCGGTGCCGATGTTCTCCTGGGGGGTGATCGACGAGAACGGCGATTTTGCGCGCGATCCCACCTTCCCCGATATCCCGCATTTCGTCGAAGCCTATGAGATGATGCATGGCGAACCGCCTTCGGGCATCATCTTCGACGTCTACAAGGCCGTGTTCGGTTCGGGCTTTGCGGCGCAGAAGCCGGTGGTCATCCCGCAGGGCACCCCGCCCGAGATCATCGAGACCTACCGCCAGGCCTTCGCCGAGATGATCGAGGATCCCGAGTTCCAGGAGAACAAGGGCGAAGTTCTGGGCGAATACCAGATGGCGGTCGGTGACGCGGCGGTGCGGCTTTACGAGCTTGCCACGACCATGCCCGACGAGGCCCGCGACTGGCTGCAGACCTATCTTGCCGACGAATACGACGTACGGTTCTGAACGAACGGTCCGGGCATTCGCGCCCGGACCAGCTTTCACGCGGGGAACCGACGGGCACCACGACCCCCTGTCTTGCCGCTTGCGCGCCTGCCGCGGGCAGCAGCTACCTGCGGCGCCACAGTTCCGGTGCTGTCCGGCCACGCGCGACCCGCCACAGCGTGGGCCAGCGTGACCATCCGGCAGGCGGATCCGACCGGCCGCCCCCCGGACCCATGTCCGGAACCGACGCTGCGCCCGGAGGCGGGCGCCAAACCGAAAGGACAACCGATGACCGACCCCAGGATCTACGACATGCTGGCCCATGCCTTTCACGCCGAAGGCACCCGGCTTCTGTTCACGCTGCTGGGCGACGGCAACATGCACTGGGCCACCGCGCTCGAGGGGCTGGGCTGTCGGCTGATCCACGCGCGGCACGAACATTGCGCCGTGTCGATGGCAATGGCCGCGGTCAATGCCGGCGAGGCGGTGGGGGTCGCCTCGGTCACCTGCGGCCCGGGGCTGACGCAGATCATGACGGCCCTGGCCACGGCCGTGCGCGCGCATCTGCCGCTGGTCGTCTTTGCCGGCGAGGCGCCGCTGCGCCAGGCCTGGTATAATCAGGAAATCGACCAGGCGCCCTTCGTCACCGCAACCGGTGCCACCTATATCCGCGCCCTGTCGCCGGCCCGCATGGCCGATCAGGTGCGCGAGGCCTTCTTCATCGCCCGGCAGGAACGCCGTCCGGTGGTGATCGGCGTGCCCTTCGACCTTCAGGCCCAGCCCGCCCCGGATGTGAAACCCTATCAACCCTCGACGACGCTTCTGCCGAAGCTGGGCAGGATGCAGCCCGATCCCGCGCAGCTTGCCGAAGTCGCCCGCGCCGTGGCGGCGGCAAGGCGGGTCATCGTGGTGGCCGGGCGCGGCGCGCGGGCGGCAGATGCGGCGGCGGCCTGCGTGGCGCTGGCCGATCGCTGCGGCGGGCTTCTGGCCGCCACCCTGCCCGTGCGCGGGCTGTTTCATGACCATCCGTTCGACCTGGGCGTCGCCGGCGGCTTTTCCAGCGACACCGCTCGCGCAGCCTTTGCCGAAGCCGATCTGGTGCTTGCGGTGGGGGCCAGCGTCACCCATCACACCGCCGATGGCGGCAAGCTCTGGCCCGAGGCCCGGGTGGTGCAGATCGACAGCCGGCCCATCGGCTTCAACCAGGGGCGCCGGGTCGCGGATCTTTACCTGCAGGCCGATGCCCGCGCCGGGGTCGAGGCGCTGCTGGCCGCCCTGCCCGAAGCCCCCGCCACGCCCGGATTCCGCAGCGCGGCGCTGGCCGAACGCCTGCAGACCGCCCCCGCCGATGCGACGCCCTTTCCGGCCCGGCCCGGCCTTCTGGACCCGCGCGCGGTGATCCGCCGGCTCGACGCGATCCTGCCGCGGGACTGGGAGATGGTGAACGCCTCGGGGCATTGTTCGTATTTCGCGGCCCAGATGCGCGGCCGCCCCGCCGAACATTTCCACACGATCCGCGAATTCGGCGCGATCGGCAACGGCCTGTCCTATGCGATCGGCGTCGCCGCGGCAAAGCCCGGGCGGCCGGTGGTGCTGTTCGACGGCGATGGCGGCTTTCTGATGCATGCGCAGGAACTGGAAACCGTGCGGCGCCACGGCCTGCCGATCCTTCTGTGCCTGCTGAACGACGGCGCCTATGGATCGGAGATCCACAAGCTGCGGGCCGATGGCCTGCCCGATGCGGGCGCGGTCTTTGGCCGGGGCGATCTGGGCGCCGTGGCGCGCGGCTTCGGCCTTGACGGCGCCGTGGTGACCGACCTTGCCGGGCTCGAGGCGCAGATCGCCCGCTTTGCCGAAACGCGCCGGGGCATGGTGCTTGACTTTCATATCGACGATGATGTGACCTCGCCGGTGATGCGCCGCGCGCATCCGCCCAAGGCTCATTGAGGGGGAGCTTCGCATGGAGGTCAGCTTTCGCATCGCCCGGCGCGCGGATCTGCGCGCCATCATCGGACTTCTGGCCGATGACGCGCTTGGCGCCGCGCGCGAAGATCCGGCGCAGGCGGAAACCGGCCCCTATCTGGCCGCCTTCGAGGCGATCAGCCGCGATCCGAACCAGATGCTGCTGGTGATGACCGAGGGCGAGGCGATCCTCGGGACGCTGCAGCTCAGCTTTCTGCCGGGCCTGTCGCGCCGGGGCGCGTGGCGTGGCCAGATCGAAGGCGTGCGGGTGGCCAGCACCGCCCGCGGCCGGGGCCTTGGCGCCCGGCTGATCGCCCATGCGGTCGATGAATGCCGGGCGCGCGGCTGCGCCCTGGTCCAGCTGACCACCGACCAGAGCCGCACCGATGCCCACCGCTTCTATGAACGGCTGGGCTTCAGCGCCACCCATCTGGGCTACAAGCTGACGCTGTGATCGCGGTCAGATGATCCCCAGAAGGCCCAGAAGCGCCGCGCAGCCCAGGATCGCAACCGGATGCATCCGCAGCCAGAGCGAGGCCGCAGCCGCCGCCGCCACCACAGCATGGCCCGCCCAGCCCTGCGCGGCCGCATCGGTCAGAAGCCAGGCGCTCGAGATCATCAAGCCGATGGTCAGCGGCACAAGGCCCGCGCGCAGGGTCAGGAACCAGCGCCGTTCGCCCCAGCGGGTCCAGAGCCGGCCCGCCGCCGCCGCGATGGTCAGCGGCAGCACCATGAAGGCGGCCGTCGCCGCCAGCGCCCCGCCAAGCCCGCCCATGCGCCAGCCGATCAGCGTGACGAAGATCGTGTTCGGCCCCGGCGCCACCTGCGCCAGCGCGAACAGTGCTGAAAACTCGGCCCCGCCCAGCCAGCCGTTACCGACCACGACGCGCTGCAGATCACCCAGAACGACATAAAGGCCACCCACCGCCAGCAGCGACTGGCCCATCAGCGTGAGACAGAGCGCGATCAGCGGGTCCATCATCCTGCGCGCCCCGCCCCGGCCATCAGCGCGATGCCCAAGGGCGCAAGAACCGGCAGCACCCAGATCAGCGGCAGCCGCAGCACCGCGACGGCCAGCACCACCGCCGCGATGATGACCAGCGCCCGCCACTGCCGGCGCACCGGAAAGAACAGCCGCGCCGCCACCGCGCAGACCAGCCCTGCCGCCGCCGCCGCGACCGGCCGCACCACATCCTGCACCACCGGCAGATCGGCAAAGCCCGCGTAAAGCGCCCCCAGGGCCAGCACGATGACGACCGGCGCCCCCATCAGCCCCGTCACCGCCGCCAGCGCCCCGGCCATGCCGGCACAGCGCATCCCGAAGATGACCGAGAAGTTGACGATGTTCGGCCCCGGCAGGACCTGGCACAGCGACAGGATCTCGGTGAACTCGGGCGCGCTCAGCCAGCGGCGGCGCTCCATCAGCTCATGCATGGCCACCGGCAGGACGCCGCCAAAGCCCAGGAGCCCGATCACGCCGAAACACCGGAAAAGCGCAGGCGCCGCAATGCCGCGCCGGTCCAGCGGCGCCGCCGCGTCGCGCGGATCGGGCACGGCCGTCACGCGGTCTCGGGCCAGTAAAGCCGCGTCGGGTTGTCCACCAGCAGCGCCTGACGCTGTTCGGGCCGCGGCGCGATGATCTGCAGCAGATCCACCAGCGCGCCGTCATCGGGCATGTGGCGGGTGATGTTCGGATGCGGCCAGTCGGTGCCCCAGAGCACCCGGTCCGGGAAGCGCTCGACCAGCAGCCGCCCGTATTCCGCCGCATCCGCGAAGGGCGGCCCGGCGCGCGAAATCCGCTCCGACCCGCAGACCTTCACCCAGAAGCGACGGTCCTCCATCAGATCCAGCAGCAGCCGGAACGCCGGCTGCTCCGGCCCGGCCGAGGCATCGATCCGGCCCATGTGGTCGATCACCACCGGCAGTTCCAGCTCCCGCAGGAAGGGCGCCAGCGCATCCAGCCGATGCGCGTCGAAATGCACCACGGCGTGCCAGCCCAGCGGAATGATCCTGGCGGTGATCTCGCGGATCGCATCCAGATCGGCGGGGGCACCCAGATGGGTGACGAAGTTGAAGCGCACGCCGCGCACGCCGCCGTCATGCAGGTCCCGCAGCGCCTCGGGGGTGATGTCGCGCGCGACCATGGCGATCCCGCGATAACGCCCGCCGCCTGCCGCCAGCGCATCCATCATCGCGCGGTTGTCGGTGCCGTGGCAGCTGGCCTGCACGATCACCGCGCGGTCGATGCCCAGATGGCGATGCAGCGCGAACAGCCTTTCCTTGGGCGCATCCTCGGGCTGGTAGGTCGAGGAGGCCGCGAAGGGAAAGGTGGCGGCCGGCCCGAACACATGGCAATGCGCGTCACAGGCGCCGGGCGGCAGGGCGATGTCGGGCTTCTTGGGGTCCGGGTGAAAGCGGAGGGCCTTGGTCATGCGTCTTCTCTTGCAGTTATCGCAGGTCCGGGACGGCGGGCACCCGCCATCCGGTAGGTCAGAATGGCCAGCAGGGCAATGCCCCCCAGCCGGGCGGCCAGCGTCACCGCATCCGCCGCGTCCACCGGCGTCGGCCACAGCACGAGAAGCGATCCCGCCCCGTAAAGCAGCCGCTCGGCCCCGGTCATGCGCCGCACCAGCCAGCCGGCAAGCGCGATGGTCAATCCCACCACGCCGATCGTCGCCCAAAGCGCGGCGAGGGCGATCTCATGCGCCGCGCCCAGCATCAGCAGGCCCGGCATGGTCACGAAGAGGAACGGCACCAGCAGCTTGACAAAGCCCAGGCGCATCGATTCCACCGCCGTCCCGTTGGCATCGGCGCCGGCAATGCTTGCCGCCGCATAGGCCGCAAGCGCCACCGGCGGGGTGATCGCCGAGACAAGCCCGAAGTAGAAGATGAACATATGCGCCGCGATCGGCGGCAGGCCCAGCCGGGTTGCGGCCGGCGCCACCAGCACCGCCAGCAGCAGATAGGCCGCCGAGGTGGGCAGCCCCATGCCCAGCACGAACGAGGCGAGCGCCGTCAGCACCAGGATCGCCCAGATGTTCGCGCCGCCCAGTTCGACGATCAGCCCCGACAGCATCAGCCCCATGCCGGTGAGGTTCAGCACCCCGATCACCACCCCCGCCGCCGCCACCGCCGCCACGATCGGCAGCGTGGCCGCCAGCGTGTTGCGGCAGACATGCACCAGATCCAGCAGCCCGATGCGCGTTTCCTTCCGGAACGGGCTGATCAGCAGTGCGAACACAAGGCAATAGACCGCCGCGCGGGTGGGCGTCATGCCCGTGGCCAGCAGCGTGACCAGCCCGACCAGCGGCAACAGCAGATAGCCGCGCCGCGACAACGTGTCCTTCAGCAGCGCCATCCCCCCGGTCGTATCGCGCGCAAGGCCCAGCCTCCCGGCTTCAAGCCGCACCGCCACCATCAGTGCCAGCACGTAAAGCAGCCCCGGGATCAGGGCGGCCAGGGCGATCTGCGCATAGGGCACGCCGATGATCTCGGCCATCAGGAAGGCGGCAGCGCCCATCACCGGCGGCAGGATCTGCCCCGCCGACGAGGCCGCCGCCTCGATCGCACCGGCAAGCCGGGGCGAATAGCCGACACGCTTCATCAGCGGAATGGTGAAGGTGCCGGTGGTCACCACATTGGCCACCGCACTGCCGTTGATCGATCCGAGCATCGCGCTCGACAATGCCGCCGACAGGCCCGGCCCGCCCTGCACCCGCCCGGTGATGCCCCGCGCCACATCGACGAAGACCTCGCCGGTGCCGATCCGCATCAGCAGCGTGCCCAGCAGCGCGAAGAGGAAGATGTATTCGACCGCCACGCCCATCGGCACGCCAAAGAACCCCTCGGTCGACAGGAACAGCGTCGAGGCGAGCCGCGACAGATCATAGCCGCCGTGGCCGTATTTGCCGGGGATGAGGTATCCGTACCAGGCGTAAAGCAGCGCCAGCACCGACAGGACCACCAGCGCCCGGCCAAGCGCAAGCCGCACCAGCACCAGCGTCACCAGCAGCAGGCCCACGAACATCACCTCGTCCAGCCGCACCGCCATGGCGCCGCGCATGATGATGTCGAAATAGGACTGCCACAGATAAGGCCCCGGCACCGCAGCGATCAGCGCCAGCCCATAGCAGGCAAGCCTGGCCGGCAGGCGGCGCGCCAGCAGGCCGAAACTTGCCATGCCCGCCGCCGCGACGGCCGAATAGAACAGCGAACGCAGCACCAGCGCCGTGATCCCGCCGTAATAGGCGCCATAGACCACAAGCGCCGTCACCGCGACCGACAGGGCGCAATAAAGCGCCGAGACGGCCACCACCTCGGCCCGGCTCGCCCCGTCATCGGGCAGGGCAAGGCTTCTGAAATCCGCTTTCATCGCTTTTCCTGCGGTCGCGGGCGGGCCTACTGGCCCGCCTCGTCAAAGAAGCGCTGCGCGCCGGGATGAAGCGCCACCGGCAGTTCGGTCGCAGTTTCCAGGGCGATGGCGCGGGCCTGCGGGTGAACCTCGCCCAGCTGCGGCAGGTTCTCGAAGATCGTCCGGGTGATCTGATAGATCGTCTCGTCCGAAGCATCGTTGCTGGTGAACAGCGCCGCCGGATCGTTGATCGCGATCACCGGCTCTGCCTGGCCTTCATAGGTGCCGGCCTCGATCGCATAGATCTGGTAATAGGGATAGCGCGCCAGCATCTCGGCCAGACGGTCTTCCTCGACCGACAGCAGCCGCATGTCGCGCTGCGCGCCCAGGTCGATCAGCGCCGCCGTGGGGGCGCCCGCCAGAACGACGGTCGCATCGATGGTGCCGTTCATCAGCGCGCTCGTGCCCTCGGTATAGGACAGGAACTGCACATTGGCGGGGTTGAAGATGCCATAGGCCTCAAGCATCCGCTGCACCAGCACGGCCGAGTTCGATCCTGGCGGTCCCAGGTTGATGCGCTTGCCGTCCAGCCCCTCGAAGGCGGTAATCCCGGTATCGGCGGTGGTCGCCACCTGCAGCACGGCCGGGTAGAGATAGGCGATGCCCGACACCGGCAGCGGGCTGTCGAAAGGCCCCTCGCCCACCGTCGCCTCGTAAAGCGTCGAGGAGGAGGAGAAGCCGAAGGTCATCTGCCCCGCCGCCACCCGGCGGATGTTCTCGACCGAAGCGCCCGTCACCTCGGCCCGCGCGGTGGCACCGGGCATGTGCTGGTTCAGCACATCGGCCACGCCGGCGCCGATGACATAGAACAGGCCGCCCGTTCCGCCCGTGCCGATCGAGATGCGTTCCTGCGCCACGGCGGGCACCGCGCCCAGACCGGCCACAAGCCCTGCCAGCAGCAGGGATCTGATTGTCCTCATGTTCCTTCCTCCCCGGTTTCGTCCGTTACCGTTGTTCCGCCGCCGCCGGGCGATGTGCCAGGCTGCGGAAACTCGCATGGCTTGCCTCCACGATCTGCGTGATCGCCATCTCGTGGTCGGCGCCGTTCACCTTGCCGTCCGACAGCCGCGTGACCCGTTCGGGATTGATGAGCGCATAGTAAAGCGCGCCCAGCAGGAACTGGCTGCGCCAGACCAGCCCGTCGGCGGGCGCGCCCGGCAGGCAATCGGCGATGGCGGCCAGAAAGCTGCGGCTGATCTCGTCGAAGGCGCCGGCGATGATCTCGCGCGCGTCCTCGTTGCCCTCGGCCGACAGGACGGCCCGCATGCGGGTGAATTCGGCCCCGCCCCCGTCATGGCCCGAGGTCGAGGAGAAGGCCGGCAGCACATAGGCCCGCAGGATGGCCATCAGCCGTTCGTCCGGGTTCTGGATGCGCCGCGCCTCGCCCAGAAGCTCGGTCCGGCGCAGGTTCATCGGCCCGGCGTGGCGCTCATAGATCTCGCGCAGCAGATTGGCCTTGGATCCGAAATGATAGGTCAGACTGCCGACATTGGCGCCGGCCTCCTTGGCGATCTCGCGCAGCGAGACGGCCGTGTAGCCATTGCGCGAAAACAGCCGCGTCGCCGCCTCAAGCAATGCCTCCCGCACATTCGCCCGCATATGCACACCCGCCCCTGATTCTTGTTCACTTGTATAAATAACTTGTGCGCATGTAAATAGCCCCTGCCCGGCCGGCTGCCCGCCCGGCTGCGCGCCCGGCGGCAATGACCGGGATGGGCCAAGCCGGGGGCCGGCCCGTCCCGCCGCAAAAGCGCCGGCCCCGCGGCGGGCGGGGAAGGGAGAGTGAAGGGGCAGCTCGTGCGCGCCCTGCGTGCAGGGCTGCAACAAGGGCGGCCCGGCGACCGGCGGGCCATCACCGTCGCGATGCCCGCGACGCCGGGGCGCGCCCCCTCCGCAGCACGGCCATCGGCCAGCGCACCGGGCGGATCGCGCCGGGCGGATCGCACCGGGGGGGCAGCCTGCCCCACCCCGTCCCCGTCGCCCCGAAGCAGCCGGGCGGGATCAGGGACAGGGCGCGGCCGGGGATAAAGCCGAGGATGAAGGGGGGGATGTCCCGAAAGCCGCAGGGGCGCGGCCGAGCGCCGCAGCAGGTTCCGGCCGGGGCCATCCCGCGCGGCGACCCCGGGCCGGATCGCGGCCCAGGGGTTGCACGGCCCGCAGCGGCCGTCCAGAGACGCCCGGGCCAGATCCCTCCGGTCCGGGCTCCGAGGGCGGACCGGGTCGCCGCCGCCGGTCCGCGGCCCGGTCAGCCCGGAAAGACCACCGTCTTGGCGCCGTTCAGCATCACCCGGTCCTCCAGATGCAGCGCCACCGCGCGGGCAAGCACGCGCCGCTCGATGTCGCGGCCCTTGCGGACCAGATCGTCGGGCGTGTCGGAATGGGTGGTATGTTCCACATCCTGCACGATGATCGGGCCCTCATCCAGATCGCCGGTGACGTAATGCGCGGTGGCGCCGATCATCTTCACCCCGCGTTCATGCGCCTGGTGATAGGGTTTGGCGCCCTTGAAGCCGGGCAGGAAGCTGTGATGGATGTTGATGCAGCGCCCCGACAGCCAGGCCGACATCTCGTCGGACAGCACTTGCATGTAGCGCGCCAGCACCACGAGATCGGCGCCCGTCTCCTCGATCACCGCGCGGATCCGGGCCTCCTGCTCGGGCTTGGTGGCGGGGGTGATCGGGAAATGGTGATAGGGGATGCCCTCGTGCAGGGTGAGGTTCAGAACCTCCTTGGGATGGTTCGAGACGATCCCCACCACCTCCATGTTCATCTCGCCGATCCGCATCCGATACAGCAGGTCGCCCAGGCAATGATCGAATTTCGACACGAGGATCAGCACCTTCTGGCGCAGCCCCGCCGGGCGCAGCCGCCATTGCAGGCCAAGGGCCTGCGCTTCCTGCGCCATGTCGGCGGCAAAGCCCTCCACATCGCCGGGCAGGGAAAAGGCCATGCGCATGAAGAACTGCCCCGTCATGCGGTCATCGAACTGCTGCGCCTCGGTGATGTCGCCGCCATGGGCGGCAAGCCGGGTCGTCACCGCCGCGACCACCCCGGGGCGGTTCTTGCACTGAAGCGTCAGGATATGGTCCGTCATCATTCCTCCGATCATTCCGGGCGCCGGACGGCACCCGCCATTGTTCATGGCCCCCGCCGGGGCCGTTCCGCCCTAGCGGATCATCGTCTCGGGCAGGATCAGCGCGATCTGCGGGAAGGCCAGCAGAAGCCCCAGCGCCACCAGCATCGCCAGCCAGAACGGCGCCACCCCGGCAAAGATCGCCTCCAGCGGCACCTGGCGCGCGACCGATTTCACGATGAAGATGTTGATCCCCACCGGGGGCGAGATCAGCCCCATCTCCAGCGTCAGCACCACAAGGACGCCGAACCAGATCGGGTCGATGCCCAGCTGAAGGATGACCGGGAAGAAGATCGGCAGGGTCAGCACCAGCATGGCGAACCCTTCGAGGAAGCATCCCAGCACCAGATAGCACAGGAGGATCAGCGCCAGCACCCCCAGCGCCGGCATGTCGAGCCCGGCCAGGAAGGTGCCCACCGCCTGCGGAATATGGCTCAGCGCCAGGAACGGGTTGATCATATGCGCGGCGATCAGGATCAGCATCACCGTGGCGGTGGTGACGATGGAATCGCGCCCCGCCTCCCACAGGA
The DNA here is from genome assembly GCF_042666235.1 of Halodurantibacterium daqingense. NCBI lineage: Bacteria > Pseudomonadati > Pseudomonadota > Alphaproteobacteria > Rhodobacterales > Paracoccaceae > Halodurantibacterium > Halodurantibacterium daqingense. Next base: position 47,359 of record NZ_JBHTFQ010000004.1, on the reverse strand, counting down.
TGCGCAGGCTCAGCCGGCCCATCAGCGCGCCGGCCAGCACCACCAGCGCCGCGCCCACCGCCGCCGCCTCGACCGGCGAGAAGATGCCGCCATAGATGCCGCCGATGGTCAGAAGGATGATGCCCAGGATCGGCACCGCCCGCCCCGTTGCCACGGCAAGGTTGCGCAGGCTGCTGCGGGGCCCCGGCGGCCCCAGCTCCGGGCGCAGCCAGCACAGGATCGTCACCGTCAGGATGAACAGCCCCAGCAGCATCAGCCCCGGCAGCACCCCGGCCAGAAACAGCCGCCCGATGGATTGCTGGGTCAGGATGGCATAGATCACGAAGCCGGTCGAAGGCGGGATCAGGATGCCCAGCGTGCCGCCGGCCGCCACCACCCCGGTCGCCAGCCGCGGGTCATAGCCGAACCGCTCCATCTCGGTCAGCGACACCTTGCCCATCGTCAGCGCCGAGGCGACCGATGACCCCGACAGCGCCGCGAACCCGCCGCAGCCGATCACCGTCGCCGAGGCGAGCCCGCCGCGCACCGGCCCGATCAGCGCATAGGCCGCATCATAAAGCGCCCGGCTCATCCCGGTGGCGCTGGCGACATTGCCCATCAGGATGAACAGCGGCACCACCACCAGCTCTGCCGAGGAGGCCAGCGTGAAGCTCTCCGAGGCCATCAGGCTCATCGCGGCGCCCAGCCCGTTCAGCGCCCAGATCCCCGCGAAGCCCACCGCGAACATCGCGAAGGCCACCGGCACCCGCAGCACCAGCAGGATCAGCAGCACCCCCATGCCCAGAAGGCCCGTCGCCATCGCGCTCATGCCCGCGCCCCCGGCCGGGCGGCCAGCAGCACCAGCGCGCGCAGCAGCATTCCCGCCGCCGTGACCAGCGCAAAGCCGCACAGCGCCCACTGGAACTGCGCCTTGGGCAGCCGGATCACATTGGTGGAAAGGTTCAGCATCTGCGAAATCCGCGAAGAGTCATAGACCGTCCAGGCAATGCCCAGAAAGATCGCCGCGCCCAGAAACGCGCTCAGGATATCGGCCCAGCGGTTCAGCCAGCCGGGGAAGACCCGCTCGAAGACATCGACCGCGACATGGCCGCCGCGCCGGTCGCACAGCGCCATGCCGCCGAAGACGATGATGACCATGCCCATCTGCGCGATATCCTGCGCCCCGGCCAGCGGCTGCATCATGTTGCGGCCCACCACATCGCGCAGGATCACCACGACCACGACGAACAGCCCGATCGTGCCCAGTCCGGCGCAGAGGCGGATCAGAAGATCCGCCGCCCGGTCGAGTCTTGCCAGCATCGCGCCCTACTCGCCGCGCATCGCCGCCAGGGCTTCGGCGCCGCCCGGCACCTGTGCCACCAGGGTTTCGGTCAGCGGGCTCAGCACCGCGTCGAAGGCCGCGATTTCCTCGTCGGACAGGTCCACCACGGTCTTGGCGGGATCGGCGCGCAGCGCCTCCAGCGTTTCCTCGGCGCGGGCGTTCCAGCCGTCCTCGGCGCTTTTCGACAGCGCGCGGCCGCTGTTGGCGTCGATCACCGCCTTCAGCTCGTCCGACAGGCCCTGATAGCGGGCCTCGTTCATCACCAGATAGAAGGTGATGTTGCCCAGGGGCGCCCCGACGCTATAGCTGTTGGCCACCTCGTTCAGCTTGAAATCCGCAATCGCGCTGGCGCCGGTGATGATGCCGTCGATCAGCCCGGTCTGCAGGGCATTGTACATCTCGCCCGCCGGCATCTGCACCGGCGTCGCGCCAAGCGCCTCGACCAGCGCGCCCGAGATATTGCCCGACACCCGGATCTTCAGCCCCGCCACATCCTCGGGGCGGCGCACCTCGCGGTCGCGCATGATGAAGACATTGGGCTCCGAGGTCCAGAGCGCCAGCGGCCGCGTGCCCGGAAACTCCTGCGCCAGATGCGCCTCATAGCCGTTCCACAGGAATTCATGCCCCGACATGCCCTGCGGAATCGCGCCGGGCATTTCGGCGATCATCGTGCGCGGAAACTGCGACGAGGTATAGCCCTGCAGCCCCCAGACGATATCGGCCACGCCCTGCAGCGCGCGCACATACTGTTCCTGCGGGCCGGCGCCCAGTTCGCCGCCCGGATAGACCTGGATGGTCAGCGCGCCACCGCTGTCGGCGGCAACGCCTTCGGCCAGCGGCTCGATCAGCGAGCCGGTGATCACATGGGCCGGCGCCACGAAATGCGCCAGCCGCAGCGTTTCGGCCGCGGCCGCACCGCCCGTCAGCATCGCCCCGGCCAGGGCCGCCGCCGTCACGCCGCGGCGCAGGTGTGCAAGATCCGTCATCTTCTCTCCCCCCTTCATGGGGCCGCGCCTCTCCGCGCCCAGCCCCGGTTACCGTCACGGTCAGGCGCATGGGGCGCCTGCCCCGGCCTCCTGACCCGTCAAAACCTCCCGAGCCTTCCGCAAGGCCCCCGTGCCCGCGCCAGCCCCTCTCCCTGCCGCAGAGCCGCTGCTGCCCCGGACGCGGCGGGTTTCTGTATACACACCGCGCCGGACAGCCCCGGCCCCGGCCCCGCCGCAGACTCGCCGCTTTCTGCCCGCAGCTTAGCGAAAAACATACATTTGCCTAGAGGTAATTTCACGCAACCGCAACAGGTCAGCGAAAACGCCCGTGGTCATGTGCAGAAATGAATACATTCTGCCAAATCCGCGCCCCTGCCCGATCCCGGCCCTGCACCGCGCGGCACATCCGAGGATCGGGATCCCGCGCACCCCGCGCGGCGGCGGCGCCCGGCCCTGATCCGCCCCGCCCCGGGGGTCGGCCGCGTCCGACTCGGCAGTATCCCGCGCGCGGCCTGCTTCCGGCCCGGGCCGCTCCGGTCCGCCGCGCATCCCGCGCCGCTTCGGGGCCTCCCGCCCCCTCAGGCACCCGTTTACGGGATGGCCTCCTCCGCGGCCCGGGCCGGAAGCAGGCGATAGACCCAGGCGCCGCGGCCGTCCTCCAGCACCACCGGCACGCGTTCGTAAAGCGTCCCCAGCCGCTCGTAGCGGTCCAGCCGCCGCAATTCCGGCGCGCTGACGACAAAGACCCGCCCCTCGATCCGCGCCCCGGGCGCGGGCCGCGCATCGCGCCCCTCCCGCCGCAGCCCGGCCAGCCGCCCGGGCTCCGAGGGCACGGCCCGCCCCACCACGACATAGCGCACCAGCGGCGAGGCCAGCGTCGCATAGCCGAACACCAGATGCGCCCCCGGCGCGGGCTGCGCCACCTCGGGCCCCAGCCGGGGCAGGTAGAAGGGCAGGTGCCGGATCACCACGACCGCCGCCAGCACGACCAGCAGGATCACGATCAGCAGGCGCAGCGGGCGGGGTGGCTGGGGCATGACATCTCCCGTCGGGGCGGGCGCGGCAGGGGATCTGGAGCCGCGCCATGGGTTTCGTGGCGAAACCCCCGTCCCGCAAACGGGTTCCCATCCGCCCTGCCCCGACAAGGGGCGCGCCGTCCGGGCGTGCCTGCCGATGGCGGTAATCCCCGGGCAGGCCGGGCGCGTCAGGGATCAAGCATGTCGAAGATCCCCGGCTCCCTCTCTTCCCAGAAGGCAAAGATCGCCCGCGCGTTCAGCGCGCTGGCCCAGCCGTGGCGGCGGAATTCCTCGCGATCGACCTCATCGGCAAGGCGGCTCAGGAACAGCCGGCGGTCGGCATCGCGCTGGGTGGGGTTTCGCCGCGAAACCACCGCCTCGACGGCGGCAAAGCGCGCGCCGCGCAGGCGGCGCTCGGCCTCGCGGCGTGCCTCCTCGGCCGCGGCACGGGCCTGGGCCTCGGCCCGGGCCGAGGCGGCGGCCAGCGCCTCGGGCGAGGGTGGCGGCGCGGCGGCGGGCAGGTCATAGCCGCCCTCCAGCGCCGCGCGCAGATAGCCCACCGGGCTTTTCACCCCCGGCTGGCCGCGCACGTAATCCAGCTTGGCCGCCACCGCCGCATCGCCATGTTCCGCCATCCACTGCCGCGCCAGCCGGTCGGAAACGCCCAGCTCCTGCAGCCGGGCATAGACCGGGCTGGCGCGCAGCGCCTCGCCATCGTCGATATCGAACATCGCCAGTTGCCGGTTCTCGCGGATGCGGAACCGGATCTCGGTGACATTGCGGCCCTTCTTGGCGAATTCGGGCGTGATCTCGATATTCGAGGTGCGGTTCACCTCGTCCACCGCCGGCTTGATGACCTTGGCGTTCAGATGCTTGAAGGTCTCGTAATAGGCGCTGCCATCCACCCCCATCAGCCGGCGGAAGGTCTCGAGCGGCCACCAGCCGGTGCTGCCGGTGCGCACGAAGCGATAGCAGTTTTCATACAGCGCCAGCCCGTGCCCCGAGGAAAACCGCCGCTGGATGTTCAGATTGATCAGCGCAAAGACCTTGGGGTCATGCAGTTTTTCCGCCAGCGCCGGCGAATAGGCATATTCGCAGATTCCGCCGCGCAGCTTGGCATAGGAAAGCAGCGAGCTGACCCCCCATTCCTGCCGCCCCCGGTCGTCCAGCATGTCCCATTCGGCAACCGTCTCGGCGAGGCCCCGCAGCGCATCGCGCAGCGTGTTCACATCGTTGGAATTGTAGCCGATCATCAGGCACAGGGTGCGCGCATCGATCTGGTGCTTGGGCTGGCTGATCAGCGTGTCATAGGCATTGAGCAGCAGCACATTCGACAGCTTGCGCTGCAGAAGCGTCAGCTTGCCCGAAACATGGATCGCGGCGACATTCTTCTTGACCGAGCCGCGGCGCAGCGCCCCGGTCAGCCGCTCTTTCGGGATGTCATTGCTGGCCTGCATGCCGCCCTCTCGCCTGCCCCGGCCGCTGTCGGGCCGCATCCGCCGATTCTGTCGCGTCGGCTTCGGATTCGGCCCGGACTATCCGACAAAAGGCATCCGACGGCAAGGCTCTTGCAGGTGCTTGTATGCGCGGCGCCCTGGCGGTTCCGCGATCCCGTATCCGGGTGCCTGAGCCCACCCCTGCCCCGGCGGCCGGCATGCCGCCCCCGCGCGGCGGCGCCTTTGGCCCCGAACCGGCGGGTTTCGGCGCCGGTTCGGGCCGGTTTCGCGCCCATTCCCGCCAGGCGGCCGCCCCGGATTCGGGTTCCCCTCCGACCGGGTTCAGGTGCCGCTTGTCCCGTGAACGGGTTCCTTCCGTCCCGCACACAGGTGCCCATGGCCCCGGAAACGGGCGCCCGAACCCCTCTAACAGCCGGTTTTGACGAGGCTTTTCTTGGGCAAAGATCTTAAAGACTCTCAAAGAGAGAAAACTCTTGTTGATCGTGATCTTTCTGCTTTCCTGCCGATGATGAGCCCGCACAGGCTCGGGTTTCGCCGCGAAACCGCCCCTCCCGGCCCTGGGCGCGGCGCACGAAAATCCCTGTTCCGATTTCAGGCATGATGTGTCATGTTTTGGCAAACAACGCGCCCAAGGTCGCACATCAGGCAGAGCATATGGCACGCAAGAGCGATTCACCCCCCCTTCCCCCGCATCTTGGCATGGACCCGGCCAAGACGGCCGAGAAACTCGGGCCGCCCGTTGACAGCGCCCGGTTCGCCAAGGCGGCGGCCTTCTGCACCCGCGGCCGCGAGGATCTGGCCCGGCGCGGCTATGCGCCCGACGGCACCAAGCGGCTGCGGCGTTTCTCGATCTGGGAAATCACGCGCTACATGATCCCGGTTGCAGCGGCGCATCTGCGCCGGGTGCTCAACGCCAATCCCGCCCTGCCGCAGGGCGTGGCCGAGGGCGGCAGCCGCTATTTCACCCTGGAAGAGGTCCTGACCCTGCGCGACCACTTCGCGCGCGAAGGCTCGGCCACCAAGCCCTACCGGCCCTGGCGACCCGAGGGCCTGCCCGCCAAGGTGGTCGCCATCGCGAATTTCAAGGGCGGGTCGGGCAAGACCACGACCTGCGCCCATCTGGCGATGGCGGCGGCGCTGGATGGCTATCGGGTTCTGGCGATCGACCTGGACAGCCAGGGCTCGCTCACCTCCCTGTTCGGGGGGCGGATCGAGGATGAATGGCAGACGGTTTTCCCATTGATTGCAAGGGATTACGCCGAGGCGGTGCAGGCCGAGAACGTCGTGCGCGCCGCCCAGGGTGCCGCGCCCCTGCCCCTTGACGAAACCCTGACCGAGGCCTTGCAGGTTTCGCCGCGAAACCTGATCCGCAAGACGCACTGGCCTAATGTCGATCTGATCGGCGCGCAGCTGAACCTTTACTGGGCCGAGTTCCAGATCCCGGTCTGGCGCATGGCGCTGCGCGGCTGGCCGCTGTGGGATGCCCTGGGGAACTTCCTGCAGAAGTCGGGCGTGCTGGAGGATTACGACATCGTCTTCCTCGATACGCCTCCCGCACTTGGGTACCTGACGATCAATTCGCTGGCGGCGGCGGATATCCTGCTGGTGCCGCTGGGGGCCTCGTTCCTCGAATTCGACTCGACCGGGCGGTTCTTCGACATGCTCTATTCCACCTTCGCCAGTATCGAGGAGGGCGAGAACGCCGGCCGCCGCATCGCCGGCCTGCCCGAGGTGCGTTTCGAATGGGACGTGGTGCGCGCGATCATCACCCGGTTCGATGCGGCGCAGCAGACCGACCTTGCCAATGTGATCCAGGCCTATTTCGGCGATTTCATGAATGCCTACCGGCAGGAGGTGACGGCGCTGGTGGGGCAGGCGGGCGAGCAGGTCAACGGCATCTACGAGGCCGATCCGCGCGACTTCAACCGCGAAACCTATCTGCGGGGCCGAGAGGCCTTTGACCGCACCTATGCCGAGTTCAAGGAATTGCTGCTGGGCGCCTGGTGGCGCGATGATCAGGAAAGGAAAGCGCATGGCCAAACGACGCCGGCTTGATGCCCCAAGCCCCGCGGATCTCGCGGATCTCGAAACCGGTTTCGCGGCGAAACCGGTGTCACCCTTTGCGGCGCCGATCGCCCAGGTCGCGGCCGAGACCGCCCGGGCCGCCGAGCCGTTGCCGCCGGCAGACCGTGCCGCCGCCGCCGCCGCCGAGGCCCTGCGCCGGGCCGAGGCCGAAGGCCGGCTGATCCGCGACCTGCCGCTGGATGCGGTGTTTCTGGAACATCTGGTGCGCGACCGGATGGTGGTTTCCGGCCCCGATATGGAGGAACTCAAGACCTCGCTGCGGCTGAACGGCCAGCGGCTGCCGATCGAGGTGGTCGATCTGGGCGGCGAACGCTACGGGCTGATCTCGGGCTGGCGGCGGGTGACGGCGCTGCGGGCGCTGGCGGCGGAAAGCGGAGAGCCGGGGCAGGTGCGGGCGCTGATCCGGCCGGCACAGGAGACCGCCGCCGCCTATGCCGCGATGGTCGAGGAGAACGAGCTGCGTGAACAGCTGACCCCCTATGAGCGGGGCCGGATCGCGGTGGTGGCGGCCGACCAGGGGGCCTTCCGCAGCCCCGACGATGCGGTGGATGCGATCTTTGCCGCGGCCTCGAAGGCCAAGCGGTCCAAGATCCGCTCGTTCGCGCTGGTCCATGAGGAGCTGGGCGACATGCTGTCCTTCCCGACCGACCTGTCCGAACGGTCGGGGCTGCGGATCGCCCAGGCGCTGCGGCTGGGGCTGGGGCCGAAGCTGCGCGAGGCGCTGGCGACGGGCATGGGCGTCGATCCCGCGAAGGAGATCGCGGTGATGGAGCCGGTGCTGGCCCGGGCCGATGCGGCCAGCCGCGAGACCTCGCGCGGGGGGCGGCCGCGCCGGACCGCGGCGCCGCGCGCGCCGGGGCCGGATGACCGGATTCCGCTGGCGAATGGCGTCACGATGGAGCGGGTGCGCCACGACGACGGCTATTCGATCCGGCTGCGGGGCAGGGTGGTCGATGGCCCGTTCATCGAGACGGTGATGCGGGAACTGGAGCGGCTTCTGGAGCCGATCTGAAAGGTGCCGATGTAGTCGGCATTTCGGCGTCGTAATGCGGACAAGAATTCCGGAGCACGGGAATGTCGAACTTTTTGGGAACGCGCCCCTTCGGGCCGTCTGGCCCGGTGCACGCGGGCAGGGCCTGCGCGAGTGGCGCGGGCCGGAGCCGCCGGAGCTTGCCGGTGCGGCACATCCCGCGGCGCGGCCCCGAGAGGCGGCGCGGGGTGCCTCCCTGACGGCGCAACGGCGCGCGCCGGCGCCGGGAGGATGCCGCGAGGATGCCGCCAGGGCGGCGCGGAGCCTCGGCTGCTGATCGCGGCGATCGCGACCCCGGCGGGCCGATGCGCGCGGCAAGTGCCCGGTTGCCGCGCGCCCCGCGCCGCTGCGGGCGTGGCCGTGCCGGCGACGACATGCGGCGGCGGCGGATCCCGGAGCGCCGCCGCGGCATCTGACGCGGGCGCCGGTCACGGGATCGGAGACCGGGCGGATGGCCGGCGGATCTGCGGGCGGCGGGGCAGGGCGGGCGGGTCTTTCCCGGCGCGGCGGCCCTCGCCTGACAGGCCCGTGATGGCGGGCGATCGGGGGCAACCGGACTGGCCGAGGGCGCCGGAGATGTCGACCTTCGCCGGTGATCGGTCTAGTCTTGGCCCAATCCCCTCGTGATTCCCCGGGGCGCCGCCGCAGAATCGCGGAAAGCGGCCAGCCCGGACACCAAGCGGAAGGACAGGCAATGGAAACCGAGAAGCTGCATCGTGGCCGTCTGATCGACCATATTCATCTGGTTGTCGAGGATCTTCCCGCCGCTCTGCGGTTCTATGAGGCGGCACTTGGGGCGCTTGGGGTTCCGATCGGCGGCACGGCGCCGGATTACTTCTGGGCGGATGAGCTGTTCGTCTCCTCGGTGGAAAGCAGCGCCGCGCTTGGGCGCCCGACGGGGCGGCACCACCTGGCCTTCCAGGCCGAAAGCCCCGAGGCGGTGCAGGCCTTTCACCGCGCGGGCCTGGCGGCGGGCGGGCGCGACAACGGCCCGCCGGGGGAACGCCCCTATCATCCCGGCTATTACGCCGCCTTCCTGCTTGACCCGGCGGGCAACAATATCGAGGCCGTCTTTCATGGCCCGGCAGAGCGGAGCGCCCCTTCGGTCGTCATCACCTTCTGACCGGCCGTGGCCGGGCCTCGGCCTGCCGCAGGGCGGGGGCGGACCGGGGTGCGGGCAGTGCGGGACGGGTGCAGTGTGGGACGGGGGCAGTGTGGGCCGGCAACCGGCCCCGCATGGGCATGGGCCCCGAGGGCCGGACCACGCCGGGCGCAACCATCTGCCTGAGCGGCTTCGCCAACCGCCGGGGCGCGGCCCGGCCGGCGCAGAAACGGGCCGCTGCTGCTGCCGGGTGGCCGGGAGGGTCGGGGCGCATCGCGCGGGGCAGGGGCTGCGGCAGCCTGCACAGCGCCGGATATCTCGGCCGCGCCCCGCATCGGCGCCCTGCCCACAGCCCTGCCCACAGCCCTGCCTTGACCACAGCCCTGCCTTGACCGGGCCGATCCTGCATGGCGCATGCGGCGGGTGACGATCTTGTTCCCAGGGGCCGCAACGGGGCAGGGCGGCCGAGGGGAGCGACGGACGCGCCACCCTGGCGCGGTCCCGCCGGAACCGGCGGAGGGCCTTCGGGGAAGCAATGGCGGGGGCAGCGCGGCGGGGCGGCTTCAGGCCGATTGCCCGGGCGCGAGCTGGCGGCGGGGACGGAAGCCGTCCCGGGATCGGGCCGGAGTGATGCGCGGCGGATCAGGGCCAGACCGGGAAACAGCCGGCCATCGTCCCGCAGGTCAGGCGCCCGGCGCGCCGGCCCCGCAGCGAGGCCCGGCGCAAGGCGGTCCGGCCGGACAAGGGCCCGGGCCGTTCGCGCCCCTGCTGTCCGGCCGCATCCCTCAGCCCTTCAGGATCGTCGCGTCGATGATCTGCATCCTCAGCCGCGAGAGGCGGTTTTCGGACATGAAGACGGTATTGGCCGCGATCCGGCGGCGGCGCGAGGTGCCCTCGGGCTCGCCGGTATTGGGGTTCACGTCATATTTCGGGAAGTTCGAGGACGAGATGTCCAGCCGGATGCGGTGGCCCTTCTTGAACAGGTTCGCGGTGGCGAAGGGCCGGATGGTGATGCGGAACACCTCGCCGTTCCCGATCGGTTCGGGCCGGTCGAACCCGTTGCGATAGCGGCAGCGGAAAATCCCGTCGGTGATGTTGAGCGCATAGCCCCGCGGATAGTCGTCGCAGGGCGGATAGACATCCACCAGCTTGGCGGTGAAATCCGTGTCGGGCGCGTCGGAGGTCACCCAAAGCTCCACCTCCACCGGGCCTGCGACCAGCGTATCCTCGGCCAGGGGATCGGTTTCGAAGGACAGCACATCGGGGCGCGCGGACAGCGGCATGCCGGGCCGCGTGCAGCCATAGAAGGCCGCGTCCTCGACCTGATTGAAGCCGCCGCCGGTAAACACCGGTTCCCCCGAGGTCAGCGACCCGCCGATGGTCGGCACCGGGTTCGCGGGATCGAAATCATAGCTGATCGCCGCCTCCCCCGCCGCGGGTTCTGCCGCCAGCGCCATGTCGGGCCGCAGGTAAAGGTCGAGCGGCCGGGCCTCGGGCAGGGGCCAGTCGGTTGCGGTGATCCACTGCCCGCCGTGATTCAGATGCCCCGCCCCGGTGCGCCCGCCGGGGCCGGTGCCCATGACGAACAGATGCACCCTTGCGCCTGCATCCGCCGGGGCGCCCTTCAGCCAGCGGTCGAACCACTTGATGCGACAGGTCAGCCAGTCCTCGTCCACCTGCCCGTCAAAGGTCGCGGCGGGACCGAAATCCACGTCGCCGAAGACGGTGCGCGACCGGTTGCCATGCGTCCAGGGCCCCATGATGAGCCTGAGCGGCCGGTCCGGGTCGCCCTTCAGCCCCTCGTAATTCTCCAGCGTGGTCTGCACATAGGCGTCATACCAGCTTGACATGAAGATGGTCGCGACCTTGGGGAAGCTGTCGTAATAGCCCGCCGCATAGATGCCGACCTTCTTCCAGAAGTCGTCGAATGTTCCGCGCTGCCACTGCTCCAGCAGGTAATCCTCGTATTCCGGGTTCCAGCGCACCGGCGACCTTCCCTTGCCCCAGGGCATCACCCGGAACCAGTCCGTCAGGCTTTCCGCCGCCACCGCCGGCTTCACCCGCGGGTCGGTCAGGGCCGCGCCCCCCTCCATCGCCCGGTGATAGGCCCAGGTCGCCTGCTTCAGCTCGAACGCGCCGCCCTGCCGGATGCCGCAGGTGAAGGCGTTGGAGAACCCGCCCGAATCCACCGCCATGCAGACCAGCCCCGGCGGGTTCAGGCAGGCCGCCGCCATCTGCGTATGCGCGTCATAGGACAGGCCCATCATGCCGACCTTGCCGTTGCACCAGGGCTGCGCCACGATCCATTCCAGCGTGTCGAACCCGTCCTCGCCCTCGGACAGATACTTGGTGAAATGCCCTTCGGAGGCATAGCGCCCCCGGCAATCCTGCCAGATGACGACATATCCCAGCCGCGCCAGCCTGACCGCCAGTTCGGGCCGGGTCATCGGATCGGGCCGCGCCACCGAAAGCTCGGTCCGGGGGGTGCCGGCCTTGTCATAGGGCGTCCGTTCAAGGATCACCGGCAGCGCGCCCGTCATGTTCGCGGGGCGATAGACGTCGGTGGCCAGATGCACGCCGTCGCGCATCCGCACCATGACGTTGAAATCGACGGTCACGTCATCGGGCAGGTCCGGAAAACCGCTCCGGTTGCCGGCCACGGATGTGGCCGGCGCAGTGTTCACAAGGGTATCGGTCAATTTTCAGCCCTTACGTCTGTGGCAACGGTGCGTTCGGCAAGGTTCGGGGTGAAGTCGATCCCCTCCTTCGACGCCCAGTAGACCCGCTGGAAATAGAGCGGCACGATGGCCTGGTCCTCCATGGCGATCCGGGTCGCCTCGGCCAGCTTTTCATTGCGCAGGTCGGGGTCGAACTCCTGCACCGCCTCGTTCAGCGCCGCGTCGAATTCCGGGTTGGAATAGCGCATCCGGTTGAACCCGCCGGTGCCGGCATCCGTATCCCGGGTCTGCAACAGCGCGCGCAGGTTCGCCTCGGCATTGGGGGTGGAGGCCCCGAGCGAGAAGACAAACGCCCCGTATTCCCCGTTGGTCGCCGCCCCCGCATAGACGTTGTAGGGCTGCGTCACCACGCCGTTCACCTGCAACCCGCCGCGGGCCAGCATCTGCCCCATCGCCTGCGCGATGTCGCCGTCGCCCGGAAAGCGGTTGTTCGAGGAATAGAGCGTGATCCCGAACCCGTCCGGGAAGCCCGCTTCGGCAAGCAGTTCCCGCGCGCGCGCCGGATCTGCCGGCTGGGGTTGCAACTCCGGCACATGTCCGCCCAGAACCTCGGGCACGATCTGTGCCGAGGCGACGGCCGCCCCGTTCAGGATGCGGTCGATGATCAGCTGCCGGTCGATCATGTGCGAAATCGCCCGCCGCACGTTGGCGTCACGGAACGGGTTCGGCTCGATCGGCTGGCCCTGCGCATTCACCACGCCCGGCGCCGTATCATCCCGCATCGACAGCGCCAGATAGACCAGACGCCCGGAATCCACGCCATAGACCTTGAGGCCCGGCGTGTTTTCCAGCCGCGCCACGTCCGAGGGCGCCACCGCGTCGATCAGATCGACCGACCCGGAAAGCAGCGCCGCCGTGCGCGCCGCATCGTTGCTGATGAAGCGGAATTCGAGCGTTCCGTAATCCGGCGCCTCGCCCCAATAGTCGTCGAACCGCTCGACCGTCAGCGATTCCGCGGGGCGCCAGTTGACGAAGCGGTAGGGGCCGGTGCCGATGGCGGCCGTTCCGGCGTTGAAATCCTCGACCGAGGCGCCCTCGGCCGCGGCCTGCGAGACGATGAAGACCCGCCCGATCTGTTCCAGCAAGGCCGGGTTCGGGGAATGGGTCACGATACGGATCGCGTGATCGTCGATCTTCTCCACCGAGGCGATGGAACTGACCATATCCGTAAAGGGCGCGGGGCTGTTCGGGATGTCCTTGACCCGTTCGAGCGAAAAGACCACGTCATCGGCGGTGAAGTCCGAGCCGTCGTGGAACTTGACGCCCTCGCGCAGCTGGATTTCCCAGGTCAGCTCGTCGATGTTTTCCCATTCGGTCGCGAGGCCGGGGGTCATCTGCAGGTTTTCATCGGTCAGCAGCAGCGGCTCGAAGATATTGTCGGCCGTCATCTGGTTGTTGCCGGTGCGCGAGAAATGCGGGTCGATCGCGGAAGGCTCGGTCGAACGTCCGATCACCAGATCGGCGGCAAGGGCCGGCGTCAGGCTGGTGGTGGCCAGAAGCAGCCCGGCAAGGGCGGCGCGGAATTTCGTCATGCTGGTATCTCCCTGTTATCGGTCTGTGTGAATCGCGGCCTTTCGGCCAGGTCGTTCAGGTGGCAGGCGGCCTCTTGCCCGCCACCGACGGGGACAAGCGCCGGGCGTTCCACCCGGCAGCGGTCCATGGCAAAGGGGCAGCGCGGATGGAAATGGCATCCGGGCGGCGGGTTGATCGGCGAGGGGATCTCGCCCTTCACCGGCTGGAAGCTGCGGTGCCGCCGGTCGATGCGCGGCACCTCCTCCAGCAGGGCGGCGGTATAGGGGTGGTTGGGTTCGGCAAAGATCGCCTCGGTCGGCCCGCTTTCCACCACGCGCCCCAGATACATGATCACCACCCGGTCGGCGATGTGATGCACCACGCTCAGGTCATGGCTGATGAACAGGTAGGTGAGGTCCAGATCCTGCCGCAGCTGCATGAAGAGGTTGAGGACCTGCGCCTGGATGGAAATGTCCAGCGCCGCGATGCTTTCGTCGCAGACCAGGAATTCGGGATTCACCGCGAGCGCCCGGGCGATCCCGATCCGCTGCCGCTGGCCGCCGGAAAACTGGTGCGGGAACCGGTCGCGCATCGACGGGTCCAGCCCCACCTTCGCAAGCAGCCCCGCCACCAGTGCCTCTTTCTCCCGCCGCGGGATCAGGCCGTGGGCGACCGGCGCCTCGCCGATGATGTCCACCACCCGCTTGCGCGGGTTCAGGGACGACATCGGGTCCTGAAAGATGATCTGCGTTTCCAGCCGCGCCTGCCGCGCTTCCTGCCCGCGCAAGTTGGCCCGATCCTTTCCGCGAAACCGCACTATCCCCTCGCTCGGCGGCAGCATCCCGGCGATGATCCGGCCCAGCGTGGACTTCCCGCACCCGGATTCCCCCACCAGCCCCACGACCTCGCCGCGCCGGATGGTCAGGTTCACATCGTCCAGCGCATGGACGACCTTGCGCGTATCCCGCGCCCCCAGCCTGACCGCGATGCGTTCGGCCAGATCCGGTTCGGTGGTAAAGCGGCGCGAGACGTTGACGGCTTCTGCAAAGATCTCGCTCATGGCGCGCGCCCCACAGTCGGTTCAGGATTGTTGTCCACGGAAGAGGCACCCATGTTGCGCGGGTGAAAACAGCGCCAGCGGTGGACGCCCTCGGATTCCGGCGGCTCCTGCACACAGCGGTCGGTGGCGTAGTCGCAGCGGGTGCGGAAGGCACAGCCCTCGGGCCGGTGCAGGGGATGCGGCGCCGCGCCCCGGATCTGGCGCAGCGGCTTGCCGCGTTCATTGGCCAGCGGCGCCGAATTCACCAACCCCTGCGTATAGGGGTGGCGCGGCCGGTCCAGCACCTCATCCACCGGCCCCTGTTCGACGATCTTCCCCGCGTACATCACCGCCACCCGGTCGGCCAAGCCCGCCACAACGCCCAGGTCATGGCTGATCCAGATCAGCCCCATCCCCAGCTCGCGGCAGAGCTTCTGCACCTGCGCGAGGATCTGCGCCTGGATGGTCACATCGAGCGCCGTCGTCGGCTCGTCCGCGATGATCAGGTCGGGCCGGTGCAACAGCGCGATGGCAATCGCCACCCGCTGACGCATGCCCCCCGAAAACTCGTGCGGATAGCTCTCGATCCGCCGCGCGGCATCGGGGATGCCCACCATCTCCAGCGCCTCGATCGACCGGCGCAGCGCCTCGGCGCGGCCCACCTTCTCATGCGCCAGAACCGTTTCCACCATATGCGTCCTGATCGACAGCACCGGGTTCAGCGTCATCATCGGGTCCTGAAAGATCATCGCGATCCGGTTGCCGCGCAGCCCGCGCAGCCGCCGTTCCGGCGCACCCAGCAGATCCTCGCCGTTGAACAGGATCTGCCCGCCCACGTTGCGCCCCGGCGGATCGACGAGGCCGATGATCGAAAACCCGGTGATCGACTTGCCCGACCCGGACTCGCCCACCAGCCCCACGATCTCGCCCCGGTTCACGGTCAGGCTCACGCCATCCACCGCCTTCACCACACCCGCGGGGGTAAAGAAATGTGTCTGAAGCTCTCTCAGATCCAGCATCGCATCCCCGCTCATTTCACCAGCCTCGGGTTCAGAACCTCGCGCAGCCGGTCACCCACGATGTTGATGCTGAAGACCAGAAGCAGCAGCAGAAGCCCCGGAAACACGCTGATCCAGTAAAGCCCGGCCAGCAGCACCTGATAGCCGTTGGAAATCAGCAGCCCCAGCGACGGCTGGGTGATCGGCAGGCCGATGCCCAGGAACGAGAGCGTCGCCTCGGCCGCGATGGCGCTGGCCACCTGAATGGTGCCGATGACGATCAGCGGCGGCAGGCAGTTCGGCAGCAGATGCCCGAACAGGATCCGCCAGTGCGACAGGCCCAGACAGCGCGCGGCCTCGACATAATCCCGGTTCACCTCGACCAGCGCCGCCGCCCGCGCGGCCCGCGCGAAATAGGCCCATTGCACGAAAACCAGCGCCAGGATCACCTTCCACACGCCCTGCCCGAAGACCGCGAGGATCATCAGCGCCACAAGGATCGTCGGAAAGCCCAGCATCAGGTCCACGAAGCGCATCAGGAACGCGTCCAGCCGCCCGCCCGCATAGGCCGCGATCAACCCGAGCGAGGCGCCGATGGCCAGCGCGAGCCCGCCCGCGATCAGCCCCACCCCCAGCGAGGTGCGCAGCCCGTAAAGCATCGCCGACAGCATGTCGCGCCCCTGCCCGTCGGTGCCCAGCACATAGATCATGCCGGTATAGCCCTCGGACATCGGCGGCAGCCGGCTGTCGAACACGTCGATCTGCATCAGGTCATAGGGGTTCTGCGGCGCGATCCAGGGCGCGAACAGCGCCGCCCCGATCAAGAGCACGCAAACCACCAGCGCGATCGTCGCCTTGGTGCTGCGCAGGATCCCGTTGACCGAGGTTGCGACAATACCCTCGCCCATGCGGGCCGGAAGTCGGAGCACAGCCATCAGCGTTTCGCCCGGATGCGGGGATCAAGGACGGAATACAGGATGTCCACGATCAGGTTGATGGTGATGAACATCGCAACGATCACAAGGATGTAGGCGACGACGACGGGACGGTCGAGGATGTTGATGCTGTCGATGATCAGCTTGCCGATCCCCGGCCAGGCAAAGATCGTCTCGGTCACCACCGCGAATGCGATCAGCGACCCGAACTCGATCCCCAGCACGGTGATGATCGGGATCATGATGTTCTTCATCACATGGACCGAGACGATCCGCCGCCCCGACAGCCCCCGCGCCCGCGCGAACTTGATGAAATCGAGCGGCATCGTCTCCTGCACGCCGGTCCGCGTCAGCCGGATCACCAGCGCGATCTTGGCGAGCGCAAGGTTCAGCGCCGGCAGGATCAGGTGCCGGATACCGTCCGCCGTCGCAAGGCTGGTCTCGATGCCCAGGATCGTCCCCGTCCGCCCCCGCCCCGTGGAGGGCAGCCACCCGAGGATCACCGCAAAGATCATGATCAGCATCATCCCCTGCCAGAAGTTCGGCAGCGAAAACCCGAGGATCGAGCCGGTCATCACGGTTTCCTCGGTCCGCGTCCCCGGCCGCAGCCCCGCCAGCAGGCCCAGCGGTATCCCGATCACCAGCGCCAGCAACAGCGCGCAGAACGCCAGCTCCAGCGTCGCCGGCAGCCGCTGCAGGATCACCTGCACCGCCGGCTGGTTATAGACGAACGAGGTCCCCAGATCCCCCTGCAGCGCGCGCATCAGAAAGCCGAAATACTGAACCGGCAGCGGCTGATCGAGGCCCAGGGTGCGCGTCACCTGCGCCCGTTCCGCCGGCGTGGCATCGGCCGGCAGCAGGATTTCCAGCGGATCGCCGATCGCATAGACGCCGACGAATACGATCACCGAGGTAACCAGCAGCACCATGATGGCCTGCAGAAGGCGGCGGATGACGAAGGCGGTCATGGCATTCCGCCTGCGGGTTCGGGCTGGCTCACGGCAATGATCCTTTGGCTGATCTCCCTGCTTCGAAGCAGAGTTGCAGGAGGGGAAGCGTTCACGCAACTATATGACGAATTCACGACATTCCATGCGTGTCACGCATAAGGATTGCCAGGTCGTGCCGCATATCGCATAGATCCCGGCGGGGGGGGGGACGATGAAACTCAAGGATCTGGAAGCCTACCGCGCAGTGCTTGTCTCCGGCTCGACCCAGGCGGCGGCAGAGATACTGGGCATTTCGCAATCGGCGGTCAGCAGGCGCATCAGCCAGCTCGAGGAGGATCTGGGCCTTCAGCTGTTCGTGCGCGACCGGGTGCGGCTGGTGCCGACGCGGGCGGGGCGGCACCTGGACCAGCATGCGCAGGATGTTCTTGAGCGGGCCTTCTTCCTCTCGGCCGCCGCCGAGGAGGCGCGGCAGGGCAGGGGGCCCGCGACGGTGCTGCGCGTCGCGGTGCCTGCCTCGATGTCGCGGGTGATCCTGCCGGGGATCATCGCCGCCTTCCTCCGGCAGCAGCCCGACCTGCGGTTCGAGGTCCTGCACGGCCCCTATGACGCCATCAGCGGCATGCTTCAGACCCGGCAGGCGGATATCGGGCTGCTGCGTCTTCCGGTCAGCGAACCGGGGCTGGAGTTTTCGGATGTGGTCTCGGCGGCCTCGGTCTGCGTGATGCCGAAAGGTCACCGGCTGTGCGCCCTGTCCGAGGTGCAGCCCTTCGACCTGCGGCAGGAAGAACTGGTGCTTCTGGGCTGGCGCCGCGCGCCGCGGCGCGATCTGGACCTTGCCTTCGCGATGGCGGGCATCACCCCCAATGTGCGGGTCGAGACACATTCCGTCAGCTCGGCCTGCGGGCTGGTGGCGCAGGGGATCGGCGTGTCCATCGTCAACGCGCTTCTGGTGCAGGAATGCCTTGATCTGCCGATCGTCATCCGCCCCTTCCGCCCGGCGCTGGAGCATCGCTTCGTGCTGGCCTATGCGGCGCAGCCCGAGCTTTCGGAGATCGCCCGCCAGTTCGTGATCTTCGCCGGCCAGCAACTTGCGCGGTTGGTGGCCGACGCCCCGGACTGATGCCGCAGCGCCCAAGGCGGCCTCGGGACGATGACGTCCCGGTCCGCAGACAGGTCATCGCCGCTTGCCTTGGGGCCGCACCGCCCGTCCCGGGGCAGGGTTGTCGTTGGTCTGATCACGGAAAGCCCGGTGTCCGCGTCGCTTTCAGCCGCCCCGCGGCATGCGGCGCATATCTTCGCGCCCCGGCGCCGCTTTCCGCACGGCAGACCAGCCGGTCTTTCATGCGCAGGAACGCCGACCTGCCGCAGCGCCAGATCGACACCCGCGGTGCGCAACGGGTGGCCCCGAACAGGACGACCCCGCTCCGGCCTTCCCGCCGGTGAGCGGGAGCGCCGGATCGCGGCGGGCCGGCAGATCGGCGTGACGGACCCCGACGCGCTTCATGACGCCTGGAGGTCCAACGTGGAGAAGTGGCGCGGCATCTCGGCCGAGGTCGGTGAGGATGGCGGCGCGCTGGCGCAGCGGATCTGCGACGAGGCCATCGCCGATCCCGATCCGTTACCCCTCTGGCGCGGCAAGGTGGCCCGCATGTTCCCCCGATGCCCGGAGATGGCCCATACCGCGCTTCTGGCGCTGGCTTCGGCCTGGGGCGCACTGATGAGGCTCACGTCGCGGCCGATGTGGCGATGCAGGCGCTGCCGGTGGTGCGGAGATCGCGGCCGCCTGCAACATGGTCGCCGCGGCTTTCTTCCCGGGGCGTCGCGTGCCGACCGGGACGGAGATATCCGCGCAGACCTCTTCAGCCGGCTCCTGCCCGAGGGGGTCAGGTGCGGATCCGGATATGCCATCGACCTTCTGGCGCTGGCCCATGTCGGGCTGATCTGCTGGCGGGGCGATGCGGCGACGGGCCAGCAACGAACAGCGCGGGATACCGCGCGGCTGCCTGCCGGTTTGGCTGCCGGGTCGTGCCGGGGCTGCGGGAGAGATGATGCCGGCCCTCGCCATCCGCATGAGACAGCCGTAGTCGATCCGGAGCAGACTGGCCCGGGCGAAATCCGGCCTGCCGGCAGAGCGATACCACGGCATACGGACGGCCAGGGACCGTTCACCAGACCAGCAGCCTTAAAAGGCGCTGATGTCCGTGTCATCGGGACAGGACAATCTGTGAGGCACGGGAAACAGCTCGGAAGTCACGCAGGATTTGCGGTGACTTTCGGGTGGATGCCACCGGAACACGATCCGCAGATGGTGCCGGGTGTTGTTCAAGCTCAGGTGCAATCGCCATCGTCAATCAGGAGGAGGGACCTGCCCCCCCGGAAGTTCCCTCGCCGTGAAGCCGGGTCTGCCCGGCCTGAAGGAGCAGACGACACGGGAAAAGCCGTTTCACCGCGGCGCGATCATCGGGATGCGCAAGGAGCAGGAGGCCGGTCTGCCGATCTGCGAATTGTGCCGCAAGCAGGGATCGAGCCCCGCGAGGTTCCAGAAGCTGAAGGCCAGGTTTGGCGGGATGGACCTGTCGGACCCAACGACTGAAGCAGCTCGAGGATGAGAACGCGAAACTGATACGTCTGCTGGCTGACGCCATGCGCGCAACGTGGTGCTGAAGGATCCTCCGGAAGGCCATGACCCTGCCGATGCAGCGCCGGGACGCAATGCAGCGGGCGACGGGGGCATCCGATTTCCCGACGCCGGGCCTTCCCGAGGCCGTCTCCCTGAGATGCTGGCACTCACCCCCCTCAGGCGCGAGCGTGACTTGCGGGCGGAGCTGATGCACCGGAGATGGCGCGAAGTTACCGGCTGGCGGACCTGATCCTGGGTGGAGACGCTGCGCAAGCAGGCAAGTCGTCGTCGGTCGCTGGACGGGGTCAGCTTTAGGACCCGTGACGTTCCGCCTCCGCAGCATCTCGGCCGCAGTCCGACGCAGAGGGCTTCTGCCTGGCGGCGCAATGTATGCATCATGCGCCGGATTGCATGAAAACCCCAGGATACTACACTCAGGGTTGCGAATCATGCATGCAATCGGGCCGGGTTGGCCCGCAGTCGCGGCGGATTGCGGCACATGTCATCCCATCGGCCGGAGGAGCCATGGGCGGAAATCCAAGGGGGGAGAGATCATGAAACCACTGCAACTGGCCGGCCTCGCCGGCGGAGCGATGCTGGCCGCGGCGATGCCCGCCAATGCCCGGACGGCCTGCGCGGAGATGTCCGCGGCGCCCCTTGACGGGGTGACGATCACCAGCGCCGCCGAAGTTGACGCGACCGAGGCCGCCCCCGCCCATTGCGAGATCCTTGCGCAGATCGCGCCCGCCGATCCCGAAGGCTGGCCCATCAATCTGCGCGTCGTCCTGCCCGAGGACTGGAGCGGCCATGCGGTGCAGTTCGGCGGCGGCGGCTTTAACGGCACGATCCCGCAGCAGGCGGGCGGGCGCTGGCAGACGCCTGCCGCCGCGCAGGACTTCCCGTTCAAGGGCCACGCGACCTTTTCCGGCGACTCCGGCCATAGCGTCGATGACCTGCCCCATGGCCCCGATATCGACGTGCGGCGGGCCTCGTTCGCGCTGAACCAGGAGGCCTTCGAGCGCTATGCCCGCCGCTCGGTCAACGAGACCTATGGCGCCGCGATGCAGATCATCGAGGCGCATTACGGCACCCCCGCCGATCTGCGCTATTTCGTCGGATTCTCGCAGGGCGGCAAAGAGGCGATGGTCGCCGCGCAGGACCATCCCGAGGATTACGACGGCATCCTTGTCGGCGATCCGGTGGCGAACCTCACCGGGCTCAAGATCGCGCATCTGCAATCCTCGCTCGGCTTTTACCGCAATGGCGGCGCGGGCTGGGTGGGGCCGGAACTCGCGCAGCTGGTGACCGATGCGGTCTATGCCCAATGCGACCCGCAGGACGGGCTGGAGGATGGCTGGATCGCGGATTTCGAGGGCTGCGAACCTGATCTGTCCTCCCTGCTTTGTGCCGAGGGTGAGACCGGCGACTGTCTGACCGAGGCGCAGCTTGAAGCCGTGATGAACGTCGCCCGCCCGGTCGAGCTTGACTTCGAGATCGCCAATGGCCTGACCGGGCACGCGGGCTATCCCTGGGGCAATACAGCCTGGCAGGGCAGCTTTGCCGGATCGCGCCCGGTCCCGTCCCGGCCCGGTCCCAGCCAGGACGGATATGACTCCTACGTCTATACGCTGGGCGACGGCTATGCCCGGTTCTTCATCGCACAGGACCCCGAATATGACACGCTCGGCTTCGATCCGAACGATCCCGCCCTGCGCGACCGGATCGTCGCTGTGTCGCAGATCCTCGATGCGACCAACCCCGATCTGTCGGGCCTGCGCGATCGCGGGGGGCGGATGATCCTCTATGCCGGGGGTGCGTCGGAAGTTCCCCCCGCGGAAGTTGCCGCCTACTGGACCCGCGTGAACGAGACGATGGGCGCGGATGCGGTTACGGAATTCGCGCGCTTCTACATCTTTCCCTCGATCAACCATGGCGGC
Organism: Halodurantibacterium daqingense; assembly: GCF_042666235.1. Taxonomy (NCBI): domain Bacteria; kingdom Pseudomonadati; phylum Pseudomonadota; class Alphaproteobacteria; order Rhodobacterales; family Paracoccaceae; genus Halodurantibacterium; species Halodurantibacterium daqingense. Next base: position 25,633 of record NZ_JBHTFQ010000004.1, on the reverse strand, counting down.
GTGGGTCCCGAGGGGATGCCGAACCGCGCCGATCTTTTTTCGGTGCTCGAAACCTGGGTGACGGAAGGAACGGCGCCGGGCGATCTGGTCAACAGCAACGACGCGGGCACGATCACCCGCCCGCTGTGCCAGTATCCCGCATGGCCGCAATATCAGGGCGGAGACGAAAGCGCCGCCGAAAGCTTTGCCTGCGTGCCATGATCCCATGCGGGAACCGGGGCCGGCACCGGCCCCTTTTCCCCCCATGCGGGTGAAAGGCAGGTTTCGGAAGTTCAAAGCGTCGCGTCCGCGGAGAAATGCCGCTTGCGAGGCACCCTGTCCTTCCCACTGATCGACCTTCGCCATCCGCCTTGGCCGCTGGAGTCGGGTCGGAAGCGGGCGGAGATGCGGCGTGCGGCATCCAAGGCATCATGCGATCCGGGTCTCGTCTGGCGGGGCGTGGGAGAGACGTTCCTGCCCGCGGGCCCGGCGCCCTCCGCAAGCTAGGTGCCGACCTGAATATAGCGGACCTTTGCGGCGAGGATCTGATCCCGGATCTGGTCCGGCAGCGGGTGATCGGTGACCACGATGTCCATGTCCGTCAGCGGCCCGAGACGCACCAGCCCGCGCTGGCCGAACTTGCTGCCGTCGATGGCCAGAAGCGCGGTCTGTGACTGGGCCATCGCGGTGCGGACGATCTCGACCTCGGCCGGGTCATCATCGGCAAGGGTGCCGGTCCAGTCCAGCCCGCTGACCGAGATCACCGCCATGTCGAACTGGAAGCTTTGCAGGAAATCATGTGACGTTTCGCGAAAGACCCCGCCATCGACCTGCCGAACGAACCCGCCGGGAATGGCGATGACGAAATCGGTTGCTTCGCGCAGATAAGCGGCGATCCGCAGGCTGTAGGTCAGCAGCCGCAGGCCGCGGTGGCGGACGAGGGCCCGCGCGATGGTTTCGCAGGTCGTGCCGGTGTCCAGAAACACCGCGGCACCGTGCGGGATCTCTTGCGCCACGCGCGCGGCGATCTGCTCCTTGGGTCCGACGTTGTGCGTCCGGCGATGGCGCAGTTCCTCGGGCGAGATCGCGTCGATGGTGATCGCCCCGCCATGCATCCGCCGCAGCCGGCCATGGCTTTCCAGTTCCATCACATCGCGGCGGGCGGTCTGGATGGTCACGTCGAACATCCGCGCGATCGCCTCGAGCGACAGATAGTTCCGGCGCTTGAGTTCCCCGAGCAGCCGTGCCTGCCTCTGGCCCTTCTTGTTGGTGTCGTCCATGCACCGTGGTCCGTCCATTGAAAGTCAGATGATCCTCACCGAATGCATGCGCCGCGGCAACAGGATTGCCGCGGCGCGGGGTCAAAGGGTGGGAGGTCTCAGAACCGCATGCCCAGGCTGAGGCTGATGGCCGAGGCGGTGTTGCGCTCGCCGAAGGCACCGCTATAGCGTGTCGAGAGGACGGTCGTGTCGTTCAGGTCGTAGTCAATGCCGAAACCGACAGTCGCGACATCGCCCGTCATGCCGACGGCCGAGATGTCGAACGTGTCGCCGCCCGCAAAGGCCAGGCCGACGGTTGCCTCGTCGCCCGAAAACACGGTCCGATAGGCAAGATCGGCACGCAGGCGCGTTGCGCCCGTCGGGCCAAGAGCGGTCTGCAGGCGCGCCCCCAGATCGCCGTAGGTGGCGTTGTAGCTGCTGTCCTCGACACGCAGCGCGGCGGCGCTGCCTGTCTCGCGCAGGCCCTCGGCCGCGACATGCACATGGCCAAGCCGCGCGAAGGGGATCAACTGCAGGGTGTCGAAGGCCACCCGATGCTCGACCTCGGCAAAGAGGTGGGTCGTGTCCATCGTGCCGCTGACCGAGGCGCGTTCGGCCGAAGGGCCGATCCGCAGGTCGCGGTGGCCCGACAAGCGGCTGCGGCTGAAACTGGCCCCTCCGCGCAGGCTGGTCGCACCGATCTGCGTGCCCAGCGACAGCCCCAGATGCAGATCGTCGGTATCGATCCGGCCCGAGGCGCCATCCAGCGACAGCGAGCCGTGACCAAATCCGACCATCCCGCCCAGGTTCACCCCGCCCGCGGTGGCCGCGTTCACCCCAAACAGCGTGCCGACCGTGTCGCGGTTGACATCAAACAGATCGCTGCTGCCGGCGGCAGTGCCGTCCTTGCCATAGGCGCCGATCCAGACAGTCGTGCCTTCGGCGGGGGTCTGCGCGTTCTGGCGCCAGATGTCGCCGACAAGAACGCTCTGGTCGGCCAGCGCACCGAAGGCCGCCACGTTCATCTCGCCGGACAGGTCGGTAAAGGTGGCCCGGGCCGTCTCGCCGCCCAGCATCACGACGCGGTCGAACAGGGCATTGCCCGCGCCAAGGCGTTCCAGCGCATCGGCGGTGGCGCGGCTGTTGCCGCTGGTTGCGACCGTGCGAAAGGCGGTGTCGTTGCGTTCGAGGTTCAGCCCGAGGCTGGTGCTGCCATAACGCAGTCGCGCATCGAGAAAGGCCAGCGAGGACCTGACGCTGTCGAAGGTGCCGGTGATGCCGCCCGGTGCCGTCAGGATCTGATACTCGGTATTCAGGGCATAGGCGCCGGCCTCTGACAGGGCCAGCACGCTGCCGCCGTTGATCACCGCTCTCCCGGTCACATCGACGCGGTCGGTATTGCCGTCGGCATCGGTCTCGACCTCGAAGATCGCGCCCTGGGCAAAGGACAGGTTCCCGTCGATGGTCAGGGTGCCGATGCTGTTGCCGGCGCCGAGCGTTCCGCCGCTGGCGATCGCAACGCTCGCGGTGGTGCCGGTGCCGCCAAGCCGCGCGCCATCGGCCACGGTCATCAGGCCCGATCCGGCGATCGATCCGTTGACGATCAGCGCCCCGCGCTCGACCATGGTGCCGCCGGAATAGGTATTGGTCGCCGAGAGCACCAGTTGCCCGTCGCCGCGCTTGATCAGATCGCCACTGCCCGAGATCACGCCGCTGGCGTCGATACGCCCGGCTTCGTCACGCACGTCCAGCCAGCCGCCCTGCCCCTCCAGGACCACCGCGCGATCAAGGGCTGTCATGCTGGTGCCCAGCATCGCCAGACCGCCGCCGTTCAGCCGCAGCTGGGCGTCCGCATTGCCGAGCGCCGCATCCTCGGTGATCAGGATCGTGCCGCCATCGGCCACCAGCGTTTCGCCGATGAAGCTGTGATCGTCGATGCAATAGTCCAGCACCGCCTGCTGAAAGCGCGGGTCGCTGGTCGTGCAATCCAGCAGGGTGGTGCGCTCGGCCTCGGTCAGATCGGTAAGGATCGGGTTGCCGTTCGCATCGGCGATCTGCCCCAGATAGACGTCGGTGCGCATGTTGTTGCGGCTGAGCAGGAATTCCCCGCCGCGTTCGCCCCAGGTGGTGGCCTGCGCATCCCAGGCCAGGCGGGTCTGATCGTCGCCGAAGGTTTCCAGCCGGGGGCCGATCCAACGGACCTCATGTGCCACCAGATCATGATCCGACAGCGGCGCCGGGGTGCCATCGGGACGTTCCACCGTGATGTCGCGGATCGTGCCCAGATAGGGATCGTTGGGATCACTGACGATGGCGAACCACTTGCCGAAGGGACGCGCCGCAAGAAAATGATCGATCCGCACCCGGTCCCAGCCATGCCAGGTGTTCTCGTCATCCTCCAGCACGGAGGGCCAGGTGCTGCGGCCGTCGCCCAGCGGATGCGGCGCGAACAACTCGCGCTCGGCCTCGGTCTGCAGCAGCATGAACTGCTGTTTCAGCACGTTCATGGTGACGGGCGTGTTGCCGGCGACGGGATAGATCTCGTCGTCGAAGGTGATCCCGTTCCGGGCCATGTCATGGGCGATGATGGTCTCCCACTGGCGCCAGCTCATGTTGTTGATGCTGGTGATGCCCGGAAATTCATCGCGGTTCTGGGCGAAGTATTCCTGAAGCACGTTCATGTAACGCGGCTGCCCGTTCTCTTCGACCGCCTGCATCGCGGCAACATAGGCGGCATATTGCTCTTCGCGGCCCTCGGGGATGTATTGCTGCGCCAGATCCCCCCACAGCGCATTGCTGCCCGGCCGCATGAGCATGCGTGCAAAAAGATAGGACTGTTGTTCGGCGCGATGCAGGCCACGTTCGGCCACATCGCCGGCATTGAAATCGCCGCCCATGATCAGCGGCGCATTCAGGCCTTTTGCCCAGGCGTTCAGCGCCTGCGCCTCGGCGACGCGGCGGGCGGGGCTGTCGCCATAGTCGAAATGCACGGCACCGACCGTGATGCCGGGACGCCCGCCGGCGCCCTTGATCTGCGCCCAGGTGATGTCGCGCCCCTGGGTGGGGATGTCTGGCAGCCGATGGGTTCCGATCGTGCCGGGCAGGCGCGACAGCAGGGCGGAACTGCCCGCAGTCGCGCCCTGATACGTTCCCAGACCCGCATTTTCCAGCAGGTCCGGAAGGTCGCTGACATAGCGTTTGTTGCTGCCCGCCTCCTGCATCAGGATCACGTCGTAATCGCCCTTGGCAAGGAACTGCGCCGGACCGGTCACATTCTGATTGAAACGGGTCCACACGTTGTAGGTCAGCAGGCGCAAGGTGTCGTCATGCGACTGCGCCGCAACCGAGGCAGGCGAGACGAGCAGCGCGGCAAAGGCCGCGCTGCAAAGCAGACGCCGACAGGGACGGGCGGATCTGGGATTACAGGAGAATTCGTTGATCATCTGTTTGACTTTCCGCTTGGAGAGGCAGGGGACTGCTGGCAGTGCCAAGCGCTGCTATCGCGCAGATCGATGTAACTTTAATGACAAATGTTCCAAATTATACATTTGGCAGCCCGGCGGCGCGCATCGGCGGGACGCGTCGCGCGGCCGGGGCTCTTGCGACCTGAGGCACGGGATCGGCGGCCGGCGGAAACACCTTCAAGCGCCGGCTTCCGGCCCGCGAAACGCAGATCGGCCTCTGGCTCGGCCTTCGGGATGGCAGCGTGGCGGAACTGGCTGTGGGCACCGGTTCAGACGGGCTGGTGATCGACGGCGAATACGGGTCCAACGGGCTGGGCGACGTGCTGGCACAGCTGCGATCGAGACGGTCCGGCGGCCTGACGGGGATGGAACGGGTCCTCGCGGTTGGCGCGGCCATTTGCCGAGAGGAACCGGCCACTTCCGGCCCGCCACGGTCGCAGAGAAACGTGGCTGTGCCATGCAGGTCTCTGCCGTGCCCCTGCCCTCGGCGGGACGTCCTGCCGTCAAGGATGCGGGGTGAGAGCCCTGACCCCGGCAGATGCGGACGAGCGCGGGCATGGCGGGCGCCGATTGTGCCTTTGGCTGTTGCAGCTTTTCGCGACGGTGGCGCGTTCCACCTTCCGCATCCCGGTGCGGAGGGCAGGGTGGCACCCGCCCGCACGCCCGGCAGCGCGGCCTGCCGCGCATCGGATTGACTCAAGTTGACAGAAAGACTAAGGTTATGTCGTCCCAAGCTGGAGCCCCCGGGCCGCGCCAGGTTACGCCCAACCCGACCTCGCGCTCCGGCTGATCCCGCATCCGGGCACACGCATGGACGCCGAGGTTCAGCCTCAGGACCTGATGATGCGCCTGCACTTCCTGCTTGTACTTCCTCTGCTGGGCTCTGGCCCCCTTCATGCCGCGCCGATCACCTTCACCGACCATGAGGGCCGCGAGGTGTCGCTGCCGGCGCCGGCGCAGCGCATCGCCGCGATCCCCATTCCGATGGCCTCGACGCTGATCGCCATCGACGGGGCGACCGATCGGCTGGTGGGCATGAACCCGACCGCCAGATCCGCGATCCTCGAGGGTATCCTTGGCCGGATCTTCCCCGAGGCGCGGGATATTCCTTCGGACATCACCGCGGCGAACTTCATTCCGAATGTCGAGGAGCTGGCCCGGGTCAATCCGGATCTGGTCATCCAGTGGGCGGGGCGCGGCCCGGATTTCATCGATCCGATCACCAATGCCGGGCTGAACCTGATGACCATCATGTACGGCACCGAAGAGCGCACCCGTGACTACATGGCCATGGCCGCCACCGCGATGGGCCGGCCCGAACGGATCGAGGCGCTGATCGACTGGCGCGCCGAGGTTCAGGCCGATCTCGAGGCGCGCAGCGCCGGGTTGACCCAGGCAGAGCGCCCTTCGGTTCTCTATCTGCTGCGCGCCATGGATAACCTCAGGGCCTCGGGGACCGAGGACAATTACAACGCCTGGTATCACATGCTTGCCGGCGGCCGGAACGCGGCCGAGGACATGGTGGGCGGCTGGGCCGATATCAGCGCCGAACAGGTCGCGACCTGGAACCCCGATGTGATTTTTCTGAATTCGTTCGAGCCCGATCTGACGATCGACCGGATCCTGGAGGATCCGATCCTGTCGCTGACCACTGCGGCGCAGACCGGCCGCGTCTACAAGATGCCGCTGGGCGGCTATCGCTGGGATCCCCCCAGTCAGGAAAGCCCGCTGACCTGGATGTGGACGGCGAACCTGCTGCATCCCGACCTGTTCGATTACGATCTGCGCGCCGAGATGCGCAGGGCCTACCAGCTTCTTTACAACCACGATCTGTCCGATGCCGAGATCGACGAGATCCTGGGGATGGAGATGCAGGGCGGTCAGGCGAATTATGCGCAGTTCGCGGTGAAATGAGCGCCGTTTCCGAACATGCGCCGCGGCCAGCCCGGCTGGCCCTTCGGCTGGGCGCCTTCCCCGTGATGATCCTGGCCCTCTCGCTGGCCATGCTTTACGCGCTGGGGGCCGGCCGTTTCGATGTCTCGTGGCTGCGCATCGTCGAAATCCTCTGGGCACGTGTGCAGGACCTCTCCGGCAGCCCCGAAACCATGGATGCCCGCATCATCGAGCTGGTGCGCCTGCCGCGGGTGCTGCTGGCGGCCCTCTCGGGCGCGGCGCTTGCGGTCGGGGGGGCTGCATTGCAGGGCGTGTTCCGGAACCCGCTGGTCAGCCCGCAGGTGCTGGGCATCAGCCAGGGCGGGGCCTTTGGCGGCGCGCTGGCGATCCTGCTGGGCTTTCACGGCGCGATCCTTCTGGGGCTGTCCTTCGGCTTCGGGCTGCTGGCGCTGCTGCTTGTCGGGCTCCTGTCCCGTATAGACGGCCGGACCGAGGTGCTGACCGTCATTCTGGCGGGCATGGTGGTGGGCGCCTTTTTCGCGGCACTGGTGTCGGTGCTGCAATTCATCGCGGATCCCAACGCCTCGCTGCCGGCCATCGTCTATTGGCTGATGGGCTCTTTCTCGACGGCGACATGGGCACGGCTGGGGATGGCGGTGCCGGGAATGGTGGCGGGGCTGCTTCTGGTCGGCGCCATGCGCTATCGGCTGAACCTGCTGGCGCTGGACGAGGCCGAGGCCCGCGCGCTGGGGGTGAGGCCCGAGCGCGAGCGCTGGCTGATCTTCGTCGCCGCCACGCTGATGACGGGCACCTCGGTGGCCGTTGCCGGGATCATCGGCTGGATCGGGCTGGTGGTGCCCCATGCCGCGCGGCTGATCGTGGGCGAGGACCACCGCCTGCTGATCCCCGCCTCGGGGCTGCTGGGAGCCGCTTATCTTGTGCTGATCGACACGCTGGCGCGCACGCTGACGGCGGCGGAAATCCCGCTGGGGGTGCTGACCGCGCTGATCGGCGCCCCGGTTTTCGCGATCCTGTTGCGTCAGCATTTTCGAAGGGCAGGGCGGGCATGATCGGACTCACGCAGGCAAGCCTGTCCTTCGGGGCGTTGCGGCTGTTCACGGGCCTTTCGCTTGAGGTGCCGCGCGGGCGCACCACGGCGATCCTGGGCCCCAACGGGCGGGGCAAGACCACGTTGCTGCGCGCGATGCTCGGGTTTCAGCCGCTTGATCGCGGCCGCCGCCACGGACCTGCCATCGTGGGCTATGTGCCCCAGCATGGCGCTTCGCAGGCGAAACTCTCGGGGCTCGAGGTGGTGACCATGGGGCGGGCGGCGCGCCTCGGGCTGTTCGGCCAGCCCGGCGTCCGGGACCGCGAGGCCGCCCGGGCGGCGCTTGTTCAGGTGGGAGCCTGTCATCTGGCGGATCTGCGCCATGATCGCATGTCCGGGGGGCAGCGGCAGATGATCCTGATCGCGCGGGCGCTTGCCACCGGATCGGATGCGCTGGTGCTGGACGAGCCGACCTCGGCGCTTGATCTTGGCAATCAGGCGCGCACGCTGTCGCTGATCGCTGCACTGGGGCGGGCAGGCGACCGCGCCATCCTCTTCACGACGCATGACCCGAACCACGCTCTCGCAGTTGCCGATGAAGTGGTGCTGATGATGCCGGGCGGTGCCGTCGTGCACGGGCCTGCCGCAGCGATGATCACCCCGGATCTGATGGCCGAGCTTTACGGCGTTCCCATGCATTGGGTGCGCCCCGAAGGGCCTGGATCGCGGATCGCCATGCTGCCCGCATTCACAGGAAAGGACGCCGCATGAGCGTGATCTGGCTGCACTCGGGCCATGGCCAGCCCCCAGAACCCATCCGCGACGCCGCCGCTGCAGGGCGGGTGACCGTCCTGCCGCAGGCAGAACTGACCGAGGCCGCGCTGCTGGCCCATCGCGGGCTGGTCACGGGCATGCTGTGCGATCAGGATGCGATGATGGCGTTGCGCCCGGCCCTGGCCCGGTTTCTGGCAGCGGGCGGACGCTGGGTGTTCAATGGCCATCTTCTTCGCCCGCTGGTCGAGGGTCTGGCGCCCTATCAGCCGATTCCGGCGCCGAAGCGGTCCGATTTCGCCCTGACGGCGCAGGTGGCGCATCCGATCTTCACCGGATTTGACCTGAAGAAGCTTGAGGCGAACAAGGGCGTGGCCGGATTTTATGGACGGGGGGCGAACCCGCCGCCGATCGGGGCAGTGATCCTGAACACGCTCGGGGCAGGGGTGCCGGTTGACTGGATCTGGCCGCAACCGGGGGGCGGGGCGTTCTTCAGCCACGCCGGCAATGATCTGGGGCAGATCGCGACGATGCACGGAATCGGCGCGCGGGTCTGGGGCAACCTGATCGACTGGGCAGCAGGGGGGGCCTGTGTGCCGGACGATGCGCCACGCGTGGCGAGCGAGCCCGCGCCCGGCAGCTTCACCACGGCTCCACCCGCCCGCAGCGCGCCCGAGGCCCCGCGCCTGATCGCCGTCAACGCCGGAACCTATTATCACATCGAGACGATCGAGGGCGCGCGCTACCGCGACAGCTTCGATCTCGCCATCGCTCCGGAACAGATCGGCGCGGTGCTGACGCCGGAGGATGTCCTGTTCGTCACCTGCCGCACCCCGCCGCAGCGCATGATCGCGCAGCGGGGGCTGCTGGCCGCGCATCTGGCTGCGGGTGGAACCGTCGTGGCCATGGGCGAAAGCCGAAGCGATCTCTGGCTGCCGCATGTTGCCTTCACCCCGACGGAAACGAACTGGTGGTGGTGGCTGACCCCGGGGGCCGAGCTGGGTGTGCGGGTTGCGGGACCGCATCCGCTTCTTGAGGGGCTGGGCGATGCAGATGTCACCTGGCACCTGCACGGCTGGTTCGCGCCGCCCGAAGGCGCGCAGGTTCTGGTGCGCGATGGCGCGGGCCGGGCGGTTGCCTATGAGGACAGCTGCACGACGCCGGGCCGGATCATCGTGACATCGCTGGACCCCTGTTATCACCACGGCAGCCGGTTCATGCCGGCGACGACGCGGTTTCTGGACCGGTTTCTGCCCAATCTGCGGCAACTTGTGCTTGAGGAGAGTCCGGCATGAGGCAGGATCAGATTTCGGTCGCCGAGGATGGCAGAATCCTGACATTCGATTTCGAGATGCTGCTTGCCTTTCACGGCGGCGGCTTTCCGGGCGGAGTGGTGCATGGTTTGAAGGCCATGCAGGCGGGTTTCGCCGCGCTTGGCGATCCGCCTTTGCCACGCCGTGACATCCATGTGCTGACCGCCTTCCCCGGCCCCGGCGGCCGCGACGCGGTGGAATGTGTCACCCGTGCGTTCACCGACGGGCGCTACGAGGTGAACCGGTCGCTGGGCGGGGCGGATGTGATCAGCGCCCTGCCCGGACCCTACCTCTGGCGGTTCACGCTGGGGGACCGGGGTGTCGAAGTCACGATCCGTCCCGGCCATGTCCTGCCGGAGTTCGTGGCGCTTGGGGCGCTGTCGTCCCGCGATGCCGATCAGGACGCCCGGCTGGAATTCCTGAAGCGGGAGATGGCCCAACGCCTGCTGCCCTTGCCAGCGCAGGACATCTACCGCGCCCGCGCCATTTCCTGCGCCTGAGCGCGGGGTCGCGCCCGCAGTCCGCCCGCAGCCCATCTCCGGGCCCAGAGCGGGGCCTTGCCACGCGGCGCTGATCGGAGGCCCGATTGTTTCGGCAAAGAGGCCGGAGCCCGCAGGCCCTCATCTGCATCTGGCCGGGGCGTAATCAGCAGGACGCGCGGGCGTGCCGCCTTTCCGGCGCGATCGCCCTCGCGCCGCGGCCCTGGCGGGAGGGCGGCCGGAGCAAGGGTGTTGCGGGATCTTCGGGTGATGTGCCGGGCGCGTGCAGCGCTTCCGCCTTGGACGACCAGCAGGAGCCTCGGCCCGAAGGGCCTGCAAGATCGCGCAGGCCGGTCCGGCAGATGTGCCACGGACAAAGCCTCGACCGGCGGCCGGCCCATGGCGCAGCCTTGCAGGAGGGTGTCGCTTTCAGCCCGGGCCAGCTGGCCCCGCCGGCCATCGACCACGAGACCTGCCCCAGGTCCGGGCCCGATGCGCGGCATGGCGCAGTGCCTCTATGATCTGGCCGGGACAGAAAACTGTCCCTTCGTCACGGGAATGTCATTTCCGGCCGTTAAAGGGGCCCGTCACCGATGGAAGGGAACCGATATGAAACATCTGCTGATCACCGCCGCGCTTGTCAGCCTTGCCGGCACTGCCGCCCAGGCCGAGTTCAGGCTGGACGGGCGCTATACGGATGCCGATGGCGACATGGTGGCCGATATTCCGACCGACCCGGCGCAGCTGGTTGACCCCGCGCAGCTGATCTTTGCCTATACCCCGGTCGAGGATCCGGCCGTCTATGCCGAGGCCTGGTCGGATTTCCTTGTCCATCTGGAGCAGGTGACCGGCAAGCCCGTTCAGTTCTTCCCCGTCCAGTCGAATGCCGCGCAGATCGAGGCGATGCGTGCCGGCCGGCTGCATGTTGCAGGCTTCAACACCGGCTCGAACCCGCTGGCCATCGCCTGCGCGGGCTTCCGCCCCTTTGCGATGATGGCCGCCGAGGATGGCAGCTTTGGCTACGAGATGGAGTTCATCACCCATCCCGACAGCGGCATCGCCTCGGTCGAGGATATCCGCGGCCGGACAATGGCCTTTACCTCGGAGACCTCGAATTCGGGCTACAAGGCGCCCTCGGCGCTCCTGGCCGCCGAATATGGCATGGAGGCCGGCGTCGATTTCACCCCCGCCTTCTCGGGCGCGCATGACAACTCGATCCTGGGGGTTGCGAACCGCGATTATGACGCCGCCGCCATCGCCAATTCGGTTCTGGCGCGGATGGTGGACCGGGGCGTGGTGTCGATGGACCAGATCACCTCGATCTACCGCTCCGAGACGTTCCCGACCACGGGCTATGGCGTGGCGCACAACCTGACGCCCGAACTGCAGCAGGCGATCCAGGACGCCTTCTTCAGCTTTGACTGGGAAGGCACCTCGCTGGCCGAGGAATTCACGAAATCCGGCGAGACGCAGTTCATCCCGATCACCTTCGCCGAACACTGGGCCGTGGTGCGCGATATCGATGCCGCGATGGGCGTGCGCTACGACTGCAACTGAGCCAGCCCCGACGTCCCGGGCCATGGGCGGGGGAAACCCCGCCCGATCCTATTCGCGAAAGGGGGCAGGCGATGCTCAGCATCCGGAACCTGACCAAGACCTACAAGACCGGCGACAAGGCGCTGTCCGAGGTAAGCTTCGACCTGCCCAGGGGGCAGGTGGTGGGGCTGATCGGGCCGTCGGGCGCGGGCAAATCGACGCTGATCCGCTGCATCAACCGGCTGGTCGAACCGACAGGCGGCACGGTGCTGCTGAACGATCTGGATGTGACGGCGCTTGGTGCCGCCGATCTGCGCCGGGCGCGCCGCCGCATCGGCATGATCTTTCAGGAATATGCCCTGGTCGAGCGGCTGACCGTCATGGAAAACGTGCTGTCGGGGCGGCTCGGCTATGTTCCGTTCTGGCGATCCTTCACGCGCCGCTTTCCGGCCGCCGATATCGCGCGGGCCTTTCGCCTGCTGGACCGGGTCGGGCTTTCGGCGCATGTGGACAAGCGCGCCGATGCGCTGTCGGGCGGGCAGCGCCAGCGTGTCGGCATCGCCCGCGCGCTCGAGCAGGAGCCCGAGCTTCTTCTGATCGACGAACCGACCGCCAGCCTTGATCCGCGCACCAGCCGCCAGATCATGCGCCTGATCACCGAGATCTGCCGCGAAGACGGCCTGCCCGCGATCATCAACATCCATGACGTGCTGTTGGCCCGGCAATTCGCGGACCGGATCATCGGCCTTCAGGCGGGCCGCGTGGTGTTCGACGGCCCGCCCTCCGCGCTGACCGATGATGTGCTGACACGCATCTATGGCGCCGAGGACTGGGCAGCGATGCAGAAGGGCCCCGCCGAGGAGGCCGAGGAAGCGGCGCAGACCCGCGCCGAAACCGACCGCCTGCTGGAGGCGCTCTGATGGCCGACGCGACCCATTGGCCCACCGCATGGAAGCGCCCGCCGCAGATGATCCGGTCGCGCCCCTGGCGGGTGATCCTGACGGTGGGGGCGGTGCTTTACCTGATCCTGGCCATCGGCAGCGTCGAGGTGAACTGGGCGCGGCTGTCGGAAGGCTGGGAACGCGGCGCGCGCTTTGTCGGCGGCTTCCTGCAGCCCGATTTCACCTCGCGCTGGCGCGATATCTCGACCGGCCTGGTCGAAAGCCTGACGATGACGCTGACCTCGACGGTGGTGGGGGTGCTGATTTCGGTTCCCGTCGGGCTGGGGGCGGCGCGCAACCTGGCGCCGCGCTGGGTTTATGCGCTGTGCCGCAGCCTCATTGCCGCCAGCCGCGCGCTGCAGGAGATCATCGTGGCGATCTTCTTCGTCGCGCTCTTCGGCTTTGGCGCCTTCGCGGGGTTCCTGACGCTGACCTTCGCCACGATCGGCTTCATCGCCAAACTGCTGGCCGAGGATATCGAGGACATGGACGAAACCCAGGCCGAGGCCATCCGCGCCACCGGTGCAAGCTGGTGGCAGGTGGTGAACTATGCCGTCCAGCCGCAGGTGATGCCGCGGCTGCTGGGCCTGAGCCTCTATCGGCTGGACATCAATTTCCGGGAATCGGCGGTCATCGGCATCGTCGGCGCGGGGGGGATCGGCGGCACGCTGAACACGGCGCTGAACCGCTATGAATATGACAGCGCGGGGGCGATCCTGCTGATCATCATCGCCATCGTGATGGTGGCCGAATATGCCTCGGGCCATCTGCGGAGGATGCTGAAATGAGTGCGACCGACATCTGGCGGCACCGCAGCCCGCGCGGGCAACTGGTGCTATGGGCCGGCTGGCTGGCACTGGTGGCGCTGTTCGTCTGGTGCTGGACCCTGATGACCCGGCGCACGATGTGGGTCTTTGTCCATGACGCACCGAATGCCGCCGCCGATCTGGTCGGCCGGGCGCTGCCGCCGCGCTGGTCCTATCTGGAGCGGCTCTGGCAGCCGCTGATCGACACGATCAACATCGCGACGCTGGGCACGCTGCTGGGCATCGTGCTGGCCGTGCCGCTGGCCTTCCTTGCGGCGGCAAACACCACGCCGTCGCGGTTTGTCGCGCGCCCCCTGGCGCTGTTCCTGATCGTCGCCTCGCGTTCGATCAACTCGCTGATCTGGGCGCTTCTGCTGGTGTCGATCCTCGGGCCGGGGCTGCTGGCAGGGATCCTGGCCATCGCCTTCCGGTCGATCGGCTTCATCGGCAAGCTGCTTTATGAGGCGATCGAGGAAACCGACATCGCCCAGATCGAGGCGGTCACGGCCACCGGGGCCAGCCGGTTGCAGGTGCTGAACTACGCGATCGTTCCGCAGGTTCTGCCCACCTTCTACGGCATCTCGGTGTTCCGCTGGGACATCAACATCCGCGAAAGCGCGATCCTCGGGCTGGTCGGGGCAGGGGGCATCGGCGCGCAGCTGCAGGCGAGCCTGAACGTGCTCGCCTGGCCGCAGGTCAGCCTCATCATCCTGGTGATCCTGGCGACGGTGGTGATGTCGGAATGGATCTCGGCCCGCGTCCGCCACGCGATCATCTGAGCCAGAGAAAGCGCACCACCCCTGCTTGCGCGCCCCCCGCGCCCGGCGCGCCGAGGGCGCCGCCGGCCCCCCGGGTCAGGGCGAAGGCCCGCGGACATCTGCGGGTCGAAGGCCCCGCCTGCCGCCGCTTCCGGCACCAGCGGAAGGTGCACAGGCCGTTCCGGGAGTGGGTGCGCGTCAAGGCGCGCTCACATCCGTTGCGGCGCCCGCCGCATCGGGGCCTGCGTGGCGCAAGGCCGCGATCGGCCGGACCGGGCTGAAGGATCGGCGCCGCCCGCGCCCGCCAAGGTGCCGCCCCGTCACCGAAGGTTCCGGCACCGCGCGAGCTTTGTCATTTGTCCGCAGCCCGCGCCCAAAAACGCGGCAGCCGGCCCGACACCCCGTGCGCGCCGCTTGACAGGCAGCAAGCGGCGACCGTTCCATCCAGGAATCGGGAATGACGGAAGCACCAGCAAAGGAACTGCCCATGTGCAACATATGCCTGATAGAGGGCGTGAAAGCCCATATGCTCTCGCGCCGCAGCCTCTTTTCCGGCGCGGCGGTCACGGCCGCAGCGGGTCTTGCTGCCGGGGCGCTGTCGGCACGGCCTGCGCTGGCGCAGGCGTCCGGGCGGGTGGTGGACCTTACCCATGCCTATGACAGCGATTTTCCCACGTTCGATGGCCAGCCGGGTATCCTCTATGAGACCGACAAGGATTTTGAGCCCGACGGCTATCACCTCTTCAAGCTGACGATTTTCGAACATACCGGAACCCATATCGACGCGCCCCTGCATTTTTCCCAAGGCGGAACCTCGGTCGATGCCCTGCCGGTCGAAAATCTGATCGCGCCGCTTTGCGTCGTCGACATTTCCGACCGGGCGGCCGAGGATCCGAATGCGATGGTGGAACCCGCCGATATCGAGGCTTGGATCTCGGCTCATGGCGCGATCCCCGAGGGGGCCTGCATTGCGATGCACTCGGGCTGGTCGGCGCGGATCGGGGATCCGTCGTGGCGCAACCTGCCGGACGGGACCATGGCCTTTCCCGGCTTTTCCCGCGCGGCGACCGATCTGCTGGCCGAGGCGGGGGCCGGATCTATCGGCGTGGACACGATGTCGCTTGATCCGGGCAATTCGGCGGATTTCGCAGTGCATTACGCGTGGCTACCCTCCGGCCGTTTCGGCATCGAGGGGCTGGCCAATCTCGACCAGCTTCCCGCGTCCGGCGCCACGATCTTCATCGGCGCGCCGAAGCACCGCGGCGGCACCGGTGGTCCCGCCCGCGTCATGGCACTTGTCTGAGGCAGGCAGCGACGGGCGCTCGGCGTCCGTCGCGCCGCTGGATGAAGGCGAGGATCGTCAGCAACAGGCGAAGTGCCGCCGCCACGCGACCGGGGCGGCAGCGTCCCTTCCCGCCCCCGGGGGCGGGACAAGCGCCCACCCTGATCCTTGCCTTGGCCCGGCAGCATCGCGCCAGCCATGAAACCGGCAAGGCCTCCCGACCCGGCCCGGCAGATCGCCGGGATACCGGACCTGTCTCGGCGGGTCTTCGCGCTACAGGGCCATCTCGTGTGTGATGCGCCCGCCGCAGATGGTCAGCGCCACGCCCTGACGGTCGATCTCACACGGCGCGACGTTTTCCAGATCGCAGTCGAGCATCACCAGATCGGCCGCCAGCCCCTCGCGCAGGCGGCCGGTGACATGGTCGCGATGTGCGGCCCAGGCGCCGCCGGCGGTATAGGCATGCAGCGTCTGCATCAGATCCAGCCGTTCGTCGCCCGCCCCGGGAAAGGGTGCGCGCGTCAGGGCCGCCCGGATCCCGCGCAGGACCGACACATCCGTCACCGGCCAGTCGCTAGCAAAGGCAAGGGGCGCACCCGCCTCAGCCAGCGTGCGGCACAGATAGGCGTCCTTCCATCGGGCTGCGCCGATCTGGCCGAGGGTCGGTTCCAGCGGGAAATCCATTGCGCCGGGCGGGTGCGCAGGCTGAAGGCTGGCGGTGATGCCAAGCGCGCCGAGCCGCGGGATGTCGGCCGGATCGATCAGTTCGATATGTTCGATCCGGTGCCGGCTGTCGCGCGGGCCGTTGGCGGCGCGCGCGGCGGCATAGCCGTCGACGGTGGCGCGCACCGCGCCGTCTCCGATGGCGTGGACGGCGATCTGCAGGCCGCGGCGGTCGATTTCGGTCGCGATCCGGGCAAAGCGGTCGGGCGGGAAAAGCGGCTCTGACCTGTGCCCGGGCTGATCGGGATAATCGTTCAGCATGAAGGCCGTGCGGCTGTCGATCACCCCATCCATGAACATCTTGACGAAACCCGACGACAGCCAGTCGTCGTCGAATTCGGCGGTCATCTCGGTGGCACGGTCAAGCTCGGCCAGATCCATCTGCGGTTTGAAGTGAAACGGCACCTTGACCCGCGCCAGCAGATCGCCCTGCGCCTGCAACTCGCGCAGCAGCACCAGCGTATAGCGGTTGCCATCCATGTTCACCATCGAGGTGATGCCGTGGGCGGCGCAATGTTGCAGCCCGCGCAGCACCCTGGCGCGATCTATCGCCCGTTCGGCCGGCTCGGGCCAGGGCGAGGGTTCGGCCCCCGTGGCGATGCCGAGGTTGAGCCGCGCCTCGCCGCCAAGTGCGATGACGGGGGAAAAGGCCTCGAACTCGCGCAACTCGCCCGTCGCACAGCCGTCCGGCCCCATTACCACCTCATGGCCATGGGGCGTCGCCATCCCCTGCAGGATGCCCGCGGCCCGCAGCGCCGCCGTATTGGCCCAGACCGTGTGATGATCGTGCGCGGTGATGGCGATCGGCCGGTCGGGCAGCATCGCGTCCAGATCATGCCGGGTCATCGGGCGGCCGATGATGCCGTAATCCGCCCCCTGCGCCATCAGCAGCGGCCGGTCCGGGTGCCGCGCGGCAAAGCCGCGGAAGGCATCGCGCAGGGCATCCAGCCCATGCAGGCCGGTCAGATGCAGATGCGAAAGCTCTGCGCCGCCCAGGACGAGGTGCAGATGGCTTTCGACAAAGCCCGGGAGCACGCTGCGACCCCGTCCGTCGATTACCCGGGTCGCCGGGCCGGCCAGCGCCTCTGTTTCCGCGGGCGTGCCCAGGGCAAGGATCCGCCCCCCACCAAGCGCGATGGCCCCGGCGCGGGGGCGGGCGGGATCCATGGTCAGGATGCGGGCATTGGTGACGATCAGGTCCGGAGTCATTGGTGCGCTTTCGCTGGGCTGGGGCGGCCGTGCCTGTCGGCCGGCGATTGGGCAGGGGCGGCGGCCGAACCGCCGCCCGGCATGTCGGCATGGCCGACGCGTCAGGACTGAAGCTCTGTCCAGATCGCGGACAGGTACTCCATGAAGCGGGGCGAACAGGTCGGCACGAACCGTCCGGCGGCCCGGAACTCCTCGGGCGTTGCCACTTCGGGCGCGTCACGCATGTCTTCGGGCAGGAAGGGCTCCGACCCCTCGATCCCGTTGGCATAGCGGGCGAAGTCGGAAATCATCGCGGCATTCTCCGGCTCCATGATGAAGTCGAGGAATTGATAGGCTTCGTCCACGTTCCGCGCATCGGACAAGAGCGCCACGGAATCCATGAACAGCGGATAGCCCTCGCGCGGGTAGCCGTATTGCACATCCGGGTTGGCCAGGCGCGCGCGCATGGTCGAGCCGTTCCAGTTGACGCTGGCCGCCCAGTCGTTGTTGGCAAGCCGTTCGGTGGCGCCGTAATCCATCGAGATCCAGTGCGGCTTGGCCGCCACCAGCCCGTCGCGCACCTTCCGCAGCACCTCCAGATCCTCGGTGCAGGGCTCGCCCCCATAATAGAAGATCGCGAGGTTGAGCACATCCGTCATCTCGGGCACCACATTGACCCGGCCCTTCAGCTCATCCGGCACGTCGATGAAGATGGCCGATGTATGGATGTCGCCGGAATAGACCGAGGTATTGACCGCGACGCCCACCGATCCCCATTGCCATGGCACGGTGAAGCGCCGGCCCGGATCCCAGTCCACATCGACCCACTGATCGGCGATGTTGCCGTGATTGGGCAGGCGGTCGAGGTCGAGTTCCGCGATCAGCCCCTTGTCGCGGAAGATCGGCACATAGTTGGTCGAGGGCACCACAAGGTCGAAGCCGTGGCCGCCGGCCTCGATCCGGGCGAGGGCGGTATCGTTGCTGTCGTAATCGGTGACGGTAACCCGGATGCCGGTCTCGGCCTCGAACTTGGCCAGCAGTTCCGGACTGGTGTAGTTGCCCCAGTTGTAGAGGTTCAGAACCCCCTGTGCCTGGGCAAGGCCGGTGGTTGCCAGCATGGCGGCCAGCGTCGCAAGCGTCAGTTTCATGGCAGTCTCCCTGTTGGTCAGTTCTTCTTTCGGTTCAGTAGGAAGAAGGCCGTCAGCAGCGTCACGGTCAGCGCCAGCAGCGCGGTCGAGATTGCGTTGACCTCGGGCGTGATCGCGCGGCGCATCTGGCCCAGCATGTAGGTGGGCAGCGTGTCCTGCCCGGCGGATTTCACGAATTCGGTGATGATGACGTCATCCAGGCTGATGACGAAGGCCAGCATCGCCCCTGCCGCGATGCCCGGCGTCAGCAGCGGCAGGGTGACATGGCGAAAGCTCTGCCAGGGCGAGGCGTAGAGGTCCGCGGCCGCGGTCTCGAGGCTCAGGTCCATGCCTTCCAGCCGGGCACGGATGGGCAGATAGGCAAAGGGCGTGCAGAAGGCCGAATGCGCCGCGATCAGATAGCCCAGCCCCTGATAGCCGGTCGCGACCTTGATCGAGGCAAAGAAGATCAGCAACGCCACGGCGGTGACGATCTCGGGCACCATCAAGGGCTGGTTTATCATCACATAGATCAGCCCCTGGCCGCGAAAGCGTGGCCGCCGCGTCGTGCCAAGAGCGGCCATGGTGGCCACGGTGGTGGCGATCAGGCTGGCCGCGGTGGCGATCACCAGCGATCGCGCCGTGGCATCCTTGACCGCCTGGTTGTTCCAGGCTTCGCCGTACCAGTGCAATGAAAACCCCTGCCAGACCGCGATCGAGGGGCCGCCGTTGAAGGAATAGACGACCAGCGTGACAATGGGCAGGTAAAGGCAGACGAAGACGGCCACCGCGACGGCGGCAAAGCCCGGCAGACGCGAGACGGTAAAGCCGCGCTCAGCCATGGTGATGCCCCCCGCTGCCGCGGTTCGCTGCCCGCACGAAGATCACCAGCGCAAGGCCCACGATCAGCAACAGCGTCATCGACAGGGCCGCGCCCAGCGGCCAGTTCCGGCCCTGTCCGAACTGAAGCTCGATGAAATTGCCGATCATCATGTTCTTGCCCCCGCCCAGGATGCGCGGCGTGACATAGGCCCCCAGCGAGGGAACGAAGACGAGAATCGAGCCTGCCACCAGCCCGGGCCGGACGATGGGCAGGATGATGACGTGGCGCAGAACCTTCGGGCGGCTCGCATAGAGGTCATAGGCGGCCTCGAGCAGGCGCATGTCGAACCGCTCGATCGCCGCGAACAGCGGCAGCACCATCAGCGGCAGATAGACATAGGCCATGCCGACCAGCACCGCCCCGTCGGTATAAAGCATCTGCAACGGCGCGCCGATCACTCCCAGCCGCAGCAGGAGCGTGTTCAACAGCCCTTCGTTGCGCAGGATCTCGCCGATGGCGAAGGTGCGGATCAGCAGGTTCGTCCAGAACGGGATGGTGATGAGAAACAGCCATGCCGCCCGCTGCGTGGCAGGCCGCGTTGCGATGAACCAGGCTGTCGGAAAGCCCAGGACCAGTGCGATGAGCGTGGTAAGCAGCGAAAGCTTCACGCTGCGCCAGACGATCGTCAGATGCGCATCGGCCAGCCGCAGCGAGCCGTCGAAGATGTCGCGGGTAAAGAGGATGCCGATCCAGCCATCAAGGCTGAATTCCCAGATCACGTTGCCATAGGCGCCCTTCTGAAGGAACGAATAGGTCAGCACGATCAGCAGCGGCCCCGAGGCCGCGAAGAACAGCAGCACCAGCGCCGGCGCCGACAGAAGCCAGCCGTTGCGGGCAGAGCGGCGGTGCGCGGGATCCTGCGGCATTGCCGTCACTCCCCGATCAGCCGTGCCGCGCCGGGCGCAAAGGTGACATCGACCCTGTCGCCCGGAGCGAGCGCGGCCTCGCCCCCCGGCGGCAGGGGCAGGCGGGCAGTCAGGGTGGCGCCGTCCGGCAGATGCAGCTGTGCGTGCATGTCGGTGCCGAAATAGATCAGCCGCCCCACGGTCGCGGGAATGGCGTCCGGCGCCGCCCCGCTCCACGATCCGTCGCGGTCTGCCGTTCCCCGTGCCGCCGCCGCCTGTCCGGGGGTGGTGACGCGCAGCTGTTCGGGCCGGATACACAGCACCGGCCCCTCGCCCTGGGCCGCGACCACGGCGCCACAGCCGAGGCGCACGCCCCCCGGCGCCGGGGTGACCGGCAGGAAGTTCGTCTCGCCGATGAAGTCGGCGACAAAGCGATTGACAGGGGCGGTATAGATCTCGCGCGGGGGGGCGACCTGCTGCAGGCGGCCCTCGCTCATCACGCCGATCCGGTCGCTCATGGTCAGGGCCTCTTCCTGGTCATGGGTGACGAAGACAAAGGTGATTCCGGTTTCCTGCTGCAACCGCTTCAACTCGACCTGCATCTCCTTGCGCAGCTTCAGGTCCAGCGCCGACAGCGGCTCGTCCAGCAGCAGCACGGCGGGTTGCGGCGCCAGCGCCCGGGCCAGCGCCACGCGCTGCTGCTGCCCGCCCGACAGCGCCGCCGTCCGGCGTTCGGCCAGATGGTCCAGCCGGACCAGCGCCAGCATCCGTGCCGTGCGCTCGGCGATCTCGGACCGGCTGCGCCCCTGCATCCGCAGGCCGAAGCCCACGTTCTCGCGCACGGTGAGATGCGGGAAAAGCGCATAGGACTGAAAGACCGTGTTCACCTGCCGCCGGTTCGGCGGCAGCCCCGTCACATCCTGCCCCTCCAGCAGGATGCGCCCGGCCGTCGGCTGCTCGAACCCCGCGATCAGGCGCAAAAGCGTGGTCTTGCCGCAGCCCGAGGGGCCGAGAAGGGTAAAGAATTCCCCCTTGCGGATGCCAAGGGAAACCTCGTCGAGCGCACGGACGGCAAAGCTGCCCTGTCCGAAGCTCTTGATCACCTGTTCGACCGTGACCGCGTTGTCCTGGCTCAAGCGTCTTGCCCCCGTCGCTGATCTTCGGGCCTCTGTCGGGCCGTTTGCGTCATATGAACAAGGACGCGACGCGCGGGCAATGAAAACTTGTTGCTGCCGCAGATCCCGTCCGGAGGCGGCGCGGCGGGGTTCTGCGCGCGGCCGGACAGCAAACTGCCCGCGTTTTCAGCGTCGCGTGGACGACGCCCGGGTTGGCTTGCATATCCTGATGGCCCCCGAGCGGAAAGGATGCGCCGGGGCCGGGGCACCTGGACTGCGGCGATGGTGCCCGTCCGCGGCGCGAGAGCAGGAAAACCCCGGCGCTCCCGTGCCCGATCCCGGTGCGGCCCCGCACCCGCACGCGGCGGGCCCTCCGAACCACCGCCGGCAAAAGGGGCCGCCGCGGTTCGCGTGCCACGACACCTGCCATCCTGCGACACGGCCAGCCCGGTGTCCGGAGGAGGAACGCGCGAGACCGTGCCCGTGGTGGCGCCGGTCGCAGCCGGCATCGGACGGCCCGGCCCGTATCCGCGGCCACCGCAAGGCGGGTGAGGGCGCTGGAGGGTGCAGGGCCGTCCCGCACCCCGCAAGCCCGAGGCGGACAGCGGCCGCATGTTGGAGGCGCGGCGCGCCTGCGCAGGGGAATCCGCCGCACTGCGCGCCTGCATTCCCCGATGGCCGCTGGATGACGAAGCAGCTTGCTTCTTGCGAGGTTCTGCGTCGAGATCCTCACCCCCTGATGACCAGATGAAGGTCAAGGCCACCTTTCTGCGCGCTGCGGGCAGGAGCACGCGCCTGGCAAGAGCCTTGTTCCGCATCGCGGCCCGTCGGCGCCAGGGCGGCAGCCGTGACTGCATCAGCAGGATCGCCTGTCGGGCGTCGCTGAGGCACGCAGGCAACCCGTTCGGGGATGCCGCGGCACGTCATGGCGGCTCGTCCGGCCGGGACGGGCCGTTACGCAGGTTAGCAGCCGATCGAAGGTGCGTGGGCGGTCAGACCATTGCAGTAAATCATGAGGCCCGTGACAAGGCTCTGCTCCGGGTTCGCGGATCCCTCGGGTCGAGAAGCGGGCTACTCGGTTCCCGGCGCCTGCCGGTCACGGAACCTGGCCAGTTCGCGCATCAGTTGATGCTTGAGGATGGGTTTGCCGATGAAGGCGAGGGGTTCGACATCCGACAGGGCCTTGCGGGTCTCGTCGTCGAGATTGCCGCTGATGAAGATGCAGCGCACGCCCAGAACATCATGAAGCCAGCGGGATGCATCGACGCCGGAGGCGCCGTTTGCCAGCCGCAGATCCATCAACGCGAGGTCCGGCCGCTCTTTCCGTGCGGCGCTCTTGCAGCTTTCGAAGTCCCGCACCACGGCCGTCACCAGATGGCCCAGATCCTCCACCTGATCCTGAAGATCAAGCGCGATGAGAAACTCGTCCTCGACGATCAGAATGCGCAGGCTCATGCGATCTGCAGAGGCATTTGGACGACCACACGATGCCCTGGTTCTGCAGAGGCTGTCGTCATGGAGGCGTCGAGTTGTGCAACAAGGCCGTCGATGATGCGCGTGCCGAGGCCGGGTTCGGCAACTTCCGCCTTTCCTGTTCCATTGTCGGTCACTTCAAGCACGAGCTTTCCATCTTCCAGACCGGTCGCGACCCGGATGATCCCATCCGGAACACCCGCAAGGCCATGCTTGATCGCGTTCGTCGCCAACTCGTTCACGATCAGCGCGAGCGGGATCGCCTTGTCGGCCGGCAGGTTCACACCAACGGCATCGCACCGGACTTCAACGCCGGCTGTCCCGGCATCGCCGGAGGCAAGATTTTCGCACAGTTCACGAAGATACGCGCCGAAGGCAACGGTCGTCACCTCGTGGGAACGGTAGAGCATCTCATGTACGGAGGTGACGGCCCGGACCCGTGCGGCCGCCGCCTGAAGCCGTTCGCGCACATCGCCCGCGCCGGCGCGGCGCGCGTCGGTGTTGAGGATGCTGGCCACGAGCTGAAGGCTGTTCTTGATGCGGTGGTTCACCTCGCCCAGGAGCGATTCCTTCTGTGCCAGCAGACGGTCCCGTTCCTCCAGCGTCTCTGCCAGTTTTTCTTCGCGCTCTTTCGCAGCGGTGATGTCGAGGCTGACGACAAGGAAGCGGGGCAGCGCATCGCGATGATCCCGCACGAGTTCGCCATGCGACGACAACCACCGCGTCGTGCCGTCTTCCCGCGCCAGGCGGTGCGCGAAGGACATGACCGTATGCTCCGGCGCGTTCATGTCCCGCTCGAAGGCGGCCTGGAAGTCGGCCCGGTCCTCAGGATGGACCAGGGCGAAGAAGTCGGCCGCCGGCAGTGTGCCCTCCCGGTCCGGAAGTCCCAGCATGACGGCAAGCGCACGAGACATGTATATGGTCTCCGTGCTTGGGTCGTATTCCCAGAAAGCCAGGTCGTTGAGCCGCTGGGCAGAACGCAGGCGGATCGCCTGATCGCGGCGGAACAGCGTCTCTGCGGTGACGTCTTCAACATGGTGGATCAACGCCACGACCTTGCCGTCGCGCAGGACAGGCGTGTTCAACGGCTTCCAGTAACGTTCCTCGAAACCGCCTGCCGGGCCGCGCACCGGGATGTCATACTTCTGAACTGACATTGCATGCGGGCGCCCCGTCGCGCGCGCCGTCTCCAGCGAAGCGCGCAGGTTGCGCACGCCATCGGCGGTCGGATCATCGGGATTGTCGGGGAAGGCCTCGAATATCGCCACGCCGACCAGGTTCTCGCGCCGGGTTCTGGTCAGGTCCAGATACTGCTGGTTGACGTCGATGATGTTGAAGTCCCTGTCGAGGATGAGATAGCCGTGTGGCGCCACTTCGAAGACAGCGTTGCGCAGCACCTCAGCTTCCAGTTCTTCCGACGTTCCGGCCATCTCCGTCCCCGTACGCATGTCAACATGTTGCCATTATTTAGGCCATCGTTCAGGAAGCCAAGCCCAAGCCGCAGTTGAGGCGCAGCCAGGGCGCGCATCCGTATCTCGGGTCATCCCGCGGCCCGCGATGTTCAAGGGGGGTGCAGTCCTGGCCGGAGCCTTCGTCAAGCACGGCGCCCGCGGCTGTCATGCCCGTGCGCGGCGCATGGCAGGTGCTCTTCTGCGGGGCGAGCCTTGCTGCACCATGCGGTGAAGGATCGGAAGGTTCGATCGCGATCCTTCCGGCCTCAGGCCCGCGGGTCAGAAAGAAGGGTCCGAAGACAAGTGAGGGCGCTTGATCGGGCGGGAAAAGCCAGGCTGACCACCGAACTGCAGGCGGTGAGGGATGCCTGGGCTGGGCGATCGCTTCTTCGTGCCCGCGGGCCAGCCAGCGACCGGGGGGTGCGGCCGCCCTCTTGAACCGCATGCCCGGTGCCGAATGGCTGATCGCCGTCGGCGGCCGTGATGCCAGCTGGTTCCGGGATGCGTGGAACTACAAGGAGATACGCCCTGGATTCCCGGACCGGACTCCCGAGGCAGGACCGTCCGCCACAACAAGCGCCGCCACAAAGGCGCAGTCGCCGAGAGATCGTGGTCGGCAGGCTCAAGGATCGGCGCCGCATCCCCCCGCCCTGCGACAGGTGCCCGTAGGTCTGTCTTTCCGCAGTGATCCTCGCCGCAACGGTCATGTTTCGGCTTTGATGATCAATGCGTCGGAGCCCGACGAACAGGGCCTGCACCTGCGCCCCGGCCTGGCCACCGACCGGACGCAGGAGGGCAATGCCTGGACGCTCCGCCTGGGTGAAGGGATCAGGTTCCACAACGGCGAGACGATGACGGCCGAGCATCTGGCCTTACCCTGGCGCGGAAGGGCTTTGGGGAATGATCCGCGTTCCAGCGGCGCGGCTGTATCTTTACCGCAGGCTTCACCCGGGTCGAGCGCCCTGGCAGAGGCCGCCGGCAGGGGCGAAATCTGCGCCGAGATCCGCGAGATCACCCGGCACCACCCGGTCGATCAAGGGTCCGCCACATCCTGGACGGACGGGTGAGATCGTCGAGGAGGCGACGCGATCCATGCCTTCGGCGCCGGTGACAGCTTGGCCCTGAAGCCGGGATCTGTCGGCCAGGGGAAGACGGTGGAAACCCTGTGCAAGATCCATGTCATCGCCGCCTGACTGATGCCCGCCTGGATCACCAATATCCGATCCCCCTATATCGCGTTCCGGCCGGTGCCCGAACTGCCCCGCTCGATCGAGCTTGTGGTGGCCTGGCCGGCGGGCG